>CAILKE010000040.1 GCA_903834765.1 uncultured Bacteroidota bacterium
CAACTACTTACTATACACCTACAACAAACAATTCTGTTTTATATGCATATTCAACGAGTTCAAATCCAAGTTTTTGGACTTCCAGTCCATTTCCAAACACTTCTACAAGTAGACCAAACATTACTTTTGCTGGTCAAGTTGTAACTCAAGGTGCTGGTTCATTAGCTTGGCAATGGAACCCTGGTTCTATTAATACTAATACAGCAGTTGTAAACCCTGTTAATTCAGGTACAGCAGCTGTTACGAATGTTTATACGGTATCGGTAACAAATCCAACAACAACATGTTCTAATTCAGCAACAGTATCAGTAGTAGTAAATCCTTTACCAACTGCACCAGTAGTTGCTAATTCAATTCAATGTGGATTAGCTGTTCCTACAGCATCGGTTTCTGGAGGAACGTCTTACAATTGGTATGCATCACCAACATCAACAACTGTATTGCAATCAGGAGCAAGTAGTACTTATACAACAGCAATTAATAGTACTACCAATTTCTACGTATCTTCATACAATGGTACTTGCGAAAGTGTTAGGTCTTTATTAACAGTAACGGTAAATACAGCAGATAATATTACAGCTTCTGCTAGTTCTTCGTTAGCTTGTCCTGGATCACCTATATTATTATCGTCTACTCAAGGTACAGTAAACATATATACGTTTACATGGACTGCTACACCAGCCACTGGTAGTGGCATACCTACTTCGATAGCAGGTAATACAACTAACGTGACGCCAACAATTGCAGGAACTTATGTGTACCAAGTATTTGGCACGGATGGTCTTTGTTCAACAACATCTTCAGTTTCAGTTACATTAAATAATGCGCCAGTAGTTTTAGCTAGTGCAAGTCCTACAGTAGTTTGTTCAACAGGTTCTGTTAATTTGAATGCGGCGTCTGTGGTTACTGGCACAAACACTATAGGTGCAGGATCATTAACTACAACGAGTGAACCAAATCCATATTATACAACCTATTGGGGTAATAAAAACCAATATTTAATTACGGCATCAGAATTAACTGCTGCAGGTTATTATGCCGGTAACATCACAAGTTTAGGATTTGATTTATTAGGTGTAACAACAACGTTACAACTAACAAACTTTAATATCTCTATTAAATCTTCAACTTTGACCGCAATGAGTGCATGGGAAACGGGTTTAACATCGGTATATTCAAACCCTTCTTATTCATTAGTTCCAAACACAATTAATACCCACGTGTTCTCTACTCCATTTGTTTGGGATGGCGTATCAAATATTGTGATTGAAACATGTTTTAATAATGCTGGATGGAATGGCTCTCAAACTATCAGATATACAACAACAAGTTTTGTTTCATCATTATATTATCGTGCTGATGACCCAGCTGTTTGTTCAGCACCATTAGCTCCAACTACTAGCTCTAATCGCCCTAATTTTATTATCGGAGGATTATTAGTTGCTCAATCTGCAGGTTCTTTAGCTTGGCAATGGAACCCTGGCGCTATTAATACTAATACAGCAGTTGTAAACCCTGTTAATTCAGGTACAGCAGCTGTTACTCAAAACTATACAGTAACAGCAACTGATCCAGTTACAACTTGTTCAAATTCGGCAGTAGTAGCAGTAGTAGTAAATCCTTTACCAACTGCACCAGTAGTTGCAAATTCTACACAATGTGGAGTGGGAGTTCCTACAGCTTCAGTTTCAGGTGGAACAACTTATAATTGGTATAATGCTGCCACAAGTGGAACTTTAGTTCAAACCGGAACTAGTTCTACTTATACATCAGCTGTTAATAGTACTACAACTTATTATGTATCATCATACGATGGTACATGTGAAGGAACAAGATCGATGATAACAGTCTCTGTTAACATACCTGATGCTGTAACAGCAACTATAGGAACTGCATCTGTTTGTCCTAACACAACGGTTAGTTTATTAGCTACAAATACAGGTACTACAAATACATATTCATATACTTGGACTGGTGCTCCAGTAATTGGCAGTGGCATAGCGACATCTGTTGCAGGTACTTCTGTAGTAGTAACTCCATCATTGCCTGGAAATTATATTTATACAGTAACTGCAATAGATGGAATTTGTACAACAATTGGAACAACAACATTAAATGTATTCCAAGCATTAACTACACCTCCAATTGCATCAGGGTCTCCAAATCCAGTTTGTGTAGGAAGTAGTTCCGTTGAATTATCTGCTTCTTTTGGTAGCACAGTAATGCCTACTTATACAACTCCGCCTTCGGTAGTTAATCCATTTGCAGACGAAGATTTAGGTAACATTACATTTGGTTCTTTAAACAACACTTCTGCAATTAACTCATTATCTGGTTCTATAGGAACTGCAGCTGGGACAGCAGGAGATTATTCAGACTTTACCGCATTCGGGCCTTATACTTATAACTTAGGTAGTACTTATACATTAAGCTTAAGTTCATTACAAGCAACAAGCGCTTACGGTAATGCCTTTGGTTTATATATTGATTACAATAAGAATGGTGTATTTACCGATGCAGGAGAAGCAGTATATGTGTCACCTATTACTACGTTAGGAGCTCATACTGAAACTGCTAGTATTACAATACCTGCAAGTGCGACTCCTGGAATCACAAGATTAAGAGTAATTGTAAACGAAGGCTTAGTAACTGGGCCAACTATGTCTGTAGACTACGGTGAATACGAAGAATACTCATTAAATCTTATTCCTATCGTTACATACAATTGGACTGATGGTTCTTCTTCAATAGGTACATCAAGTACATTGACAGTATCTCCTGCAGTAAATACAACATATAGTTATATTGTAACTGACTTGAATAGTTGTTCGCTAAGCTCTGCTCCTGTTACCATAACAGTAAATCCTTTACCTGTTATTAATGCAACAGCTCCAAGTTCTACAATATGTGCTAACACTTCGGCTACATTAAGTGCAACTGGTGCCACAACTTATACGTGGGCCCCAGTAGGAGGTAATGCAGCGTCAGCAGTTGTAACGCCGACTGCAAATACAACTTATACAGTAACAGGTTCTTTATTAGGTTGTATTTCTACAAATACTATTTCACTAGCAACAATTGCCTCACCAACCTTAAATGTTGTTTCTTCTTCAACATCAGCAGTATGTGCTGGAACATCAGCTACGATAACAACATCAGGTACAGCAACTAGTTTTACTTGGTCTCCAGCTGTTAGTACAACATCAACGGCGGTTGTTTCTCCAACAGCTAATGCTACTTATACTGTAGTCGGTTTCGATGCAGGGTGTTCAACTACTGAAACTATTTCTATAGCAGTAACAGCAAATCCAACGATTAATTTAGCTGCTACAAATACTTTAATTTGTATAGGCTCTACAACTAGTTCAACAATTAACGCTACGGGTACCGCAACAAGTTTTACATGGACTCCAGCTGTTAGTTCAACTTCATCAGCGGTGGTTTCTCCTACGGTAACAGAAACATATACGGTTGTTGGTTTAGCTTCTGGATGTACAACTACAACTACAATAACAGTTAATGTGGCTAATACTCCTTCAGTTACTGCAATTGCTCCTAATAATGTGATATGTGCTGGATCAACAGTAACGTTAACATCTACAGGTACTGCAACTAATTACACATGGTCTCCAGTTGGAGGTAACGGCACAAGCGCTATTGTTTCTCCAACAAGCGCTACATCTTATACATTATTAGGTGAAGCAGCTGGATGTACAAACTCTAGTGTTGTTACTTTAACGGTTTCTGCATTACCGATAGTAACTGCTGTATCAAGTAGTTCGGCAATTTGTAAAGGTGAAAGCGCTGTTTTAACAGCATCAACATCTGCTACATCTTATACTTGGTCAAATTCAGCAAACACAGTATCAACCACTGTTACTCCAACTATTACGTCTAATTACACGGTAACAGTTAGTAACGGAACATGTACAGCTAATGCAACTGTATCGGTAACTGTAAATCCTTGTATCGGAATCGAAGAATTATCTTCAAATGGTATCAGTATTTATCCAAACCCTACAATTGATAAATTAAACATTGCAATTAATGCTGATTTAGTATCCATCACTTCAGTATCTATTTATGATGCTTTAGGGAAATTAGTAATTACTGAAAAATTGAATACCGAATTAACGACAATTAGAACTTCTAATTTAGATGCTGGTGTTTATTTTGTAAAAATTACTACTAACAATAGAGAAATCAAAATTGGAAAATTAGTTAAACAATAGTTTAAATTAATAAAGCCAAAAAGGGGGTGTTTCTTTATAGAAATGCCCCCTTTTTATTTTGCAATGAACTGATTTTTCTCATTTATATTTCATTAGATTCATCATCAAATAATGTATCTTTGAGGCATGAAAAAAAGTTGGATTATTCTGTTTTTTTTAATTCTTATTCTTGCCATACCTAACCATTCTGAAGCCCAATGTGCTATGTGTAAGGCTGCGGTAGAAAGTAGTCAAGGACAAACGAATTCAGTAGCTGCTGGAATAAATAAAGGTATTTTATATTTAATGGCAGTTCCGTATCTATTATTGATGTTTATTTTTCGTAAACAAGTGTATGCCTTGTGGAATAAATTGAGAGGTAAGGAAGTTGTTTCTTCTGAGGAAGAAACTTTTTAATATTAGTAAACTTAGATTAAAATACGTGTTTCTCAGCGTGATATGATGAGCGAACCAAGGCTCCACTTTCAACATATCGAAAACCTTTTGCTAAAGCAATTTCTTTCCATTTATTAAATTCGTCTGGATGAACAAATCGCGCTACTGGCAAATGTTTTGGGGTTGGTTGTAAATATTGGCCGATTGTAATTACGTCGCAATTTACAGCAGCTAAATCATTTATAGTTTCAATAACTTCATCTTCTGTTTCCCCTAAACCTACCATAATACCTGATTTGGTTCTAACTCCTGCTTCATGCAAACGTTTTAATACTTCCATGCTTCGATCGTATTTGGCCTGAATGCGCACTTGAGCCGTTAACCTACGAACAGTTTCGATATTGTGAGAAACGATATCAGGTTTCACATCAATAATACGTTGTAAGTTTTCCCACTTTCCAGCAAAATCAGGAATAAGGCATTCAAACTTTGTAGTAGGACTGATTTCTCTTATAGCTTTTATGGTTTCTGCCCAAATAATAGAACCACCATCTTTTAAATCATCTCTATCAACAGAGGTAATCACGCAATGTTTGACTCCCATTAATTTTACGGAGTTTGCAACACGCTTAGGCTCGTCCCAATCTGCAGGCTTTGGTTTACCTGTTGCTACAGCGCAAAACCCGCATGATCGTGTGCAAATGTTTCCTAAAATCATAAAGGTGGCAGTGCCTGCGCCCCAGCATTCGCCCATATTTGGACAATTACCGCTTTCGCAAATTGTGTGTAATTTATGTTTAGAAACGATGTTACGTACCTTAAGGTATTCTTCTCCGATAGGTAATTTCACTCTTAACCAATCTGGTTTACGAGGTTTATCAGAAACGATAGTATTTTGAGCGTCTTGCATGTTTTAAAACCATTTTTTTCCGAATACAAAACCAACGTAAACGGTTACTATAAAATTTTCAGCTGGGTTGTGAGCCATTATTGGTAAGGCTTTTGGGTAGTAATCGAAAATAACACCTGTTTCAATTGCTTTTACTTTATTAGAATATGGTGCATATTCAAAACTTAAATTTGCTTTGGCATAAAGTCCAGGATAAATTTTTAATTCCCCTAAACCATCTATCATTGGACCTTTTCCAGAGATACTATCAATGGTTAATTTATCAGGATCATATCTTACAGACTCTTCGTATTTAGTACCAGCTGCACTTTCTCTATATACCAAAACATAATAAGGTTTTGCAAAAGTAATATTAGCACCTAAAAAATACGATGTTCTAATTTCAACAGATTTGCGATCAGCTTTTCTGAAAATAGTTGTTTGATAGCCTACCCCTGCTCTTAAAATAAAAATGTTATTGAGTTTGCCATATTTAAAGCGTTTCGAATTATCTGAATTTGTAGAAACTTTAATTTCCTTTGGATGATACATATTCAGGGCTTCAATTTCGAATAATTTTTTGCGAGTGCCTGTTATATGTTTGGCTCGCATATAATTAATACCGAATCCCCTGCTATGAGCAAAAATCCCGAAAGCACCTTCATTACGATACAAAACATTTGGATCTTGCCCATTAGCTAATGCTTGAGTAGTGCTTTGAGAAAATCCTAACGTTGCAACTAAACTTAATATTAGTGTATATAAACTTGCTTTAAACATGGTGTATTAAATGTAGTTATAAATACGGTTATTATTAAGTTTCAATAAATATTATCTAAAAATTATTTTTTCACGCGTTCAACGTAAGTCGCTGTTCGAGTATCAACCTTAACTAGGTCGCCTTCATTACAAAACAAAGGAACACTAACAACAGCACCAGTATCTAGCGTAGCGGGTTTTAATGTATTTGTAGCTGTATCGCCCTTTATACCTGGCTCTGCGTATGCAATTGTACAAGTTACAAAAGTTGGTGCTTCAGCTAAAATTACATTATCTCCATCTTGAAAAGATACTTTTACTTCCATTTCTTCTTTTAAAAACTGGAAACTATCTCCAAATAATTTGATAGGAACATATACTTGCTCGAACGTTTCTTTATCCATTACTACGGCAAATTCGCCTTCTGCATAAATATATTGCATTTGCTTATATTCTACACGCACCAATTCCACAGCTTCTCCGCTTCTAAAGCGATTTTCTATTTGTTTGCCATTAATTAAATTACGCATTTTGCCTTGGTAAAATGCACGTAAATTACCAGGTGTACGGTGTTGCCACTCTGTTACCTGCATAATTTCACCATTAAACTTAATAATTGATCCGATGTTAATGTCGCCTGTATCTGCCATGATTTTTCTTTTATTTTTTAACCGCAGAGAACGCAGAGGTTTAGCGCCGAGTTCATAGAGGTTTTTTATTTTTATTTTTTCGTTTTGTACTCTCTTTAGTATTAATCTATGCTTCTAATTCGTGGGTAACACCCATATTGCTGAACTTTTCAATACGAGCATCAATACGCGCTTCTGGCGTTTGTTTTTTTAGTGTTGCTAAATGTTTTAATATTTCTGCTTTTACAGTTGCAAACATTTCTTGCGGATTATTATGAACGCCTCCAAGTGGTTCTCTGATAATACCATCAATTAACCCATTAGCACTCATATCGTCAGCCGTTAATTTTAAGGCAGCTGCAGCAGTTTCTTTAAAATTCCAACTACGCCATAAAATGGATGAACATGATTCAGGTGAAATAACCGAATACCAAGTGTTTTCAAGCATCAATACTTTATCGCCAATGCCAATACCTAAGGCACCGCCACTAGCGCCTTCGCCAATTATTATACAAATTACAGGCACTTTTAATTGAGCCATTTCTAATAAATTACGTGCAATGGCCTCACCTTGTCCTCGTTCTTCTGCTTCTAATCCAGGATAAGCGCCGGGAGTATCAATAAAAGTAACAATAGGTTTATTAAATTTTTCTGCCATTTTCATTAAACGCAATGCCTTACGATACCCTTCTGGATTAGCCATTCCGAAGCGTCTAATTTGGCGCATCTTTGTGTTAATTCCTTTTTGTTGGCCGATAAACATAACAGTTTGTCCATCAATATCTCCAAATCCGCCAACCATAGCTTTGTCATCACCTACGGTTCTATCACCATGTAATTCAATAAATGAGCTATTTGATACAGCATCGATATAAGCAAGAGTATAAGGCCTTTCAGGATGACGGCTTACTTGAACACGTTGCCAAGGAGTTAATTTAGAAAATATTTCTTCTCGTTTGGATAGTATTTTTGCTTCCAACTCAGCAATAGAACTACTCATATCTACGTTACTTTTTTCGGCAACGCTTTTAAGTTTTTCTAATTCTTCTGCAAGTTCCTGAATTGGCTTTTCAAAATCAAGATAAATCATGTGTGTAGTGGTTAGTTAGGGGGCAAATATAGTAAAATAATGCAAACAAAAAGCTGCTTTTTAGCCACTTGAAATAGTGAAAATTATCACCAAAAACGTGATTTAAGTTAAAAATAGTACCTTTAATTGTCAAAAGAGTAGAATTTAGTGTTATTCTTAGAGCATATTAAAAGCAAATTCACAGATTATGCAAAGTACCATAAAAAAAATAGGATTAATCACTTCGGGTGGAGATTCTTCGGGCATGAATGCTTGTATCAGGGCTATTGTTAGAACAGCTTGTGCTGAGCGTATTGAAGTTGTTGGTTTTTATAGAGGTTATGAAGGAATAATGGATAATGATTTTGTAGCCATGACTACAGAAAAAGTAGCAAACATTATACATCGAGGAGGAACTATTTTAAAAACGGCTCGTAGTAAACGTTTTATGACGGAAGATGGAATGAAACACGCTGCCAAAACATTTGAAAAGCATCAATTAGACGGGTTTATTGTTATTGGAGGAGATGGAAGTTTTAAAGGTGCAAATGAATTTAGTAAATACCATTCTGTAAAAACAGTAGGCTGTCCAGGCACGATTGACAATGATTTGATTGGTACTGATTTTACAATTGGTTATGACACGGCTATTAACACAGTTACAGAGGCTATTGATAAAATTAGAGATACTGCCGAAAGTCACGATCGAATTTTTGTGGTTGAGGTAATGGGCCGAGATGCCGGATTAATAGCTTTAAGATCCGCGATCGCTTGCGGTGCAGAAGCTATTTTAATTCCTGAACGCAAGAATGATTTGGAAATATTATTGAGTAAAAAGAAATTATGGCGAAAAACAAAATCCAGCAAAATAGTTATAGTTGCAGAGGGAGATGAAACTGGCGGCGCTTTTGAAGTGTCGAAAATTATAAAAAATGAATGCCCGGAGTTTGACGTAAGAGTAACTGTTTTAGGACATATACAACGCGGCGGCAATCCAACTTGTATGGAACGCGTAAATGCAAGCTTAATGGGGTATTATGCAGTTAAGGCTTTGCAACAAAATCATAATAATGAAATGATTGGCATTGTAAATAAACAAGTATGCTATACGCCTTTTACAAATGCGGTGAAGCACATTGATGAGTTGAACCCTGAGATGCTAACGATATTAGATATTTTATCTGCATAATTTTAGTACATTTATTTCGTAATTTTTGAACTATGAATAAAGTATAATTAAGCGAATTGGAATGAATTTTTTAGACCAAACGTACCAACGCTTTAAAAAAATAAACAATACCTATTTTATATTTGGGGTTTGCTTTTTTGCTATTATCATACGCGCAATAGGCGTTGATCCTATTAATTTATCTATTGAAGATGCAGAGTTTTTTTATTACTCACATCCTTCTATGCCCTTCGATCAATTACTTTTAGTTTGCGAAAGAGGACTACCTATATTTGATTTTATTTTTTATAGAGGTTGGTTTTCTTTGGTGGGATTTAGCATTTTAAAAGGAAAAGCCTTATCCTTTCTTTTCAATATAGCTCTCATACCAACGGTTTATGCCTTATCAAAAAAAATAAAAAGTAGCGAAGCTGAAGCGAGATTTTCAACATTTTTGATTGTTATTTCATTGTCTTTTATATCACTAGCTAATATTCCCAGATTTTATAATGAAGTGCTATTATTTTCCACATTGTCTTTTTATTTTTTTTTAGATTTTTTAAAACCTAAAGCCCCTGTGATAGGAATTTTTTGTTATGTTTTATTTACCAGCCTCGCTATTTTATGTCATTATTATTTTGTGTTTATTTTTATTAGTCAAGGAATCATCGCATTATTTTTTTATTTCAAAAAGCATTTATCTAAAATTAATATAGTTTTTGCAATTGTAAGTTTTATTTGCATTACGCTCATCATCGCCCTAGTGTTTAGCACATTTATTTATTTGGTAAAGAGTGGCAATGAGTATCTCACTGATAGTAGTTCTCCATTCATTGTTTTTGCTCATTTATATATCTTTTTGGGACAAGACCCTGTTCTGTTCCTCTGCTGTTTGTTGTTATTGCTTTACAGTATTTATTTTTTGAAAACAAAAAAAACTCAAAATCTAAGCAAAACAACAATCGTATTATGGTTGCTCCTTACATTAGTATTGCCTCTGTTAGTTGATCTTTTATATAAGCCTATTATTAGAAGGGATTATAATTATATTTTATTTATACCCTTTTTATTATTAGTGTCTTGGGGTTTTGAGGCTTTGGAAAATAAATGGAAAGTGATTATTGTTTGTTTAATAATGTGCTCGGGCATAGTTAATATTTGCTTTATACAAAACTTTTATACAACACCTGAAAATACCTTATACCGAACAGCCTATAATTTTGGAACTTTATCATATAAAATTTCACAAAAAAAAGTGCCCGTTAATACCCTAGTATATTCGGAACAATACATGTCGTATAATCTATATTTTATGTATGTTTGGAACACTAATTATAGAGCAACGATTGATAGTTCTGAATTTAATTTTTCATCTGATAGTGTTATATATGTAATTAAGCATCAAGGTAAAATTATAAATCATGATGATCTTACCAACGAAAAAATTATGAAGTCATATGTTCTAAAAGACACAATTAGAGAAAGGTTTGATGTGTTTTATGTTTATAAATCTAGAAACAATCCCAACTAACAGCCATAATATATAATAGAATGCTTCGATAGATGATATGCATAATTTTAGTAATTTTAATGCTTAAATTTTCAACAAATGAGTAAGGTAAAAATAGTATTAGCTCTAATTGTTCTTTTTACAAACACTTTGTTTTCGCAAGGTAGGGATGATAAAGAAAAAGACAAAACAGATCCTTTATTTGCAAGCGCTTATAAAAAATACGAAGAAAAAAATTTCCAAGGAGCTTATTTGGATTATACGGCATTTTTAGCAAAATTTCCGTTAGATGTAAATGCAATGTATAATAGGGGTTTGTGCGCATACGAACTATTAGATTATAAAGACGCTGTTGTTCAGCATTCTAAAAGTATTGCTGCAGGCCGTAAAAAATATGATGGTTATTATAGTCGTGGCTTAGCTAATTATCAATTAAAAAATTATCAAGTTGCTATTTTAGATTTTGATACAGCTCTATTTTTAAATGCTAATTACGCAAAAGCCTATACTTATAAAGGCGCTTCATTAAATGAATTAAAAAAATATAATGAGGCACTTATTCAATTAAACACTGCCGTTTCTATAGATAAGAATTCCGAAAATGCATTTTACTACAGAGCTATTGTAAAATATAATATGCAAGATTATAATGGGAGTGTAGCCGATTGTAATTTGTCTTTGGCTTTAACTCCTTATTACGATACGTATTTTTGGAGAGGATTAAATTTCATTAGTCTTAAAAAGTATAAAGAAGCAATTGCCGATTACGACACTGTCATTAGTCATAAGCCTAAATATGCAACAGCTTATTATAACCGAGCCATCGCGTATTATGACTTAGGTAATTATGTAAAAGCTATATCAGATAATTCCAAAGCTATAGAATACGATCCTAAAAAAGAAGTTGCATATTATAACCGAGCACTTTCAAAGTATGAATTGGAGCGCTATACAGAAGCAGAATCTGATTTTAATGCGGCCATCGAGTTAAATTTGACAGATGCTAAACATTACAAATGGAGAGGCATAAATTATTATTACAATAAAAAATATCTATTAGCATTAGGCGATTTAAATACCTCTGTAAAAAAAGATGCAAGCGATGAAACTGTTTTATATTATAGAGCTTTAACGAAATATACATTAGAAGATGATAAAGGTGTAATAGAAGATTGTACATCTGCGCTTGCTATTAATAAATCGTATGATACCTATTACCAAAGAGGAATTAGTAAGTATATGCTAAAAGATTATGTTGGCGCTATTGATGATTTTACGGAATCGCTTAAACTAAAACCCGAATATAAATTAGCATTATTGGAGCGTGGTGTTGCCTACTATCAAACCGAAAAAGATGCCTTAGCAATGGCTGACTTAAATAAGTCAATTGAGTTAAATCCAAAATCTGAGAGAGCATTTTTATTTAGAGGTAAATTAAAAAAATACATGAATGATTTACCAGGCTCTTGTTCTGATTTAAAGCAAGCGAAAGCGCTTGGTAGTATTGATGCTCAGGAAGAGTTAACAAAGAACGGTTGTAAGTAAACTTTTAACCTTCTTTTTGCTTAATCAAAAAGAAGCAAAAAATCAAGCCAAAACACCAAATCCGTTTTTCTTCGCGCATTCTACGCTTCAGCTCCGCCAGAAAAAACTAGGATTTCACACCGTTTTGGCAAAACCTACCGCACTAACGCCTTGGCGTGACCAATGTATGCGGTAATTTAATGCATAGCAATATTTGTTTTTATTTCACAGCAACGGCATCAGGGTTATATAACACTTCGAGTGTGCCGCTTTTCTTTAAGTCAGAAATTAAGGTAGTTGTTTTATGTTTAGTGCCATCGTTAATGCTTATGGCTGCTGTGTTTGGCGGAATCCTACCTAAGTTGATGGCTTCCATTACTATCAAGTTTGAGCCAGGTTGTAATTGAATGGTAATTTCTTTTTTTATTTTCGATACCATTAAATTTTCTTCAATTAATTGTCCATTTACATAAATGGAAACAATATCTCCGTCCATTCTGTTTTTGTCCCAAACCATTAATTTCACTGTACCTTCGGCAGTATTCACTGTTTCTTGAATCAATAATTTTCGTCCGTTTAATTTCCGACGATTAAATTTTAAAAATGGTTTTTTGATCAAGGTGGTGTCTATAGTTTTTGCAATGGTAGAATCTTTGCGTTTGATGTTAGTTAAAAGTACTGTGTCTTTTTTAACGTTGTTTACAATAACTGCAATGGTAGGAGTTTCAATGGTTTTAAGAGGAACGGTTGTATTATTAAATACAAAATTATCAACTTGAGCCCAATTAGAAATTCCACCACCTGGCATTTGCACCGTAATATATTGTCCGTTTTGTTGCGCTATAAATGTAAAAGTGCGTTGTGTCCAAACGTTATTTGTGGGAGCAGAAGGCGACGTATAAATGACAGATCCGAAATCAGTATTTGTGTTAGAAAGCCCTATTTGTATAGCATCTGCAGGGTAGCTGTCCATTTTTCGATCATAAAAAGAAATGCTGTATGTTTTTCCGGCAACTAATGATTTTGATAAACTTAAAGCAATAATATCAGTGCCACCTCCAGTAATAGCCACGTACCAAGATTGATGTTGAGCGCCTGTGCCACCGTAAGTAGAAGAGGTTATAATATCCACATCTCCATAAGAACCAAAGGCGGTTACGCCGGGCAACATCGCATTTAAAGCGGCGTTTGTTAAATTAATTTGATCAATGTTATTAGCTGAATTGTTTTCGAAATCACCATTGATAAAGGTTTGAGAAAACATGGACTGAATTAAAAAAATGGAAACTAGGGTTGTAAAATAACGCATCATCTTGTAAATTTTTAATAGAGATGCGCTTATTTTTAGTATTCCATAAAATTATTTTTGTTGTCTATGTATCTCTTTCTTGGCATAACTCCACCAATATGCCGTTCGTGCTTTTAGGATGAAGAAAACAGATTAATTTATTGTCGGCACCGTACTTAGGTTCTTTATTTAAAATTTCAAAACCCTCGGCTTTTAAGCGTTCCATTTCAGAGTTAATATTATCTACCGCATAAGCAATATGATGGATGCCTTCGCCTTTTTTATCAATGAATTTAGCAATGGCGCTTTCTTCGTTGGTAGCTTGTAATAATTCAATTTTAGTTTCGCCCAACATAAAAAAAGAGGTGCTCACGCCTTCGCTTTCTACGGCCTCTACTTTGTAATGGTCTTTCCCAAAGAGCTTTTTAAATAATTCGTTAGAGTGATTTAAGTCTTTTACAGCGATGCCTATATGTTCTATTTTTTGTATCATTTTATAAGTTTAGAAAGTTGAAATCCCTAGAAATGTTCTGTTTTAAAATGTTTTTTAACGTAAAAATAGCTGAAAAATCTATCTAAATCATAAAAAGAACTATATTTGTAGTCTAAAAATTACACAATGACACAAGCATTAATCTTAGGAATGTTAGGCGGACTTGGAGCCCCAGAAATCATCATCATTTTAGTTATCGTTTTATTATTATTTGGAGGTAAAAAAATCCCTGAATTAATGAAAGGTTTAGGTAAAGGAATGAAAGAATTTAAGGATGCTAAAGACGGGAATTCTTCTGAGTCAACTGACGTAGAAAAAAAATAATTTAATTAATAAACATTTTTTAAAAGCGTCTTTCTATTTGATTGACGCTTTTATTATTTAACATTATAACTGTGTACACATTTACAACTATAAAAAATTTACAAACTGATTTGCTTGCAGGAAAAACATCGTGTGCGCAATTAGTAGAAGAATCAATCCTTGCCATTGAATCTAAAAAACACTTGAATGCTTTTTTAGAAGTATTTACGCAATCGGCTTTAGAACAAGCTAAATTAGTGGATGCTAAAATTGCCTCTAAAACACAAGGCAAATTAGCGGGTGTTGTTATTGGAATTAAAGATAATATTTGTTACAAAGGACATAAAGTATCTTGTTCATCAAAAATATTAGAAGGCTTTGAATCACTTTATTCATCAACTGTTGTTGAGCGTTTATTAGCTGAAGATGCAATTATTATTGGTCGTTTAAATTGCGATGAATTTGCAATGGGAGGCAGTAACGAAAATTCTGCTTATGGAAATGTATTAAATCCTATCAACGAAAAAATGGTTCCAGGCGGTTCTTCTGGAGGGTCAGCAGCATCTGTTGCCGCTAACTTATGCCACGTAGCTTTAGGATCAGATACAGGAGGAAGTATTCGTCAGCCTGCTGCTTTTACTGGTACCTTTGGATTGAAACCAACTTACGGAAGGGTTTCTCGTTGGGGCTTGGTAGCGTATGGTTCGTCGTTCGATCAAATCGGACCTATTACTAAATCAGTAGAAGATGCAGCTTTGTTATTAGAAATCATGGCAGGTAAAGATGAGTATGATACAACAGCTTCTCAAAAACCAGTTGGTTCTTATGTGACTGATTTGAATGATAAAAAATCATACAAGATTGCTTATTTAAAAGAATGCGTTGAGGCTAATGGCTTAGATCCTGAAGTGAAAGCACATACCCTATCAGCCCTAGAAAAAATGAAGTCTAACGGACACCAAGTAAGCGCCGTTGATTTTCCATATTTAGATTTTTTAGTTCCAACGTACTATGTATTAACCACAGCAGAAGCATCGTCTAACTTATCTCGTTTCGATGGCGTGCATTTTGGTTTTAGAAGCCCTAATGCAACAGACTTAGAAAGCACGTATAAAAAAACGCGCAGTGAAGGATTTGGCAAGGAAGTGAAGCGTCGTATTATGTTAGGTACGTTTGTATTAAGTGCAGGATATTATGATGCGTATTATAGTAAAGCTCAAAAAGTGCGAAATAAAATCAGACAAAAAACACGAGAGATATTATCTCAATATGATTTTATAGTAACACCTTCAACTCCGAGTACAGCTTTTGAATTTGGAAAAAATAGTCAAGATCCTATTAAAATGTATTTAGAAGATATTTTTACCGTTCAAGCTAATATCGTTGGTTGCCCAGCAATATCAGTGCCTAACGGAGTACATAGTAATGGATTGCCAATAGGTTTGCAATTAATGGGACGAGATTTTGAAGAAGGAGATTTATTAAACATGGCAAAACAGATATAAGTTAATCAAAAACTCTGTCACGTCGAGCGAAGTCGAGACGCTTATAGTTCTCGACTTCGCTCGAACTGACAAAAAATTAATAAAAACAAAAATCAAATGGAAATAACAATTGATAGCGTTATAGATGCTTTAAAATATGTAGACGATCCAGATCTTAAAAAAGATTTAGTGACTCTTGGCATGATTAAAGATGTTGTAGTAGATGGAAAGAATGTTGCCTTCACTGTTGTATTAACAACTCCTGCTTGTCCGATGAAAGACATGATACATAATGCTTGTGTGAACGCCATTAAACATTATGTAGATAAAGACGCTATTGTTAATGTGAACATGACGGCTAATGTAACATCCACACGAGATAAAGATTTAGGTACGTTATCACAAGTGAGAAATATTATTGCAGTTGCATCGGGTAAAGGTGGAGTAGGGAAGTCTACTGTATCAGCTAACTTAGCAGTAGCATTGGCAAAACAAGGCGCTAAAGTGGGTTTAGTAGACGCTGATATTTATGGACCATCTCAAACCATTATGTTTGATGTGCAAAACGAAATGCCTGGAAAAGGCGAATACGAAGGCAAACCAAAGATGGCGCCTGTAGAAAGTTACGGTGTTAAATTAAACTCTGTTGGTTTTTTAGCCGGACCTGATCAGGTAATAGCTTTGCGCGGACCAATGGCATCAAAAGCATTAACCCAATTGTTTACAGATACCGCTTGGGGCGAATTGGATTATTTAATTGTTGATTTACCTCCAGGAACTGGCGATATACAAATTACGTTATGTAGCTCCATTCCTATTACAGGAGCAGTTATTGTAAGTACGCCACAGGCAGTTGCGTTAGCAGATGCTCGTAAAGGAATTGCTTTATTTAAATTGCCAGCGCTCAATGTGCCTGTTTTAGGTATTGTTGAGAACATGGCTTATTTTACGCCAGAAGAATTACCAAATAATAAATATTATATTTTTGGAAAAGATGGCGCAAAAAATTTAGCAGCCGAAATGAATTTACCTTTATTAGGACAAATACCTTTGGTGCAAAGCATCCGCGAATCGGGAGATGCAGGCCGTCCGGCTATTTTACAGGAAACTACTCCGCAAGCATTAGCCTTTAGAGAAATGGCTCAAAACATAGCGCAACAAGTTGCTATATTAAATGCGAATAAGGTTAAGGAGAAAGTGGCTACAGCTTAGTTTAAATTACAAACATCAAAAAGCTCCTTCAAATTTTTGAGGGAGCTTTTTTGTTGGATTTAAAACAAATTCAATTTCTGTAATAAATCTTGGCGACTATTTTCACTTACTGGAATTTCTTTTCCATTTATTAAAACCTCTTTAGGATTTACTTTTTCAATATGTTTAAGGTTCACTAAAAAGGAACGATGTGTTCTGAAAAAATTAAATAGACTTAATTTTTCTTCAACTACTTTTAAGGTGTAGCTTAAAATGTATTTAGTTTGCTTTGTATAGATTATACTATAATTGTCGCAGGCTTCGGCATACAATACATCAGCGTAATTTACTTTTACCAAGCTGTGTTTGTCTTTAATAAAAAAGTGGTCGTTCACTAAAAACGAATCAGAAAAGGATACTTGTGTATTTTCTTTTTGCAAATTAAAACTATGCCAAGCTAAATTTATTTGTGTTTGAATATCGCTTGCTTTAAAAGGTTTTACTATAAATCCAAATGGGTTTGTCAGTTTAACTCTTTCTAAAGTTTTAGAATCTGTATTTGATGAAATAAAAATAAATGGTTTTTGTTGATGTTGGTTGATATAATGAGCTAAATCAATTCCATCTGGCCCATCGCCTAAATTTATATCTAATAAAATTAAATCAGGATTTTCTTCTTCTAGCAGTTCTTTCGCCTCTAAAAAATTATCTGCTATTCCGCTGCATATAAAACCCGCGTCTAAAACGTATTGTTCAATATGATCAGCAATTAAAGGCTCGTCTTCAACTATTGCAATTTTTAAATTAGTTGTCATATAATTTAAAGTTAGTGATTTTTAATTGAATGCTAGTTCCGTTTGATGAAGAATTTTCTGTTATTTCAGCACGTAATTTGCGAGATAAGGATTTAATTAATTTAGTTCCAAATGCAGTGCCTGATGTATTTATAGATTGTTGTTTGCCAACTCCATTATCAGTAACCGCTAATATTAAACCTGTAGTTTGTTTTGCTAAACTGATGGTGATTTTAGGTTGTGTAATATTTATAAATGCATACTTGCAGGAATTAGTAATCAATTCTGCTGTAATTAAACCAATTGGAATAGCAGATTCTAAATCCATATCTAAATCATCAATATTACATTGTAAATCAATAGAACTTGGATTTACTGTCGCCGAAAAGTTCTTCAAAATATCAAAGGCTAGTTCTTGCAAGTAGGTGTTAATTTTTATACCTCTAATATTATCAGATTGATATAGACGCTTATGTATTAATGAAATAGCATTAATACGACTTAAACTATCTTCAATTACTCTAATTGATTTTTCATCAGATAAATCTCTTCCTTGCAAATCTAAAATAGAAGATACCATCTGTAAATTATTTTTTACACGATGGTGTATTTCGCTCATCATTATTTCTTTTTGTTCTAAATTAGCTTGTATGGCTTCGTTTTTTTGCTCTAATAAATGATTTACTTTTTGTTTATTTATAAAAAGGAGTAAGGTAAAAACTAAAGTGATTAAAATTACTACAATCACAACTACTAATAATAGGCGTTGTTTGGTGTTAGCCTCATCGTCAATTTTTTTCTGCAATTCTATTTCCTTTACCTTTTGTTGATTTTTCTCTACGTCAAATTTGGCCTGCATTTCGGCAATAGCATCGTTTTTATCTGCAGTAAATATACTATCCTTAATTGATGAGTAATTTGTAAAACTTTCATAAGCATTTTTATAATCTCCCATTAAGAATAAAATATCTGCCATGGTTTCGTGACAAAACATTTCTCGTTCTAATGCGCCAATTTGCTTACTAATGGCAATGCTTTTTTCTGAGTACATTTTTGCGTCGTCATATTTTTTTAATTCTTTATATACGATTGCTAACGAATTATAGGTCGAAATTAGATTAAATGAATTGTTTGATTCGATGCTATATTTTTCTGATTGTTTATAATACTCAATGGCTTTTTCGTAATCTTTTTTCGCAAAATAAATCTTCGCTAGTGAGTTGTAGGTCGGTGATAAACCTGCAATATTTTTTTCTTCTTGATAGATGTTTAGTGCTTCTAAGTAATTTTTTTCAGCTTCATCATTTTTGTTAATATACGTATATACAATGCCTTGATTGATTAGTACTCCTGCTAATTCTTTTTTGTTTTTTGTTTTTAAATACAAATCAATAGCTTTTTGATAGTACATCTGTGCATTATCGTATTGATATTGAAAAAAGTACGATATCCCCATTTGAGAATAGCATTGGGCAATTTTGTTAGTGTCTTTTAGTTCTTCAAATAGTTTAATAGTTGAAATAAATTGTTTTATGGCTTCAACCGAATTGCCTTTAATGTCTTGGCATACAGCTATATTATTACTTGACTCAGCAATACCTTTTTTGTAGTTTATATTTTTAGAAAGTTGAATAGCTTTATTAGCTAAAACAATAGCAGAATCTGTTTGCTTTTCACTTAAACTGTCGGCTAAGTAATTTAATCTATCAATATTTTTTAATTCCTGCTGTGATAGCATAGAATTGGTAAAACATAGTATTAGAATAAGGTTTAGTAAGTAGCGCATAATCTGTGACTATAAATATAACCTCATTTACTCAAAAAGGGAAGGTATTCGCCCTATTTTTTTTATGTTCTTACCCTAATAGTGCAATTTTAGATCATAAAAATACTACAATGAAAAAAATCGCATTATCATTTTTCGCTATCGTTCACATGCTAACTTCATCTGCTCAAACTCCAGCTTTGGATTGGGCAAAAGGAATTGGAGGGACCGGGCAAGATAACGGAAAAGGGATGGTTTTAGATGCTATAGGCAATGTTTATACTACAGGTTTTTTTACAGACACTGTTGATTTTGATCCAGGAGTTGGGGTTTATAAATTAGGCGCTGGACCAGTTGGGGCAACCTTTATTTCCAAATTAGACGTCAATGGTAATTTTGTTTGGGCTAAAAGTTTCAATGAAGTAATTACAACAGGTGGAGGAAACAGTTATGGTTTTGCCATCGCAATTGATGGTTCTGGTAATATATATACAACAGGCCAATTTTATGGAACCGTGGATTTTGATCCAGGAGTTGGAGTTAATGTTTTAAATGGGATTGATGATATTTTTGTTTCTAAATTAGATGCTAATGGAAATTTTATTTGGGCAAAAAATGTCGGTGGCGCAGGATCAGATTCTGGTTCATCAATAAAAGTTGATGCATTTGGTAATGTTTGTGTTGGTGGCTATTTTACAAATACGGTTGATTTTGATCCTGGTGCATCCGTAACTAATTTAAGTTCTACATCGAGAGATATTTTTATTTTGAAGCTAGATGCCAACGGTAACTTCATTTGGGTAAAACAAATCGGAGGATCCAGTACAGATGATTTAAATGCGTTATCGGTTGATGCTGCAGGTAATATCTTTGCTACTGGAACGTTTAATAGCATATGTGATTTTGACCCAAGCGCTACAACATTTAATTTAAGTTCAAATGGAGCAAGAGATGTTTTCATTTCGAAACTAGATAATAATGGAAGTTTAGTATGGGCAAAGAGTATAGGAGGTACTGGTCAAGATTATGGTTATGGAATAACATTAGATGTTGCGAATAATGTATATGTTGTAGGTGAATATGTTAATACCGTTGATTTTGATCCAAATATTTCTACAACCAATACAGTAATATCTAATGGCGGGAAGGATGCTTTTATTTTAAAATTAAATTCAACAGGAGATTTTGTAACTGTAACTACTTTTGGAAGTGCATTAGGTAATGATAATGCCACTTCTATTTTCGTGGATGTATTAAACAATCAATTTATTACAGGATCTTTTACAAACACAACTGATTTCGATACCAGTCCTAGTACTTATACTTTAACATCTGTCGTTGCCACTACTTATATTTTAAAGTTAGATGCTCTTAATAATTTTTCATGGGTTCGCAAACTTGGTGGAATTGCAAGTAGCAGCAGTAAGGGAAATTCAATTTTAGTTGATGCCCTAGGATTCATTTATACAACAGGCTTTTATTCGAATATTTTAGATGTAGACCCTAATTTGCCAGAATTTATTTTGCCTAATAATGGGGGTAGTGATTGCTATATACATAAAATGGGCGTATGTTCGATGCCAACAATAGCAATTAATACAACAACTTCGTTCGACCAATGTTTAACCAATGGACTTACACTTACCGCATCTGGCACAGGAGTAATTTTATGGTATGACATGCCATCCTCAACAACATCCCTGAGCGCAGGAAATACATTTACAACTATACCGCCATCTGCAGGTTCCTATACCTTTTATGCGGAAAATAATACTTGCATGGCGAATAGTAATAGAACCCCTATTACTGTTACAGTGCATGATTTAGCAACTATAAATATTGTATCAAGTAATACACTTGCGTGCCTTGGAGTATCTGCAACCTTAACTGCAACTGGCGCAAATACTTATACGTGGAGTAATTCTTCTACTGCGAGTTCTATCGTTGTTACTCCAACTACAACTACTTTTTATTCAATAAATGGTAACGATATATTCGGTTGCCCAGGTTATGCTACGTTTACCCAATCTGTCTCTTTATGCACAGGTATTAATCAGTTAGTAAATGAATCATCCGTTTCTGTATTCCCTAATCCGTTTACAGATTTAATAACCATTAAAAATTCTTTTGAGAATTCTAGTATTATGATTGTTGATGTTTTAGGTAAAGTAGTTTTTGAAAAGCAAATAGTATCAAACGAAACAGAACTTGATTTGAGTCATTTAAATGTAGGTTTTTATCAATTGTTTGTAAAAGGAGATGACAAATCGTATACTCAAAAAATAGTTAAACAATAAATATATAATTACAATGAAAAAAAGAGTATTCATAATTTCAATTATTATCACTAGTATTATTAGTGAATTGAAATCACAAACAATTCCAGCATATCCTAGTATGGATGATGCCTTAGCTAAAGCTAAAAGTTCTGATTTTTTAAGAGGGCTATTGAAATTAGACTATAATGCTGATGTTACAAAATGCACTTTCTCTAAGAAATATTTTAGTAATACAGAGGAGAAAGAAGTTGATGGTTATTTTGGAAAATACACTAGCGACAGATGCGCTCAACTTTTCTCAATTTCAATGCCCTATGATAGATGCATAACCTACATAACCGTAACTACTCCAAAAGATGCTAACGGCACTATTTATCAAGTACCAGTTGGAGTTAAATACTCTCGTTTAAAAAATGATGTATTAACAAACCAATGGGAATATTATAATGTGGAGTTAGGAAGCCCAAGGGTTATTGGCGGAATTGCTAATGATAGTAAAGCGAAAATTGCATTGTTGGTGGGTGGTATAAAAAAATTCCCACTTAAAAATGGCCAACTTTATGGCGGATTAGATGAAACAGGGTTTGAAGGAAGTGTCGAAGCATTAAAACATTTTTCAAGAATAGATTCTATTTATTGTAAAGGAGAAAAAATTGAGAATGCCAAAGAACAAACTTGGTTTTTTGAAATTAAAGGGCAGGAATATAATTCTAATACGGGAGATATTATTGATGATGCTACATTAACAGATAATTACATTGTAAATGTTGCTTTACAAGTGAAATTAGAAAATGCTAAATGGAATATTATTGATTTAATGATTAGAGATAATCATGGAAATGATAGATCTAATACAAAATATAATGGCCCTTTATTAGCGTGTTTTGGACAAGTAAACTTTGATAAAATTTATAAAAACACAGCATTCTATCAGTTTGCTCCAGATACAGATGGCGCATTGAAATTAAAAGCAAAGCAATTGCAACAGGCGATTGAAAACCTTAGCTATAACGAAGAGAAAGACTTAAAATTATTAGTGCAATTTTTTGATCCCGAAAATAATCCCGAAAAGATGGCTTTAGATTTATTTAAAATTTTGAAAGAAGCTAAAGACAAACAGTGCACAGTACATGAAATTAATGTATATGAAAGTTATTATGGAAAACCGGGCTCTGGTTCAACTGAAAATTTCATTAAAATTAATGCTGAATTTAAAAGAGAATCGTGCTTAACAAAACCTGAACTGAAAGAACAATACAAAGCAGCCGGTATGAATGCCAAGCTGATGAAGCAAACTGGAGGTGACATTTCTTCAAGGGCATTGTTTCAAAATAATAGCATTAAATTGGTAATTAGAGACAATACTTTAATTTTAATTTCTACTCCAACCTTGAGCGAATTAATTTCTTTTTAATTATATTTTTGGAAAAGATGGCGCTAAAAATTTATCAGCCGAAATGAATTTTCCTTTATTAGGACAAATACCTTTGGTGCAAAGCTAATAATGTTAAAGAGAAAATAGCTACAGCGTAAATACCTCTTGTATTTTATTTTTTGAAAATAATTTTCTATTATTTTCAAAAGTAAAAGTTCTTTCGTGATACTATAATTTGGTGCTTCAATTTTTATCCGAGCAGAGTAACTAAATATTTGATTTTACCTTATAATATTTCACTGTTTATAATTTTTAGAAAGAGGCTCCTATACTCACAAATACTGTTCTAACGTTTCCTGGCATAATACCAGGCCCAGGATAACCGCTAGCTCTTCGTGTTGCATATTTTTCATCTAAGATATTATTTACACCTGCTTTTAAGTTATAGTGATTCATAAATCTGTAGGAAAGAGAAGCGTCCATTACCTCATAGCCAGAGAGTTTTCCAATAGTTCCTGTTGAGTTTGGTGTTTCAGTATTTGTTGCATCAGTAAACACATCTCCAACACTACTTAATTGAAATGTTGCAGAAAATCCTTTCAGATAATACGTTGCGCCATAGCGGTGAATATATTGAGGTGCATTTTCTACGCGCTTGCCTTCAATGGATTTGCTTGGATCGCTCGTAATAGCTGGATTATTCCATTTTACATATTTTGCATCAATCAATGAGTTAGATGCAAAAAAGCTGATGTTGCCAAATTTGAAATTGTCGGTGAAAATTTTAATTGGATTAATTTCGATGTAAGATTCAACACCTTTGCTTACAGAATTACCAATGTTAGTTTTAAATGGTGCTCCGTTTTGAGTTATTGTTCCAATGCGGTTGTCGTAATTAAGGTAAAACACACCCACATCAAAACTTAAATAGTTTTTCACACTACCTCTATATCCAAAATCTGCATTGAAGCCACTTGCGTCTTTTAAATTTGGATCAATGATTTCAGTAGTAGCAGAAGGTGTTAATTCGGAAAAAGTAACAGGGCGGTATGCTAGTGAATAGTTGGCATAGATATTTGTTTTTTCAGTAACCTTCAATTCGCTTCCTATTCCGTAAAGTAGAATTTGTCGTACCTTTTTATTACGATTTATTGTACCTGTTTGACTAGTGTTAATATATCCCTCACTTTCATTTTCAATATAATCAAAGCGAATGCCTGGCACAACTTTCAAGCGATTACCAATTTGAAAAATATTTTCGGCAAAGGCTGCATAGTTTGTTGTTGTAAATTCTAGTGAACGCCCATACTGAGGATTAGTGAGCGTTAAATCAAAATTATAACCTGTTGTTCCGGCACCAAGTTGATTTCTTTTTGTGTTGCCACTATAAGCTCTTAGGCCTCCTGCAAAAATATTTTCCTTACCAAAAAATTTATATTTAACAGATGCTCGTACTTCGGTTCCGTAATTTTTATAATTATCACAGTCTACTTGTCTTGCATTATACTCAAGAGTTGTTGGATTAATGCTATCTTTAAATATTATTGCTTTGGTGAAACCAACACTATTGCGTTCAGCAATTGTTGTAAATGATTTTATTTGTATACTGATTGATGATGAAATATCATATTTAATAGTAAGCGATGCAACATTGAATGGAGCACTAAACCAATTTCTTTCTCTAAATGATTGCCTGTGATTATCGTCAAACTGTGCATCAGTGAGTCCTCCCGGCTGTTGACTTTTGTAACTCATATTAGTATACTCTCCTTCAAGTTTTATTTTTTTTGTAAGTTGATAGTTTACTGAAAAATATCCCGTGTAAATAGTGTAACGACTATTTTTGCGCCATCCTTCGGCTGCACGTTGATGTATGAATCCATAATAGGATAATTTTTTATACGTACCACCAATTGCATTGTAGGAATTAAATAAGCCATAAGAACCTATTGTTTCTTGCGTTTCAAAGGATATTGGTTTGTTTGGATTTCCTTTTTTAATTTGGTAATTGAGCACGCCCCCAAATTGCGGACCGTATTGCAAAGATGCTGCTCCACGGATGACTTCAATTTTCCTCATCGCTTCCATTGGTGGAGTATAATAGGATTCAGGGTACCCAAAAACCTCCGAACTAATATCATACCCATTTTGTCTAACATTAAATTCCCATGAGCGATTCGGACTTAATCCTCTTGCCGCTACTCCCGCTTGAATTCCTGAACCATCATTTTCCCAAATACTCATACCAGGTACTTTTGCAAAAACCTGACGCGTGTTGTTAGTGCTTAGGTCTGCATTTATTTTATCCAATTGTATGACTTCTGTTTTTTTACCTGCATAAATAACATTCTCCTTCATGTCAGGCATGCGCTCTATTTCACTTAAGAGATTGTTTTCCTTTATCACAACTTCCTCTAAGGATAATACTTTTGTTGTATCAATTTGCTGTGAGTAGGATGTTAAAAATGCTATAACACCTAAAGACATAAGAAGAAGTGATTTTTTCATTGATTACTATATTTAATTAATGTTCTGGTTTTAATTTTCTGAGTGCAAAGAAACTTTACGTTAATAAATTCCACAATACCTGAAAAGTGGTATTTAGAATTATTCCAATTAAGGTATTTAGACTTCACTCAAAAACTCAATTTTACTTTTTATTTTCTTTAAGATTGATTAATAAATATTTTAAAAATGAAAACTAAAAAAACGAATTAGATGTAGATTTCATTGGAGGTATTGGCGAATTATCGCTTGAAGAAGAGAAAGCATTAAGCAATTATTTTAAAAAGAAAAAGTTAAACCTAAATGTTCCCTAAGCGCCATTTAACAATATAAGCGCCTGTTTAAAATTATTGGTATAACTAAGAAATCTCTTTTAGTGTAATATTTTTTCAGAGTAAAAAATATCCATCCTATTCTTTAAAATCAATCTTTACAAGCACTTCATTTTCCCTGTTAATTAAATCCTAAGGCGCATTGTAACCTAAGTAAACGAATTTATTATTGTGCGTTATGCTATGCTCACTTAATTTTTGTTTGAGTTCGGTTTCTTTATTTAAAATTATTTTTTCATTGGCATATCCTCCAAACTTAACCACAGCATAATAACCTTCATCCGAATAATGTAACTCAATATTTTTATCATTAGGTTTTGGTAATTCTTCCATGGTGTATTTGGACGGCATCACAAAACTCATTGAACTACCATCACTATTTTTTTCCATATGAACAGGCGAAGTCATCGAAATTTTATCTGAATGCTGATTACTACCAAAAATATAATCTGCAAGTTTTCGAAAATTAGTATTGTTGTTACCTGTGTATGTTTCAGAAGGAGATTTTAAGGTTGCCAAAATAGCTTTTGGGTAAAAACGAATTTCAATTTCTTGCATTGTTTTTACTAATCTATAATTTTGGCGCTCTGTTTTTTGTTTTAAGGTATAAGACATAACAACTGCTAAAATAGAAATTATGATTAAAATTATACCGATTGCTTTTAAAAATTGTATCATAATAAAAGTATTTAAAATAGGTAAAAAAAAGTTACACTTAACTGGTAAATGCAATAGCATTTATAATTCAAACTTATTGTCAGTTCGAGCGAAGTCGAGAACAATGTAGCATCTCGACTTCGCTCGATGTGACACACCTCGACTTTGCTGGATGTATGACATCTCGACTTCGCTCGATGTGACACACCTCGACTTTGCTGGATGTATGACATCTCGACTTCGCTCGATGTGACAAATGAAAAAATTAAATACTACTTTACTCTTTTAAAAATTCGTACTCGTAAACTTTAGGTTTTATTTTGTTGGCTAAAATAGTTAAATTGTTTCTTAATTCACTTATGAGTTTGGAATAAATGGCATCCGTGCTTTTTGAGTTCATACGACCTGCATCGTTGCGGCCTTGAAAATATTCTCTAATATCATATAAACTAGCGTTTACATTAACGCCGTTTTGCGCGTGGTAATATTTCCATAATTCTCTGCCGGCATCAAAAACTGCTGTGGCTTCTTCCGAAAATAAAAGTGGTGCATTATTACCCACAGCCATTTCTTTTTTACTTTCAAATAAGGTGTTTACTGCCGTTGGCTCTTGCTTTATTTTGCCTTTTATAAAATCCGTCATAAAATTACTGGCAAATTTTTCTTGAGCATTTACTTCATGCTCTGTAAAAGGAATCCAATTATTTGTACCAAACTTTGCTTGTATGTTGTTTTTTTCGTGAAATAATAAAAAAGTAAAACAATCATTTTGAAATTTAATATTAGATTTCCATTTTTCGTTTGGATTTAGAAATTGATCATTATGATTAATCCAATTATGCGCAAATACTTTTCGAACAGTAAAATAAATTGCAACAGGAATTATATTATCATTGTTAATCCAAATTCCTCTTGGATTTGGTAATTGTTCTTTTGTGTTTATGATATAAACAATGTTGTTGTGCGCAAAATCGTTTCCATTAATTCCATCCATAAAACCAACATTGTTTTCGTTAGTTCCTTTGTAAACAGAAATAAACTTGTTTATATATTGACTTTTTTCGTGAGAAAAGAAAAATCTTTTTGTTCCGATGAAATCTGCTTCCTCGTCATAAATATCAATTTTAATTTCATCACTATTTGAATTTATATCTGTATTCCAAATTTTAAAACCTATCGGAAATTCACCTTTTACGTTATCAAAAGTATATGCAGGAACGATAAATCCATTTTGAAATTGTGCTTTGAAATTATATCTGAAACTCTGAAATGCAGAACCATTGAAAATTTTTAGTGTTGAAAAATTACCAATTAAACAACCTTTAATTTCTTTGTAAATGCGAATTAAAAATTGAGCAAATAATTCTCTTCCTGCTGTGCCTAATATAGCATTGTACTTTGTATGAGTTTTAGATAGATTTACACCAACTTTACCTTTTTCCGATTTACTTGAAACTTCTGCGTAAGGAGGATTTATATAAATGATAAGCTTCTTACATTTGTTTTCATCATTAATAATGGCTTGTAAACTTTGTGGTAGTTTGGTAAACTCATCATTTAAAAAATCAAACTGAAACACATTATTTTTTAGAAGGTTTGCGCCATGGTCAATACGCTCGTGGATTACGCTAATATCGGCTTGGTCTAAGGTGCTGGCGTAAATATTATACTTGTTGGTTAAGCCTGCCAAAAGGTTTCCTGTGCCTGCGGCGCAATCCCAAATGTAATAATCCTCTTGCCAGTTTTCGCCTAAATAATCCGTCAAGTATTTTTGCGAAAGTTCAACCCAAATACGCGGTGTAAAAAAGGCTCCTTTACGTTCTCTAATATCTTGCGGCACTAATAAATCTCTGCGTTCAATAATGTATTCTTGAAACTCTTTTATGGGCGGGCGTTTGTAGCGGTTCCAAAAAAGTTGATAGGTTTCTTTTACTTTAATGTTGATGGTGGCATCAAACATTTGCTTGATGTTTTCTTTGGCTATTTTATAACCTTGGTTGTTATACACCACAAATAAATTATCTCTTAAGCTAAGATCATCTTCAATGGTTTGGGTGTCTTTGTCATCCACAAAAAGGTCGGCTAAATAAAAGTCGTTATCAAATATGTTTGCCTTTTTTAAGTCGTCCCAATTAACATCAATAATTGGTTTAACAATTTCGAGCCAACGCAAATAAATAGGAATAAAATTATTTTTATCAATTTTAATTTTAGCGGTTTCGGTGGCTTTTGCAATATTATTTGCAATAAAATGTTTGAGTTCTTTTTCGTCTTTTCCGTAATCGTAAACCGTAGTGTGTTGAGCAAGCGTGGCTTCAATACGTTGTTTAATGAGTTTAAACTCTTTTGTGTCGTGATTGCTTGGTGTTACATTCCAATTAAAATCGTTCAAATAAAAAATATCTTGAATGCTGATGTACGAAATAAAAGCAATTTTTTTAAAGTCGAACGCGCCTAAAAAAGCGGGTGGTAATGTTTTATCAAAGGTTCGTGCTTTACCTATAGTGAGCACGAGTTGCACAAACATGGTTGGGATATCAAAATTGCCGGTTTTTGCTTCTGCCCAAAGTAGCGGTGTTCTTCCAAAAATAGAATCTTGTTTTGGGAAAACGGTAAAATCAATATTTCCTAAAATTTCGGTTGTATCAAATTGTTTAAACCAATCGGTACCAACTTTATTTTTTAATTCTTCTTCTCTTATATTTTTGTACTTCATTAGTTATGTTTGTTCGTGTTTATGGTGTTTTTTTTCGCCGCTGTTGGTGTTATTACCAATAGCTATTTTATACCAGTCTTACTTGTTGGTTATAACACCAACAAGGGCGTGAAATTGTATTGCTTAAATATAAAAAATATTAATTACTTATTTATCTGATTAAATGTATCATTTCTAGGTTCATTTTCTTTTTTTAGCGTTTCTCTTTCAAAGTTCTACATCAATCTGTTTTCTTATTAAAATTTTATTCAACACATTATAATTGTAAAACACATCCTTATCTTTGTTTAAACAATAAATTATGCAAGTATTTAAGTTTGGCGGGGCATCGGTAAAAGACGCTGATGGTGTAAAAAATGTAGCGGAGGTTCTAAAACAATTTCCTCACGAAAAATTATGTGTGGTTATTTCTGCCATGGGAAAAACTACCAATGCTTTGGAACGATTAACAAAAGCTTTTTTTTATAAAACAGAAAATGCCGAAGAAATTTTAGAAGAAATAAAACAAGCACACTATACTATTTGTAAAAATTTATTTGCAAATCCTTCTCACGCTATATACACTGATTTAGAAAACACCTTTGTAGAACTGCATTGGGCAATAGAAGACGAGCCAACTCATGCGTATGATTTTGAGTATGATCAAATTGTAAGCATAGGCGAAGTGCTGTCAACTAAAATTGTTTCTGCCTATTTAAATGATATAGGCATTACCAATAAATGGATGGATGCTCGTGGATTAATACAAACCGATAATACATACCGCGAGGGTAAAGTAGATTTTGAATTAACAGAGGCGTTAGTTAAAACTCAAATAGAACCTCAGTTAATTATACATAGCATTGTTGTAACGCAAGGTTTTATAGGCGGAACGTCCGAAAATTTTACAACAACCTTAGGGCGCGAAGGTTCTGATTACACCGCATCTATTTTAGCTTATTGTTTAAATGCGCATAATGTCACTATTTGGAAAGATGTTCCCGGAGTATTAAACGCAGATCCAAAATGGTTTTCGCATACCAAAAAAATTGATGAACTTTCTTATCACGATGCCATTGAATTAACGTATTACGGCGCAACCGTTATTCATCCAAAAACCATCAAACCCTTACAGAATAAACAAATTCCGTTATATGTCAAATCTTTTTTAAATCCTAAGGCAAGCGGCACAGTTATAAAGGATGGAGAAAACCGTTTAAATATTCCTTCTTATATATTTAAAGTAAATCAAGTTTTAATTTCAATTCAACCAAAAGATTTTTCGTTTATTGCCGAAGATAATTTGAGCGACATCTTTGAATTGTTTTCCAAACATGGCGTCAAAATTAATCTCATGCAATTGTCTGCCATTAGTTTTTCGGTTTGTTGTGATGATGATACCGAGAAAATTAAATTATTAGTTGCTGAGCTTCAACAAACATTTAAAGTTTTATATAATTCTAATTTAGAATTAATGACCGTGCGTTATTATACTCCCGAAACAATTGATTTATTAACTAAAAACAAAGTAATTTTATTGGAACAAAAAAGTAGATTTACAGTGCAAATGGTAATGAAAAATGAAGAATAAATAATTAGTTAATAACTAACTAACATAAAAAAACAATATGGCAAAACTTCATAACGTTGGCGCACCTCCCGGAACCTTATTTTATAGTGGAGAAGAGAGAACGGATAAAATAAAAATTACATTAATCGAATACAATGAGGCTGAGTATTTTGAAGATCAGTATTTTGATTTAGATGATTGCTTATCGCATGTAAAACCTAACATGGTTAAATGGATTAATGTAGAAGGGTTGCATGATACTGAGTTAATTGAAAAATTAGGCAGGTATTATAATATTCATCCGTTAACCTTAGAAGACATTGTTCATGTAGATCAACGTGCTAAATTCGAAGACTTCGAGCATTATGTAGTGTCTATTATGCGAATGATAAATTATACAACCGAAGTGGAGTCAGAACAATTAGCAATTGTACTTTCTGAAAACACTGTTATTTCTTTTCAAGAACCTCATGGCGGTGATGCCTTCGATATTATTAGAAATCGTTTAAGAACCAGTAAGGGTAGAGTTAGAAAGCTTGGTGCAGATTATCTAGCTTATGCTTTAATGGATGCTGTAGTGGATTGTTATTTTACGGCTATCGAAAAAATTGGCGACAGAATAGAAGTGATTGAAGAAGATATTATTGGCGACTCCGATAAAAAATCTATTTTAGAATTATATCGCCTTAAGCGTGAAATGATTTATTTGCGCAAACAAGTTTGGCCAATGCGCGATTTAATTAATAATATGATTCGCTCCGAAACCAACTTAATTAATGCTTCTAGCGATATTTATTTAAGAGACTTAAGTGATCATGTTACGCGAATTATTGATACAGTAGAAACTTATCGCGATCTATTATCAGGCATCATGGATATTTATTTAAGTACCAATGCTAATAAAATGAATGAAGTGATGAAGGTGTTAACTATTATGTCTTCAATATTTATTCCTGTAACTTTTATGGTAGGTGTTTATGGAATGAACTTCGAACATATGCCCGAACTAAAAACACAAAATGGTTATTATGTATTATGGGCTATCATGCTAACAACAATAATTGGCTTGTTAGTATATTTTAAGCGCAGGAAATGGTTGTAGAATTTTATAAATTATAATAAAACCTTAGTCCAAAGCCATGTTGTAATTTATAACTTGGTTCATCGCCTAAATTTATTTTATCATAGGAAGGGTTATACAATGCTTGTATCGTATATTTTGGATTAATGGTTAAGTGTATTCCTGCACCAGCAAAGATTCCTACACCTACGCCTGTTAGTTTAGAACGGAAAGCATTATATTGTGGCGCATTGTATATTGAGGCCAAATCAATTTCTAATGCAGGCACATTCGGATTAACGCTTTGCATCAACGCTTGATTTTTTAAAAACTTTGACATTACTATATTTAAACCACCTTCCACAAAAAAATTGATTTTATCATGAGTCCCTAATACTTTTTGATATCCCAATTGCACCATCAGTCTTTGCTCTCCACCTGTAATAGAGCCTTGACGAAGATATGTTTGTGATGCTGACCCAAGAACTGTATTTGTAGTAGCTATCGTAAACTTACCATTAACAGTTAGTTTAGTTCCATTGATATTGAAAATAATAGAGCTTGTTTTATTCAAATTATAACTGCCATTAAAACCTACTAAATAAGTCATATTGTATGTTAAGTCATAAGGCATATCAGTTGGGCCAAAGCTCCAATTGCCAGGATTAACATTTAACGTTTGCGCAACAAGATCAGTACCAGTTGTTGTTCCTGTGTTTACACCGCTGCTAGGATTACTGATTTGTCCGCCATAATAGGTCATATACTGATTCATGAAACTAGAAGTGAAACTGTTTTTTATCCCATTCTCATCAAAACCACAACCATCATACATGTTGGCAGTATATTTATTGGCAAAGTAGGCACCTACAAATACACCAATGTGTAATTTTTTACCTTTTGGGCCATTAACTTGTAAAGATGAATCTTGTTCTGTTTCTGAATCTTGTGCTTTAAGGCTATTTGTATTAAATATAAAAAAGCTAATTGCAGAATAGAAAATAATTATATTAAAATATTTCATCCACAAATTTAAGGTTTTTCCAATAAAGCAAATGTTTAATCGCAATTAAATTAATTTATGGAAGTCCCAATCGATTTCATTAAAATTTTTCTTGCTAAAAAAATACGACTTTTAACAGTACCTAAAGGCAAATGCATTTCCTGAGCAATTTCTTCGTACTTATAACCAGTGTAATAGCGGGTGAAGGGGATTTTATATTGATCTTCTAAATTTTCAATTTTGTTGATAATATCTTTAGTAGCTATTCGTGATTCACTATTATCGTAATAATTATTTTTCCAAGCGCGAGCCATTGCCAAGTCTGCATTTGTTTGCAAAATTTGTTTTGTTTTTACAGCTCGCCTGTACGAATTGATAAACGTGTTTTTCATGATGGTAAATAACCATGATTTTAAATTCGTATTATCCTGAAATTTTTCACGGTAAGTGATCGCTTTCATAAAGGTATCTTGAACCAAATCTGAAGCATCATCACTATTATGCGTCAAGCTAAGGGCAAAATTCTTAAGTGCTTGTCTTTCGCTTAAAATACGGGTATTAAACTCTATTGCTGTCATGATAATATATATTTGTTTAATGTTTTGTGTAAAAAAGTTAAACAAAATTAAGTTTTGTTTAATCATTTTGCTAATTTATTAAACAAAATAATCACGTTTTAACATTAAATAACTGATTATTAAGTAATTAAACATAATTTTAGGTATCGTATTTAGCAAAAAGATAAAAATCGAGTATTTGAAAATGTTTATTCATAAAATGTGAATACTTCTTTTGAATAAAACAATTTATACCTAAAGCAATTAGTTAACTTCGGGCAAAATAAAAACGTTATATGTTACAGGAGTTAAGTGAACAAGAAGAGTTAAGAAGAACAAAATTAGCTGAATTAAAAAAATTAGGCATTAACCCCTATCCTGCTGAGGAATTTAAGGTTAATGTATCAGCGCATGATATAAAAGAAAATTACGAACGCGATAAATTAAATTATAAAGACATACGTTTTGCTGGCCGATTGATGAGTGTGCGTGATATGGGTAAGGCTGCATTTGCTGTATTACAAGATAGTACAGACCGTATGCAAATTTATATTCGTAGAGATGATATTTGTCCTAACGAAGATGATAAAGTTTTATACGATGTTGTTTGGAAAAAATTAGTTGATTTAGGCGATATCATTGGCATTGAAGGCTATGTATTTACTACTAAAACAGGTGAAATTTCTATTCATGCAACTTCAATAAAAATTTTAACCAAAGCTTTAAAGCCATTACCTGTTGTTAAAACAGATGCTGATGGCAATGCATTTGATGAAGTAACGGACCCTGAATTCCGATATAGACAACGTTATGTAGATTTAATTATTAACCCAAAAGTTAAAAAAACGTTTGAACAGAGAACGCGTATCATCAATACAATACGTACATTTTTAAATGATGGTGGCGCCTTGGAAGTTGATACGCCAGTTTTACAAACGATACCGGGAGGCGCAATTGCTCGTCCATTTTTAACACATCACAACGCTTTAGATATTCCATTGTATCTAAGAATTGCTAATGAGTTATACCTTAAGCGCCTCATTGTTGGTGGGTTTGATTGGGTATATGAATTCAGTCGTAATTTCCGCAACGAAGGAATGGATAGAACACATAATCCTGAATTCACCATTCTTGAATTTTATGTAGCCTATCGCGATTATTATTGGATGATGAATACCACTGAAACATTATTAGAAAAAATTGCTACTGATTTACATGGTACAACAGATGTTACCGTTGGAGATAAAACAATTTCATTTGCTGCGCCATTTAAACGTATTACCATCTTTGATGCTATCAAAGAAAATACGGGCATCGATGTTAGTAAAATGAACGAAGAAGAGTTAAGAGTCGTTTGTAAAACATTGCATTTAGAAATAGATGACACAATGGGTAAAGCAAAACTAATTGATACAATTTTTGGTGAAAAATGCGAAGGTAATTATATACAACCTACGTTTATTACTGATTATCCAGTAGAGATGAGCCCATTAACTAAAAAACATCGCACAGAAGAAGGATTGGTTGAGCGTTTTGAATTAATGATTAATGGGAAAGAAATTGCTAATGCCTATTCTGAGTTAAATGACCCAATTGATCAACGTGAGCGTTTTGAAGAACAAGCCGCGTTGATGGAAAGAGGCGATGATGAAGCGATGTTTATTGATTACGATTTTTTACGTGCGTTGGAATACGGCATGCCTCCTACAGCGGGAATAGGCATTGGCATTGATAGACTATGCATGCTATTGTGCAATCAGCCATCTATTCAAGATGTATTGTTATTCCCTACAATGCGCCCAGAAACTAAATTAACGTTAAACGAAGAAACTCATTCATAAATTTATGCGGCTAGCTATATACTATATACTACTTCTTGTTACAATGTTTTTGTCTTCATGTTATGAACCTACTTCAACTGTAGAAGTAAAAAAAGTGCGTATTTTCCCAGAATATAATGAGGCCTTAGATGAAATTATTCGATCAAAGGAAGGTGTTATTCGTGGGGTTGATTTAAATAGTAAAGCAGAGTTAATTACAAAAGCAGAAACCAAAGAACCATCTGAAGTAGCTCACGATTATTTGTATTTTGAATATACCATTGATAGTGTTATTAATTATTCAGTAGCGTATAATTTGCAAAAAGATAGTTTAGATGAGGTTGAAGTTCAAATAAATTGTAATGACTTAGATTTAAGCACTAAATTGTTTACAGACCTACAAACATATTACGAAAAAAAATTGCCAAACCCTACAGAAGATAAAGGCTATATAGTATACAATTGCTTTGAAGGTCAGCGCAAACCTTTTGTGGTATCATTAACAGATAATAGTTCGCCAACTAAAGGCATCATTAATTTGGTTATTTATAGAGATAAGTAATCTTAGAAATTCATGTATCAATTTTAAAACGATATTTCATGTCAAAAGTTGTTAAGCATGATTCGTATTTAATTGGTAATCATCTATGTTTATAAACAAATCATAGTATATTTGCACCCAAAAAAATTACCAACATTATGGACAAAAAATCGCTTATTGGTTTAGGTTTAATAGCAGTTATTTTAATAGGATGGTTATATATAAGCCAGCCAACTAAAGAACAAATTGCACGCAATAAACAAATCAAAGATTCTATTGCGTTAGCAACAAAAAATGCTGAAGACTTAGCCCAAGCAAAACCATTAATTCAAAATGCTAATAACGACTCTGTTGTTGCTCAAGCACCTGTGTTATCAGACTCTTTAAAGCAACTTGCATTATCAAGTCAATACAAGGATTTTGCAGTGTCTGCTAATGGTAAGGAGGAAATTGTTACCATCGAAAATCAAAATATTAAAGCATATATATCTACTAAAGGAGGGAACGTACAAAAAGTAGAATTGAAAAACTACCATCGTTATGGTAAAACGGAACCTTTAATTTTATTCGAAAAATCAGATTCGACCTACCAACATTTACAGTTTAATGCTTTCGCTACAAATACTTCAATTGAAACAGATAGTTTTTATTTTAAAGCATCTGCAACTGCTATTAAAGTAACTAAAGGAAACGCAGAAACGTTAATACTCAAATTAGAAACGTCAAAACCTGGAAGCTATATCGAATATGCTTATACATTAAAAGACGACGATTATATGTTGGATTATGATGTGAAGTTTGAAGGGATGCAAGATATCATTTCTCCTAAAACAAAATTGATTACATTACATTGGGCACAAGAATTTCCATCGCAAGAAAAACATATTGTTAAAGAGCGCGAAGCTGCTACAGCCTATTATAAACAAGTAAAAGAAGGTGTTGATTATACAAATCCTCGTAAGCATGAAGAAAAAATGTTAAACGAGGATAATATCAAATGGTTATCCTTTAAACAACAATTTTTTAACTCCACGTTAATTGCAAACACCGAGTTTAGTAAAGAAAACAGCGCTGTTAAAACTTCTGAAGATATCGAAGTTAAAACAATCGTAAAAACAATTGCAGCAAGATTAAGTATTCCATACAATCACACTGCTTCTGAAAAATTTGGCATGAAATATTATTTCGGTCCAACTCATTATAATACATTAAAGAAATATGATTTGGATTTAGAAGACATGATTCCAACTGGATTCAGTGTGTTTAGCTACATCAATAAATGGATGGTAATTCCTTTGTTAAATAGCTTTGATGGCTTAAATGCAGGGATTATTATTTTAATACTAACTCTTATTTTAAAAACTATTTTATTCCCTATTGCTTATAAGACTTATATGAGCAGTTCAAAAATGCGTGTATTAAAACCTGAGGTGGATGAGATTAATGCAAAATATGCAGACAATGCTGATCCTATGAAAAAGCAACAAGAGTCTATGTCGCTATACAGAAGGGCAGGAGCAAATCCTTTATCAGGCTGCTTACCAATGTTATTACAGTTCCCTATCTTAATTGCTTTATTTGCCTTTATTCCTGCGTCTATCGAATTACGTCAAAAAGGATTCTTATGGACAGACGATTTATCAACCTATGATTCAATTTATAATTTCGGATTTAATGTATGGGGCTTTGGCGATCATATCAGTTTATTTGCCATGTTAATGTTTGTGTCAACCATTATTTACACATGGATGAATCAAGCTTTATTACAGCCACAACAAACGAATCAAATGCCGGGCATGAAATACATGATGTATTTAATGCCAGTTATTTTCTTAGCAGTAATGAATAGTTATGCAGCAGGTTTAAGTTGGTATTATTTTTTAGCAAACATCATTACGTTTCTTCAAACGTGGATCATGAAAAAAGTAATTGATGATGGGAAAATAAGAGATACGTTATTAGCTAACATGAAAAAACCTGAGAAAAAATCTGGATTTCAAGCACGCTTAGAAGAAATGGCGAAACAACGTCAGGTGCAGGCCCCAGCTAAGAAAAAATAATTTTTGTTGTAATTACTTTGATTAAACAGCGTTATTTTTAATACTTAATAAAACACAACGGTAAAATGAAAATAATTACTTATAACGTAAATGGCATAAGAGCCGCTATGGGCCACGGCTTGGTTGAGTGGTTAAAATCGGCTAATCCGGATGTGCTTTGTTTACAGGAAATTAAAGCAACCCCCGAGCAAGTAAACGCAAAAGAATTCGAAGATTTAGGCTATCATTTAAATTGGTATCCAGCTCAAAAAAAAGGATATAGCGGCGTCGCAATTTTTAGCAAATTAAAACCTAAAAATGTTGAGTTTGGCTGTGGTATGGAAGCCTATGATTTGGAAGGAAGAATTATTCGCGCTGATTTTGAGCATTGCTCTGTTATGAGCGTTTATCATCCCAGCGGAAGTAATGAAGACAGGCAAGGATTTAAAATGCAATGGTTGTCAGATTTTCAAAACTACATCAATGATTTGAAAACAAAGATTCCGAATTTAATTTTGTGTGGCGATTACAATATTTGTCATAAAGCAATTGATATCCATAATCCAAAAGCAAACGCTAATACATCTGGATTTTTGCCAGAAGAACGCGAATGGATGGAACAATTTATACAATCCGGATTTACGGATTCTTTCCGACATTTCAATCAAGAACCTCATCAATACAGTTGGTGGAGTTATCGAGCTGGCTCACGTAGCAAGAATTTAGGTTGGAGAATCGATTATAATTTAACAGCTAATCATTTAGACAAACATTTAAAACGCTCTGTCATTTTACCTGATGCCGTTCATAGTGACCACTGTCCTGTTTTATTAGAGTTGCAATTTTAATAATTTAACCAATTATTATAGGGAATTTAGATTTTACAGTTATATTTGTATACACTATAATTTATATTTTTAGCATGAGAAAAATATTTATTCCAATAATTGGAATTTCATTAGCACTAGGAGTATCATCTTGCAACTCTTGTTCAGTCGAAAAAAAGGATAGTCATGATGGTTCTGAAGCCAAAGGCGGTGTTTATACAGGCGGAGTTATGCGCCTTAATGAAGTAGAAGCTTTTAAATCTCTTAATCCTATTAGCGTTAATGAAGTTGTAAGTTTTCATATTGGCTCACAATTATTCGAAGGCTTAGTTAAATTTGATCAAAGTGATTTATCTGTAAAGCCAGCTATTGCTAGCCATTACGAACTTAATGAAAATCAAACAGAGTGGACATTCCATATTCGCCAGGGCGTTATGTTTCAAGCAGATGCATGTTTTGCTGATGGAAAAGGGCGCGTTTTAAACGCAAACGATGTTAAGTATTGTCTTGATAAATTATGCACATCTGATGCTAATAACGCTCAGTATGATGTAACAATTAAAGACCGCGTAGTTGGCGCAAATGAAGCATTTGAATCGTCAAAAGCAGGAAAGAATATTGGTGTATCTGGTGTGAAAGTAATAAATGATAGTACGTTAGTTATTACATTAAAACAACCATTTGCAGGTTTTTTAAATATTTTAGCAATGCCAGGTTGTTGGATTTATCCAAAAGAAGCGGTTGATAAATACGGCCAAGATTTTCGTATTCATCCAGTTGGTGCAGGACCTTTTCAGTTAGAAACTTTGAAAGAAGGTGAAGTGTTAATAATGAAAAAGAATCCCAACTATTATGGGGTAGACAAAGACGGAAATAAATTGCCTTATTTAGATGGTGTAAAGTATACTTTTATTCGTGAGAAAAAAGCGGAAATTTTAGAATTTAAATCTGGCAACTTAGATATGGTATATCGCTTACCAGTTGAAATTTTCCATGAAATTATGGGGGATTTAGAAAATGCTAAAGATCGTAAGGTTGATTTTCAAATTTTAAATTCAGCAGCATTTAATACAAATTATTTAGGCTTCAATTGCAATAGCCCAGTATTCGCTAAAAAAGAAGTCCGTTTAGCTTTTAATTATGCAATTGATAGACATAAGATAGCTGATTTTACAATACAAGGAGAAGGTACTTCTGCTGATTATGGTATTGTTCCTTACGTAGAAGCATTCGAAAAGGATGGATATAATTTTAAAGGATTAAAAGGGTATAAATTTGATGCTGAAAAGGCAAAAAATTATATGAAACAAGCTGGTTATCCTGATGGTAAAGGCTTTCCTAAATTGACTTTGCAAATTAATAGTGGTGGTGCAGATAGAAATATTTTAATTGCTGAGGTAATTCAAAAAATGTTTAAAGAAAACTTAAATGTTGATATAGATATTAATATAGTTCCTTTGGCCGAACATATTGAGCAATTGCAATTAGGAAAAGCAGATTTTTTCCGTTTGGCTTGGGTGGCTGATTATCCGGATCCTGAAACATTTTTGACCATTTTCTATGGCAAACATCTTCCAATTAATCCAAATGAGAAAACGTATATTAATTACTTCCGTTTTAAAAATGCACGTTTCGATTCATTATTTTCAGCCTCTTTTACTGAGACTGATAAAGCAAAACGTTATGCTTTATTATCTCGCGCAGAGCAAGTTGTATTAGATGAGGCTCCTTTTATGCCAATATTTTATGATGAAAATTATCGTTTAGAGCAATTAAACGTTCGCAATTTCCCTGAAAACGCTATGAATTATATGGATTTATCAGTGGTATATTTAATACCAAAAGATAAGATGTCCAAAAAGTAATTCAGGAACACTAATAAAAAAGTCCATTTAAGAATTCTTAAATGGACTTTTTATATTATACTGTTTGTATTAGCAGCATTATCCAAGAAACTCGGACACTATTTTTTCAGCTTTTACAAAGGCTTCTTCAAGTACCTCATTTAAAATAAAAGTATCAAATAAATCAGCTGTTTTTAATTCTTTTTCAGCCTTAGCAACACGTCTAGCAATGCTTTCAGGACTATCCGTACTTCTAGAGTTTAAGCGTTCTTCTAATATTTTTATACTGGGAGGCATCACAAAAACAGAAAGGGCTTTGTGACCAAATATTTTTTTAAGGTTTAACCCACCTTCTACATCAATATCAAAAATAACATGTTTACCTTTTGCCCAAATACGATTTACTTCACTTTTTAAAGTTCCATAATGTGTGCCTGCGTACACTTCTTCCCATTCAAGAAACTCTTTATTCTCAATCTTTTGTTTAAACTCATCAACAGATAGGTAGTAGTAGTCTTTACCATTTTCTTCTATGCCTCTTTTTGGCCTGCTAGTAGCAGAAATAGAGAATTCTAATTGGTTTGGAAATGTTTTAAGAAGGTGCCTTACAATAGTTGTTTTACCTGAACCAGAAGGAGCCGAAAATATAATTAGTTTTCCGTGAGACATAGGCAAAGATAAACAAATATTTGCGATGACAATGAAGAGGTTATAAAGTTGAATTGATGATCTTTGTTTAATATACTTCAACTAATACCTATATCTTTAATCACACTTCAATAACAAGTGCTAGCTCTTCATAGCGCCTTTTTTAAATGTGGATCGTCGAATGTTTGTAAAAAATAGTTATGTAAAAAAATATAAATACAAGTTATAAATTGTGTTTTATTGATTGTATTAATTTTATCATAATTAATTTAAAATCAATTTGAGCATGTTTTTTCCAGTATTTGTTGTAACAGTTAAGTAGTAAATCCCTTTACTCATACCACTTAAATCAATAACTAACTGCGATGTATTTTTTGCAGATTCTGTTTTTACAATTTGCCCGATGGTATTGGTAACAGTGGCTTCTACGACATCAATCGTATTAATAAGTGTAACCACAAATACCCCATTACTTGGATTAGGGAATACTAATATCTCGCGTGTGTTTACAAAATTATTTATACTTGTACATGCACTAACGGATAATGTAATAACAGTATTTCCAATACAAGTACCGTTTGATCCAGTAATAGAGTATGTTGATGTTGTAGTGGGACTAGCGATAACTGTACTTCCTGTGCTATTACTTAGAGAATTTGCTGGGCTCCATGTATAAACACTTGCTCCTGTTGCAGTAAGATTGGAAGTTCCACCTATGCAAATTAAGCTAGGAGAAGCTGTTGCGTTTATACTTATAGGAGCTGGTTGTGTAATTGTTACATTGGTAGCTGTTGAACATCCTTTACTATCTGTTACTACAATTGAATAATTTCCTGCGCATAATCCAGTCAATGGTAAAGATGGGCTATATAAATAACCGGGAGTACCTCCACTAGCAACAGCATTTAAAGCGCCATTGCAAGCGCCATTGCAAGTCACATTAGTTGCAGTGGGCGTAATAACCATTGCTGTTGGTTGCGTTAAATTGATTGTTGAGATTGAGGTACAGCCTCCTAAATTAGAAGTTAAGATAGTATATCCTCCTGCACAAAGAGAAGTACAAGGTAATGTAGAGCATGAACCTGGTGTTATCGAATACGTATATGGACCAGCACCTCCTGTTGTAGAGGCTGAGATAGCGCCATTACATATGCTAAAACAACTTGGATTTGTACTCGTTAATACAGTTGTGGGCGACGCAATAACTGTTATCGTTTTAGTAGATGTTGTTGTTCCTGTTCCATTTGCAACTGTTAATGAAATGGTTTTCACACCACTTGTTGTATAGCTTACGTTAACACTTGATGTAGATGCGGTTGTTGGAATTCCACCACCTGTATTCCAACTATAGGAAGTTGGGCTTCCTGATGAAGAATTGCTTAAAGTAACAGATTGACCAATACATATGGAGTTAGAACTTGCACTAATGGTAGCGGTTGGTGCAATAGCTGTAACAGTTGAGCCCGTAATATTGATATTATCAATATAGATAGCATCTCCATAATGCCCTCTGTTAATAAAAGCTATACGAACATTAGCTTGACCAACATAAGGAGTTAAGTCTATGGAGTCTTTTTTCCATTGAGTAATAGAAGTAGGCGCGAAGGCAGCTGCCGAATTGGTTGTGACCGCTGTCGTAAATTGAGAACCTCCTTTTAAATAGGCCGAAGTTACAGATGTGCCACAATTAATAGAAATGCCAATTTCCATAGTGTCGATATAAGGTGATGTAAAGGTTTGTGCATAGGCTCGATAAAAAGTCATTTTAGCGGATGTAAATCCTGCAAGACTTATTGCTGTCCTTAATTCATCTCGTTTATTAGCTGCGCTGTCATTATAATTATCAAATAAAGCACTTTGAGTGCTATTGTACCCAACAGTGGTTGATAATTTCCATTTCAAATTATCTGAGCCATTGTCAACATTAGCCCAGTTAGCAGGGGCAAACGTAGCTGTTTGAAAATCTTGCGTGAGAGGCAATGTTACCGGTGAACTTACTGTAATGTAAGCGGTTTGAGTAAACACACTGCTTCCTGTAGTATTTGAAGCCGTTAGCACTGTACTATAGGTACCTGCTGTATTATAAGTAATAGTAGGGTTTTGCACGGCAGATGTGGAAGGTGTTCCTCCTGCAAAGGTCCAATTCCAAGATGTTGGAGAACCAGAACTTAAATCAGTATACGCAATAGTTTGTCCTACACATATATTTGTTTTATTGGCGGTAAAATCGGCATTAGGAGCACCTATGGAACAGTTGCTTGATGTTAACGGCGTCATTAATACGTTTCCGCAAACACCTCCTGCTTGCGCATTACGAGCCATAACTGCTAATCCGCCATTTAAATCATCTGTATTTAATGTTCGTTTAGATTGTCCGTTTGCTAAAGCATAATGCATTAAATCAGTTGTTTTAATAACATGCCCCAATTGATGGCCATGTCCTAACTCATGAACAGTAACCGATTCAAAATCATATTGTGATCCTGTTGGCGCAGTTGGACCATATTGCCAGGTTAAACCACCAGGCGAATTAGCAAACTGTATATCTAATTCTGCTACAAACCATGACATGTTAGGGTTGGTCCCACAACCGCTCCAATAGCTTCCGCATTGCCCTAAAACACCTGCCGCAAGCGTGCTGTTGAATGTGACAATATTAATCCCATCATTTACTGAAGAGGTAATAGATGATGTAGTTGTAGCTAAAGTCCATTTAATAAAAGTAGCGCAGCGCCATGATTGTAATGATCTTTCAAATGCGGCTTTTGCAGCAGCGTTTGTAATAAACCCAGAGTTATAGGTCCATACATAACCACCACCAGAATTAGCATAATGCTTGGTGTTATATATATTGCCTGTATTATTTACGTTTAAGTGGCTATATGGAATAGTAAGAGCCGCTGCACTGTTTGCACCATTTACTCCAATAACGCCTGTTCCGGCTGCACTTGGTACTTTAACCTGAATTTGTGTCGCGCTCCAAGATACAATTTGAGCTGCAACGGGAGAGATGGTAGTTGCACCTCCGTCATTTGCATTTTTAAAAGTGATTAAAGAAGGAGTTGATGTAGCGCCAAATCCAGAACCATTAATTGTTAATACTGAAAAAGTACCTGCAGTTATTGTTGTTGGAGAAAAACTTGTAATGGCAGCTACGCTAGCAATGGTATTAACAGATGGCGCAGATTGAAATGGATTAACAGGTTTTACTTGTACGAAGTTCACATTAGTTATTTGAGCTAATAAAGGGTATAAACTAGCTGAAGCATTGAGATAAGTATTAAAGGGCTCTGTTGCTTTATCATTATTGATATCATATTTAATAAATCCTTGAGCGCTGGCATAAGCTTCAAAAACAGGTTTTCCAAACTGTGTAGCTTCTGTATTCGGGTTTAATGTGAAAATTCCCAGATCGCCTATTTCTAAATCAAGGGTTGGCTCAAACACATGTTTATCTGTTCCTACAATTCCTCCCTCAGTAATAACTTCAATGTATGGAGATGCCGTGTTTTTAAATGTTTTGTATACTTCTACTAAATTGGAAGTGAAAATTTTGTTATGAGCTACATTCCAAAATGATTGTTGATTAATCACTTTTCCTTCAATAATTAAATTAGATTGTGGGGCACGTTGACTCAAAAGCACTGGATGCATTAGGCATTGTGCAGATGATTGATAAACAGCAGCTGTTGTGATTAAAACAAAAAGTAAAATTTTTTTCATCGTCAATAATGTTTAGTTACAGTAAATATACATGGCATCCATGAAAAAGCAAAGTTTTATATGTCGCTATTCCAAGTTAATGTAAAAATAAGATACTTTCTAAAAGAGAAGTTTCTCTTCACTCGTTCATAAATCCACTTCACTCATTTATAATAATAAACTTAATTTTTTTTATAAATTTACTTAACCTATAACAATTACTTTACTAATGATTAAACAATTACTTAGTTTCATCTTATTATTTTTATTGATTTATTCAAAGTGCCGCCAGCATTAGTGTTGGTAAAATACAGAAACAATAGATCAAGCCATTTTTAAAAATATTTTAAATTAAATAAATATTTTTTTGGTGATTTCAAAAAACACGTTATATTTGCACTCCCAAATTGGGAGATTAGCTCAGCTGGTTCAGAGCACCTGCCTTACAAGCAGGGGGTCACAGGTTCGAACCCTGTATCTCCCACAACAACAAAGACAAGCCTTTCAGGAAACTGAGAGGCTTTTTTGTTTTAGGTTGGTTTAAACATAGTTTAAACAAATATTAAATTTAAATTCATCCACAATACAATTTCTTGAGCACTTGCATTCGGATATCATTTCTAGGTGAATGGAACTGCTATTCATTTGTTTGGGGTCAAGTCAAAATGCGAGGTGTAATAATCGTTTTTAAGCATAGAATTTAGTCAATAGCTAAAATTGCTCAGTAAGATTATTAGCGCGCCTGTATTGCGCTCTAAATTTGTTTATCGCGATATTTTAAATATTCTAATGAATCGTCGCGCTTGTTTTATAAAAATTATTTGCAATAAGGTTGTATTTTAATTCTATTTTTCTAGATGTTGGGTTGTAGCTGTTTGATTTTTTTGAATCTAAAATATATTTAACACTCTCAAGTCTTTTTATTTTATAAAGTGCTCGGTTAAAAGTTAACTTTCAATGATCTCTAATATTTTAATTGTCGAAGTGTGAACAAACGATTTGTATAATGTTATACAAAAGTGCAACTTATTAAATGCTGTAAATGCAAAAAATTTGCAGTTTTGAAATGACAGGGAATAGTAAAAATATTTTTTTTTAATAGCGTTGTTAAACGCTTCTAAGCGATGAAAAGCGATGAGCAGCGTTTAACATCGTTGAGAATCAATTGGCAGCGCTGAGAATCAATTAATCAGGCAAAGGATTTGGAGAATCGAAATTAAAAAACGGTTGTGCTTGTGAGGGAGCAGTAAAATCAACTTGTACCGAAGAGGAACATCAACAAAATAGAAGAACTGAGTTTATCATCTTAAAAACTCAATAAACTGCCATTTCAAAAGACAATTGGCTAATGCATAATTAAGATTAGAGGATGTTTTGAGTATTTCTTTTAAGCAGACTGATGTTTTAAGCAAATAAAAAGGATTTGCTTATGTGGCAGCAAAGGATAGTGGTATGCATTCAAACTTATTTTATTTTTTCGTTCCTTCCACTATAACTGCTGAACCTGATTTTATATGATACACTTTTTCGGTTATTTTTATGGCTTCTGGTTTTTTAACGGTACTGGCATAATTAAATTCTGCAATCAATTCATCTTTACTCACCTTTAATACGAGGTAACCATGATCTTTATTATTGCAATATTTCATGTGAGGATTATTTTTTAAATATAGTTCTTTTGCCTCTGCTACTTCTTTATCAGTAACATATTCATCATCGTTAGCCGATGTAATACTCGTTACCACAAATTCAATAGCAACATTTTCACTTGTGTCTTTAGTGCCTAGCAAATTTGTTTCCATGGCAAATGAACAATGGTAATCACCCGTTACAATCACTAAGTTTTTTAATTGACGTTTCTTTAAGTAGTTTACAAATTTTTCACGCTCATAGGGATAGCCATCCCATCCATCCATGTATAAAGCACCCTTTATTTTGTCAGGTTGAAACATAGGACCAAAAGGTACTTGGTTACCCATTATGTTCCAGCAATACGATTTATCTAATGAATGTGTTAACCAGTTATATTGCTCTCTTCCTAATATGCTGCGAGTTGTATCAAAATAATTTGGCGCACTCATGCTATCTACCTGCAAGGTTCTGCCTTCAATTCGTGTATCCAATAATAACAAATTAATGAGTTTACCAATGGCAAACGAACGGTATAAATGACTTTCTGGCTTTTTATTTACGGGGAGCCATTCATAATAAGCTTTAGTGGCAGCTGCTTTGCGGGTATACCAATCGCCCTCATTTTTTTGATGATTTTGTGCCCCATCCATATAGGCATTATTGGCAATTTCGTGGTCATCCCAAGTTGTCATAAAGGGCTTTAACTGATGTAATTTCATCAAGTCTTTATCCAAGCGGTAAAGCGAATATCTGGTACGATAATCATCTAATGAAATAATTTCTTTATTAGGCACGTTTATTCTGCCAATGGCAGTGTCACCATATTTGCCAACGGCATATTCATAAATATAATCTCCTAAATGTACTACCACGTCAATAGCTTTGTCTTCAGCCATAAAACGGTAATTATTAAAGTAACCCCATTCATAATTACTGCAGGACGCAAAGGCAATGGTAGAGGTGTTTAAGTTATCACTCAAGGTTTTGGTTTGCCCGACAATGGAACTGCTATTGTTATAAGAAAAACGGTAATAGTAAATCGTGTAAGGTTTTAATTTGGTAACTTTTATTTTTGTTGTAAAATCAAATTCGGCATTGGTAGTCACAATGCCCGTTTGACGACTTTGTTTAAATGTAGTATCTGTTGCTATTTCCCAACTAAGAAGGGCCTCCTTTATATTTTTATCTAAAGTTAACTTTGTCCAAATAACTACTGAGTTTTGAGTGGGATCGCCACTAGCTACACCATGATAAAAAGGTGCTAAGGATTTGTTTAAATGAGGAAGTAGTTCGGTGTCAATATTTAAATTATTTTGACAAAGCAAGGAATTTGCAAACAAAAACATGATCAAGGCAATGATAGTATATCTCATTTTTTTCTAGTAAATCTAGGAACAATTATAAAATGGTGTATTACCGTATTGTTAATATTCATATGGAAACTTGAAGAATATATTCTTTTTCTTAGTACAATTTATGAAAATCATATTTCTTGCGAAGATTTGCCTGAAAATATAAATAATCAGTTAACAAACGAATCATTTAAATTGGCTCATATAAAGTGTAAAATGTTTGAAGCTGAAAATCGATGATGATTGATCGTCATAGATGCTAATTGTAAAAAATCAGTTATCATTATTAAACATCGATAATCATTGATTAATATTTTATTCTAAAAAGTAGCATTTTTATATTTATTAATGCTAATCCCTTTTGCCAAATCCAAAATAGCGGAGCGTAAGAAAACAAAAATAGAAATCTATAAAAAATATGATTTCAAATTAATTGAACATAACAACAGTGATATTTCAAATCACGACGACCACTTGCCGAAAAAGCTATTGAAATTTGGTATAAAGGTATATTAAATAAAAGGCAGCCACTAACAGCAAGAACAATATTACTTTCGAAAAAGGAAAGGGCATATATACACGTTATAGCTTATAATGGTTTTTTAGAAGTTGTTTTTTCAAAATTTATATTAAATTCAGCGAGTCGGTTTAAAGCATGTTCTTCTTCACTGCACATTTCTGCCTTGTAACAGTTATTTACAAAATTAGTTGCCCCCATCGATTCTGTGGATATCCTCGAACCATTAATACCTTTACTAACTAAATAGTCTTTAACAGATTTTGAACGAGCAATGGATAGCCTCATATTTGTTTGCTCAGTTCCTCTGCAATCTGCATAAGCTTTTACTGCTAATGATGAAACGGGATTGTTTTTCATCACTTCAGCTAATTTATCCAATTGAAGTTTTGAAACAGCGGTAATAGTTGCTTTCCCGAAGTCATAATAAATGGCCTTGACATCATAATCTGACTTATCTAGAGACAAGTTATAATCTATATTTAAGTCAATTTTCTCAGGCAATTTACTGCTTCAAATCTTTTTCAACATAAACGAAAAATAATTGTTTAAGTTAAAGTGTGTTTAATTAGGGTCTTAATTTTTAAAAAGGTGTAAATATGAAATAGCCATGTTTGCCGAAACACAAACACCAATTATTAAACTGGCTATACCATATGACAAAAAAAACAATAATTTAAACATATGAAAAAACTCATTATAGCAGGAGGTACAGGTTTTTTAGGAAAAGCACTTATCAATCAATTCGAAAATGAATATGACAAGATTATTGTGTTATCTCGTTCGGAAAATAGACAAACGAATAATATTAGTTATGTACACTGGGATGCTAAATCTTTTGGCACATGGAATGATGAGTTAGAGGGAGCCGAAGCAATTATTAATTTAACGGGGAGAAATATAAATTGTAGGTACACCAAAAAAAATAAAGCTGCGATTTTAGCTTCCAGATTAGAATCTACAGCAATTATTGGAGAGGCTATTTTAAAATGCACGCATCCTCCAAAAGTGTGGATTAACGCCAGTGCTACAGGCATTTATCAATTTCAAGAAAATAAATTTTCTACAGAAGTAAATTCAGAAATTGGAACAGGCTTTATGGCAGAGGTTTGTGTTGCTTGGGAAAAAGCAGTCGCTAATTTCAACCTTCCACAAACACGTCAATTAATTATACGCATATCAATGGTGTTAGGTCACGGCGGCGGTGCTTTTCCTGTCATGTCAAAGTTAGCGTCTTTAGGTTTAGGCGGTACTTTAGGAAAAGGAACACAACAAGTCAGTTGGATACACATCGCTGATTATTGCGCATTGATAAAATGGATGATTGATACGAATACAGCCGTCGGCGTGTATAACGGTGTAGCGCCAACTCCCATCATGAACAAAGATATGATGCGTTTATTTCGCCAAAAAGCCCACATGAAAATTGGTTTACCAGCATATACATGGATGCTTGAAATTGGTGCATTTTTTATAGGAACTGAACCAGAAATTATTTTGGGTAGTACCTATGCCTACCCTGAAAAAGCAATAAACGAAGGGTTTGCATTTAAATATAAAACAATGGAAGCTTGTTTAGATAATTTATAAATGAGCGCTTAAATAAAAAAATTATGCGTTCTTTTGTAAATAATAAATGAAATCATTTTTTAAAAGAATAAATATATTGGATGGAAACAAAAGAATTATTAAACAAACAAAACGATAAAACTGTATTTAAAATAGTACTTGCGGTAAGTATATTAATATGCATTGTCGTTATTATACTAAACCAAAAATTAATTCCAGTACCCGATACATTTCCAAGTTTTATTTATAAGTTACCTCTGGTTAATGCTATTCTAAACGGTAGTTGTAGCTTACTATTAATGGCATCCTTATGGGCAATTAAAAATAAAAATATTCAATTACATAAAAAACTAAATTTAACCGCATTTTTATTTTCATCACTGTTTTTACTTTCTTATGTAACGGCTCATTATTTTATTCCAGATACCATTTATGGCGATGTGAATCATAATCATATGCTTGATGCGGATGAATTAGCAAGTGTTTCAGGTCTACGTCCTATTTATTTGGGAATATTATTAAGTCATATTTTTTTAGCTGTAATTGTATTACCTCTTATTTTATTATCGTTTTATTACGGTTTAAAAGATGATCGCGTAAAACATAAAAAAATAACGCGCTTAAGTTACCCTATTTGGTTATATGTAACTGTTACAGGCGTGGTAGTATACGCCTTCATAGCTCCTTATTATAATTATTAATTGGAGATAAAATTCGGTGAGCATATCAATAATTAAGCCACACTATTTTTTTTCATACAGTTTTGTATATTTGCCCTAGATTATGGCACTTAAGCAAACACAGCAATTTAAGTTATTACAAAAACTTTCTCCTCAACAAATTCAGTTAATGAAATTGTTGCAGTTGCCTACTGTTGCCTTAGAACAGCGAATCAAAGAAGAGCTCGAGCTAAATCCTGCATTAGAAGAAGACGTTAATACCCAAGATGAAATAGAAAGTGAATATGACGAGGTTGATTCATCAGAAGAAACCGAAGTGAATGATTACGAAGAGAAAGAAATTGAAAAAATTGATGACGGATATGAGTTGGAAGATTATATGGATCAAGGTGATTTAGATTCCTATAAATATGAAATTTCTAATAGTAGTGCTGATGATGAGGTTTTTCAGGCAGTTGCGGTTGAAGCCCCTGATTTTCACACCCAATTAGAAGAGCAATTAGGGTTAAGGGAATTATCAGATAACCATTATGCCATAGGCATATACTTAATAGGTTGCATTGATGAAGATGGCTACATCAGAAGAGAATTGTCTTTAATTTCCGATGATTTAGCATTTTCCCAAAACATACAGGTATCCGAACAAGAATTAGAAAATGTTTTAAAAACCATACAACAATTAGATCCTGCTGGCGTTGGCGCTCGAAGCCTACAAGAGTGTTTATTGATTCAATTGGAAAGAAAGCCCATTAAAGCTAAAGAAACACATTTAGCCATTGAAGTTGTGAAAACAATGATGGATGAATTTTCTAAAAAACATTACGAAAAAATCATTCGTAAATTAAATATAGAAGAAGATGAATTAAAAGACGTTATCTCTGAAATTATACAATTAAACCCTCGCCCAGGAAATTCAGAAAGTGACAACAAAGGTCAAATGGCTGAAGTTGTGCCTGACTTCAACATCTCAGTAAATGATGGTGAAGCAGAGCTTAGTATTAATCAACGTAATTTACCTGAATTAAAAATTAGTGATGATTATATTGAAATGCTGAAGGAGTATTCTCGCGCCAAAGAAAAATCAGCGAAAGAAGCAACGTCTTTTGTAAAAGGAAAAATAGAATCTGCTAAATGGTTTATTGACGCGCTTCAACAGCGCCATCAAACTATGTTGGTGGCAATGCATGCCATTTTAAATTATCAAAAAGAATATTTTTCTACTGGCGACGAATCGAAATTACGCCCAATGATATTGAAAGACATTGCAGATAAAGTTGGTTTGGATATATCTACGGTTTCCCGTGTTGCTAACAGTAAATATGTGCAAACTCCTTATGGTACGTTTTTATTAAAAACATTTTTTTCCGAGTCATTAAGTAATGATGCAGGAGAAGAAGTGAGTTCACGCGAAATAAAAAAGATATTGCAAGATTGTATTTCAACTGAAGAAAAACGCAAGCCTCATACTGATGATGAATTGTGTGAATTGCTTAAAGAAAAAGGCTATCACATCGCAAGACGCACGGTTGCTAAGTACCGAGAACAATTAGATATTCCAGTTGCTCGACTTCGAAAAGAAATAAAATAATTTTTTGTTTATTTTTCAATTTTCATTTTTTTTTGAAGATAAATAATGTAATAATTTCTAAAGAGTTTGATGATAAAAACATTGCTCATTAATTTGCATAAAAAAGTTTTATCCGTCTGTTTATCCGAATTTTTAGTTCACTTATCTATTAAAAATGCCATTCAATCCAAAATCTAATACCATCAATTACTTTTAGTAATAAAAATGGGTAAGTTTTTCTTATTTAGAATTGTTATAAATTAAGGATTGTGTTAATAAAATCTAAAATTTCCTACCGTAGTATATAACATTCTGCTATTTTTGTGCGGAAATTTTTGTCATAATAATGTCATTAAATTGCCAAAACATACCAAAAATAAGATATAATTCTATGCATAATCATATGTCTCATTTCTCTCTAAAATCCTTATTTGGCGCAGTTTTCCTGTTTTTTGCTTTCTCCTTTGGATTAAAAGCTCAAGACGGTGCCAAAATATTTAAGCAAAACTGTGCTGTTTGTCATTTACTAACAGATCAAAAATTAACTGGTCCAGGATTAGCAGGCGTTGCTGGTCGTGTACCACCTCCTGCTGATGAATGGTTAGCTAAGTGGATCAAAAACAATAATAAAGTTATTGCTTCTGGTGATGCTTATGCTAAAACTTTAGTTTCAAATAATGGTGGTGTAGATGCCATGACAGAGTTTGAGTTTTTATCAGATGATGATATTAAAGCATTAATCGCTTATGTGAAAAATCCACCTCCACCTCCTACAGCGGTTGCAGGAGCTCCTGCAGCAGATGGTGAACAACAAGCTGAAGTTAAAGGGGGTATTGATCCTTTATATTTAATATTAGGAGCGGTAGTTATATTAGCTATTATCATTGGAGCTTTAAGAAGCGTTCGTCATTCTTTAAATAATTCATATAACCGTTCAGTTGGTAAAGATGAAATACCTGAAATGACTTTTGGTCAAGAGGTAAAACAATGGATGGCTGGTCACCGTCGTTTAGTTGGTGTATTTATAATCATTATTGCATTTATGGGAATGAAATCTTGTTGGAACGCTTGTTATGATTTAGGTGTTTATTACGATTGGACAACTCAAAAAGGATATAAACCAGAACAACCAATTAAATTCTCCCACAAAATACACGCAGGAGACAATGAAATAGCTTGTCAATATTGCCATAATTCAGTAGAGAAATCTCGTCACGCTGGTATTCCAACAGTTAATATTTGTATGAACTGTCACAAGTCAATACAAAAAACAGCAAATGCCGGATCTGAAGTAGAAATCGGTAAAATATATGCAGCTGCTGGTTTCAATACAAAAACTGGAAATTACGATTTACCTCAAAATCCTTTAAAATGGATAAAAGTTCACACGTTACCTGATCATGTTTATTTCAATCACTCTCAACACGTTGTAGTTGGTAAACAAGAATGTGCTACTTGCCACGGTGATTTAAAGAAAATGACTGTAGCAGAACAAAAAACTCCTTTAACTATGAAATGGTGTATTGAATGTCACCGTAAAACAGAAGTTGCAATGGAAGGTAATGCATATTACGATAAAATGCACAAAGCATTAAAAGAAAAATATAAAGGGCAGTACGATGTTAAGTTTACGGTTGATAAAATCGGCGGACTTGAATGCGGTAAGTGTCACTATTAATTGTTAGAAACCGGTAATTACAAGCTATATCACAGATGACTATGTCGAAAAAATACTGGAAAGGTTTGCCTGAATTAAATAGCAGCGAAGACTTTTTACAAAATAAAAACAATGAGTTTGCAGAAACTTTGCCAATGGAACAATTTCTATCTGGCGATGATGCTAATTCTAAAGGCACAAGCCGTAGAGATTTCTTAAAAGTAATGGGCTTTTCCACAGCTGCAGTTGCATTAGCTGCTTGTGAAACACCCGTTAACCGCTCTATTCCATATGTAGTAAAACCAGAAGAGGTTACACCTGGTGTAGCTAATTTCTATGCTTCTACATTTTATGATGGACACGATTATGCCTCTGTGTTAGTTAAAACGCGCGAAGGTCGTCCAATTAAAATTGAAGGAAATGATTTATCAAAAGTAAGTCATGGTGCTACAAGCGCTCGTGTTCAATCTTCTGTATTAAGTTTATATGATGGAGCTCGTTTAAACGGTCCATTAGCTAAAGGGAATGCAACAACTTGGAAAAATGTAGATGATGCGGTTTCAAATTCATTATCAGTTGGAACAAATGTCATCTTATCTTCAACAATCATTAGTCCTTCTACAAAGGCTGTTATTGCTGAGTTTATAGGCAAACATCCAAATTCTAAACACGTTACCTATGATGCTATTTCTTATTCCGCTTTAATTAAAGCAAATAAAAATGTATTCGGAAAAAGTGTAGTTTCTTCATACGATTTTTCAAAAGCAAAAACGATAGTAGGTGTTGCTTGTGATTTCTTAGGTACATGGATTAATCCAATTGAATTTGCAAATCAATATAGTAAAACTCGTAAAGTAACTCGCGAAAATTTAGAAATGAGTAAGCATTACCATTTCGAAGCTAACTTATCGTTAACGGGCGCTAATGCTGATGAACGTTATATGGTTAAACCTTCCGAATTTGGAAAAGTTATAGCTTCTCTTTATAACGACGTAGCTTCTGCTACTGGTAATGCAAAAGTATCTGATGCAAAAGTTTCGAATTCTGATGCAGCTAAAGCCATTGCTAAAGCAGCGAAAGAATTAGTTGAAAATAAAGGAAAATCGATTGTTGTTTGTGGTTTTAATGATGAAGGTTGCCAAACATTGGTAAACGGAATCAATAAAATGTTAGATAACTATGGAAAAACAGTTGATGTTGAAATGCATTACAACTTGAAGCAAGGTGATGATAAAGATTTTATCAATTTAGTTGCTGATTTAAATGCTGGTAAAGTTGGGGTGTTGATGACATACAATTGTAATCCAGTTTATACAGCTCCAGCGGCTTTAAAATTTGAAGCAGCATATAAAAAAGCAGCCGTTAAAGTTTCTTTCTCTCAAGCGCTAGACGAAACTTCTAAATTAGCTGATTTTGTTTGTCCAGATAATAACTTCTTAGAATCATGGGGTGATGCAAATCCAAAACGTGGGCATTACTCTTTACAACAACCTACTATTAATCCAATATTTGCAGCTCCTCGTTATGAAGGAACTCGTCAAGTGCAAGACACCTTATTAAAATGGTCGGGAATTAAAACTGATTATTTAACATACTTACAAGGATATTGGAATAATCATGTTTTTACTCAACAAGGAAAATATTTAGATTTCGCTTCTTTTTGGGCGCATACCTTACACGATGGTGTTTTAAAAGTATCTATCGTTAAAGAAGTTCCATTTGTGCCAGCGCAAATAGATTCTACAGGAAAAGTAATTGCTAACGGCATTGCAGCTATTGTTAATGAATTAGCAGACTCTGCTATTGTTACACCAAACGTAGCCGCAGCGCACGCTCCTATAGTTCAAGCAGAAGTTATTTCAGTTCCAACAGCAGATTATAACAAAGCGGCATCTATGGCTACTTCAGCTAGAGGTGGCGAATGGGAATTAGTAGTTTACGAAAAAGTTGGTGTGGGTAATGGCACTCAAAGTAATAATCCATGGTTAATGGAATTACCTGATCCAATATCTAAAGTAACTTGGGATAACTATATTACCATGAATCCTGCAGACGTTGCTTCTTTGAAGTTAAACGAAATGAAGCGTCAAGATAAGATTGCTTCTATTGCAGAATTAACAGTGAATGGCGTTACAGTTAAATTACCTGTTTATCCTCAACCGGGACAAACTGCTGGAACTATTGGTTTAGCGGTTGGTTATGGTCGTACTGCAGAATCTATGAAAGTAGCTTTTGGAGTTGGTCAAAACGCATATCAATTCATTACAGTTGCAAATGATACATTAACTAATGTAAGTTTAGCCGCATCTGTAAAAGCTACTTCAGAAGAATATGAATTAGCTGCGACTCAAATTCACCACACCATTATGGGACGTGAGGAGCAAATTTTACGAGAAGTTTCATTAAATGAATATAAAAAATTAGAAAAAGAAGAGTTTAATCCATCAGCGATGCTACCAATGCATGGTGGAGGTAAACAAGCTATTGCGGAAGTTGATTTATGGGATAGTTTCCCACGCATGAATCACAAATGGGGCTTAACAATTGACATGACTTCTTGTATTGGTTGTGCCGCTTGCGTTGTAGCTTGTACTGTGGAAAATAACGTTCATGTTGTAGGAAAAGAAGAAGTTGGAAAAACGCGTGAAATGCATTGGTTACGTATCGATCGTTACTATACGTCTGATATGACTAAAGTAAAAGCACATGAAGCTGGTGTAGGAACAAAACAAATGTATTTAGATATGGAGAACCCATCTTTAAATCCAAAAGTTACTTTCCAACCAATGATGTGTCAACATTGTAATCACGCACCTTGCGAAACAGTTTGTCCAGTATTAGCAACTTCTCATAGCACGGAAGGTTTAAATATGATGACTTATAATCGTTGTATTGGAACTCGTTACTGTGCTAATAATTGTCCATTCAAAGTTCGTCGTTTCAACTGGTTTAACTATATTGATAACTCCATGTTTACTGACATCAATCCTGCACAACAAGATTTAGGTCGTATGGTATTAAACCCAGATGTAGTTGTTCGTAGCCGTGGTGTTATGGAAAAATGCTCTATGTGTCAACAACGTTTACAAGCAGGTAAATTAGTTGCTAAAAAAGCAGGAACTCCAATCGTAGATGGTTCAATAAAAACAGCTTGTCAATCTGCTTGTCCTACAAACGCTATTATGTTTGGAGATGCAAATGATGAAAATGCTGAAATCTCTAAATGGAGAAATGATGATAAGAACTATGTATTGTTAGAAGAAGTAGGTATTAAACCAACAGTTTCTTATTTATTAAAAGTAAGAAATCAGGATGAGCCTATGCTTCATGAAGAACACGCAGCAGCTAAACACGAAGAAAAAGGAGCTGAACATAAAGAAGAACATCATTCATAATAAGATAACTAAAAAATTAATTTATAAATTCTGAATTAAAATAATATGCACGCAGAATCGAATATAAGAGAACCATTGATATTAGGGCACAAAACGTACCGAAATATCTCCGATGATATTATTGCGCCCATTGAAGGTAAAGCAAATAGAACTTGGTATATTTTATTTACCATTTCTGCGTTAGCTTTTATGTGGGGTATAGGCTGCTTATCTTACACTATTGGTGTGGGTATTGGAGCTTGGGGATCTAACAATGGTGTTGATTGGGCTTGGGATATCACTAACTTCGTTTGGTGGATTGGTATTGGTCACGCTGGTACATTAATTTCGGCTGTATTGTTATTGTTCCGTCAAAAATGGCGTATGGCAATTAACAGGTCAGCTGAAGCGATGACTATTTTTGCTGTATTATGTGCGGCTATTTTTGTAACGTTACACACTGGCCGTCCTTGGTTAGATTATATGTTATTTCCATTACCAAATCAATTTGGTTCTTTATGGCCTAACTTTAACTCTCCATTATTGTGGGACGTATTTGCGGTATCTACTTATGCTACTGTATCTATTGTTTTCTGGTATATAGGATTAATTCCTGATTTCGCAATGATTCGTGATAGGGTGATTAAACCAAAAATGAAAAAAGCATACTCATTATTATCTTTTGGATGGGGCGGAAGTGTCCGTCACTGGTCTCGTTTTGAAGAAGTATCTTTAGTATTAGCAGGTTTATCTACTCCTTTAGTATTCTCAGTTCACTCGATTGTATCTTTTGACTTTGCTACGTCTGTAGTACCAGGTTGGCATACAACCATTTTCCCTCCATACTTTGTATCAGGTGCGGTATTCTCAGGATTCGCGATGGTATTAACGTTAATGTTAATTGTTCGTAAAGTGTATAAGCTAGAAGCTTATTTAACCGTGAAACATGTTGAATACATGAACATTGTAATTATTGTTACTGGTTCTATTGTTGGTGTAGCATATTTAACAGAGTTATTTATGGCTTGGTATTCTGGAGTTGAATGGGAACAATACGCATTTTTAAATAGAGCTACTGGTCCTATGGCTTGGGCATATTGGATCATGATGTCTTGTAACGTATTATCACCACAATTCTTTTGGTTTAAGAAATTACGTACAAGTTTAGCCTTTACCTTTGTATTATCTATTGTAATTAATATTGGTATGTGGTTCGAGCGTTTTGTAATTATTGTGCCGACTTTGTGCCGTACTTATTTACCATCTACTTGGAATACTTACTCACCTAGCTTTATTGATGTTGGTATTTTTGTTGGAACAATTGGAATGTTCTTTACATTATTTTTATTGTATTCTCGTACATTCCCTGTAATTGCTCAAGCTGAATTAAAATCAATTTTAAAAGCTTCAGGAGAAGAACATAAAAAGGCAGCTGAACAAGCCCACCACTAGTAAATAAGTAGATTATAAAATTAGATATTAGAATAAAAAATAATATGGCAACTAAACAAATTATACACGGCATTTTTGGAGATGAGGTTCCTTTATCGGAAGCTTGTAAAAAATTGCGCGCATCAGGTATTCGCATTGCTGATGTATTTACACCATTCCCTGTTCATGGTATTGATCCTATAGTAGGTTTACCACGCACTCGTATTGCAATTTGTGCATTCATTTATGGTATTACAGGATTAGCGTTAGCTACATTGATGATGTGGTATATGATGATTCATGATTGGCCAAATGATATTGGTGGTAAACCAAACTGGTCGTATTACTTTAATATTCCAGCCTTTATTCCAATTTCGTTTGAAGCAACTGTTTTTTGTGCGGCTCATGGCATGTCGTTAACGTATTTATTGCGTTGTATGTTAGTACCAGGAGCTCATCCTAAAAACCCAGATCCTCGCACAACTGACGATAAGTTCATGATTTATTTAGAATTAAATGATGAGCAATCTAAAAAAGCAGATGAAATTTTACGTTCTACTGGAGCAGAAGAAGTAAATTACAAAGGCACCATTACAATTGAACCAAAATATTAATTAGACAAACACCATTCGATATGATATTTACATTTAAAAATCTTAAACTAGTAGCTTGCGGTTCCTTTGCGGCACTATTAGTTGCAGGTTTTACTTCATGCGGCAAAAAAGACGTTAATAGCCCTGGCTTTGAATTTATGCCAGACATGTATCGTTCACCTTCTGTAGAATACTACGGAACTCATGTTATCAATGGCGACACTTTATATAACGCTATGTTACCTGTTAAAGGAACTATTGCAAGAGGTTATATGCCTTATGTTTATCCTAACACGGTTGATGGTTATGAGCAAGCTGGTTTATATTTAAAAAATCCAATTGTATACTCTGAAGGAGTATTAAAAGAAGGAGAAGTTTTATTTGGTAAATTCTGTGTTCACTGTCATGGCGCAACTGGAGCAGGTGATGGAAAAGTTGGTTTAAAATTACCTGGGCCACCGCCAGCATACAACGGACCTTTGAAAAATTTACCCGAAGGCAAGATCTTTCATACGATTACTTATGGTAAAAATTCAATGGGTTCTCACGCTAGTCAATTAACTCAAGAAGAGCGTTGGAAATTAGTGTATTATGTACAAAAATTACAAGGACCAAAAACAGTTGCGACAGATAGTACTGCAAAAATTGCAGCAACAACCATGACCGTAGCGACTGTAAAAAATAAATAACTAAAAACGAATTTTTTAATACGACTGATTTTTTTAATATGAACACTGATAAATTAAATTTCGTAGTACCCGCAAAAGCTAAAATGACATCATTTGTTTTGATGGGACTTGGCTTAATATCGATTATTTGTATGTTTATCTTTGATGTTGCTCCCGAAGGAGATCATCATTATCAACATACAAGAGCATGGGCAAATATTTTTGCTGGTTCTTTCTTTTTTATGGCTATCGCGTTAGGAGCTGCTTTCTTTTTAGGTTTGCAGTATGCTGCTGAATCAGGCTGGTCAACATCTGTTAAACGTATTATTGAAGCGGTTACTTGGTATTTACCTTGGGGCTTATCGTTTTTGATGTTAATATTTATTTTAGGTCAGTTACACATGCATAGTATTTATCCTTGGATGACTGAAGGCATAGCTGATACTGCTTCTCCAAACTATGATGCTGTTATTGCTGGTAAAATAGGATATTTTGGAGCATTTTGGTGGATTCGTACTATTTTATATATGGTTGCTTGGGTTTTCTTTACTTGGAAATTACGTAAAAACTCGTTAGATGCAGATTCTTTAGGACATGAAGAAGCAAAAGGATTTCACTGGAAGAATGTAAAATTATCAGCTTGGTTTATGGTAGTTTTTGCGGTATCTTCTTCTACTTCTGCATGGGATTGGTTAATGAGTATTGATACTCACTGGTTCTCAACAATGATGGGCTGGTATGTATTCTCGGGTATGTGGGTTAGTGCATTGATTACAATTACTATACTAGTTGTTTGGTTAAAAAAATTAGGTTATTTAGAATTTGTTACTGAAAGTACAGTTCATGATTTAGGTAAATGGATGTTTGCTATTTCTTTCCTTTGGACATACTTATACTTCTCTCAATTCATGTTAATTTGGTATGCTGATATTCCAGAAGAGGTAACGTATTTCCATACACGTTGGGAATCATATAAAGCATTAATGTGGACAGTATTATTTGTAAACTTCGCTTTTCCAATGATTATGTTAATGAGTCGTGATTCAAAACGTAACTTCTTCTTTTTAATATTTGTTGGTACAATTATTTTTGTGGGACATTATTTAGATATGATTATGATTGTAATGCCTGGAACTGTTGGTCACAACTGGACAGGTTTAAGCTGGATGGAATTAGGAAATTTCTTATTCTTTTTAGGATTATTTATTTATGTGGTTTTACATAACTTATCAAAACGTCCATTAAGGGTTAAAAATCACCCTTTCATTGACGAAAGTATCCACCACTCTTACTAATATAATTAAAAAGAAAAACATTAACTTAATAGAACTATAGAATATGAAATTATTAATTTTCTTCGGACTTGTACTTTTGATCATTGCTGTGCATCAATTGATGCGTGTTATTGAGCTGTCAAGAGAGTTTAAAAAAACTAAAGAGTGGCAAGTGTCTGATAGCGACAACGCATTTAACGGAAAGTTAATGCTTATTATCGGAGTTTTGTTTTTCGGACTTTTATTATGGCAAATTGATCGTTGGCAAGATAATTCTTTGCCATCAGCGGCATCAGTGCATGGTTTAAAAATAGATTCCTTATGGAACATCAATATGTGGATAATTACAATCGCATCGATACTTACAAATGGTGCGCTTTTTTATTTTGCTTATAAATACTCTGGTAAAAAAGGAAATAAAGCAAGTTTTTTGGCACATGATAATCGTTTAGAAATGGTTTGGACAATAGTTCCTGCAGTAGTTTTAGCAGGTATTATTATTTATGGATTAAAATATTGGAATGAAATTACAGATAGGTCATCAGATCCTAATAAAATTACCATTGAGTTATATGCAAAACAATTTGATTGGACAGCTCGCTATGCTGGAAAAGATAAAGTATTAGGACAAACAGATTACCGCCAAATTAGTGGTTCAAATGATGTAGGTTTGGATACATTAGATGCAGCAGGTAATGATGACGTTGTTATCAAGAATGAATTTCATATACCTGTAAATAGAGAGATTGAATTTAAAATGCGTTCTCGTGATGTGATTCACTCGGCATATATGCCTCATTTTAGAGCGCAAATGAATTGTGTGCCAGGTATGGTTACAGAATTTAGATTTACGCCAAATAAAACTACGGCTGAGATGCGCAAAGATCCATACGTTATTCAATTAATGGCTGGAATTAACCAAGCTCGTCAATTAGAAAATAAAGAACCTGTAGAGTTTGATTACACATTGCTATGTAATAAAATTTGTGGCTCCTCTCATTTTAACATGCAAATGACAATTATTGTTGATACAGAAAAAGATTATAACGATTGGATCGCAAAACAAAAAGTTGTTAAAACATTAGCAGCTAATTAATAATAAGATTTTATAAAAAACATTGTTGGACTTAAATTAAAGCAATAAAAAATGGCAAACGCACATTCAGAAAATATTACAGAACATGCAGGACATCACGATCACGTTCATGATCATGAAGAGCATCACGAAAGTTTAGTGAGTAAATACGTATTTAGTCAGGATCACAAAATGATTTCTCGTCAGTTTTTAATAACTGCTGTTATTATGGCTGTTATTGCAATGACGATGTCTATCATCTTCCGTATGCAATTGGCTTGGCCAGGAGAAAAATTTGGATTTATTAATGCGATGTTAGGTGATAAATGGGGTAAGGATGGTATTCTTGATCCAAACATGTATTTAGGCTTAGTGACGATACATGGTACCATCATGGTATTCTTTGTGTTGACTGGTGGTTTAAGTGGAACGTTTGCTAACTTATTAATCCCTTACCAAGTTGGAGCGCGTGATATGGCTTCTGGTTTTTTAAATATGTTATCATATTGGTTCTTCTTTTTATCAAGTGTAATTATGTTGTCATCTTTATTTATTGATGATGGTCCTGCATCTGGTGGTTGGACAATCTACCCTCCTTTATCTGCTTTACCTGAAGCAATGTCTGGATCTAAATTGGGTATGACATTATGGTTAATTTCTATGACGTTATTCGTTGTGTCTTCATTATTAGGTGGTATTAATTACATCGTTACTATTTTAAATTTACGTACTAAAGGCATGAAAATGACTCGTATGCCACTTACTATGTGGGCGATATTAATTACTGCTATTTTAGGTGTATTATCTTTTCCAGTTTTAGTTTCTTGTGTTGTATTATTAATTTGCGATAGAAGCTTAGGAACAAGTTTCTACTTATCTGATATATACATTGGAGGTCGTCCTTTAGATAACGTTGGTGGTAGTCCAGTTTTATTTGAACACTTATTCTGGTTCTTAGGTCACCCTGAGGTTTACATTGTATTATTACCTGCATTAGGTATTTCTTCCGAAGTAATTTCTACTAACTCACGTAAACCAATTTTTGGATACCGTGCAATGATCGGCTCTATGTTAGCTATTGGTTTCTTATCTTTTATCGTGTGGGGTCACCACATGTTCTTAACAGGTATGAATCCATTCTTAGGATCTGTGTTCGTATTTACAACCTTATTAATTGCAATACCATCTGCAGTAAAAGCATTTAACTACATTACTACTTTATGGAAAGGAAATATCCAATATACACCAGCTATGTTGTTCTCTATTGGTTTAGTTTCTTCTTTCGTAACAGGTGGTGTAACAGGCATTATCTTAGCTGATTCTACGTTAGATATTAACGTGCATGATACGTATTTTGTGGTAGCTCACTTCCATATTGTAATGGGATTATCTGCTATCTTTGGCATGTTTGCTGGTGTTTATCACTGGTTCCCCAAATTATTCTTGCGTATGATGAGCAAGAAATTAGGATACTTACATTTTTGGTTAACCTTTGTTTGTGCTTATGGCGTATTCTTCCCAATGCACTTCTTAGGATTAGCAGGAGTACCTCGTCGTTATTATACAAATTCAAACTTCCCGATGTTTGATAATTTAGTAGACATCAACGAAATTGTAACGGTGTTTGCTATATTAGGAGCTTTAGCTCAGGTGATATTCTTATTTAACTTCTTCTACAGTATTTTCAGAGGAGAGAAAGCACCTCAAAATCCTTGGAACTCAAATACATTAGAATGGACAACGCCAATGGCAAATATCCATGGAAACTGGCCAGGGCCATTACCAGTTGTTCACCGTTGGGCTTATGATTATAGCAAACCTGGTGCTGAAAGAGACTTTATTCCACAAACAGTACCTTTAGCCGATGGCGAGCATGATGGTGGTGGGCACTAAGTGTTAATGATATTTTTTAAAGCCGTTTGTTTTAGCACAAACGGCTTTTTGTTTTAGTCTCAATACAAACAAAAAAAGACGCCCATAGAGCGTCTTTAATAAAGTATACATAAAAATTAATTAGTTGTTAAGCATTACCGGCATCACCAACATTAATACATCTTCAGCTGGATTTGCTTTTTGTGTTGGAACAATAATCCCCGCACGGTTTGGCGCACTCATTTCGATGGTGATTTCGTCGCTTTCTAAATTGCTTAGCATTTCTAAAACAAATTTCGAGTTGAATCCAATTTCCATATCTTCGCCAATGTAAGTACACATTAATGTTTCGTGCCCTTCGTTAGCAAAGTCTAAATCTTCAGCAGAAATTGTTAATTGGCTGCCTGCAATTTTTAAACGAATTTGGTGGGTTGCCTTGTTTGCAAAAACACTTACTCGTCTGATAGCGCCTAAAAATGATGTTCTGTCAACTGTTAATTTATTAGGATTTTGTTTAGGAATTACTGCTTCGTAATTAGGATATTTTCCGTCAATTAAACGACATACTAAATTTATGTTTCCAAAACTAAAGTATGCATTCGTTTTATTGAATTCTACTTTTACCGCATCATCAATACCTGCCAATAATGTTTTTAAAACATTCAATGGTTTTTTAGGCATAATAAAAGCTGCGGAAGCCCCTGCTTTAGCATCATTACGAGTATAGCGCACAAGCTTATGTGCATCCGTTGCAACAAAAATAGAATTATCTTCATTAAACTGACAAAATACACCACTCATTACGGGACGTAAATCATCGTTACCAGTAGCAAAAATTGTTTTGTTAATCGCGTTAGCTAGCACATCACTTTTTATTATTACTGAAGAGGATGATTCTACCTTAGGTAATTTTGGGTACTCGTCGCCATTATGTCCAGTTAAGGTATAATCACCAGTTTCTGTTTTTAGTTTAGCGCTGTATTTTTTATTATCAATGATGAAAGAAATTGGTTGCTCTGGTAAATTACTTAGTGCTTCCAATAATGTTTTAGCAGGTATAGCAATATTGCCACTTTCTGAAGCTTCCACCTTTATGCTAGTAGTAATGGTTGTTTCCATATCGCTAGCAAACAACGTTAATGTGTCGTTATTTAATTCAAATAGAAAACAATCTAAAATTGGAATCGTATTGCTTGAGTTTAAAACCCCGCTAATTGATTTTAAATGTTTTAGCAATGTAGATGATGATACAATAAAGTTCATAGTGATATATTTAAGTTTTAAATTTACAGATATGCTAAGAGTTAACGCTAGGTTTATCAGCGTACTTATAAACTATTTTTTAACAACGGGTTTAGAAAGATTATTGAGCATTAATCAATAGATTTTATTCATCATTCAATGTCAGTTCGAGTTGTTTTTGCTTGCAAAAACAGTATCGAGAACATTTCATAAGGCGACTTCTCGATACGCTCTAGAGCTACTCGAAGAGACAATTTAATAATGACGTACCAAAAATTACAGCAACTATAATTGGTTTTTAATGCATAATTAAGCAATAGAAACAGTAACTTTGCCGCATGCACAAAAAACAACAAAAACAAGCTAAGCCCCATCGTATATTACTGCAGGCCATTGTTAATGCTTTGGTAACTATTTTTAATGACGGGAAATTTGCGGATAAGGTGATTGAAAAAACATTGAAAGAGAATCCAAAATTTGGCGGAAGAGACAGGCGCTTTGTAGCGGAAACAACCTACGACATTGTTCGTAATTACCGATTAATGGCTCATTTGGCAGGATCCGAAACAGATTATTGGAAAATAATAGGAACCTATTTTATTATAGAGCAATTGCCAATGCCTGATGAACGTGAGTTTGCGAAGCTAAACCAAAAAGACATTTTAGATAAATATAAAGCCTTAACGGATCAAAAAATAATTCAATCTTACCCTGATTGGATTTGGAATTTGTGTGAAACGGAATTGGGAACAGAGGTGTGGGAAGAAGAAGCGAAAGCATTGAATAAGCAGGCGGATGTGGTATTGAGAGTGAACACCTTAAAAACAAAAAAAGAAATTTTACAAAAACATTTAGCCGAGCAAGAAATAGAAGTTGAACCCATTGATGAATTTACGGATGCACTTATTTTATTAAAACGACAAAATGTATTTCAAAACCAATTATTCAAATTAGGATTGTTTGAATTGCAGGATGCTGGTTCGCAAGCTATATCTGAGTTTTTGGGTGTTGAGCCCGGCATGCGCGTGATTGATGCTTGCGCTGGTGGTGGTGGAAAAACCTTGCATTTATCAGCATTGATGCAAAATAAAGGACGCATCATATCCATGGATGTGACGCAATGGAAATTAGATGAATTAAAAAAACGCGCACGTCGCGCAACTGCAAGTAACATAGAGCCGCGTTTAATTGAAGGAAGTAAAACTATTAAACGTCTTGAAAACACAGCAGATCGCTTATTGTTAGATGTGCCGTGCAGTGGATTAGGTGTTATTAAACGTAATCCAGATGCTAAATGGAAATTAGATTTGGGCTTTATTGAAAGAACCAAAGAGCTACAACAAAAAATATTAAGTGAGTATTCCCTCATGACAAAAAAAGGCGGACAATTAGTGTATTCTACTTGTAGCATTTTGCCAAGCGAAAACCGCGAACAGGTAAATAAATTTTTAGCAGACAATAAAAACTTTGAGTTAATTAAAGACAAGTCCATCTTGCCAAGCCAAGGTTTTGATGGGTTTTATATGGCATTGATTAAGAGAGTGTCGTAAGGTATTTTACTATTTATATCTTTATTTGGCTACAATGTTAAATTTTGATTTAAAAATTTAATAGTAATTTGCTTTGACTTTGTCGAACTCGTTTTATTTATTTTTTTAGTTCTCGTTTCAAAATGTATCTTTGATTTATTGATAAACACAGTGATGGCGTTTTATATTATGATACAAAAGAAAAATATTTTGTTTGTATTATCTATCCAATGTCTATTGTTCCTGATAGATTAGAGTTTGTAAAATAATTTTAAAATCACTAAATTTGTATAATAATAATTGATATGCCTAAAATTTATGAATACTTTGGATTAATATTTTTGTTTTACTCAAACGACCATTTACCAGTTCACGTTCACGTTAAAAATGGTGACTTTGAAAGTAAATTTGAATTTATATATGAAGATGGTAAATTAGCAGATATAAAAATTATTAAAACTAGAAACCCATTAAACGAAAAACAAACAAAAGATAGTTTGAAGTTTATAAAAAAATATCACAAACAAATATCTGAAAAATGGTACGAGTTTTTTGTATTAAATAAAACTCCAAAGTGTAGAAAAATTACAACAAAATTGTAAAGATGAAAGTTATAACAGCAAAATATTTAGACGATTATAAAATCGAAATTATATTTGATGACAACAAAAAAAATGTTGTTAACTTTTTGCCTGCATTAAAAAAATACGCTACTTGCAAAAAGTATTTAGATATTACTTTGTTTAAGAAGTTTAAAGTAGATTCTGGAAATATTGTTTGGGGTAATAACTGGGAAATGATTTTTAAACTAGAAAACTTGTACGAAAATAAATTTAATTAATAATACGCCTACTCCTATACAGTAAGGCAAAACAATTTTCCCTATAAAAAAATGCCTTATAAAAACATTAATCACACTTTAAAAGCATTAAAAGGCAAATCATGAACGGACTTGCCTTATGCTTTAAATGAGGGTCCACAATTCGACACACCAGAACAGTATTTAATTATTTAAAGCAACGTATAACCTATAAGAACTGCCCAAAGGTATAGAGTTACATCAATCATAGAGGTCTTTCTTTGTTTATTGCTCGATAAGATCCTGCGTTACATTCGAAGGAAAAGTTGATGCCAATTTGATAACACAATTGACTATTTTGAGAGTTTCCAATAAATGGAAATAATTTTTCGATTTAACACTAAAATGATCGATTATTATAAATTTAATGTTGTACAGTTTAAATAGATTTTTTAAATTCCAGAATATTTAGATTTATAAATATCAAATTGCACCACTAAAAATAATCAATAAAAAGAAATTACATGCACCCAGAAATTGAAAAACTAATTGATCTCGCTTTGGAAGATGGTCAGATTTCAGAAAAAGAAAGAGAAATAATTCTTAGAAAAGCCGAAAAACTCGGTGAGGATGTAGATTTTGTTGAAATGTATATTGAGAATAGATTATCAAAACTACAGAAAACAGAACTAAATTTGCAAGAGAATGTTGAATCTTTTGGTATAATAGACTTTGATTATTCTCCCTATTACGAAGAGCGAGATGGTTATACAAAAAAGGATATTGAAGATGATTTATCAGTTTTTAAAAGTTTCCTCACAGATGAATTAAAGATCGAGATTGAGCGTTTCGAATATTTGCTCGACGCAAACGATAAGAACCCAGACGAAGATGACACATGCATTATTAGATTTTTTGTTGATTACAAAAATGATCTAGAGGAATTAGTCAAAAAAAATAAAACTAAGATTGAACTTTTCTCCGGTTGTCCATGGAAAGATAATCGCAAAGATTGTTTCTACCCTTATGTTTCTATTTCAATGGTTAATTATCAAAAAGAGTTTATACATGAGTTAGGTAAAACCATGAATATATGGCAATGGGAAAGAGTAAAATCAAGCTTAATAACAATAACAGAGGGTTTAATGGACTAAATATTTAAAATCAAACACAATATGCACCCAGAAATTGAAAAAATAATTGATTTTTTTAAACAACAAATTTTAATTGTAAGTGAAAATGAAAAAAGATAATATTTTACCAAAATCAACCTTAAGAAATATAGTAAATAAAACCTACTTTGATATCAATAGTGCATTTATATCAAATGCTGATGATTTAAGCGAATATGAAATTCAACATTTATTTTTTATTGCATTAAAAGAATGTAACGTCCTAAAATAAGTTGACGGATTTTTAATTAATCTCGATTGCCTCTTGTAGTCGGGATTTTTTTTGATACATTTCCTCAGGTGTTCTCATCATTAGAGCTAAATGAGGTCTGTATCGATTGTACAAATTTATACTTTCTTTTAATAGTTGTGCTACTTGGTCTTTGTTTTTTAGTTTTTTGTTCATAC
>CAILKE010000041.1 GCA_903834765.1 uncultured Bacteroidota bacterium
TAATTCAGTTTGTTTTTCTGCTTGTTTTATTAAAAAGTCTGCTACGTCAGCTCTATTAATTCCGCCTATATTAATTCCTTTGAATAATTTGTTTTCAATACGGTATTTCTCTGTCAATTCCTTGTCTAATAGCCTTCCTGGTCTCACAACTGTCCAATTCAGATCTGAATTAGTGACAATTTCTTCCATTTTAGTTTTGTCAGCATAAACGTCTTTTAGAAAGTATTTTAAAAACATCTTTACAATCCAAGAAACATAATTTTCACTTTCTCCAGCTCCAAAACCAGTTACAAAAATGAGTGGAATATCTATTTTTTTCTCTCTATGGATTTCCACAATTAATTTTGCGAAATCTGAAAAAAGGGTAGTAGCTTTCATATTCTTACCAGTCCCCAATGTTACAATTAGCGCATCTGCGTTTTGGATTGAATTTAATAGGTCAGCTTTATTAGTTGCATCACCAAGTATCATATTTAACGATTTTTTTTCTTCTATTTCAATTTCAGATCGAGAAAGAGTCGTTATCGAATGATTTCTATTTAATCCTCTTTTTACCGTTTCTAATCCTATTCCAGCCGAGGCTCCTATGATGGTTATATTCATTATGCTTTATTAATTGATTTATGTTTTAATATGACCGCTAACTTTTCGGGTCTAGGCGATGCCACCGCTTCGCAAAACTTTATTCAAATCTACAAAAATTTCCTGGTAGCTGATAGAAATTCTATTGGACTAAAATAGGAGTTAGGGCAAAAAGAAAAAATTGAAATTAATTTATGGTTGGTAAATTCTATGTTCAAGAATTTACTATTTCAAACAATGAGAAACGCTCATGCCTTCGCATATCCGAATTTCTCATTATTTAAAAGAGTTGTAGTGTTGCTTCTTAAAAACTTGTTAATAATTTATTGATGCTTTACATAGGAGCCGTGTGTTATCAGTAGCCATTTTTTCGTGTGTCCCTTTTTTTACTATACTTTCACGCCCATTACAAGTATGTCGTCTATTTGCTCTACTTCTTTTCTATATTCTGTTATGAACTTGTCTAACGCAATTCCTTGTTCCTGCAATGTTATGTTTTGTATGGACAAAATTAAATCTTTAAATCGTTTCTTGGTTAATTTCTTTTGCCCTGTTTCTCCACCAAACTGGTCGGCAAAACCGTCTGTGAAAAGATATATTATTTCGCCTTTCTGCAATGTGAATTTATGGTTTGTAAAAGGTTTACTATTTTCATTCATACCTATTGGTTGCTTGTCTGCTTTAGTTTCTATGAGTTCTCCGTTTTGTAATAACCACAAAGGATTGTTAGCACCTGCCCATTGTATTGTTTTTGTTTTTGCGTTGTAAGCACAAAGCGAAATATCCATTCCGTCTTTTATATCCTCTTCACTTTTACTAAAGTTTTCTATTACTATTTCTGCTGTTTTATCAAGTATGGCGGCAGGTTGTGTTAAACCAAATTCTTTTACTGCTCGGTTAAGTGCATTATGACAAACTACTGAAACCATTGCGCCTGGCACTCCGTGTCCTGTGCAATCACACGCTGCAAACAAAACTAAATCATCAGTTGTTTCCATCCAATAAAAATCGCCTGCAACTATGTCTTTTGGTTTGTAAAGGATAAAGGAGTTTTCTAAATATTGTTTTACTATTTTTTTTGGTGGAAGTATTGCAGTTTGAATACGCAGAGCGTATTCAATACTGTCAAGGATTTCTTTTTGTTTTTCTTCTACCATTATTTTTTGCTCTACAATTATTTTATTTTGTTTATTTCTTATTCGAAGTGAACGAAATATAAAACCCGCAAATACTAATACAATTAATAAACCTAAACCAATAAAAACAATAATTAGTTTTTGTTTTTTACTTTCTGCTTTCGATAATGATTCTTTTTTCTCAAATTCATAATTCATTTGAGTTTGTATTGTTTTTTTTGTAGCTTCTTCATTAATTAAACTATCCCGATAAATAATGTAAAACTTGTAATCGTCATACGCCTCTTTGAAATTCCCCTGAACACTATCCAATGCTGATAGTCCACTGTAACTCCTTTTAATATCATCTTTATTTCCCATTTCTTTTGAAAGAGAAAGTCCATCATATAAATATTTCTTTGCTTCCTCAAACTTGTGTAGTTTAATATTAAGAATACCAATGCTGATATAATTACCAGCTATTATATACTTCTCCCCGAGTTCTTCTGCTATTTTAAGAGAAGCTAAATTATTTTTCAAAGCCTCTTCATAATTCTTTTGCACTATATTAACTTCTCCAATGTTAGAATAAGCATAAGCGACTCCTTGCTTATCTCCTATTTCTTCACTTAGTTTTAAAAAGGTCAAATAATATTTTAATGCCTCGGCATAATTGGCTTGATTTGAATAAACATTACCTATGTTGTTAATTGAATTAGCAATATCCTCTTTATCATTTATTTCAGTTCTTATTTTCAAGCCAGCGAAATGGTTTTTTAATGACTCGGAGTAATTGCCCAAAAGCATATAAATCATTCCGATTTTACTGTAACAATCTGCAATCCCTTTTTTATCCCCGGTTTCTTCTCTTATTTTAAAGCATATTAAAAATGTTTTCAATGCTTCCGGATAATTGCCTTGCAAACGATATACAATTCCAATATTCTTATACGCATTACCTATTCCTTTTTTAAAGGATAACTTTTCAGAAAGAGATAAGGCATCCTTACCATATTGGATTGATTCATTTAAATTACCAAGGTGAGACAAGGTCCAGCTTAAAGCAGTTAATGTATTCACCTTGTTCGTATCCTCGTTTTCAGTTCCTAACACTGCTTTTAGAGAATCTAATTTCTTGTTTTGTGCAAAGGTGGGATGCTGAACCAAGTTTAAAATAATAAGAAGAAGTATTGTTTTTTTCATTTAATGTTTTGTCAAGTTCGTTTCGTTTACAAAGTACGTTCGGGTTTCGCAATGTTTACTGATAACGTTTTGCAGCTACCAGAAGTGCGGGTTTTTGAAACCGTTTTCTACCGAACTGCTACTAACAAAGCTAAATATTTAATGGATATTTGCAAAGCAAAATATCCCGATAGCTATCGGGATATTTCGTGATGCGACTTTGTTTGCAAATGCTTAGATGTCTGCCCAAATAATATAAGCCGAGGTTTAGGTGCTGATTGTTCTATTTAATTCTTCTTGCAGCGTTGTGAATTCGAAGAATAGTAATTTTTTCTTTCTGTAGTCGATAAAAAATTCGGTAATTACCTTCTATTAATTCTCGGATTTCATTAACATTTTTTTCTGGCACCATGCGACCCGATTCAGGAAATTCAATTAATTGGTCAACTCGACTTATTAGTTTAGATATAAAGCGTGCTGCGTAAAAGGATGAGTCAAGCGAGATATAATCGTTTATAGCCCGAAGATCTTTTAGGGATTTTTTTGTCCAACTTATTTGTGCCATTTAGCTACCATTTTTTTCACCTTGTCATGACTTATGGTTTTGCCAGTTTTTGCCTCTTCCATACCTTCGTCAATTTTTTCAATTACAATTAGTTTTTCGAGGAAGTCGTCTAGATTAAATTTGCTAGGAAGCTCATTTAGGGTATGTATGATTGTCGATTTTTGCATGGTATAAATTTACAAAAATAATAGAATTAATCAAAATGGTGTGATTCTATTCTTGCCCATACTATTTGCCACTAACGTTTTCTGCACTGGCGCTGTTTGGGATTTTGGAAATAAAATTTGTCGGTAAGACAATTGCTTTTTAAAAATATAATGGCTAAATTGACTTGAATAATCAAATAACTCCAGTGCGCTGTTATAACCAGTGCTGAAGTTTAGAATAACTGTCAAGCAGCTTTAGATCGATCCGTTTTCTTGTTTTTCTGAGAAGCCAATTTCCGCTGTCTGATGAATTCGCTTATTGCTTTTTCCTCTGCTACTGTTAATGAACCTTGTCCACCGATTACGTCAACATTCAGTTCTGTTTTTTTTGATTTCATGTTATGGATTTTGAAAATATTTATTAATAAGTTTAAGTGCGCTTTGTGTTTCAATTTTTGCAAAATCGGTAGTCAAGCCAAAGCTTTTATTTTAAGCAGCGGTACGTTTACGTTCGTTCTTTTTTCTACGCTTCTCTTTGTCCTGACGAATAAATTCACTTATAAGATGTTTTTCGTCTTCAGTTAACGGAGTAGGATCAAATGTTACATCCAAGTCGTCAAGTTTTAATTTCTTTTTCATTGTTTAAAATATTTTTCGATTAGTTTTAATGCTGCTTCAGTATTAATAATCATTAAATGTCCGCCATAATGAATTGCTCCAAGCGTCTCTGTGTAATGACTAATTAAATTTGTTTTTGAACGAAAAGAAACATAGCCTTCAGTACCTCTCAGAAATGATTGTCTACAAGCAAAAGCAACAAGATTACCAGGAACACCTTCATACATTTTGTTTTTTCCAAAATTAAAAGGAGCGGTCTCTATTAAATGCATGAAAACGTTATCGTGTTGTGGAGTTAAACTGATAAGTCCTTGAATGATGTCAACATTATTTACAATTACAAGTTTATATGCTGTTCGGTCAGAGGCTTTAAATTCGTCTGACCAATTAAAACGCCACCCATTTTTTTTTATAATATTTTTTAAGTCTTTAGGACTTAAAGGTAAAATATCAGTCTTAAAACTGTCTTTAGTAATAACGTTTTCAATTGAGTTTGTCAATTTGTCGACATGAAAGTCAAGAAGATGTTTTATAGGCTTTTTCACTCTTTAAAGATAAGTAAAACTTGTCAAAAATGAAAATTGTTATATGTAATTGTTCTAGCCTTGCCTATAACGGTTCGCAGCTACAAGAAGTTGGCGATTTCGAAGCACAAAACTGTCTGCCAGCACTGAACTTGATACGAAGCACAAAACTTCATTTAACCACTTAACCGCCAATTTCTTGTAGGTGCTGTTAGGGGCTGGTTTTATTGTGTTTTGTTTCTGCTTTTTTCATCAAATATTTAGAAATCTTTTCATCCCAATGTATTGTCAGTCCGAATAGAATAAATCCAAACACAACATTTAAAACCCATTGCCATATTTTTGCGCCTAAATCAGAAACAGTATAGTTAAGGTAAATTGAAAATACTATTATTAAAATTAGAAAAAATAAAAAATAAAACGGACTTCTTTTGTCAGTGCCTGTTGTGTAGCCTTTTAATTGATCATTTAGTTTTTCTAATTTCTTTTTTAATTCTGCGACTTCCGTATCTATATTTTTAGCTTCATTTCGATAGTTCTCTGTAATTTTACATTTATCTTCTATAGTTTTGTTTATACTTTCAATTTGTTTTTCCGTTTCTTCTTTTTTTCTTTTTCTTTTCTCTTCAATTTCCTTTTCCTCGATTTCAGCTTCCCTTTTCTTTAACTCAGCATCTTCTGCCAATTTTTGTTCTGGGGTTTGATATTTCTTTTTTATTTCTTCTTCTTTCCTTTTTATTTCGTCTTCTAAATTTCTTTCTTGTGATTTATACTTCTTTTTTAATTCATCCTCTTTTTTTCTTAATTCATTTTCGAATTTTACTTTTAGCTCTTCTTCAAATTGCTTTAGTTTTGCTGCATTTCCATCAGAATTTTTAAACATCCGCAAATTGTTATCGTATGATTTTCTCTTTGTGGCATTTGAAAGTGTTTCATAAGCCTCTTGTATTTCTTTAAATCGCTCTTCAAAGAATTTATCGCCCCCGTTTTTATCTGGATGGAACTTAATGGATAATTTTCGATACGCTGATTTAATTTCGATTTCAGTCGACATTTGACTAATGCCAAGTATGTAATAATAATCCCGCATTTGTTTTTTCTATTTAAGTCTATCAATTTCAGGTGAAATAGTAATGGCGGCTATACCTTTTTCGTCTCTGTCGCATTTTACATAATGCCCAAAAGCGAAATCAAATTTTTTACAAAGGCGTCCAACGTGCTCTTCGTGAGTTTTTGTATGGAAGTCAATAGGTATAAGTAAATATAAAATTTTTATTCTGTCTTTGGTGATTGTGCAAACTTGATAATTGTGATTATCAAGTTGTAAATCAACGGTGTCGTTTAGAGAAAAACCTGCTGGAATTTTGTCTTGTAGTAAATGTAAAATCTGCTCCTTTTCTATTTTTTCAAATGTTGTCATGGTCTTATTTGTTCTTATAAGTTGTTCTGTATTTTGTTAAACTTGCCCCTAACGTCCCGCAGGCTTGTGCAGTGCGGGATTTAGAAGCACTTCATTGTCTGCCAGCACAAATATAATTAGAATTTCCAAAGTTCAATTTACCTCGTCAACCCGCATTGCACAAGCGTGCTGTTATAGCCAGTGCCTTCTTGTCTGCGTGTCAACTTTTTTATGTCGTGGTGCGTTTGCTTGCAAGCTCTTTTTATTTTTTATTGCGGTTGGTTTGTGATGCAAAAATAAAATGTGCTTGCAAATGCGTTGGCTTAGGATTTAAAAATGTTTGCACGATGGTAAACTAAATAATTTTCTCGTCCTTCAACTGGAAGCATCGGATACTTTTTGTCGTCTGCGATATTCAATTTTGAACAAGTCATTTTAGAAAGCCAAGGAGAAACTTTCATTTCTTTTTTGTCTGTGAAAGTTATGAAACCTCTGTCAAATAAAAAGTCATAAGTAGGAGTGAACATAAAACCATTCTTCGGGTCTAACTTTTCTTTTTCTCCTGATGCAACCCACGGTTTAATATGACTTGCAATTAATAATCTGTCGTCTGTTACCATTGTGATTGGACAAAACGGGCACTCATCTAAAACACCTTTGCGATATTTTCCTTGTCCCACTCTTGCATAACTGATTTCTTTTTTCTTCTCGTCTGTAATATCAACCTCGTCTGCAATTCTTTCTTGTTCTTCCTTCACAGCAAATGGATGTTGTGCTTCACCAAAGTAGTCAACGAATAAACGGAAATAGAAAACGGTTTCACCATTTTGTGCTTTGAGTTTCATTGCTGACAAGTAAGTAATAAATGGCAATGAAAGTTCTCTGATTACATCGTATGCTTCATCGTCTGACTTCACATACATTCTTGGTCCAGCAATTTGAGTTTGTTCTGATAAAGTAAACCAAAGAATGTCGTCAAGTTTATTTATTTCTTCAATTCTTTCCTTCCAATAACGGGGCATTTCATCCTTGTTCCTGTAATGTTGTTCAGGGTTTTTGTATTCACCTTCCGCATCTTTCATGTATTGCAGCAGATCTTTTTTTAGAAGAAAACATTTTAAGTTGAAACCTTTCTTGCCGAAAAAATCTCTTACTTCTTTGTTGTCGTTACCAAGATAAAATTTTGCTTCACCGTTACCGGTCATGATTTTATTTTGTCGCTTAACAAAAGAATCAGCTACTGTCATTTTCTCTTTCGTGTCAACGATTGAGTAAGAAGTGTTATTGATTTTAATTGAAGTCATAAATTATTTTGCGAATTGTGTTATGTCCATTTGTTTAAGTAAAGCAATAATCACATCTACAACAATACTGTTTCCCGCTTGACGATACATTTGTGTGTCGCTAACTTTAATTTTAAAATCATCACCAAAACCCATAAGTCGCAAACATTCTTTTGGTGTGAGTTTCCTGATTTTTCCTTTATTGTGTGTAACGTAATTATCAACTCCAGCCCGGTGCATCTTGTGCATTGTTTGCAGAAGTGGTCTTGCTATTTCTAAATCCGTTTTAGTACTTGTCTTGAAATTTTTTGTTCCACCTGCTAAAACATAATTTCTTACTTTGTCGGAGAGATAATATTTTTCTTCAACCTTACTTACATCAAAAATGAATTCATCAAACTCGTTTTCTTCAGCTTCCTTAAAAACAAAATCGCCATGCCAATTAAATTGTTGGTTTGCTTTTTGGCACAGCATTACATCACCGTTTATCTGTGTGTATCGCTTTGTTTTATTCTTGGAACTCGTTACGAATTTGATTCCTTTTTCCTTCAAAAAATATTTTGACCCTTTGTAATCCTCCAAAAAATCTTGCATCGTATGTTCAAGTTTTATTTTGGTTGGGAATTCAAAATTTATTTTGTGGTCTTTGAAGCCAACACAAAAAATTCTTTCTCTATGTTGAGGAATTCCATAGTCCTTGCTGTTAAGAATTTTTGAAAAAATATTATAACCTAATTCATGAAAAACATCTTGAACAATTTTCCATGTTTTTCCGTTGTCGTGATTGGTTAAACCTTTAACATTTTCATAAATGAAAACCTTCGGTTGTGTTTCATCAACAATTCTTGCAAAATCATAAAATAAAGTTCCTCTAATGTCTGCAAGTCCTTTACGTTTACCAACCATAGAAAATGCTTGGCAAGGACTGCCTCCCATTAGAATGTCAACTTTACCTTTGTATTTTTTTGCAGAAAATGTTGTTACATCGTCATGCCAGTCACTTGCCGCTATTTCATAGTTAGCAAAATAACTTTGCTTTACATGAGGGTCAATGTCTCCAGCAAATGCGATTGAATGGTTTAATTTAAGTCTTTTAAAAGCAGCTTCTGCAGCACCAATTCCGCTAAACAAAGTCCCTATTCTAATTTGTCCTTCAGGTTTTGAAAACGTTTTTGTTCTCCAGTCATCAACATTGAACAAATCAGGGTTGTCTTCTAAGATGTTGAGATTGTCGGATGTTCCGTTAATTTTTGACTTGCTGTAATATTTTACTTTTTGTTCTGCCAAAGTAAAAACTGTAGTATCAAGATTTTTTTCATAAACACTTTTCGCAAATTTTTCACTTATTATTTCCTTTTCCATTTCGGAAATATTAAGGTTGAAAACCTTACACAGTTTTGGTAGACGTTTCAAGTCAAACTCTCGTTTACCATTCTCCACTTTACTAAGGTTTGCAGTGTCCATTTGCAACTTTGTCGCAAGTTGCGTTAGAGTGAAACCTTTTTGATTTCTTAAGTCCTTCAAATATTGTCCAAATGTGTCTTGCATATAGCTGAGTTGTCAGTTTATGACAAAAGTATGGAATCCGACTTTTAGTATTAGAATTCTTTCAAGATAGTTTTCAACAAAAACATGTCGAAACTTTTTTCCGCTGTCTTTGCGCGGTTGGGCAAAATTTAATGTGGTGTTTTTTGTGTCGGCAAGTGTGTTGGGAAACACCTCTTTTAATTTTGCGAAGTGTCGGCTGTTAACATTTTTATGTCTGTGTTTTGTCGTCTGCAAGCATTGGCTATAACTACCATATAGTCGCTACTTTATAGCGCATATTTGTCATATTTTGCAATATATGCGCTATAAAGTAGCGCATAGTTATAATGTAAATATATAGCATTAAGGGTTAATTTTAACTATTTTTCCTTCTTTTAAAATAACTAATTCGCTATTCATTTTACGTTTAAACTCCAAAAGCTTTTTATAGGCCTTTTCTAAACCTTTTAATAGCTTTTCCTGATCAATCATATTCTCATTGTCCAATTTCATGATATACCTTTTTTAACAAGTTAAATGTAAGCGCATCTTCTACTTTAATTTCTTGATTTATTTTTTTTGTTGCCATTAAGTGATGTATTCCTTCTGAATTATCAAATAGCAGGGCTTCATCAACGACATCTAAATAAATATTAAATAAATTAGAAATGCCATTTTTATACCTTCGTTCTATTACATCGTCATCTATATAATGCCCTCCTTCTATTACCCTTGTTTTAACCCTTTCTTTGGCTAAATTAATAGTTTGTAACCAAAAAAATAAAACAGTTACTGTATAGCCTTGCTCTTGTGCAGTTAAAATTAAATTTTTATAGCTTTTTGTAGCTAATGTTGTTTCAAATGCAAAAGTTTCGTTTTGATGTAATAATTCTTTAATTCTTTTTAGCATAATTCTTCCAGCTTCAAATGATACTTTGTCCGGCTGAAACGGGGATAATCCTCTTGCAATTTCATCAGCATTTACAAATTCTTGACAATTTAAAATTTCGGGTAATATTGTAAAAGATGCCGTTGTTTTACCAGCTCCATTACAGCCCGAAATAATGTAAAGATGTTTGTTCATTTAACAAATATAATTAAATAAATTTTAAATAAGATCTATACTATTTGATATTACATATCATCAAAAGGACTTTTGATATGTTGTATGCTTTTGGTACTCACATGGGTATATATTTCGGTTGTTGTACTTCTGCTATGTCCCAATATCTCTTGTATGTATCTCAAATCAGTACCCTGCTCCAATAAATGAGTAGCGTAACTATGCCTTAACCAATGTAAACTTACTGGTTTATGTATTTCACATTTAGCAATAGCTTGTTTTAACACTTGTTGTAAGCTTCTTGCATCATACATAGTTCCCTTTGCCTGCCCTTCAAATAAATATATAGAAGGCTTATAAATAGCATAATAATTTCTAAGCATAGCAATTGTCTTTTCGCTTAGTGGAGCTATCCTATCTTTTCGGCCTTTGGCTTGTTTTATCATTAACACATGTCGGTTACTATTTATGTGCTCTGGTTTTAATTGCAATAATTCGCCACACCTCAAGCCGCAAGCGTAAATTAAACTTAGCATGGCTTTGTGTTTAATATTGCCATGTGCGTTTAGTATTAATTTTATTTCCTCTTTACTCAAAACATTAGGTAATAGTTTTTGGGTTTTTGGCCGATGAATTAATTCGGGCTGTAATTGTTTATTTTCAACGCTTCTAAAAAATAATTTTACAGCATTAACCCCGTAGGATTAAAATATTTGCGAAGCCTATTCTTGATATAAATTTTTCCATTCCCGGATTTTAAATATTTTTCTCTTCTTGTAGCATCTTTTTGATTTAAACATGCTTCAAAATATAGTAATTTTAAAGGTCTTCTATCTTTTGTGGAGTTTACTAAGCCATTTTCATGCGCTATTAATCTTTGCTTTAGATTACTTGAATATCCGGTATAAAAAAGACCATCTTTCTCACTTATCAGCACGTATACATAAAAAAACATAATTATATAGATTTTAATCCAACGGGGTGAACAATTTGATTTTGATAAGAGGCCGAATAATGGTTTGCTAAAATGTAGTCGTTATTAAAATTAATGAGGTCTTCATTAGTAATGTCGTTCATGTTTTTAGAAGCGTAATACCTCAAAAAGGTTTGTATCGCATCTATATATGTTCCAATGGTACTTTCGCTATAGCGCTTGCTTTGTAGCCAGTACTTAAATTGCTTTATCTTTTCTTTTTGAGTTTGGTTCAAGTCGGGTAGGGCATCTGTTGGCTTTTTTAGGTTGAGTGGGCGAGGTATTATTACATCGTCGTAATTATTTACGATATTAATTTGCACATCATTATCCCTAAATACATGTTTTATTGAGTTCACAGCTTCTGGATAATAACCTATGTGCCAACTTTTTACTGTTTGGCTCCATTTAACACCAGGCAAGGTTTTTACAAGCTCAATGGCTTTAGCATCATAATTAAATTTCATAAATAACTGCACTCGGCTGTTATGCAGCGCATGCTCAATATTAATTTCTTTTATCATAAACCAAAGTTCATTAAAAATAGAGCAACTGCTTGCTATATTTTGTAGCAATACCAATTAGGGTAAAATAGCGTTTGCTATAAGCAGATGGGACTATTCCTATTTTTATAGAGCTGTTGTAATAAATGTATACACGCTTGTGTAATTGTACCTCACGACCAGTCCACGTTTGCATCACTACTAGTGCACTTGTGCATCACTACTAGTGCACTTGTGCATCACGACCAGTCTACTTGTGCATCACGACTAGTTCACTTGTGCATCACGACTAGTTCACTTGTACATCACGACTAGTCCACATGTACATTACCACCAGTCCACGTGTACCTCACGACTATTGCACTTGTGCACCACGACTAGTGCACTTGTACCTCACGACTAGTTGCGGTGTATTCGAACTATAATTGTTTTGCGTTTCAGTCACTTCGCGTTTAGTCAAGCTCAGGAAAAGAGTAGCGAGCTACGAGTGTATCGAAAAGGGCTTTTTTAATGGGTTATCGTTCTCGATACAGCGCAAAAGATACAGCGCTTACTCGAACTGACTGATATTTAAAGAGGCAGAATTTTTTACTCGAATAGACTGCGATTTGCTTTGTTAATGGGTTATCGTTCTCGATACAGCGCAAAAGATGCAGCGCTTAGTCGAACAGACTGAGAATTGCTTTTTTAATGGCTTATCGTTCTCGATACAGCGCAAAAGATACAGCGCTTACTCGAACTGACTGAAATTTAAAGAGGCAGAATTTTTTACTCGAACAGACTGCGATTTGCTTTGTTAATGGGTTATCGTTCTCGATACAGCGCAAAAGATACAGCGCTTACTCGAACTGACATTGAATTAGATAAGTGGTCTACTTAATAAAAAAAGAGAGGCATGATTCATCATTTCTAAAGGATAAAATATTACTGCGTCTTTAATCCTGAAGAAAGTTCTGAATGACCGCAAAATTACTTTTTTAGCCAGCCTCCTTTTTTTGTGGTTAACATACTGTTGTTTAATTAACCATTATCGTTTTATATAGGCTCTTAATTTATTTTTTTTGCCATGTTCGATCCGTTTATCTTTGTTGCTTTAAATTCGGTTCTTCTGTTTTGTTGATGCTCTAGTTCTGTACAATATACTCCATTTGTGCAGTGATTTACTAATTGACTTTCGCCGTAACCTTTCCATGTTAAACGCTTTGCATCTATTCCTCTAGATACGAGGTAACCTACAGCTGCCTTTGCACGCTTATCAGATAATACCAAATTATATTGATCGCCAGCTCTCGAATCGGTGTGTGAACTCATTTCTATATGGAGTTTAGGATTATCATTTAAAACTTGCACCACACGATCCAACTCTTTAGCAGCATCAGGTCTGATGGCCCATTTATCCAAATCGTAATAAATGTTTTCCAGCACTATCGGTTTTTCAATAACAATTTGATCTAACTCGAAATTAGCTGTAAAATTTTCCGAAATCTTTTTCCCAATCAAATTAATGGCTATTGGCTGAGTGATGATGAAATACATAGGTTTACTTGCTTTTATTAAATAATTGCATTTAGCATTTAATTTGGCTTTATAAGTTCCAGATCTATTCGTTAATAAAGTTTCTTTTGTATTTTCAGTTATATTTTGAATTTCAATTATTGCAGAATCTATAACTATACTTGGTCTTCCTTTTTGATTAACGTAACCAGACACAAAAAATGTAGGATCGTTTTTGGTAATTTCAAAAATCTTATCATCCGATCCTCTATTAGATGAAAGATACCCTGTTTTATCATCATCACTTAATACATAAGCAAAATCATCTTTAGATGTATTTAAAGGATAGTTTAAGTTTTCTACCTGCAACCATTTTGTGCCATCAAAAGAACTCATAAATACATCTAAGCCTCCTAAGTTATTATGCGCATTTGATGAAAAATAAAAGGTTCCATCATGATGCATATATGGGAACATTTCGTTACCACCAGTATTAATTACATTTCCTAAATTTTCAGGTTTACTATATGTTTTACCATCATATACTGTTTTGTAAATGTCGGTTCCACCGGCACCGCCAGGCATATCCGAAATAAAATATAAGGTTTTGTCGTCGGCAGCAAGAGATGGATGTCCGCAAGAATACTCATCACTATTAAATGGTAATTCAGTAAGATTGGTCCAATTAGTACCTATTAATTCTGCTCTGTATAACTTTAAGTTATTTTCGCCCTTCGAACTTTTTATCAATTTTCTTTTCTTGTAATTACTTCTTGTAAAATAAACCACATCGCCTGATTTATTAAAACAAGCAGGGCCTTCGTGGTATTGCCCATTCACATTTCCCTTAAGTAACATTGGGCTTAACCATTTACCGTTTTCATCTTTTTGAGAAAAATAAATATCCAAATACGAACGACCTGTCCAGTTTGATGTATTAGAATTTTTAAAAGTTACTTTATCTCCCGTAAACATGATGCCATCTTTATAGGGTACTTGGGCAAACACAGTTGCCATTTCAGGCATGTTCACTTCTTTAATGGTATATAAAGAAGTATCTTTTTTAAAGGAAGCAACAGATTGGCATGAAGACAATAACATTTCTGCTACAAAATCATCCGGAACTTTGTCAAGGTATTTATTAAACCATCCAGCAGCATCTTTATAATTCTCTTGTCCCATTAACATTTTACCATAGTAAAACATATTTATAGGTTCTGCTTCTGGTAATTCAACAATTTGAGAAAACCATTTTTCGGCATTAGGTATGTCGTTTACTAAACGATAGGCATTGGCTAATTTTATTTTAGCGTCAGCAGGTTCATCCTTTTTAGTAAGGTATTTTTCAAAGTTATCGATTGATTTATGATATGCGAAATTATCATAATTTTTAACCCCTTTTTTATACAAACTGTTTGTACAGCTACTCAGTAATAAGGTGGTTGCAAGTGTTGAGTATATAATTTTTTTCATCATCATAATATTAAAAATAGCGTGGTGTTTTTTCTTTGATGTAATTTTTTCCGAAATCATATCCAATCATAATTTCATGCGTGCCTGCCGAATAGTTTCTAATTTTTGAAGTGGTTAAGTCAAACGCGTAACCAACTCTGAAACGGCTATTGGTTTGATACTCTATCATAAACACAACTGCATCCAAGGAACGGTATGATGCGCCAATCCAAAATTTATCCATATATAATAAATTCAAATTGATGTCTGCTTCTATCGGAGCTGATGGTAAATATTTGATTAGCGTTGATGGTTTTAATTTAAATTTTTCGCTTAATTTGAATACATAGCCACCATATAAATAATAATGTCTGTTTAAAAAAGAACCCTTATTCACATCAAAACTAAAATCATGATTAGAATCGTAAGCAACTAAGGTGGGTACTGATATACCTGCATACCACTTATCGCAAAAATAATAAGCACCGAAACCAAACTTTGGTAACCAAGCTGTTTTTTTTGCAGCAAATACTTGATCATTGGCATCCCAAACAGTTACGTTGTCGCTTTTGAAAACATAATTAGATACGCCAGCTTTTAAACCAAAGGCTAATTTCCCTTTTTTAATTTTTAGCATATAGGAGTAATTGGCATAAATATCTGTTTGTTGTGTTGCACCAATTTGATCGTGTATTACAATTAAACCTAATCCCATGTTTTCTGCTTTAGAAGGTATCATTCCATCTACAGCCAATAACAATGTTTTGGGAGCTCCTGAAAAATTAACCCATTGGGTTCGGTGTAATAAACTTGAAGTAATATATTTATGACTGCCTGCATAGGCTGGGTTTAAAAATAAACCATTAAACATATACTGGCTTATCATAGGGTCTTGCTGTGCTTTTGCTGTAATGTTTAACATTAAAGCAAAAATGATAATTATTGATTTTTTCATTTTCATTTTCATTTTTAAGTTTATTATCGTCTTAATTCAACGTATCCTTTTAAAACTATATCTCCATTATTTACTTCGAGAATTGCAAAGTAGGTGGCGTCAGGTAAGGCTTCACCACTCTTGTTGCTACCGTTCCATTCATTTAAGTATCCTATTTTGGAATAAACAATATTTCCCCAACGATTATATATAGTTAATTCATTATTTGGATAAGCTTCGATACCATGAACTACAAACAGATCGTTCTTTACATCACCATTTGGTGAGAAACCTTGAGGCATTTCAAGAACTAATGGTTGTGTTATTGTAATCTCTGCAGAAATTCGACAACCGTTTGTATCCATAACGGTTACATAATAATTACCAGAATTTAAGTTAGTGATGTTTTGAGTTGTACTGCCATTCGACCATAGATAGTTGTATGGAACTCTTCCACCACTTACAACTAAATCTGCAGATCCATCATTACCTTGGGTAGTAGACACGTTATAGCCATTACTCAATACAGGACTATATATGAGAACTTGCATTGGCGAAGGTTCAGTGATTTTTGTACTATCCCTATAGATACAGTTGTTTGCATCTGTAAGAATCAAGCGATAATATCCACTAGGTATATTAATTAAATCTTTTGAAATACTGCCATTTGACCATAGGTATGAGTAAGGCATTGTTCCACCTGTTGGATTAATAAAAATGTTAGCAATGGTATCACCATAACATTTTAAATTATCTACATGCTTACCAATTATCATTGTATCTGGTTGATTAACTTTAACAATGGCAAGGTTGTTACAGCCGTTCATATCACTATAATTTAATGTATAAGTACCTGCACCAATATTTGATAAATCTTCAGTAGTTGCTGAGTTAGACCATAAATAAGTGAATGGAGATACACCACCAGCTATAGTTGCATTAATTGAGCCTGTAGGTATACCGTGACATTTTAAATCTGTAACTACAGAAGAGAATGTTAATGCAGATGGCCCAGTTATAATGGCACTTAAGGTTGCTGTGCATTTATTTAAATCGGTTACAATAAAAGAATAGTTACCAATTCCAACGTTTGTTAAATCCTGATTAGAACTATTATTGCTCCAAGCATAAAGGTAGTTAGCTACTCCTCCTGTAACAGAAACATAAACACCACCATTTTGAGAACCAAAACAACTAACGCCATATCCGTTATAATTACTAATTGAATCGACCGATGCAACTAATGGAGTAGGCTGAGTTAATATAGTTGTTAAAGTATCATGGCAACCATTATTATCTGTCACAATTACTGAATAAGTTCCAGAACTTATATTTATGATATCTTGAGTTGTTGCAGTGTTAGACCAATTATATGTATATGGTGCAGATCCGCCGCTAACAGATAGATAAATAGAACCAGTTGAATCGCCGAAGCATTTTATAGCACCAATTGTATTAATTAAAACGAGCGCTTGCGCTGGTTCGCTAATTGTAATATTAGTGGTATCCTTACATGCATTTGCATCCGTAAAAATCACTGTATAAGTCCCTGCTCCAATATTTACCAAATCCTGATTATTAGATCCATTAGACCAAATATAACTATAAGGTGTTGTGCCACCATTTATGGTTAAGTCAATTGACCCAGTTGAAACACCTTTACACACTGGGTTTATAGCTGAATAAGTAAAAGATAGGGCGGCAGGTTCGGAAATAAGAGTGTCAATAGGAATTTGGCAACCATTTGTATCAGTTACAACCAGATCATAACCCCCGGCATATAACCCTGAAATGTTTTGGTTATAAGATGTATAATTATTTGGTCCTCTCCACCAATAAACATAACCTTGCACGCCGCCATTAACATTCAAATTAATTGAGCCGGAAGCATTACCGTTGCAACCAACATTAGTTACACTTAATATACCTGTTAATGCAATGGCTGGTTGGATTAAGGTGATGGTTGATGTATTAGTACAGCCATTTGTATCAGTAACAGTTACAGAATAACTACCTGCAATGATATTATTAAAATTCTGAGTGGTAGCAGAAAAACCTGCAGGACCATTCCAATTATACATATAGCCTGGAGTTCCTCCATTAACAGTGTTATAAACAACGCCAGATGAATCTCCTTTACATCTTATATTTACTCCACCTATATATATCTGTGTTGTTAAAGATTGGGTTAATGGTGATGGCTCTGTAAGCGTTATCATATTTTGTTTTTGACAGCCATTAATATCTGTAACTAAAACCGAGTAAGTGCCAGCAGCTAAATTACTTAATGATGTTGCTGTTGATGTAAAGGCAGATGGTCCAGACCAAGTTTGAATATAAGGATTTGTTCCACCGTTAATAGTTAATTGAATGATACCATTGTTTGAATTAAAACAACTTAAATTGGTTCCACCTATAAATAAGGGGCTAACTAACGTATCTTTTATTTCGGTTGGTTCACTTAATATTTCACTTAAATTAAAGATGCAATTATTAGCATCGGTAATGGTAACCGAATAAGTTCCTGCATAAAGCGAACTAATGTTTTGAGTTGTTGCAGTGAAAGAATTAGGGCCTGTCCAAGCATAGTTGTAAGCAGATGTTCCGCCTGCAGGAATAAGATTGATGGTTCCGTTATTATTTCCAAAACAACTGATGTTATAGCCTCCAGCATAAACTGTACTATTTCCAACAGCAGTTAATGTAGCCGGCTGAATTAAATTAATAACAGAATTTGTTGTACAGTTATTCGCATCAGTAATTGTTAGTGAATAAGATCCCGCACCTATGGAATTGATATTGGCCGTTGTAGCTGAAAAACTTGATGGTCCAGACCAAGCATACTGATAAGTTTGAGTACCACCATTAACCGTAGTTGTAATTGCTCCATTTGTTAATCCATAACAACTGATGTTATTGCCACCAGTATATGTAAAACTACTTACGCTATTTACTAATACAGCAGGCTGAGTAAGATTTATGGATGTTGTATAAGAACAGTTATTTATATCATTAACAATAGCTGTATATGTTCCTGCAACAACATTGTTTAAATTTTGAGAAGTAGTGGTAAAGCTTGATGGGCCTGTCCAATTATATGAATATGGACTTGTTCCGCCAATAGCTCCTAAGGATATTGTACCTGTAGCATTGCCATTACAATTAATATTATAACCACCATTAAAGGATGGACTATTTGCTGATGCAAATAAAGTAGCTGGTTGAGTAAGGGTAATGGTATTAGTAATCGTGCAATTATTTGCATCTGATATAATAGCAGTGAATGAACCAGCTGCAACGTTAGTAACGTTTTGAGTTGTTGATCCATTACTCCAAATAATAGTGTAAGGTAATGTACCACCACTTAACGTTTGGGTGATGACTCCGTTATTAGCATTATTACAAGTAATGTTATAACCGCCATTAACTATAGGGCTATTAATACTTCCAAGCATGGCATTAGGTTGCGTTAATGTAATGCTAGATGTAAGTGGACAAGCATTCGCATCATTAATACTCACACTATAAACTCCAGCTACTAAACCTGATGGACTTTGTACATTTGATGTGTAACTCGAAGGACCGCTCCAGCTGTAGGTATAACTTGGAGTTCCACCACTGTTACTCAAAATAATAGTGCCATTGTTACTTCCGTTGCAAGTAATATTATATCCTCCAGCATAAGTTGGACTATTTATAATTAAATTCATTACTGGCGGTTCAGTTAAAGTGATACTTGAACTTGTGATACAGCCATTTGCATCTGTTACCGTTACTTGGTAAACACCAGCCTTTAACCCAACTGGATTTTGAACATTGGAAGTATAAGTTAAAGGTCCACTCCATAAATAACTATATGCGCTTGTTCCGCCATTCACAGTTAAGTTTATGGCACCGTTTAACAATCCATTACAGCTAATGTTATAGTTTCCATTAAATACAGGGCTAGTTACATTTGATGTTAAATTAGTTGGTTGAGTGATGGTGATGCTTGCTGTAGTTGTACATTTATTTGCATCATATACTATCACGTTATATGTTCCAGCAATTAATCCGGTTGGATTTTGTGAGTTACCTGTATATGCATTAGTTCCTGTCCATGAATATGAGAAATTTGGAGTTCCTCCATTTACGGTTAAATTAATGGATCCGTTGTTGTTACCATTACAACTAATGTTATACCCACCAATTACAGTTGGACTCGCAGCAGAAGCTAATAAACTGTTAGGTTGAGTTAAAGTGATGCTGTTACTGGTTACGCAACCATTAGCATCAGTTAAAACAATACTGTAAGTTCCAGCAGAAACATTTGTTGGATTTTGAGAAATGGAAGTATAACTCAATGGCCCTGTCCAAGAATAGGAATAAGTAGGTGTACCTCCAGAATTTGTCAAATTAATATTTCCATTACTTAAACCATTGCAGGAAATATTATATCCACCCGATACGGTTGGGCTTGTTACGCCTGTTGTTAAAATAGTTGGTTGAGTTAAAGTTATAGTACTTGTTCCATTACAAGAATTTACATCTGTTACAGTTAAGGTGTAGGTTCCTGCAAATAAAGTATTTATATTTTGGCTAGTTGCAGTATATGTTGACGGGCCTGTCCAGCTATAATTATAAGCAGGGGTTCCGCCAGTTGATAAACTCGTTAAACTGCCTGTTGATGCACCATTACATGTAATGTTATAATTTCCAGCAAAAACAGATGGCGTTAAGGTGTTTGAAATGGCATTTGGTTGGGTGAGTGTAATTAATTTGTTAGCAGCGCAGCCAGCATTGTCAGTTACAACCAATTGATAATTTCCAGCATATAACGAAGATATATTAGCTGTAGTCGCTGTAAAACTTGATGGTCCAGTCCATAAGTAAGAATAAGCAGGTGTGCCTCCAGTTACATTAACGGCACTGATGGCGCCATCATTATAACCATAACAACTAATGTTTTTTCCTCCACTGAAAGACGAAACGGTATTTGTAATAACTATAGCACCTGGCTGTGTTACTGTATACACAGCTGATTTAGTACAACTATTTTCATCCGTTACTGTTAAAGAATAATTTCCAGCAACTAAAGTACCAATACTAGCTGTAGCAGCAGTATAACTTGCAGGCCCAGCCCATGAATAAGTGTAGGTTGCTGTACCACCGCTTAATCCAATGGAAATAGCTCCATCATTAAAAGATGGGCATGTTGCTGGTGTTACAGTTGATGATAGACTTAATATGGTTGGTTGAGTTAATGTAGTTGTATAATTTTTAGTACAAGCATTTGCATCGGTAATCAATACACTATAAGTTCCAGCAATTAATGTGTTGATGTCTTCTGAAGTAGAAGAATATCCTGATGGACCTGTCCACGCAAAAGTATAGCCCGAAGTTCCACCTGAAGGTGTTAGATTAATAGTTCCATTATTTCCACCAAAGCAGGAAATGTTATTGCCATTAAATAAAGTACTACTTGAAGTTGCCGTTAAAACAGATAATGGTTCAGTGATACTAACTGTTTTGGTAACAGGTACAACACACCCATTATTATCAGATACAATTACTGTATAGTTACCGGCAACTAAATTACTAGCAACTACGGTTGTTTGAGTTGGTGTAGAGTTCCAAGAGTATGAATAAGAACCGCTTCCTCCAGAGGTGGCAACTGTTGCAGCACCAGTAGCATTGGTTTTACATTTTACATTAAAACTATTTGTAATAGTTGCGCTTATTGCTGACGGTGGTTGAGAAATATTAACAGATGTAAGTATTGAACAATTATTGGCATCTTTAACTGTTACTGTATAATTTCCAGCAGCTAAACCAGTAGCAGTTGATAGTGTTTGGGTAGGAGTTGTACTCCAAATATAAGTATATCCACCAACACCTCCGCTTGCAGAAACGGCAGCTGTAGCAGAATTTGCCCCATAACATAGTACGTTGTTATGAGAACTTATAGATGCTGTTACCGCTGATGTTGGTTGAGAGATGCTGACTGTTTTTGTCGCACTACAATTATTTACATCTTTTATTGTTATTGAATAAATTCCAGCTGTTAAACTAGTTGCAGTTGCAGAGGTTTGAACAGGACTGCTACTCCAACTATAAGTATAAGGTGCAGTTCCTCCAGTTGCTGATGCAGTGGCGCTTCCTGAATTATTTCCGAAACACAAGACATTACTTTGTGAACTTATACTTGCTGTTATAGCAGCTGATGGTTGAGTAATAGTAGTTTGAATGCTATAATTACAATTATTAGCATCCTTTATACTAACTATATAAGTACCAGCATTTAAATTGATTGCTGTAGCCGTAGTTTGCGAAGGAACAGAACTCCAGCTATAAGTATATGCTGGAACGCCACCAGAAGCTAATACGGTGGCTGAGCCATCATTAAATCCGAAACAAGAAACATTACTTTTAGAACTGATAACAGCAGAAACATTCGTAGCTGGTTGACTAATGGTAACAGGAGCAGTAGTTGTACAGTTTTTTGCATCGGTAATAGTTGCAACATAACTGGCAGCAACTAAATTGACAGCTTGAGCATTAGTTTGAGCAGGAGTACTATTCCATGAATAAGAATAAGGAGTTGTTCCGCCAAATACTGAAACACTTGCCGAACCTGTTGCATTACCTTGACAAGCTACATTTGTTTGAGACGCAATATTTGCAATCAAAGCCGCCGTAGGCTGAGAGATACTTAATGTTTTTGTTTGCGCACAATTATTAGCATCCTTAATGCTTACTGTATATTGTCCAGCGCTTAAATTAGAGGCAATGGCATTGGATTGAACGGGTGTTGTGTTCCAAGTATAAGTGTATGGGGATGTTCCTCCAGATGTGCTTAAGGTTGCCGCGCCAGTTGCATTACCAAAACAGTTTACGTTTTGTTGAGCTGTAATAGAAGTTGTGAACGTATTTGGTTGAGTTAAATTAATGGTTTTTGTTAATACACAATTATTAGCATCCTTTATTGTTAACGTATAATTACCACCAACTAAATTTGAGGCTGTTGCTGTTGATTGTGAAGGTACAGAAGACCAAGTATATGTGTATGGAGCAGTTCCTCCGGCAACAAGTGAAGAAGCAGATCCTGAATTCCCACCATTACACGCTACATTAAATCCACCGTTATAGGTAGGACTCGATACGGTAGTTGTAACAGCTGCTGGTTGACTAATAGAAACGGTTCCTGTTTTTGTACATCCTTTTTTGCCAGTAACACTGACTGTATAAACGCCTGGAGCTAAAGAATTTATAGTTTGCGTGGATGCGCTAAAAGAACCTGGTCCACTCCAACTAAAGGTATATGGCGAAAAGCCATTAGTGACCGAGAGATTAACAGCGCCATTATTTGCGCCGTTGCAGGATACATTGGTTGGTGTAAAACTTAAATTTATATCACTGACATTTATTTTAGAATACCTATTCATAAGACAGGTACTTGCTGTAGTAGTTAATGTATAAATGGTTGTAGCACTTGGTGTTGCTATAGGATTTTTAATTCCAGCATTACTTAGGCCAGAAGAAGGAAGCCAATTAAAGGCGCTACCACCTCCAGTTGTGTTAATTGAAACACTTTGTCCTTTGCAAATTGAATCAATAATAGGTGTAATGGATGTAAATAAGGAATCTTGAATGTAAAATCTTAAGCTGTCTAAAATTTGATTGGAGCATAAAGGGTTTCCTAAATATACGGTAAGATATTCTGTACCTTCATTTATTCCATCAGCAATAGGATTAATATTTAATGTAGCGCTTGTTTGACTTGCAGGAATAACAATTGTTTTCGGATTAGAAGGACTTGGAGAACTACCTATTAAAGGATAATCTGTTCCATTGATAGCAGTGCCGCCTAACCAATAATTAATAGATAGAGCTGTTGGAGCAGCAGTTGGTCTTTTAAAAATAACTTGCCCATTATTACAACCCTCGACCATATTAGCAATACCGCCTGCTGTTTGACTTAATAATAGAATAGTGTTAGATGAAATTTTTTCAATAAATACACCTGAGTCCCATAATTTATCCGATACATCGGCTACAACTAATTTTAAATGATATGATTGACACGGTGTTACTTTAGAAATAGCCTTTAAGCCTCTTGTAAATCCATCGTATTCTACTGAAGTACCATTATTGTTGTTTTGATAATATTGAGTATTTGAGCTTTGGTTAACATTATTAATAGTAACGGGTATTGTAGTATTAGGAAGTAAAGCAATGTTATGATAAACGCCCGCACCAGCATCACCTGTAATACCAGGTCCACTGATAAAAAAACCAAATACATCATTGTATTGTGAGCCTACCCATTCCTCATATTCTTCGGAAGCAAAAACGAAATCAAATTTGATAGTATCCCCCTGAGGAACAATATCAAATTCAAATTCACAATATTCATAGGTTGTTCGACCCGTATAATTATTTAAAAGACTATAAGTACTAGCGGTAGTTTTATTTCCGAAATACCAAGTAGTATTAGTTGAGTCGTTAGGACCAACTGCGTTTGATATTTTACCTGTCGTTAATAATAATCCCTCTGTAATATTTAAATTACTAGAGGTCGCATTGTATTTGCCGTATCCATTAGCTCCGCAATGCACCACAGGGTTTGTAATTTGAACCCCAGGCCCAGAGATAAGTTGAGCTAATTGCGTTGGCGTTAAAGTGTTAGAAATAATCAATTGAGCCTTGGTATTAAAACTTAATAATATCGAAGTAACTGAGACGATGTAAATAAATATTTTTTTCATTGTGGAGTTGGATTAATTGTAAAAATTAGTGTATGGAACGATTGGCTGAACAGATTTCTTCCGCCTCTTTAATAGTAGCCTCTTGTAATTGTAAAAATTGAATGGAATTATTTGCTTTTTGTATTCTAAGCTGTATTTCTTCTTTTTGTGTCAATGTAATTGCAGTATTAGACTGAAATACTAATAACCCCTCAGGAATACAGGTGTAAACAATCTTAATAGAATTATCTTTGGAAAATTCTTTTTGGATAAGCCTGTCTGTTTCAACAGAATAAGAAGTGATTTTATAAATAGCTTGCTTCTCATCTTGAGAAAATAAAGGTTTATTTATTAATAGACCGAGCAAGACAATGGCTAGAAGTTTAAATGAAGTTATCATAGTTAGTTATTTTATTATTGAGACAAAACTATTTAATCAGCTATTTTTAATAAATGATTTCAGCTATTTTTTATAATGAGAATAATCATTTGATTCAGTTGAAACGATTGGCTATTTAAGCTGCCACTACTAATTTATTAGCTGACAAATAATTATACAGGTAGCACTTACTTAAAGAGTATTTTAAAAATATAGCAATCTATGAATACGTATTATTTTGTACATTTAAGTCTTATAGTATAACCCATGAATAAAATTATTTTCACTCTTACTTTGGCATTAGTGTCGACTATTGCTTTTTCTCAAACCAATTTGTTGTATTGTGGTGCGGATGAAATGCGCATCAATACACTTAAGCAAAATCCTGAAATTGCTAAGGCAGTTATTAAGCGCGATGCACAATTAGAAAGTTTTACGCAATCTTTTGTACAAAATTTACAAGCGAATAATCAAGCAAAAAAAACAACTACTGCGTCAGCCACTTATATTATTCCTATTGTCTTTCATGTCATCCATAATTATGGTACCGAAAATATTACCGATGCTCAGTTAAAAGATGGTATTGATATGTTGAATAAAACTTTTCGTAAACAACGAGCTGATACAGCTTCTATTGTCTCTGTCTTTAAGGGCATTCACGCTGATTGCGATATTGAATTTCGATTAGCTCAAAAAGATCCAAATGGTAATTGCCATAGTGGTATCAATCGAATTGCTTCAACCTTAACTAACTTAGGTCAACACGATGTGAAGAATTTAATTCATTGGCCTCCAACAAAATATTTGAATGTATATGTTGTAGCTAACATTCCCAACCTAGCAGGTCACTGCGTATTGCCAGCAGATGCCGATACCATTCCTTTATGGGATGGGATTGTATTAGCACATAATTATGTGGGAACCATTGGCACATCTAGTTTAACTCGATCAGTTGCCTTTGCTCATGAATGCGGACATTACTTGAATTTACAACATATTTGGGGTGGCAATAACGTGCCGGGCTTTTATTATTATCCATGTGCAGTGGCAACGAAAGATTGTAACATTGATGATTTAGTGGCAGATACACCACCAACTATTGGCTGGCAAACTTGTAATTTAGCAGGAGCTTCTTGCGGCAATATAGTTGATAATGTGCAAAATGCGATGGATTACAGTTATTGCAATATCATGTTCACACAAGGGCAAAAAGCACGAATGCACGCTTGCTTGAATTCATCTATCGCTGGGCGAAATAATTTATGGCAAACATCCAATTTGATTGCCACAGGAGTATATACAACGGCTCCATTATGTAAAGCCGATTTTGTAAGTGATAAAATAATGATCTGTCCAAGTAATACAGTCAACTTTTCTAATACATCTTATGGAGGAACATTCACATCTTACGCTTGGAAATTTGAAGGAGGTTCACCGGCAACATCTGCTGTTGCTAATCCAACTGTAACTTATGCTTCTGCAGGTAGTTATAGCGTGGAATTGAAAGTAAAAAACGGAACAGATTCTGCAACTGTCATTAAGCAAAATTACATAGGTGTGCAAACAACCATAGGCACAGCATATCCGTATGCAGAAGGATTTGAGTCAGTAGCAACTTTAAACGGTTCAGAATGGTTAACAAATAATTTAGATACCTCTAATACTTGGCAGTTGACAAATATGGCTTTTGCCAATGGAAGTAAATCAGCTATGCTCAATAATTTCAGTAGTACCCTTGATGGCAAGGATGAATTGTATAGTAGAGCCATAAATTTAACAGGAGCCTCATCTCTTAATTTGAGTTTTAAATATGCCTTTGCTCGAAAGGATACCAGTAATAAAGATCAATTGCAATTATACTGTATTACAGGTTGTAACGGAACAGCACTTCCACGATTTTCAGCTGTTGGCAGTGCATTAGAAACAGTGCCACCACAAACAACGGCTTTTTATTCTACGTCTCCATCCGAATGGAAAACAACAACGATTGCTATTCCTTCTTTATTTTATACTAATGGGTTTAGGTTTAAATTTGTCTTCAGTCGCCATGGTGGAAATAACATCTTTATTGATGATATTAATATTGCCGTTGATGCAGGTATACGCGATGTGACAGAAGATATAAGTTTACTATCATTATTTCCTAATCCAACAAATGATAATTGTACGTTGCAGTTTACTTTACAATTACCTAAAACATTATCGCTTTCGGTTGTTAATGTATTGGGACAAAAAGTAATGACCATTGGAAATATCTTGTATAACGAAGGAGAAAATTCGGTAAATTTGAAGACCTCTAATTTACCACAGGGTATATATACCATTCAATTGTCTGATGGCTTGAGGTCTATTAATAAACAATTAGTTATTTCTAAGTAAATATAAAACCTTGTCCTTTAACCTCATATCCTAATTTAAAGATTCTACAATTTTAAATATTTAGTCACTATATTTTTTTGTAAATTTACTTTATACAAATATTTTTTATTTATTATCAAGCTTTTAAGAGTTAGATGATTTGTTGAAAAAATATTTACTAGATTAAACATTATAACCATTTTATATCAATTGAAAGTATGACAACAACTGCCATAAAAAAACAAATTCACTCAGCTATAGATATTATTGAAAGTGAGCAATTATTGAAAGCTATATATATGATTTTGAATCAAGAGATTAAAAATAAAAAAGATATTTTAAAACAATTTACATTAGATGAGTTTTATGAAAGGAATAATCAATCACAAAAAGAAATATTGCAAGGGAAATTAATTGACCACAAAACCGTGAAATCAAAATTTGCTTCTAAGTAATGAAAAAAACAACTCTGTTTTGGACGCCTTTTGCACTAAAAGCTTTAAATCATATTTTCAATTATATAAAAACAGAAACCTATTCTGAATCAATTGCTAATAAATATATTTTAAAACTAATTAATAGAGTTGAACAGTTAATAGAATTTCCTAATTCAGGACAAGAAGAGGTTTTATTAAAATCATTAAATCAAAACAGTCGTTATTTAGTAGAGGGGAATTATAAAATAATATATCAACTTCAAGATAATAAAATTATTATTACAGATGTATTTCATATAAAACAAAATCCTAAAAAATTAATTAAACGGAATTCTAAGAAGTAATTATTTTATAAACCCAACCCTTGTCCTTTAACCTCATATCCGAATTTCAGCCTACCGGCGATCAACCTACCGCTATTAAGCAATTAGTAGAAGGGTTAAATAATAATACTAAACATCAGGTGTTGTTGGGTGTGACAGGTTCTGGTAAAACATTTACCGCCGCTAATGTCATACAGCAAGTGAATAAGCCTACACTTATTTTAAGTCATAATAAAACCTTAGCAGCACAATTATATAGCGAGTTCAAACAATTCTTTCCTGATAATGCCGTTGAATATTTTGTAAGCTACTACGATTATTACCAGCCTGAAGCTTATTTACCAACGACTGGTACGTACATTGAAAAAGATTTACAAGTCAACGATGAGATTGAAAAATTACGTTTAAGTGCTACGTCGGCTTTGCTATCGGGTAGGAGGGACGTGATTGTGGTTTGTTCAGTTTCTTGTATTTATGGTATTGGTAATCCAACGGATTTCAGAAAAAATATTATCACTATTGAAGTTGGGAAAGTTATTTCACGTAATAAATTATTACATCAATTAGTAGGAGCTTTATATTCCCGCACCACGGATATCTTTTCTCGCAGTACTTTTCGAGTGAAAGGTGATACAGTAGATGTGAATTTATCTTATGCGGATTACTGTGTAAGAATTTCTTTTTTTGGAGACGAGATAGAATCTATTGAAACCTTTGATGACAAAAATGGATTTGTTATTAAGCAGTTTGATTCGTTTACCATATATCCTGCTAATATCTTTGTAACAGCACCTGATACGATGCAAAACGCCATGCAGGCCATACAAGATGATATGGTAAAACATGTGGCATTTTTGAAATCAGAAGGAAAAGACTTAGAGGCGAAACGTATTGAAGAACGCGTTAATTATGATTTGGAAATGATGCGTGAATTGGGTTATTGCAGTGGAATCGAAAATTATTCGCGCTACATGGATGGTCGATTACCTGGCACGCGTCCTTTTTGTTTAATGGATTATTTCCCTGAAGATTATTTATTGATGATTGACGAAAGCCATGCTACCATTGGTCAAATTAGAGCCATGTATGGTGGTGATTTATCGCGTAAACAAAATTTAGTGGAATACGGTTTCCGTTTACCATCCGCCTTGGATAATCGTCCCTTAAAGTTTGAAGAGTTCGAAGCACTGGAAAATCAAGTTATTTATATATCTGCTACACCTGCCGACTATGAATTAGAAAAAGCAGGAGGAGTGCTTGTGGAGCAATTGATAAGACCTACAGGTATTTTGGATCCTATTATAGAAGTTCGCCCTTCAGCTAATCAGGTGGATGATTTGTTGGATGAAATTCACAAAGTGGTGGATCGAGATGAACGGATTTTGGTAACAACACTTACTAAACGAATGGCGGAAGAGTTGTCTAAATATTTAACCAAGTTGCAAATTCGTTGCCGTTACATACATAGCGAAGTAGATACTTTGGAGCGTGTTGAAATTTTACGGCAGTTACGTGTCGGTATGTTTGATGTGTTGATTGGAATTAATTTATTACGTGAAGGCTTGGATTTACCTGAGGTTTCCTTGGTATGTATTTTAGATGCCGATAAAGAAGGTTTTTTACGTAACGTGAGAAGCTTGGTACAAACAAGTGGACGAGCAGCTCGTAATGTGAATGGGCGAGTAATTATGTATGCCGATAAAATGACAGATAGTATGCGAACAACTATTTCTGAAACAGAACGTCGACGTAAAAAACAAATAGAATATAATTTCAAAAATGGCATTACGCCAGTGCAAGCAGGTAAAAAAGCTTTATTGTCGCCAAATTCAGGAGTAGAAGTAACCGTTGATGGTAAATTAGTTAGAACATATATTGAACCCGATGAAATTAGTTTTGCGGCAGATCCTGTGACACAATACATGAGCAAGGATGAAATTAAAAAGCAAATTACAAAAATTAAAACTGCCATGTTGCGCGCTTCAAAGGAAATGGATTTTAACGAAGCAGCTCGCTTACGCGATGAAATGTATGCTTTAGAGAAATTGTTGTAATGGTTTTGTAGTAATCAATAATTACATCAATATATATTTATATTGTCTGAGAATAGAAATTTTACTTAATAAAAAGGGACTTAGTTCTATTTTTGAGCCTAAGTCCCTTTGAGCGGAGAAGGTGGGATTCGAACCCACGATACAGTTTCCCGTATACAAACTTTCCAGGCTTGCTCGTTCGACCACTCTGACACCTCTCCGAAATTTGTGGCGTAAAAGTAGGCTTTGATAAGCAATAAAGCAAAACTAAAAATCCTTATATAATAAATATTTTTTACGTATCACTTTAAATGCATCAATTCCAGGCTTCCACGATAAGCGTATTTCTTCAGGAGAAAAGCTTTGTATGATTTGTTGCTCCAATTCATCATTTCCAACATGATAATTGAAATTTTTATCAAAAAATTGTGCTTGCTTATTTTTACTATGAATGTAAAACTCATTTAGTAAAGTTAAGTTAATGGAATTTCGTTTTATTAATGATGATACTTGTTGTTTAGCATTTACACCATAACATAAGGTATCTTGGTATTTTGGTTTTTTTGTAATAGCAGTCGAAGTTGGCTTGAATTTATATGTAAAAAAAGTAGAATCGGCATACGGATTTCCTAATACCTGAAAAGGATTAGGGGTTCCTCTGCCTAAACTCATAATTGTTCCTTCAAACAAACCTAAAGAAGGGTATAATAAAATAGCTGTATCGTTGGGTAAATTAGGCGATGGTTTTACAGGTAAGCCTGAAACAAACTTTGTTCTATCGTAATTTTTAAGTGGTATAATTGTTAAGTGACACTTTATATTATTTTTTAACCAACCTTCGCCGTTAACCATTTGAGCGTATTCTCCGCAAGTCATGCCATAAACAATAGGCACATTATGTAATCCTAAAAAGGATTTATAAGCATCAGTCATAACCGGTCCATCAATGTAAAATCCATTCGGATTTGGTCTGTCTAAAATAAGCAGCTCCTTATTATTTTCTGAACAAGCCTCCATTACGTAGGTCATTGTAGAGATGTAAGTATAAAAGCGAACTCCAACATCTTGTATGTCGTAAACTACGATATCAATACCTTTTAAATCTTCTTTAGTTGGTTTTTTGTGAGAACCGTATAGCGATACAACAGTAATATTTGTTTTAATATCTTTACCTGACTTTACTTTCTCTCCTGCATCAGCAGTTCCTCTAAAGCCATGCTCTGGGCCAAATATTTTGACGATATGAATATGGTGTTTCAAAAGTGTATCCACTAAATGATTATTTCCGATAATACCCGAAGCGTTCGTAACAATGGCAACTTTTTTATTATTAAGTTTCGGCAAATATTCTGCAGTTTGCTGTGCACCAGTAGTTATGCTTGCATAAGCTTGACTAGATACTTGCGAAAAAGCATTATAAAAGGTTAAAAAAAATAAGTATAAAAAAATATAAAATCGCATATAATAGTTTAGATTTACCATGTAAATATACACATACACTTTTTACTATAATCATAAATAAGTTTAATAATTACGTTTGAATTTTTCTAATTACATAGCCCGTAAAATTTTAAACAAAGGCGAGACAAAAAAGAATATGTCGAGCCCCATTGTTAAAATTGGCATTACGGGCATCGCTTTAGGTGTAGCTGTTATGATTATCACCATGGCTGTTGTGACTGGGTTTCAGAATCAAATTACGCATAAAATCATTACGTTTAACTCGCATCTTCAAATTAGTGATTACAACCAAAATAAATCAGACGAGCCAAATCCTATTACGTTTGAAGATAATTTTTTGAAAAAAATATCGGCTACAGATAATGTTAAGCATATCCAACCTTTTGCCACAAAAAACGGTATTTTAAAAACAAAAACCGAAAACGAAGGAATTGTTTTGAAAGGAGTTTCTGATAAATTTGATTGGAGTTATTTAAAACCATATATCACTGAAGGCTCTGTATTGTCTTTTAATAAAGAATCTGCAAGCAATGACATATTAGTCTCTAAAACCATATCCACTAAATTGAATATTAAATTGAATCAAAAGTTGTCTGTTTATTTTTTAACTAAAAAAAAATTAGCAGATACAACTATGAGTGGCGAAAATTATGTTGATTATGAATTTAGATCGCGTGTATTTATCGTCAAAGGAATTTTCAATACCGGTTTTTCAGACTTTGATAAAAATTTAGTGTTTGTTGATTTAAAACAAATTCAAAATTTGAATTATTGGAAACCTAATGAGGTAGCTGGTTACGAGGTATATCTCAATGATTTTAATCAATTAGAATCATCCTTAGAAAAATTAAACGATGTTGTTGGATATGATTATACAGTGGCATCAGTTAAACAAATTCAGGCTGCTATATTTAGTTGGTTAGAAATGATAGATGTTAACGCCATCATCATCATTACCTTAATGGTTCTTGTGGCAGCCATTAACATGATTTCAGCGCTTTTAATTCTGATTTTAGAACGCATTAATATGGTCGGAATATTAAAAGCATTAGGTTTAGCAAATGCTAATGTACGCCAAATATTTTTTTATGTATCCGTTCAATTGTTGTTAAAAGGCTTATTAATAGGGAATATCATAGGCATAGGACTATGTTGGCTGCAATTACAGTTTCAGTTTGCAACATTAAATCCTGAAACGTATTATTTGGATTTTGTACCTGTAAATTTATCTGTTATGCATATCGTATTAATTAATGCCGGAACAGCTTTAACTTGTTTATTAATGATGTTTTTGCCTACTTTGATCTTAAATAAAATTACGCCTATCAAAGCAATACGATTTAGTTAATTGCTTTTGAAAAACAATAATATTTTTATGAAATTAAAAGTTTAATTTATTGTTTATATTTGAATCGTATTATTACCTAATTATTATACAAAACCTCACTATACTTATGACTAGAGCCGAATTAATAAATGAAATTAGAACAAAAAAAACATTTTTATGCGTTGGTTTAGATCCAGATATAGATAAAATTCCCAAGCATTTATTAGAAGAGGATGATCCGATTTTTGAATTTTGTAAAGTGATTATTGATGCTACTGCCGATTATTGTGTTGCTTTTAAGCCAAATACGGCATTTTTTGAAGCTTATGGTTTAAGTGGCATTACAAGTATGGAAAAAACCATCAAATACATTAAGCATAATTTTCCTACTCATTTTTTAATTGCTGATGCCAAACGCGGAGATATTGGAAATACATCGGCCATGTATGCCAGAGCATTTTTTAATCGTTTACATTCAGATGCGATTACCGTAGCACCTTATATGGGAAGCGATTCGGTAAAACCATTTTTAATGTTTGAAGGTAAATGGGCTATCGTATTAGCTTTAACATCTAACGAAGGTGCTAATGATTTTCAATTAGATATAGGTAAAAACGAAGCTTTGTACAAACACGTTTTAAGAACCTCCAGTGCATGGGGAACTATTGATAACATGATGTATGTGGTAGGCGCAACTAAAGCAGAAATGCTAACAGAAGTGAGAGCAATTGTTCCTAATCATTTTTTATTAGTACCTGGTGTTGGCGCTCAAGGCGGAAGCTTAGCGGATGTATGTAAATATGGTTTAACGAAAGATATAGGATTATTAGTGAATTCCTCTCGCGCTATTATTTATGCATCAAGCGAAACTAATTTTGGTGAAGCCGCTGCCGTTGAAGCCAAAAAAATGGCTTTAGAAATGGCTCAATTCATTAAATAAATTTTCTAAAATTAATTTTACTGTCATTCTGAACTTGTTTCAGAATCTATTCTTGATAAAATTAAATGTTTCGATATGCTGAAATAAATTCAGCATGATAAGATTTTATTTTACCTCCACCCATATTTTACAGGGAACTTCTATACATCCGTTTTTTGACGTTTCGTTCACTTCTATAAATCCACCGGCATAATCAAAATTAACATTGATGCTATTGCTATGGGCTTCTCCTTGAATCCAAACTCCTGATGGCGTTTTCCAGGAATAATAAGAACCCTCTGAAGCTGTAATAGAGTAGGTGAGATTTGTAGCTTCGTGAACAACTTTTGTTTCACCTGTTATTTGATAGGTAGGCTTAATAATTCCAAAAAAATGTGCTGCCCAAAATGTACTGTGAAAATTTTTGTCAACGGCAAACATACCTGTTTTTCCGCCTTGAGTTGAACAAGATCCTGTATCAATAGCTACCGCATGTGCCATGTTTTTAATTTTATAATACCTCACAATGTCTTGTTGTTTGTTGTTTTTATAAACAGTTAATTCTACATCTTTATTTCGCATAAATTCTTCGTAATGTTCATCCTCTTTATAATCTGCTTGATGAATGTTTGTCCATTGTTTAACTAACTGATTGGCATTATTAATATTGACTACATAATCTAAATTACCATGAAAGACTATGAGTTCGGGATAATCACCTTTATAATGTGGATTTTCAGAACGAATCAAATCACCCCAATTTTCAGGCGATTTAGCCACAATACCTAACATGGAAGCTCCGCCTTTTACAGCGGATTCGGCCGCTTTGTATGGTCCACCACCAATAACACCTCCCTTATCAAATAATTCAGGATAAACAGACATCATGATTGAACTCATTGCGCCACCAGCAGATAAGCCTATAATGTATATTCGCGTGGAATCAATGTTTTTATTTTTCTTTAAATAATCAATCATTTGTTTAATAGAACCTGGTTCTCCTTTATCTCGAGTTTGATCTTTTTCTTTATACCAATTGAAACAGTTTTCAAGATTATTCAAAATAATTTGTTCGGGATATAACACATAAAACTGATGTTGTTTCGCCAATTTATTCCAACCAGTTTGTTCGGCGCAGGTTTTTGCAACTTGGGTGCAACCGTGCAAAACAACTACTAATGGTGATTTTTCAGTAATGTTAGGTGGTTCGTATAACATTAATTTTAAATTACCTGGATTGGTTCCAAAAGGACGAATTTGTTGTAACTCATCCTGAGCAAAGCCAACACTTGATAGTAATAAAAATGATAGAATAAATTTTAATAATGAAGTCATAAAATGTTTTTTATATAAATCTTTACGAACCTTTTATGCTCTGTATTTATAATGTAATTGATATTATCTAAATAAAGAAATGTGTCCGTTACGAATGATTTTTTTATCAGTATTTTTTTGAATCGCTTCTAAGTGGTATACATATACATCATCCGGACACGGATTCCCTTTAAAACGCCCGTCCCATTTACCATTTATGTTTGTTGAGCTATAAACCATATTGCCCCATCGATCTGTAATGACAAGTAAAAAATAGCCATAATCGCATTGAAAAACGGGAGAAAATACATCATTTCTATCGTCATCATTTGGTGTAAAACTATTAGGAATATAAACTTCACATTCGCAGTTTTTATATTTTACCGTTACACTATCTGTTTTTGTACCACAGGTTTTGGAAATACTTTTTACCCAATAAATTCCTTCTTTTGTGGCATTAATACTTGGTGTAACAGCACCTGTATTCCAATACAATTTAACGTCGTTAGGTGCTTTAATGGATAATGTTTTATTTGGTTCACTTTCGCAAACTAATAATTCTTTACCAAAATTTGGTGCTGAACCAATTGATGTTATTACTCTGAATGTATCCGAATAAGCGCAGCCTTTGTTATTTATTTTAACCCAATATTTTCCTGGTCTTTCAATTTTAATATGATCTGTAGATTCGTTTGTACTCCATGAATATTTGTAATTTTTATTCTTAGTATTAATGATGAGTGCACTGCCACTGCATAATATGGTATCTCTTATATTTAACTTAGGTTTATCATATTGTTTAACATAGGTTGTATCATAATATATTTTCTTTCCATCAGTAATTTTAATAGTGTATTTTCCCTTATGTTTTACTGAGAATTGTTTAGCGTGATAAATAATACTATATGGCGTATTCCATTGAAAGGTAGCAGTTTTACTAAATTGATCTTCTGGAAATTTAACTAAAACAGAATCACCAACACAAACAATAGTCGTGTCTGATAATAAGTTTAATGGTTTAGTTTGAGCATAGTAACCACTCATTAAAACACTAAATAAGATCAAAAATATATGTTGTTTTTTAGTCAATGATGTTTTAGTCTAATTGTAAAGTAATAGTAATTCGTGTTCCTTGTTCTGGTTTAGGCAAATCTAATTTGTCTATTATTTCCACTTTTTGTTTTTTGCCAGTAAGCTTTGTGTTTAATTCTAAAATATTCTCAATGGTTCGTGTACCAAGTGATTTATGGCCCGCTTTTGCATTTTCTTTTGCTTTATGAAAACCAATTCCATCATCTTCAATAATTATTAATAAGGTATGTTCTCCATCTTTTTTGAAACGGATATGTAAATTACCATGTTCGTGTTTTGGTAAAATGCCATGTATGATTGAGTTTTCGGCATAAGGCTGAATAATCATATTTGGAATTTTAATTTCTAATGTATTAACGTTTTCATCCACCGTTACAAAAAAATCAAATTTCCCTTTAAAGCGTTCTTTTTCTAAATCTAAATAATAATTCAAACGTGTTAATTCTTCGTGAAGCACAATATCGCTTTGAGCTGCTTTTTCTATAATCATACGGATGAGTCGTGAAAACTTAGCTAAGTATTCACTGGCTCGCAACGAATCATTCAGATTAATATAATTTTGAATAGACGTTAAAGAATTAAAAATAAAATGTGGACTCATCAAAGAATTCATTGCTTGATGTTTCAATAAATTGACTTGACGTTCTTCTTGAACCTTTCTAGTTGTTTTAATGCGAACACGTCTTAACCAAAAATAAGCTGCAGCCACAATAATGATAAGCAATCCAAAAGCTATGCATAATGTAAAGTAGATGGTTTCTTTAAATGGAATATCTTTTTGTATGGAAATCATAATTGGTTTAGACCAATTGATGTTATCGTATGAGCAAACAATTTCTACTTGATGATTACCACCTTCAATAGAGGTTAAATGAACTTGAGTGTTTTCTAAACTTGACCACTTTCCATTATCATATTTATATTTATAATACTGTTTATTAGGTTTTACAAATAAGGGGCTTGAGAAATTAATCGTCACATCAGATTGTGAACTGGATAAAGGAAGTAAATTGTTTTTTAATTCTATTGGCTGATCATCAATATCTACTGAAGTAATAAATAATTTATCGGCAACACGAATGTTTTTTAGTAAATTTTCGATGCCACATAAGGTAATGCCTTTATCACTGCAAATACAACAATTTGAGCCATTAAATACGATATCGTTTATTGTATTTGATTGCAGTCCATTTGATTTATTATAAATCACAATAGGTTTAAATTGTTGGTCGCAAATAAATAATCCATCCAAAGTGGCAATCCAAATTTTATTTTGATAAAATTTTATTTTCTTAACTGCAGTTAATTGCTGATCTCCAATTTGTTGAATATGCAGCGAATCTTCAAATACTGTAATACCATTTTCATGAGCTAAGTAAGTTTTATTAGCATGATTTTCAATATCATTTATGCCGTAAGAAAATATCTGATTGGTATAATTATTTATCTTTTTATTTTTCTTATTATAAATGGTTAAGCCTTCGGATGTTCCAATGTACAAGGAATTATTATCATCATACAATGTATTAATTCGCGTTCGATAATCAGGAAAAGAAACTAGGGTGTCAAGTATGGTAAATTTTTCTTCAGAATAATTTTTAATTTTAAACAGTGTGCCGGTGCCATCTCCTAAATAGGCTTCATTTGCACTTGGGCAATAATGGAATAACCTTGCGGCTATTGGAGAAAAATTATAATTCGTATTGTTAATTAAAAAAGAACGTTTGCTATTTGCGACTGAATTTATTTTCGAATACATCACAGTTTGTTGATTGGGATGTATTCCAAAGACAGTTTCTGAAAATAAATTATCGGGAGAAATAACAGTTTGTGTATTATTGTGATCATAATCGTAGATGAACAATCCATTATTGGTACCTACAACGATGCTATTTTTAATAAAAGAAGCACAAGTAACTGGTAATATTTTTCTACCTGCAGTGAATGATATATTTTGTAATGCAGGGTTTTGAATAAAATATACACCATCATTAAATGTTCCAATCCAAATATGATCTTCCGAATCTTTAAAAATACAATTAATCAATACTTTGTCAATACCAAGTAAATCAAAAGCATCATAGGTCATATTGTTTTCTATCAAATACAAATTATCATCTGGTGTATTTGTAAACCAAATTCGATTGTATTTATCTACCAAAATTTTACTTACGCGTGCTATATTATTTGCACCAAAAAAACTATTTGCTTGTTGTGTTTTTATAGGTATGGTTTTGATTATTGTATTCTCTTTTACACATATTATTGCATTATCAGTTCCTAAGTATATTAAGCCTGATGCATCTTCGGTAATAGAGTATACTGGAAAGATCTTCCCAGATAACAGCTTTATCTGTTTGCCTTTAACAAATTGATACAAACCATCACTTCTACCAACCAATATGGTGTTATTAAAAGTTTTATATATGGCAAAGGCTTGATTACTATTATTTGTATTTTTTAATTCATCTTCAATTATTTTTTTACCTTTAATATCATAGGCAGCTACTGATATTTGCTCGTTAAGAGCATAGTCATATTCTGTTTCAAAAATTAACTCATCAACAGAAGTATTAAAAGCAAGGTCTTTAATTAAAGAAACTGTATTACTCTGTTTATCGTAATTATAAATTCCTTCTCGGCGATTAATAATCACCAATTTTGAGTTCAAATCAAAGCCAATATTTCTTATAAAATTTGACTTAAGCGGTACTTTAGGTTTTATTTTTGTGAAATTATATCCGTCAAAATCGTAAACACCATTTTCTGTTGCCAAATACAGGATATTGTTTTGATCTTGTTTGATAGAAAAGACATTGGCATTACTTAAGCCTTCTTCCGGCCCATAGTGCTGAAATGAAAAACTTCGATTTTGAGCATGAGAAATGATGCCAAATTGAAATAATAAAAATATAAAGTAATATGATTTTCTTAAATTCATAGAATGACTCATAAAAATAAGAAAAATTACCGAAAGACATTGTCTATTCGTCGATTAGTAATTAAATTTATAACTTCAAAAACCTCATGGTATTAGATCCAATGCTTGAAGTCACTTTAATTAAATAAATACCGGATTGTAATTCGTTTGTTTTTACTGAATAATTATTGCTTAAGTTTTTGAATTCAGCTATAGTCTCGCCAATTAAATTAGTTATAAAAATAGAGTAGGGCACATTCCCGTTATTAACTGAAATATGAATGACATCATTTACAGGATTAGGATAAATGCTTGACGAGATGATTGTTTGTTCACTTAAGTCAACAGTATTTAAGAGATTATGAATTACACCAACGGCATCTAAATCAAAACCACCACTGTTGTATGGAGTTGGCCACGGATCGTTTATTTTATGATGATTGTTGTCGCGAGAGCAGTATTGATCTTGTATAGAACCAATCACGTCAATCAATTTCACGTGAGTGATATAGTTTTTATTTAATAAGGAATTGTTTGGTATATCCTCTAAATCAAAGGGTGTTCCATATAGAGCTTTGTATTTCCCTGCCAGATTATAAAGCTTCGTTGGATCTGAATAATCAAATGGTCCTACTTGGGTTGTGGTATCGAAATTACTGATTGCGGGAAATCTAAAATAATGAATGCCATCGCTGCTAACTTCTACAAAAGCTAACTCTAAAAAATAATCACTGAAACTATTTTCAAATACAGCAAAATCATTACCCTGCCCATCACTAATTGGTGAATCAAATTGTAAGATCGCAATGCCACTATCTCCTAAACTAACTACTCCTGTGGTTCCTGCTATACCTATGGCCGAAGAACTATCTCCTAAAGTAGCGTAATTATCTAATGGTATTGATATTTCTTGTAATCCACGTTTAATTTGGCATTGGGTTGCCCAGGCTACAAAAGCTGAACTATCCTTATACATGGCTGTTGTACCCATAGTTCCTGGAGGACCAGAAAATTGAGCAAGACTTTTTTTATAGCAAAAACAAGCCAAAAAAAATAATACGACAGAAAAAATTCGTGTCATTATAAGTTGATACAATGTCTTTATGAGTTTTCTCCCCGAAACTCTAAACATCGATTTATTGGCAGGTCTTCTGACTTGTTCTTGTTATGCGCCTTCCCGAAACCTAAAGTTTCAGTGGCAAATAAGGCATAACAACTTTAAGAACTTACAGCTGCGGGTACAGTTTTGGATTTACACCAAATTCCCTTTTAGTTTTGAGGCTAAAAATTCCAACGTAGCAAATATATCAAATTTATTTAAAGAAAGAGACTTCTTTTTCTAACTAGCCGCTCTAATTAAACGGTCGTTGATAGCCAATCCAAGATTTACTTCAGGTAATAACTCACACAAAATAATGTCAACATTTGAATCATCTAGTTCTCGTAGAAAAGAAAATAAGTTGATAGCCGCCTCTTTATAGTTATAAGTTGGAGAGAGATTTTTAATGACTATATTGGATTGAGAAAAATGTCTGTCCCCAAAGGTGATAGCACCTATTTTTTTATCAGCGTGTCGTTTGATTAATTCAGTGATGTTACCAATAAAAATAGGCTTTTTAGGGGCATAATGGCTTTTTAACTGACCAGGTGCTTTTGGATTACTTGATTGATTTAATTGAACGGAAACATCTCCTATTACTTCTTTTATAGATTCAATAGCCAAACCTCCTAAACGGTAAATGATTATTTCGCCATGTTCCTCACCTACAATTGTTGATTCTAAGCCCACCTGACAAGAACCACCATCTAAGATGTATTCTATTTTTGAACCTAATTGGTCATTCACATGCTTTGCACTTGTTGGGCTAATATATCCGAATGGATTAGCACTAGGAGCTGCTAAAGGAAAGGGCAATTGTTTTAATAATTCAAGAGTAAGTGGGTGGTTTGGTATCCTCACGCCAACTCTATCTAATCCAGAGGTTACTAAGTCGGGTATGATACTCTTTTTAGAAAGTAATAAGGTTAATGGACCTGGCCAAAAGATTTGAGCTAATTTTATTAATTTAGGATGTATATTCTCTGCAAATTCATTTAATGTTTCAAAACTATGGGTATGAACAATTAAAGGATCAAAGGTAGGACGTTTTTTTGCATCAAAAATGCGAGTTACAGCCTCAATATCAAAAGCATTAGCTGCTAATCCATATACCGTTTCGGTTGGTATTGCTACCAATTGACCAATTTTCAGTAGTTGTTTGGCTTGTCCTATGTTTGTTCCTATTGTTGCCACAACGCAAATATAATTTTTAAAACCAAATAATTTTATTTATCTTCGCATCTCAAAATTTTAAAAAATATTATGGCTGAAGATTTAGTACAAAACGAACAAGAGGAAATTGTTGAAATAATTAAGGAAAAATCACCTAAAAAATCATCTTCTGATAAATTAGATTTAGGTGGATTGGAATTGTTTTATGAGAAAAATAAAAAAGCTATAACTTATGGTGGCGGCTCTCTTTTAGCTATTGTTGCAATTTTTGGTTTTTTTAAGTTTTATTGGTTACCTGGTCAAGAAACAGAAGCTAATACAGAAGCATTTTTTGCTCAAACATATTTTGAAAAAGATAGTTTTAATATAGCTCTTAATGGAGGGTTAAGCGTTACTACAACTGAAGGTCCAAAAACTATGATGGGTTTTAAAGACATTGCCGATAATTACGGTATGACAAAGACTGGAAATTTAGCTAATTATTATTCAGGTATCTGTTTACTGCGTACTGGTAAATTTGCTGAAGCAATTGAATATTTAGAGAAATATAAAGGAAATGATGAAATGGTAGCTCCAGTTGCTATTGGTGCTATTGGTGATGCAAATATGGAATTGAATAATGTAGATGAAGCAATTAAATTTTATTTAAAAGCAGCAGAAAAATCTAATAACAATTTTACAACGCCTGTATATTTAAAGAAAGCTGCGTTTGGCTATGAGTTAAAAGCAAATTATACTGAAGCTTTAGCAACTTATGAGCGATTAAAAAATGAATTCGCGATGAGTACTGAAGCAAGAGAAGTTGATAAATACATTGCACGAGTAAAAACATTAGGAAACATTCAATAATCAGAATGACAACGTAAATTAAAAGGTGGTATTTTATCACCTTTTTTTGTTTTATAAAATTTAAACTTCAGAACTAAATAATCATCAATAAAAAACTAAACCAAAGTTATGGCAAGCGAACAAAAAAATCTATCAACTTTTGAAGGAAGCGCTATTGCTGATGCTTCTGAAATGAAATTTGGTATTGTATGGGCAGAATGGAATCATGCTATTACTCATGCTTTAATGCAGGGCGCTACGAATACGTTATTGAAACATGGAGCAAAATCAGAAAATATTATCACTAAAACTGTTCCTGGAGCATTCGAATTGACATTAGGTGCTCAGTATTTAGCGGAGTACGAAAATGTTGATGCGATTATTTGTATAGGTTGTGTGATACAAGGAGATACCAAACATTTTGATTTTATATGTGATGCGGTAGCAAAAGGCATTACCAATTTAAACATCAAGCATAATAAACCTTTTATATTTGGTGTATTAACTGTAAATACTCAAGAACAAGCAGAAGATCGAACAGGCGGAAAGCATGGTAATAAAGGCGATGAAGCTGCCGTTACTGCTATAAAAATGTTAGATCTAAAAAATAGTTTTGAACAGCACAAAGGTAAGATAGGCTTCTAAGTTGTATCATTAGGTAAATGATATATGAAATTTAGTATAAATATATTAAATTTTAAACATAAATAAATCATGCAATTTTCTTTGGATTTTCTCGCCACTTCAATAAAAAAACAATGACCTGTACGTAGTTTTACAGCCAGGATTATCTCTTACGAAACTTAAGGCATATTCAAATTAAATCCTAAGCTGAAAGCAAAATAGTAAATTATAATTCGTGTTTTTTTAATTATAAAACTAAAATCAAATAATATAAAGAGTAGCGAAACTTATATTGAATGATGAAAGAGGGCTAATTAGAAATTTATTATAGACTCTTATTTCTTTAAAATATCTTTTTTATATTTTGGTAATAATTCTAAAAACTGATTAACTGTTTTTTGCAAATCATTCAAATCGCCTCTTCCCCCAGCTGCATTGATGTGCCCGCCACCATTAAAGTATTTACGGGCAAACTGATTCACGTCAAAGCTACCCTTGCTTCTGAAAGAAATTTTTATTTTCCCTTCGCCTTCCGTAAAAAATGCACAAAAGGTGATTCCTTTGATTGAGAAGGGATAATTTACAATTCCTTCCGTATCGCCTTTTTGATAATCAAATTTTTGCAATTCTTTTTCAGTTAACGCCATGTAAGCCGTTTGTAATTCAGGAATTACAACCATTTTTTCTGTAAGGCAATAACCTAATAACTTTACGCGGCTTTGGCTATATGTATCATAAATAGCCGAATGCACAGTACTTGGTTTTAAACCAGTACTTAGTAATTCGGCCAGAATTTTATGAGTTGTAGGAGTAACGCTATCAAAACGAAACGACCCTGTATCTGTCATAATACCTGTATATAGACAAGCAGCAATATCTTGATCAATTAATTTTCTACCCCCTAAGCCACATATAAATTCATACACTAATTCGCAAGTAGAACAAGCCGCTACATCATGATAAATAAGGTTTGCATAACTCTCTGGTTGTTGGTGATGATCAATCAAGATTTTTTTAGCGAGAGATGTTTTTAATAAATCGCCTAGGGATTCTAAACGAGATAAGCTATTAAAATCTAATGTGAAAATTAAATCGCTTTTATGAACAATTGCTGTTGCCTTTTTTTGTTGCTTGGTATAAGCAATTACTTTTTTATTTCCAGGAAGCCATTGCAAAAAGTCGGGATATTCATTTGGAGTAATTACAGTAACGATTTTATCTATTTTCACTAAATAATTATACAAAGCCAATGAAGAGCCCATCGCATCGCCATCAGGATTATAGTGAGTTACAATAACGATGTTGTTTGATTTATTAATTAAGCTTTTAAATTTAGTAAAGGAGTCTTTTTGCATGGTAAAAATTTAGAGAGACAAATTTAGGTTATTTTAATTTGCAATCGTAACAATATTTGTATCTTTGCGCCCTAAAAAAACAACAATGGTAGGAAACATCACCTTTACAATGCTTAAGCCAGATGCAGTAGAAGCAAACAACATCGGCCCAATCTTAGCTAAAATAAACCAAGCAGGTTTTAGAATTGTAGCTATGAAATATTTAAAATTATCCAAAGACACTGCGGGTAAATTTTATGAAGTTCATAAAGAGCGTCCTTTTTATGGAGAATTAGTAGATTATATGAGCAGCGGCCCAATCGTAGCTGCAGTTCTTCAAAAAGACAATGCTGTTGCTGATTTCAGAACGTTAATTGGAGCAACTGATCCATCAAAAGCTGAAGAAGGAACTATCCGTAAATTATTTGCAAAATCAATCGCAGCTAATGCTGTTCATGGTTCTGATAGTGATGAAAATGCAGCAATTGAAGCTAATTTTTATTTCTCTCAAATCGAGCGTTTCTAAATAATAATAATTTAGAATAAGACAATAAGAGCTCATCTATATATTGATGGGCTTTTATTATTTTGGAGATGATGATATTCTTGTAACTTTACCACTAAACTAATTGAGTTTATGTTTAAAGCATTAAAGCCCTATTATCGTTTTTTTATTCCCTTAGGTGTGCTACTCGCCCTATGGATTGTAGGTACTATAGGGTATGTATTAATAGATAATTACTCTTGGTTTGATGCCTTTTACATGACAATTATTACAGTTGCAACTGTAGGTTATGGAGAAGTTCAACCATTAAGCATTTCAGGAAAATTATTTACGGCCTTTCTAATTATCACAAGTTTTGGTACATTTGCTTATGCTGTGTCGTCTATAACTAAGTTTGTATTTGACGGTGAGTTTAATGATTTTTTTAAAAACAGAAAATTGAACGCAACAATCGAAAAATTAAGAGATCATGTTATCATATGTGGATATGGTCGTAATGGAAGACAAGCAGCTCAAGTCTTAAAAAAGCACCATAAGCGTTTTGTAGTAATCGAAAATAACTCTAAGTTAAACGAATCAATTACTCATCAATTTAAAGAACTCGTATTAACGGGAGATGCAACACAAGATGAAATATTATTGAAAGCTGGTATAATGCATGCAAAAGCTTTAATAACAACACTTCCTGTTGATGCCGATAATTTATTTATTGTATTAACAGCTCGTAACCTCAACAAAAATTTAACCATTATCTCACGCGCAAGCGAAGATAATTCTGATGCTAAACTTAAAATAGCTGGAGCGAATAATGTAATTATGCCAGATAAAGTAGGGGGTGCTCACATGGCATCTTTAGTTATGAAGCCAGATGTGATGGAATTTATTGATCATATTACTGCAGAAGGTGGAGCTAATATCAGTCTTGAAGAAATATCATTTGAGCGAATCCCAGATGCTTTAAAAAATAAAACATTAAAAGATTTAGAAATTAGAAACCGTTCAGGAGCCAATATTATAGGCTACAAAACGGCTATGGGCGAATACATAGTGAATCCAAGTGCTGATACAAGAATTATTCCTCAATCTAAATTATTTGTTTTAGGAACTCCAGAACAAATTACTGCACTCAAAAATATATTAAGCTAATGTTTTATCGATATATAAGCTTCCTTTATCAGTAATTTTTTAGTAACTTGTATATTAAATCGTTATTTTTTTCAATTAAATTTTATATTTTTAGTGGTTAATAAAAACACCCTCTTATGAAATTATTTTTTACAACTATTATTTCAATTATTTCGATTACTGCTTTAGCTCAAGCGCCTCAAAAGGTTAGTTATCAAGCTATTGCTAGACAAGCCAGTGGAGTGGTAATTTCAAATGCACCTATCGGTGTTAAATTTATAATTTATCAAGGCTCTATTGGTGGCACTATTAGCTACGAGGAAACCCATAATCCAACAACAAATCAGTTTGGCTTATTTACATTATTTATTGGAGGCGGTTCGCCTTCAATTGGTGCATTTAATACTATTAATTGGGCAATTGGTCCTTATTTTATTGAAACACTAATTGACCCTGCAGGTGGAACTTCTTATTCTTCAATCGGTACTCAACAATTCATGAGCGTACCTTATGCATTATTTGCTGAAAAAGCAGGTAATGCAAGTCCAACACCAACTATTACAGGGAATGGTTTAGCGATTGTTACCCCAACAACTGGCTCTTTGTTTTCAGTATCAGTTCCAACTCCAGCATTAAATTATACGCCAGGAACTAACGTATTATCTCTTACTCAAGGCACAAGTGTTACAACCACAACATTAAGTGGTTCAGGTTCTAATACAATAACGATAACTGGTTTAGGTGCAACAACAGTTACTCCAAATGGTGCAGGCAGTATATTTACAATAAATACACCATCCTATACAGCAGGTTCGGGCATTTCTATATCTTCAGGAATTATAACAAATACGGCAACCTCAATTACTCCAACAATTAATATTAATTCGCCTAATTCTATTACTAATCCTTTGTCAGGAGTTTATAATATTTCAGTTCCATCTTATACAGCAGGTTCGGGCATTTCTATATCTTCAGGAATTATAACAAATACGGCAACTTCAATTACTCCAACAATTAATATTAATTCGCCTAATACTATTACTAATCCATTGTCAGGAGTTTATAATATTTCAGTTCCATCTTATACAGCAGGTTCGGGCATTTCTATATCATCAGGAATTATAACAAATACGGCAACCTCAATTACTCCAACAATTAATATTAATTCGCCTAATACTATTACTAATCCATTGTCAGGAGTTTATAATATTTCAGTTCCGTCCTATACAGCAGGTTCGGGCATTTCTTTATCATCAGGAATTATAACAAATACGGCAACCTCAATTACTCCAACATTGATAGCGGGTACAAATATGATTGTAAATCCTACTATTGCTAGTAATAGTTATACGGTTTCTTCCCCAAATTATTCATTATCTACCCCTTCAAATACATTACTTTTATTAAGTAACGGCATCAATAATTCAACAGTAATTATTCCTACTCAATTACTTTCTTTATCTGGAAGCACTTTAACATCTGGTATTTCAACCAATTCTATTAATTTATCAGCGCTTCCCGGGTTGTGGACAGCATCTGGAGGTAGCTTATACCCAACTTCAGCAAGTCGAATCGGTATTGGAACAACAACTCCAAACAATTCAATTCAAGTTGCTGGTTTAATTAATTTTGAAAATAATGGCTCAAATACAGGATTAGGTTATAATACAGGTTCAGGGATAGGGCCTAATAATATATATAATACATTTTTAGGATATTTTGCTGGACAGGCTGTAGGAACAGGCACTGCCTCTGGTAATACATTTGTTGGATATAATTCTGGAATAAATAGTTTGAATGGCAATAATAATTCTTTTTTAGGAATGAATTCAGGAATAAATAATACTACTGGATATTATAATACCTTTTTAGGAGTAGGTGCCGATTTATTTTCATCAACTCAAAGAACAAATGCGACAGCAATTGGTTATAATGCTAAGGTTGATACCAATAATGCCATTGTTCTAGGAAGTTCGGGTGTGAATGTGGGGATAGGAACTAATAAACCAACTTCATCACTTCATATTACTAATAATATTGGTTCTCAAATAAAGTTTGGACATATTAATCAGCCCAATCTGGAATGGTATTTTGATGTTAGTGCTATCTCACACATGGGATTAAGAAATGAAAACAATGGTACAGCTCTAAATGTTATGGATTTTAATACGGGAACAGGCTATGTTGGAATTGGTGTCACAAATCCTGGATACAAATTATCTGTGATTGGAGCTTCTGGAGATGATAACGCAAGTATTTATGCTTCTAATAGTTCGTCAAATACAACCGTTGCTTCTCACGGTGTTAGTGGTTTAGCGCAAAGTACGCATAGTTTGTCATCTGGTATTTATGGAAATAGTATATATGGTCCAAGTATATATGGATACAAAACAAGTTTACAAACTGGAATTGCGGGAAGATTTGAAATAGCAAATACCACTAATAGTGCAGATGCTGTTTTTGCGCTAACTGTTGGAACAGGAGCAGCGGTTCATGCAGCTTCTGGAACAACAGTTTCTTCTAGTCCTGCTCTAGCTCTTTTAGTAGAAGAAGGTCATATTAAATCAAAACAAGCGACTGCACCTACCACAAGCACCATTTCCGTTTCTGGTGGAGGTATTTCTGGAGTATCCGTATCATTAACAAATGGAACAGATGTAAAAGGTACACTAAATGCGGTTTTAACTACTACTACATTAATAAATGCTAATAATAATGCAGCTATAAAAGTTACTTTTAATAAGCCGTATTCAATAATTCCAACTGTTGTAGTTACACCATTGACCGATATGCTTGGAATGAGTTATTATCTTTCAAACGTTAGTACAACTTCATTTCAGTTAAATATTAAAAATACTACGGGTTTAAACTTATCTACTACTGCAAGTATGCCAATTAACTTTAACTATATAGTAATTGAATAATACAATGAAATACTATTTAATTATCATATTTGTTTTTGGAATTGTTGTAAAACAATTAGCTCAAACTATCTCTCCGCAGGTTATCAACTCTGCTGGTGGTGTTGGAGCTGTTGGTTCTAGTGGCGTAGAGGTTTATTATAATATTGGTGAACCTTTAACAAATACTATAAGTAATGGAGTTAACTTATTGACTCAAGGTTTTTTACAACCAGATATTTTAGGAAATTTTGGACTAAATATTTCTCCTTTATTTTCAAATGAAAGTTGCTTAGGTAAAAATGATGGAAAAATAAATTTAATTTTAAATGCTCAGCCTCCAAGTGCTATAACAATTAAATACATATGGTCGCCTTACTTTGTTTGTCCTGGAGATAATTGCTCCAGTGTCGACAGTTTACCTCCAGGAAATTATTCAGTATTCATAAAAGCACTAAATAGTTCGGGTAATATGATAGATTCAATTACCAAACAGTTTACGATTATTGCTAATACTGATCCTTGTCAAATTATAGTGTTTACTGGCCTTAGTCCAAATGGTGATGGATTGAATGATAATTGGATAATAGAAAATATTGAAAACTTCCCTAACAATTCTGTAAATATTTATAACCGCTGGGGAAACCGAATTATTGGCATTAATAATTACAATAACACAAATAATACTTGGAATGGACAAAGCTCTTCTGGTTCAGTTTTACCAAATGGCACTTACTTTTATGTCATAGAGTTAAATAATGGTTCGGGGGTAAAAAAAGGTTGGGTAGAGTTAACTGGAAAATAATAATCTAACAATTTTGAAATATAATGATTTTTTGAACTATTAAATTCTTTTATGTATGAGTCTTCTTCCAAAATAATTTAAACTATTCTGCTTTGATAATATTAGAAATGAGAAAATTTATGTTGATTAAATTGCTGATGAAGCTATAAAAATAGCTTTAATTAAATATAGATTTTTTTAATAATTAAATAATCAATTTATCCAATAAAATCTATTCAGTTTACTTAATTTTGTATAAATTTAACAATTAGTATTTTCTCGAAAAGAAAATGATTAAAAACACTATTTAATATATTTTTTGATTCAAAATTTAATCGTTTAAAATCAAGAAAGAAATTAAAACAAAACGGAATGAAAAAACTTTTACTCGTACTTTTTATTTGACATTTAAGTTCAATTGTTTTATTAAAATAATGAAAAAGATTAGATAGAATTAACAGAAAAAAATATTATAAAATGATAAACAAAACATTTATAAAAAAAATATCCTCATTAATTCTCTTAGTAGGATTAATTTGTTTTCAAGTTAAACTATATTCTCAAACCATTCAAACATTTGCTACAGCCGGAGCAACAAGTTGGACGTGCCCATTTGGTGTTACCACTATTACAGTTGAATGTTGGGGCGCTGGTGGTGGCGGCGGCGGCGGTGGGTCTGTTATTAATGCTGCCGGTGGTGGCGGTGGCGGTGGGGCTTATGCTAGTTCTGTCATTACTGTAGCTTCAGGAAATATTTATACAATAACTGTTGGTGCAGGTGGTGCAGCTGGTGGAAGTTTTGGCACCACAGGTGGAAATGGAAGTAATTCAAGTTTTAATTCAACTATTGTGATGGCCGCTGGTGGTAATGGCGGTATTGGCTCTGGAGGTGGAGGAACTGGTGGCATCGGAGGTGCAGCAACTTCTTGCACAGGAACCTTTAAGTATTCGGGCGGAAATGGTGGAAGTGGAAATGGCGGTATTGGTGGTGGCGGTGGAGGTAGTAGTGCGGGTTCATCAATTAATGGAAATACTGCAAGTCAATATATAGGTGGAGTTGCACCAGCAGGCGGTGTTGCAGGAACTTCCGCAAGCACTTTGGCAGCAGGGGCTGTTGGGAATGTTGGTTTAAGTGGCGGTGGTGGTGCTTCTGCTGGCAGAAGAGGTTCAAGTGGTATTGATAATGCAGGCGGAGCGGGCGGAGCGGGAAAAGTAGTGTTAAGTTATTGCACTGCAATGTCTATAACATCAACCCAAACTAATGTAAGTTGTACAGGTGGCAATAATGGATTTATTGATGCTACTGTTACAGGAGGAATTCAAAACAGCGGCAGTATAATATTAGACATTCAAACCGTTGATGATATTTGTGCAGCTGGCGGTAATGACTCTTGGCAATCTTTTACTCCAAATCTTACTGCCAGGTTAGCGGCTTTTGAAGTTAAATTAGACGGACCTGATAATGGCAATTGGTACCTTTACAAAGGCACTGGAGTTGGTGGGGTATTATTAGCTTCTGGAACTTATACAGCAACAGCAGCAGGTTATAAATACATATCAATACCATCATTACCGCAATTAACTGCTGGTCAGATTTGTACGTTCAGATTAACAACTCCTATGGTAGATTGGTTGGTTTCGTGCTCGGCTAATTATAGTGGTGGGCAAGACAATAATAATAACGCATTTGATAGAGTTTTTAAAACACATATGGTTTTAAATCCATATAGCTATCTATGGTCAAATGGAGCTGTAACGGAAGATATTAGTAATTTAGTGGCGGGTTCATATACGCTCACAGTTACCGATGCAGTTGGTTGCAGTGCTGTTGATACAAAAACGATTACCAGTCTTGGTCCTTTAGTTATAACAGCTTCAGCATCACCCACTACTATTTGTGCTGGCTCTACAAGTACCTTAACGGCCTTTGGTCCGCTTACTTTAGATCAAAAATCTATTCCGGGCTCCCAAACCGGATCATGGGCTGCAACAAATGCAGAACAACAAACATTCATTCCATCAACGACTGGCTTACTTAGAAAAGTTAGAATTCAAACTGCTACTTATGGTTCTGCAACAAATATTACAGTAAATATTAAATCAGGAACTCCTACAACTGGATCTTTATTAACAACAGTAACCTATTTTAAAGCGGCAAATTTAAATTCGTGGGATGATGTTATATTACCAGGCTCTGGAGTCAATTTAACAGCTGGTACCACTTATTATATCGAAATAGTTAGTGGAAGCCAGGTAGATTGGATTTATAATTCAACCGATACCTATTCAAATGGAAATGCATCTAGAGGCGGAACTAATTATACTTGGGATTATAATTTTGAAACCTACATGGATTTAAATACTTATGTATGGAATCCTGGCGCATTAAGTAATCCTGTAATCGCAGTAAATCCAACTATTACCACCAATTATACGTTAACAGTAACAAGTCCTCTAAGTTGTTCAAATTCGCAAATCGTAACTGTAAATGTTGATCCGGTTAGTGTTGGTGGAACTGCATCTGCTAATCAATCTATTTGCATTGGTCAAATTTCTGCTCCTATTACATTAACTGGATCAATAGGTGCGATACAATGGCAATCATCTCCAAATAATACTACATGGACAAATATTTCTGGTGCTACCACAAATATTTTATCAAGTGCACAAATTGGTCCTTTAATTTCTACAACTTATTATAGAGCCACGGTCACTAGTGGTTTATGTACTGCAGTGGTATCAAATGTAATTACAATTACTGTTAATGCATTTCCTTCTATTAGTGCAAATAGTGCAACTATTTGTTCAGGAACATCAGTTGTATTAACAGCAAGTGGAGCCTCAACATACTCTTGGAGTTCAGGAGCCACAACATCCACTATATCTGTTTCACCTACATCTACTTCAGTTTACTCTGTCACAGGCACAACAAATGGCTGTTCGTCATTAAATACAGCAACAGTATCAGTAAATCCTACTCCAACCCTAACAGCTGTAGCATCTCCAACAGCAATGTGCATTTTTGCTTCCGCAAATTTAACAGCAACGGGTGCATCAACGTATACTTGGAATCCAGGTCCAATAACCGGTTCAATAGTAAGTGTGAGTCCAAGTGCTACAACTATTTATACAGTAACAGGTACAAGTGCAGCAGGATGTATTAATACTCAAACAACAAGTTTAACAGTAAATAATAATCCAACGTTAACAGCAACGCCATCATCAACAGCAATTTGTATTGGTGCTTCTGCAAATTTAACAGCAACGGGTGCATCAACGTATACTTGGAATCCA
>CAILKE010000042.1 GCA_903834765.1 uncultured Bacteroidota bacterium
AATTTTTTTTATATAATTTTTAAAGTTATTATTCAAGGCATTTGTTAGTATAAAAACGGTAGCTATATTATGTATAAAGTTTATTTATACATTAAATATAATGCGATGCATGATTTTTATTTCTATTTAAATTATACTGAATTACGGTGTAAACAATAATTCAGTTATGATCGGTTTAAAAATAGATAAACCAGTTATTAAATAAAATATTATTGTCTTATCAAACTGTTGTCTTTAATTTCATTCAGTAATTGTTCTTGAGCTTTATTTCTGTTTTTAATATGAATGAAATTTCCATTGCCAATCTCTGCAATTTCTTTTAAATTTTTAATCGCATTCTTATCATTACCAAAAGCAATGGTGGTAAGTTTAATGATTTTATCGCCACGTTTTTGCGCGAAGGTTTGTTGATCTTCGCTATAAAATCGAAATTTTCCATCGGTTGCTAATAAGAGTTGATTGTTCCCATCAGCAATGTAATTTTTAAGTGCCAGGTCCAATCCATATAAAATGGCTTTCTTTCCTTTAGTACCTCCACGGGCTTTTAGTTTACTTACTACGGTATTCAGATCTTCTTTATTGTTTCCGCTTACGCCGTCGCGCAAAAGCTTCACCGTATCAGCATAGGTAATAAAGGAAATTTTATCTGTTGGGCGCAATGCCGAAATCAAATAGTGCAAGGCATTTTGCATCACTTTTAATTTGGAGGTATCACTCATGGAGCTTGATACATCCACTAAAAAGATAATGTTGTTTGGTTTATATAAGGCTTCATCCAGTAAAGAATTGTCCTTAGGTTTTTCTGTTGTCTTTGGTTCAGCTACTAATACGGGATTAGACGATACGACCGTTGTAGTTTGAGTTGGAGCAAGTGTGGCTGTATGAGAAGTTTGCTCCGAGCTGTTATCAGGAATTTTATTACTGATATCTCTAGGCTTTGTATTTTCGACCACAACCATGGGTTCTATTGTTTTAACACCCGTCGTATTAGGTTTCTTAAAATAAAAGCAAGCCGTTTTATCATCTGTCTTAATGGATTTGATATTGCCTGCAAGACTTAATTTAAAAGGCAGCCCATCAGCGCTTGTGATCAAATTAATGGTTTCGTAAAACTTTCCTGTGCTTTTGGGAATGAACTCAACCACAATCAAGGCCGTATCATTAGGCTTCAATGTTTTTTTTGACGTATGAATTGTTAGTCCCTTTTCGGCATCCGCTCTTAATAAGTATAAATTTTTAGCTTGATTATTAGTGATGATGTAATCTGCTTTTACTTTATAAATAGCTTCCTGAATGCCAATATCTTTGGTTGCTTCATCTACTGCAATTACACTGTTTTGCGCCAGTGCTTGATTGGCAAGGATTATTAAAAAAATATATAATAGTATTTTCAATTATAAATTATTTTAATTTTTCGTTATTGATATGTCGTTCTGAATCTCTGTTGGTTTTTTTATCTAAATTTTTTCGTAATGCGTCTTCTAAATTAATACCAGTTTGATTTGCAAGGCAGATTAATACAAATAACACATCAGCCATTTCATCTCCCAGGTCTTTGTTCTTATCTGATTCTTTTTCGCTTTGTTCGCCATAACGACGTGCAATGATGCGGGCTACTTCACCAACTTCTTCAGTTAACATTGCCATATTAGTAAGTTCACTAAAATAACGCACACCATATTTCTTGATCCAATGATCAACCTGTTGTTGAGATTCTGTTAATGTCATATTTTTAGGTTATGTGATGTCTCTAATGTCCCTTTTGTTTTACTCTCTATTTCTTTATAGCGTCCGATTCGTATTTTTCAATAATTGCTTTTACTAAGCGATGTCTGATTACATCCAAAGTTGTTAATTCAATAATTTCAATGCCATCTGTCTTCTTTAATAAACGCACTGCTTGCGCTAAACCAGATGTTTGATTACGAGGAAGATCAATCTGCGTCATATCACCATTAATGATAAATTTAGCATTAGCGCCCATACGCGTCAAAAACATTTTCATTTGACTTTCAGTTGTGTTTTGTGCTTCATCTAAAATAACAAAAGCATTATCTAACGTTCGCCCACGCATAAAAGCAAGAGGTGCAATTTGTATGATCTTTGCTTCTATCAATTGATTGAGTTTATCAATGGGAATCATATCATATAATGCATCATACAAAGGTTGCATGTATGGATCTAATTTTTCTTTTAAATCACCGGGTAAAAAGCCCAAGTTCTCTCCTGCTTCAACGGCTGGACGAGTTAAGATAATCCGTTTAACTTCCTTGTTTTTTAGAGCCCTTACTGCCAATGCTACTGCAGTGTATGTTTTACCTGTTCCTGCTGGACCAACTGCAAATACCATATCATTTGTATTTACGGCCTGCATCATTTTACGTTGGTTATCCGTTCGTGCTTTGATCACTAAACCACTATTGCCAAATAAAATAATATCCGAACCCGTAGCCTCTTCTTTGGCGTGAAGTAAATTATCTCCTGTTTGTCCTAATAGACGTTCAATAACTGTATCTGTAAGAAGTCCATTTTTATGATAGTAATCTACCATCATGTTTAGCTTTTTCTCGAAATTGCTTATTTCACTTTCTTCCCCAATCACTTTAATAGAGTAACCTCTGGCAACTATTTTTAATTTCGGAAAATATTTTTTTATCACATTGAGCTTCACGTCATTTACACCATATATCTCAACAGGCTCAACGCTATCTATGCTAATTATTTTTTCTATCATTTCTTTTTATGAGATGCCTTATGAAGCGCCTTTATATTGTTAATAATCGTGTTAATCAATTCGTTTGTTAAGTAAATCTAACCCTAATTTATTATTTACATTTGAGTAAGATTTAAAAAGTTTTCAATATGCCAATAATAACCATTACAACCGATTTGGGATACCGCGACCCATATTTGGCAATGGTAAAAGGTATATTATATTCTAAACAACCATCTGCTCATATTGTTGATTTGGCATGTAGTGTAAAGCCTCATGCGCATAGCGAAGGCGCCTTTGCTTTGAGGAGTGCTTTACCTTTCTTTCCCGAAAACACCATTCACTTATTTGCAGTTAAGTTTTTAAATTCTACAAATACGATATCTAATCTATCAGTTGACAACACCCGCTATTTGCTCACTAAAATCAAAAATCAATATATTATTTGCCCTGATAATGGCGTTTTAACACTAATTGATAAAGAATTTAACGAACCAGTATATCAATTAATGTTTAATAACGAAAGACAGCATCCTTTTTATTTGAGAGATGTGTTTACAGAAGTAGCCAATCATATTTTGAATAATACACCGCTGGAAGAATTTAGTTCTTTAACTGAAGATTATTGTAAAATATATGCTTTTGAGAGTTTCTCAACGCCTAGTAATTTACAAGGCATGGTATTGTATGAAGATGATTTTGGAAACTTGATTACTAGTATTACCAAACAAGAGTTTGAAAAAACAGTCGGTAAGAAACGGTTTATGTTGCAACTGCCTTCAGGCCAGATCGAAAAAATTTATAATACCTATGATGATGTAAAAATTGGGGATGTGGTTGGTTTCTTTAATGCAATGGACTTATTAGAAATAGCTTCCTTAGGGCAATCGGCTACTAAAATAGTGCTTAACAAAAATGTATTAAGTAAGTATAAAATTGATAGAATAATAATAGATATTTATGATTAAACGTTTTGTAAAAATGACCTTTAAGCCTGAGCATATACAGGAATTTAAAATGATATTTAATTCAAATAAAGAATTGATAGCAGCTGTGGAAGGTTGTTCGCATGTTGAACTCTTGCAAGACGACAACAATCCTTGTGTTTTTTTTACATATAGTCTATGGCAAAACATAGATTTTATTGAGCAATACCGCCACTCCGATTTGTTTAAAGGAGTATGGTCTAAAACGAAGGTGTTATTTGATGATAAGCCCGAAGCCTGGAGTTTAAAAGGGCTTTAGTATTTTATTCACATTATGTTTTGTAAACATAAATTAATATGTTAATTAACATTTTGATTAGTATATTCGTACTTCAATTATTCAATATTATAAAAATGAAAAAACTATTATCAACATTATCATTATGTATTTTAACGATTGTCGCATTCGCTCAATCAGGATCTAATTTAGTTGTCTTTTCTGAAGATGGCTATAAATTTTATTTAGTACTCAATGGCATTCGTCAAAACGAGTTAGCTCAAACAAACGTAAGAGTTACCGGATTAAATCAACCTTATTATTCAGCAATCATTATTTTCGAAGATAAAACCCAACCATCTATTGATAAGAAAAATTTATACGTAGTAGATGTAGCTGATAATGCTAATTTAGAAGTTACGTATAAAATTAAAAAAAATTCTAAATCTCAAAATGTACTGCGCTTTTTCAGTGGCGTGCCAATTGCTCAAGCAATGCCTCCAAATCCCCAAGTAATAGAGTATAATTATAATACAACTCCTATGCCTCAAATTGGCACCACAGTTATAACACAACAAGTAACAACAACTACGACTAATGGAAATAATACCAATGTATCCGTAGGAACTAACGGTATGGGTGTGGGCATTAATATGAATGTGAACGTAAACGACCCCGCATATAATGAAACAACGACGACGACAACAACGACTTATAATTCTACTACAACAACTAATGCTAACATTAATACAAGTTCTAATAACAACACTAGTATTCAGCAACAAAATAATAACAACTGTAATGGAAATTATGCGATGTCATCAAGTAATTTTTCTGCCGCAAAAAATACAATTTCTAAACAATCTTTTGACGAAACTAAATTATCAACCGCTCAACAAATCATTAGTTCTAATTGCTTAACAGCTGCTCAAATTAAAGAAATCATGTTATTATTTAGCTTTGAAGAAACTCGTTTAACTTTGGCTAAAGAATCTCATTCACGTTGTGTAGATAAAAACAATTATTTCTTATTAAATGATGCCTTTAATTTTTCGTCTTCTGTAGAGGAGTTAAATAGCTCTATTAAATAAATTTACATAACAAAAAATAAACTGAAAATTTGATAACTATCGGCTTACTCATATTTACCATCGGATTTTCTGTATATGCGATGAATAATCAAGAAATAAAGTTTAAATACTTGTTTCATCCTTATTCAATCAAGCGCTATAAACAACATTATCGTTTTTTATCCCATGCTTTTTTACATGGTGATTATTTACATTTAGCTTTTAATATGTTTACGTTATGGATGTTTGGGCCTATCATCGAAGATGTTATATACCCAATGCTTGCGGGTAGCGAATTAGAGCCGAATCATAAATTTGGTAGCTTATATTTTATTTTATTATACACTGGAGGTATTTATGCATCTACTATTTCGGAGTATTTTAAAAATAAAGATAACTCACATTATATGTCTTTAGGAGCAAGCGGTGCTATTAACGCATTGGTATTTAGTTTTATTCTAGTGGCTCCAACGGCACAACTTGGATTCTTTTTTATTCCAATGCCTGCTTGGATATTCGGTATTTTATTTTTAGGAATTACGTTTTATTTAAGCAAACGCAAAACAGGCAGTGATTCTGTTGATAGAGTGGGGCATGAGGCTCATTTTTGGGGTGCTATTTTCGGAATTATATTTACAGGTATTTTAAAACCTGAATTGTTTCTTGATTTTATTAATAAAATATTTCATTAATCAACAGCATGATTGTTACCTTTTTAGGCACAGGCACATCTCAGGGAGTTCCTATTATTGCTTGCGATTGCGAGGTTTGTCGGTCTAATGATACAAAAGATAAACGCCTTCGCTCATCTATATTGATAGAAAGTGATGAGGCTAAAGTTGTGATTGATTCAGGTCCTGATTTTAGATACCAAATTTTACGCGAAAAATTAAAAACATTAGATGCTGTTGTGTTTACTCATGAACATAAAGATCATATTGCTGGATTAGATGAAGTAAAATCGTTTAATTACTTTAATAAAATGCGAATGCCTGTATATGCTACAGAACGAGTTCAACAAGCTTTGAAACGAGAATTTGCCTATATTTTTTCTGACGAAAAATATCCTGGTATTCCAGAAATTGATTTATACACGATTGATAATAAACCTTTTTCGGTGAAGGATATTACTTTATTACCTATAGATACCATGCATTTTAAAATGCCTGTAAAATCATATAGAATAAAAGATTTTACCTACATAACCGATGCAAACTATATTTCTGAATCCGAAAAAGAAAAAATTAAAGGATCAAAAATTATTGTTATCAATGCTTTAAGAAAAGAAGAACATGTTTCTCATTTTACGCTTCAACAAGCCATTGACCTAATGATAGAACTTAAGCCTGAAAAGGCTTATTTAACACATATTTCGCATCAGTTAGGATTGCATAATGAAGTTTCAAAAGAACTGCCTTCGTTTATCGAATTGGCTTACGATGGTTTGAAAATCACGATTTAGGTATATTAAACTTTTCATAATCCAACTAATATTAGAATAGAAAGCAGATTACTTTGATTAACATGATTCATTTGATTTTTGTATCATCGTAAATCATAATAATTTGTGTTATCAACGTTACATTAATGAATTATTTACTTGATTGTTTTATCGTAACTTACAAATATGTTAATATAAATTAGTCTAGAGATTCTCATGGTTAAAGGAAATAAAACAATAACTAAGCCTAAAAACGAAAAAAGAAAAATCGATACATTCAATTTCAAGAGAAGAACCATTAATAAAAATAAACCTACACCGTAAGCTATATTTAAGCCATAACTTACATACATAGCGCCATAGTAAAAACCTACTTCCTTGTTAAATAACTCTCCACAATGATAACAGTGGTCGTGCATTTTTATAAATGTTTTTAAATTGTACGCATGTGTATCAATAAAAAAATCGCCTTTATGGCATTTTGGACATTTATTATTTAGGATAGAATATAGTTTAGTATCTTTTAGCATGCATCAAAAGTAACAAGTAAAAACGAATGTTCGTTTTAATTTTTATATGATTAATAGCACTTTTCAACTAATTACTTAGAGTTTTTTTATAAACTAAAAAATTGAAAAATATCATACTTTTAACCGATTTACTATAAATCATCTGCAAGTTAAAGTATACTAAACGTAAGTAATGATGTTGTATTATCTTGAATTAATAAAGCGCATACGTTGGTAAGAGTGCGGTAGGTTTTGCCAAAACAGTGCGAAATCCTAGTTTTTCTGGTGGAGCTGAGTCGATGAATGTGTGAAAAAAACGTATTTAGTGTTTTGGCTTGTCACGCCAAGGCGTGATTGTTTCTTTTTTCGTCAAGGAAAAAAATGTAAAAGAGACTCACTTTTTGAGCAAATTATATTTAGATAATTTATTTTACTCTAACGTTTTAAAATTTTGAGGAGTCATACCTTCCAGCTTTTTAAAAAAGCGAATGAAATAAGAAGATGACGCAAAATTCAAATGATCAGATAACACATTGATAGGCATGGACGTATTTGATAACAATCGTTTAGCCTCTAAGATCAATCGTTCGTTTATCAATTTTTTGGCCGACTTATCAATTGTTTTTTTACAAATGGCATTTAAGTAATTAGGAGAAATAGCTAACTGTTTAGCATAAAAATATAATTGATGATTGGTTGTATAATGCTTATCAATCATTAATTCAAAACGCCTGATGAGCTCAAATTGATGTGAGATAGCTGGTTTGGTTTTAACGCTGACTAAATCATTGATTTTATAAAGTAACGCACTAACTAAATTTTTAACGATATTTTTTTGATTATTGCTAGAAGCTATAGATTCCTTAAGCACGAGATAAAATAGTTCATTTAATTCGGTTTGTTTATGCTTAGGAATTAAAAAAGCATCTTCGTTGAATACCGTTTGAAAAAATGGCCACTCCTTTTCAATATTAAAATGTTGTGATGTAAATAATTCCTTATCAAAAAATAATGTAAAACCTTTGGTATTTGGCTTTATATCCCACTGATGCACTTGCCCGGGTGACATAAAAAATAATTGATTTGATTTAACGGGATATGTTTTGAAATCTATAGTATGTGTGCCTTTTCCTTCGGTAATAAACAATAAGTAATAAAAATCGTGACGGTGAGGAAAGTGAATATTAACAGTATTTTTTAAATGTTCCTCAAAGGGTAATATCTCTATTAGTCCTATTTTAGAAGGTTTACAGCAAATTGTTTGAATATTATATACTGGAATTTTATTTAATGGAAGCATATAATAATCATAATAAAAACAATTAGCTTTTTGATGCACAGGCTTTCGAAACAGTTCTCACATCTGTCTTTTCAATAGCGCCAAATCCACCAGCAATATCAATAAGTTTATGAAAGCCCTTTCTTTTTAATAATGAAACTGCAATCATACTTCTATATCCACCAGCACAATGTATATGATATTCTTTTTCCTTGTTTAGAGTACCCTCCCAATCTGTAATAAAATCAAGTGGATTAGATTTAACGTTTTCCAAATGACTTGATTCATACTCTCCTGGTTTGCGAACATCTAATACATTTAAGTTTGTAGCGTTATAAGCTTCAGCAAATTCATAAGCAGAAATAGATTTGATAGTTGAAACTTCTTTTCCTGATTTTATCCAAGCGTCTATACCTCCTTCAACAAATCCAATACAATTATCATAACCAACACGAGATAAACGCATCACGGCTTCCGCCTCTCTATTTTCAGGAGTAATAAGGATAATAGCTTGTTTTAAGTCGGTAATTAAAGCGCCAACCCATGGAGCAAATTGCCCATCGATTCCTATAAAAATAGAATGAGCAATATGCCCTTGAGCAAATTCATGTGGTTTTCTAACATCTAAAATAATTGCATTAGTTGTTTTTAATAGATCTTCCGTTTCCCTTATAGATAAAGGTCTTGTGCCATTAGAGGTTATTTTATCGTAATTGCCGTAACCGTTTTTATTGAGGCTGGCATTTTTTGCAAAATATTGAGGCGCAGGTAAAATTCCAGAAGTTAATTCATTAATAAATTCGTCTCTGGTTAACTTACCCAAAGCATAATTTGTTTTCTTCTGATTTCCAAGCGTATCAAAGGTTTCCTTACTCATGTTTTTTCCGCAAGCAGAGCCCGCTCCGTGAGCTGGATACACAATCACGTCATCTGGTAAAGGCATAATTTTGTTGTGCAACGAATCAAACAACATGCCTGCTAAATCAAACTGAGTTAGATCAGATTTAATAGCTAAATCAGGGCGTCCTACATCACCTATAAATAGAGTATCTCCAGAGAATATACAATGAGGATGCTTGTTTTCGTCTAATAATAAATAGGTTGTTGACTCGAGTGTATGACCAGGTGTATGAAGTACCTTGATGGTTAATTTGCCAACTTTAAATTCTTGATTATCGGCAGCGATAGTGCTTTTAAAATCTGTTTGAGCATTAGGCCCAAATACAATCTCTGCGCCTGTATGAGCCGATAAATCTAAATGCCCAGATACAAAATCAGCATGAAAATGCGTTTCGAAAATGTATTTTATTTTAGCATTATTTTTTAAGGCTAAATCAGTATATGTTTTATATTCTCTTAATGGATCAATAATGGCAGCTTCCCCTTCCGATTGGATGTAATAAGCGCCTTGTGCTAAACAGCTGGTATATAATTGTTCTACGATCATCGTTATGGGTATGTAAAACAAATTTAAAGAATTTATGAATTCTTTTTAATTTAATTTCTAAACATATTGTTCCAATCGGTCTCTATAATAGGAATTCAAAGGTTGTTTTTTCAAAATGTGCTTTTTTCATATACCACTTTTTAGGTATTTGTTTAGAACCATTCTAAATATACTTTTGCCTTATAAAATAAAAACTATGAAATACTATAAACAAATAATTACATCAATTGCCTTTATATGTTCAACAAACATTCAATCACAGGTAATTACAAGAGAAGATTCATTAAGTGCGGGTTTAATAGCAAAAAATGCACCCACTGTTATTTCTGGCTATGGTCAAGCCAAAGTAGAATACGATTTGAAAAACAGAACGGGTGTTGCCAATTTAACGCGAAATGTTTTATTCATTGGTCATCGTTTTTCAAATAAAATTTCTTTTTTCTCTGAAATGGAAATTGAAGACGCTAAAATTGTTGGTGGAAAGCCTTCAGGGGAAATATCCATGGAACAATTATTTCTGAAGTTTAATATTAATCGAAATAATTACATTATTGGAGGTTTGTTTATTCCTCGTATTGGTATCATAAACGAAAATCATTTACCTACCACGTTTAATAGCAATGACAGGCCTTTTGTTGAACAGTTGGTTATTCCATCTACTTGGCGAGAATTAGGTATTTCTGTTTACGGGCAAATTCCAAAAATTCCGGGATTAAATTATTCGGCAGCAATTATAAATGGATTAAGTTGCGCTGGTTTTGAACAAGGTAGCGGATTAAGAGAAGGCCGTTTTGAAGGAAGTAATGCATCTGCCTCAAATTTAGCGGTTACTGGAGCTTTACTATATTATGTTAAACATTTTCGTATTCAGGCTTCAACCTATTATGGAGGAAGTGCTGGATTATCTAAAAAACAAGGAGATAGTTTGCATATAGATTATGGAGCTTTTGGAACACCAGTTTCGTTAAGCGAAGTAAATATTCAGTATAATGGAACGAAGGGCTTACATTTTAAGGCATTAGGAACGTATGTATCTATTAAAGATGCCGACAAAATAAATTTGGCTTATGCTAATAATACACCAAGTAGCATGTATGGTTATTATGTAGAATTAGGATATAATATATTTCAAGCGATAGATAAATTAAAAACACAAAGCATGTTATTATTTGCTCGTTACGAATCAATGGATTTGAATGCGAGTGTTCCTAAAAACGGAATAGAAGATGGGTTGCAACAAAAACAGTATATTGTTGCAGGCCTTCATTATCAGCCATTAAAAGGAGTATCAGTAAAATTGGATTATGTCTATCGTGTCACAGGAGAGTACAACAAAGCATTATATGTTACAAATCCTTATGCCACCAATACACCATTTTATACAAATTATCAATTTATTAATTTAGGAATAGGATATAGCTTTTAATAATGCAACGTAGAGAATTTATCAAATCATCTTGTATTACCTGTGCCTCAATAATTGGCGTTAGTGCTTTAGCATCGTTGCTTCAATCGTGCGCTGCATTGCCTTCTTTAAAAACAGTATCTAAAGATAACATTATTTCTATTCCGGAAACATCGTTTATAGAAAATCAAAACATTCTAATTTTAAAAGACCCACAATTAGAGTTTGATATATTGGTTGTGAAAAAGAAAGACAACACTTATAACGCCATTTACATGCAATGCTCACATCAAAGTCAACCTTTGTCTGCTACTAAAACAGGGTTATTTTGCGCATCACATGGCAGTGCTTTTGATTTAGATGGAAATGTAACAGTTGAGCCGGCAACAGATCCATTGCGAAAATTTAAAACGGAATTAGTTAATTCAACTATTAACATTTATTTAAGTAAGTCTTAATAGTAATAATAATTTTTTGGAGTAAGTGCGTTTGATTTAACAGAATATGTATTTAGAAAAATAGTGTAATGATATAAATACCATAAGGTTAGTAAAAGTAAATAACTTCGCTATGAATGGAGTGATATAAAAATTAACCAAAATCAATAGATAGGGGTTATTAAGTTTATTAATTCGCTTTAGATATAGATCGGAGAGCGTCGTGTAGGGAAAGAGTGTAGGCTATAG
>CAILKE010000043.1 GCA_903834765.1 uncultured Bacteroidota bacterium
GAATTTAGAAAAAGGTTATCTCGAAAAAAAAATTGATCCATCTCTTGATTTATTCAAAGAGATTTCGCATCTTAAGAAAACCAAGAACGCTATCATCCTCGCTCACTACTATCAAGATGCTGATATTCAGGATATTGCAGACTATATTGGAGATAGTTTAGGCCTTGCTCAACAAGCAGAAAAATCGACTGCAGACATCATTTTATTTGCCGGTGTACATTTTATGGCAGAAACAGCTAAAATTTTGAATCCTAAAACAAAAGTATTACTACCTGATATAAAAGCTGGTTGTTCTTTAGCTGATTCTTGCCCGGCTGATGCATTTTCTGCATTTAAAGCCTCACACCCTGATCATATTGTATTAACCTATATAAATTGTACTGCTGATATTAAAGCGCTCTCAGATGTCATTGTAACGTCTACAAACGCCGTTCAAATTGTAGAGTCATTTCCTAAAGATCAAAAAATCATTTTTGCACCAGATAAAAATTTAGGTGCTTATATCAATAAAATTACGGGTCGTAATATGGTTTTATGGAATGGCAGCTGTATGGTGCATGAAATATTTAGTTTAGAAAAATTGATTAAATTAAAAGCACAACATCCAAAAGCATTAGTATTAGCTCATCCTGAATGTGAAGCTCATATTTTAGAATATGCTGATTTTATCGGGAGTACTACTGCTATTTTAAATTACAGCAAAAAATCAGAAGCACAAGAATTTATTGTACTTACTGAAACTGGCATAATTCATCAAATGCAAAAAGCGAGTCCTACAAAAACGTTTATTCCAGCTCCACCAAATAATAGTTGCGCTTGTAATGATTGTCCTCACATGAAATTAAATACCTTAGAAAAAATTTATTTAGCATTGAAATATGAGCAACCAGAATTACTGATGAGTGAAGAATTAATTGAAAAATCAAAAGCACCAATTAATAAAATGCTTGAATTATCAGCTAAATTTGGATTATAAACTAAATTTTATTTTATGAATTATAAACTATAAATTAGAAGTTTAATAAGCATCTTATATTGAATTCAATAATAAAATATTTTCTTTTTTTCTGTATATTTTTTTTGACTAAGCAATCATTGTATAGTCAAGTAACTAATCCAAATGGGCAAAACACGTTTTACTATGATAATGGTGCTAAATCATCGGAAGGAACTATGCGTGATGGTAAAGCAGATGGTTATTGGAAAAATTATTACAAAAATGGTAAATTAAAAATAGAAGGTAATCGTAAAAACTTTTTATTGGATAGTATTTGGAAATTTTATTCTGAAAAAGGAAAAATTACTAAAGCTGTAAATTATAACGAAGGTAAAAAAAATGGGTATACATTAACTTATGATACAAATCAACGTATATCAAGTAAAGAAGCTTTTATAAATGATATCAAGCAAGGTAATTCGTTTTCTTATTATTCTTCAGGAAAAACAAAACAAGTCACGCCTTATATCAAAGGTAAACCAGATGGTTATGCTTATGAATATTCAGAAGATTCAATAATTATTTCAATATATAAATATCAAGGTGGAATTTTAGCTAGTGTTGAACGATTAAACCGTAAAGACGAACAAGGCAGAAAACAAGGTATTTTTAAAGATTTTTATGATGATGGAAAATTAAAAGAAGAAAAAAAATACAAGGATGATTTAATTGATGGTTATCTAAAAACCTATGATACCAAAGGAAATTTAAAAAATACCGAAAAATTCAATAATGGTAAAGCAATTAAAAATGCTCCTGAATTAGCCAAATTAGATGTGTTTCATGAATATTATGAAGATGGAATCATGAAATATGAAGGAGGTTATATAAATGGGATGCCTGTTGGGACTCATTATCATTATAAACAAAAATTATTTTGCGATTCATTATCTATTTCACGCGATGATACAAGTGATGTGATGATTAAAAAATATGTATGTAGAAATAGAGCTGTTCCAGATTCTGCTATCACCTTTAATGAAGGGATTAAAGTAGAATACGGAGCTGTGGACAGTATGCGTAATAAAATTGGTATTTGGAGTGAATATCATAATACGGGAGAATTTAGAGGTAAAGGCTTATATGTAAATGATAAACGTATAGGCGACTGGATTTTTTATTATCCAGCTGGACAAGTTGAACAAAAAGGAAAATATGATAAAAAAGGTCGCACTCAAGGTGATTGGAAATGGTATTATGAAAATGGTGCTGTTTTGCGCGAAGAAGTATATGTAGATAATTTACGTAACGGAACAATGACAGAATATACTGAGTACGGAAAAATATTAACCAAGGGAGAATATGAAGATGATATGAAAGAAGGGCTTTGGATATATGAAACACCAGAATATAAAGAAATAGGAAAATATGTAGATGATAAACCTGACAGTCTTTGGAAACGCTTTTATATGCCTAAAGAAAAATTACGTTATGAAGGTCGCTTTTTAAATGGAGATGAAGATGGCAAACACGTTTGGTATTACCAGGATGGAAGAATAATGGCAGAGGGAAATTATATAGGTGGAATGAGACAAGGTGATTGGAAATTTTATTATGATAATGGATTTAACTATCTTACTATTACCTATGAAAATGATATTGAAATTAAATTTCAAGGAATAAAAGTAACACCAACTTATGAAGAGAGCTTAAGAGATTATTCTTCTATTTATAATAAAAAAGCAGATAAAACTATTTTAGATAAAGATAAAAAAGTTGATTCTAAAAAAAATGAAACCAAAGAAGAAGAATAATATAACTTCCTCTAAAGTTGTTGAAATTGCTAAATCTAGTGATTCTACAGATGATGTTTTAATTTCAGTTTTACAGAAATTACCAGTAGCTGTTGTTATTTTTTCGGAAACAAATATTTTATTTTTAAATAAAGAAGCATTACAAATTTTTAAACTATCTAAAGCTTTAGAAAAATCAATTACCAATCATTCTATTTTTGATTTTTTATTACCAGAATACCATCAACTTGTAAAAGAAAATACGGTAAAAGTATTTCAAGGACAAGAATTTATTCCTTTTGAAACAAAAATTAGAAATGCTAAAAATAAAATAATTGATTTGGAAGTAAAGTCAAATGCTATTGTTTTTAATGGCAAAAAAGCTATACAATCTATTTTTACTGATATTTCAGAACAAGTAATTTATAGACAAGAATTATCAGACGCAAAAGAAAACTTAGAATTAATAACACAAAATGCAAATGATTTAATATTCTTTTATACCTATCACCCTAAGCCAAAATATATTTATATCAGCCCAGCAATTAAAAAAATATTAGGTTATAGCCCTAAAGATTTTTATGAAAATGGTAATTTAGGAAATTCAATTGTTTTAGATAAAAAAGGATATAAAGCATTTGAAGCAATAATTAGTAAAAAACAAAAAAATAATACATTACAACATACAAGTGCTTCATTTCAATATAAAACAAAATCAGGCAAATTAGTTTGGCTTGAGGATAATTATTCTCCTATATACAATGATAAAGGAAAAATCAAATTTATTTTAGGCATAAGTAGAGATATTTCAAACGAAAAAAACGCTCAACTAGAACTAGAACAAAAATGGGATAATTATAAAAACCTATTAGATTCGGCTCCAATAGGTATAGTTATTCATGATGGAACATGTATTTATAGTAATAAAACAGCAGCAAATATATTAGAAGAAAAAAACCCGTTAAAATTAATTGGACTAGATTTATTTAATTTTTTCCTTCCAGCAGAAAAATCAATTGCTATCGATAGAATAAAAAGAGTGCTAGATGGAGAAGAATTAGTAAATAAAGTATATAAAATCAAAACACTCAAAGGTAATATCATAGATGTTGAGTTAAAAACAGTTCCGTTTATTTATAATGGAAAATCTTGTGTTCAAACTATTATAACAAATATTTCAGCAGAAAAAAAATTAGAAAAAGAAAGTTTAAGAGCAGAAATAGCCGAGGAAACAAATAAAAAATTATTAGCAGAAATTAATTATAGAAAATTAATTCAAAATGAATTAGTTACTCAAACAACAAAATACGAAGCTATTTTTAATAACACTTCTCATCTAATTTGGACAGTAAATAGGGAATTAAAAATAACATCCTTTAATCAAAATTATTACAATTATATCAAAACTATTTTTAATCATGAATTGAAAATAGGTCAACACATTAGCGATGTAGTGAAGCTTTTAAATAATAATCTAGTTTCTTTTTGGTCTAATAAATACACGAACTTTTTTAATAATAAAAATAATACAGTTGAGTATTTTGAAATAAACAATACAAATTATAAAGGAAAAATATACTATAGAGAAATATTTTTACACCCAATTAGAAGTAACGACGGAAGTATTAATGAAATTGCTGTAATTAGCCATGATTCAACAGAAAGAAGGCTTTCTGAACAAAAAATAGTAGAACAATCTGCTAAATTAAAAGCTATTTTTGAAAGCGGAGACCATTTAATATGGACAGTCAATAAAAAATTTGAATTAACATCGTACAATAAAAATTATTTCAATCTAATTGAGAATAATGTACAAAAAAAGAGATTAATTGAGAATAAAATTATTTCTGTTTTTGATACCATTCAAAAAAAAGAAAACAAAGATTTTTGGTTAAGTAAATATGAATTGGTATTAAAAGGCGAACATCATGTTTTTGTTCATAAAAGCATGGTTAATAACACTGATGTTTATAGAGAAGTTTATTTATATCCTATTTTTTTAAATAATGAACTTGTTGAGATTTCTGTAATTGCCCAAAATATTACTGAACGCATAAACAATCAAAACAAAATAATTGAACAATCTTCAAAACTTAAAGCAATATTTGAAAGCGGCGAACAGTTGATGTGGACCATAACTAAAGACTATAAGTTTACATCGTTAAATAAAAATTATGCTAATGCCATTTTTGATTTGTATGGTTTTTATCCTGAAATAGGCAAAAGCATTAGAGAAATAGGCAAAAATAAAACGCTTAAATTTCAACCACTTTGGAACGAAAAATATAAAAGCGCATTTTCTGGTAAGCAAGTCGAATTAACTACGGAAAGAATAAAAACGAATGGGACTAAGGTGTTTAGACAATACTATTTATATCCTATCAAAAATGTTAATAACGAAGTTATAGAAGTTTCCGGAATTGGTTTTGATATAACAGAGAATAAAATTAATGAAGAGAAAATTAATCAGTCGTTAAAAGAAAAAGAAATATTATTAAAAGAGGTTCATCATCGTGTAAAAAATAATATGCAGGTAATTTCAAGTATATTAAACTTACAATCTTCTTATGTAAATGATGTTTATGCGTTGAATTTACTGAAAGAGTGCCAAAACCGCATTAAGTCTATGGCTTTCATTCACGAAAGTCTTTATCAAAGCAAAAACTTTGAGTCAGTTAATTTTTCTGATTATATAAGTACACTTGCAAAAAATTTAGTACACACTTATTCGGTAAATACACAAAAAATAAAGTTAATTTTAACATTAGATAAATTGTTCTTAAATTTAGACACATCGATCCCTTGCGGCTTAATTATAAATGAAATAATATCAAATTCACTTAAATATGCGTTTCCAAACAATAGAGACGGAATAATCTTCGTAACTTTGAAAGTGAACGATAACAAAGCATTAATTCAAGCAGGAGATAATGGAATTGGAATTTCTCCTAAAATTGATTTAAAACAATCAAAAACACTTGGACTGCACCTTGTGGACACTCTTGTAGAACAAATAAACGGAACAATACAATTAGATAGAATTAAAGGAACAAAATTTAATATCGAATTTAAATTATAATATGGAAAATAACAATACAAGCGTTTACATTGTCGAAGATGAAAGCATCGTTGCTAAAGATATTCAAAACAGTTTAAAAAAATTGGGATATAATGTCCTAGGAATTAGTAATAACGGGTCGGACGCCATTAAAAACATTGTTGATTTAGAACCCAATATTGTATTAATGGATATTATGATTAAGGGCACTATGACGGGTATTGACGTTGCAGATATTATTAAGAAAGAATACAATATTCCGGTTATATTCTTAACTGCTTATGCCGACGAAAGTACGCTTGCTAAAGCTAAAATAACAGAGCCTTATGGTTATATACTTAAACCTTTCAAAGAAATAGACCTCCATTCTACTATCGAAATGGCTATTTATAAACATAAAAAAGATAGTGAAGTTCAAAAAGAGCGAGATTTTTTATATTCTTTAGTCGAAAACAAAGACGAAGCCGTAAAAGATATTTTATTTGTTAAGTCAAATTCTCGCCTTGTTAAAGTAAATTTGAAAGATATTTTTTATGTAGAAGCCTTAAAAGATTATGTTGTGTTAAACACCCATTTTACGCGATATACCATACACTCAACAATGAAAGACATTGAAAGGAAACTAGATAATGGTGATTTTATCCGAGTTCATAGATCTTTTATTGCTCGCATAGATAAAATACAAACAATCGAAAATCAAACAGTTGTTCTTGAAGAAAATAAAAAAGTTATTCCTATAGGAGGCTCTTATCGAGATGAATTATTAGTTAAATTAAATATGATTTAAGCGTTTATTCTGAATAATATTTATGTTTTAATGCCGATTTGTTAGTGTTTAAATAACAAAGAATAAGGCATTTATTTTTCTCTTAATATAATTACCTTTACCAAATGCAAAATCAATATGATGTTATAGTTGTTGGTGCGGGCCACGCAGGATGTGAGGCCGCCGCCGCCGCCGCTAACATGGGAAGTAAAGTTTTATTGCTTACAATGAATATGCAAACTATTGCTCAAATGAGCTGTAATCCAGCAATGGGAGGCATTGCTAAAGGACAAATTGTTCGTGAAATAGACGCGCTTGGCGGCTATAGCGGGATAGTTTCTGATAAATCTGCCATACAGTTCCGAATGCTTAATCGCTCCAAAGGACCCGCTATGTGGAGCCCTAGAACTCAAAATGACCGAATGCTATTTGCATCAACCTGGAGAGAGATGTTGGAACAAACGCCTAATGTAGATTTTTGGCAAGACGTGTGCCGTGAATTAATAATTAGTAAAGACGGAAAACGCGCAGAGGGAGTTATTACCGGGATGGGTTTGGAATTTAAAGCGAAGGCTGTTGTTTTAACAAACGGAACCTTTTTAAATGGCTTAATTCACCTCGGAGAAAAACAAATTGGAGGAGGAAGAAGCGGAGAATCAGCAAGTTATGGAATCACGGAGCAATTAGTAAAATTAGGTTTCGAAAACGGCAGAATGAAAACAGGCACCCCTCCACGCATCGATGGTCGTACATTAGATTATTCTAAAATGGAAGAGCAAGAGGGTGACGAAGCGATTGATAAATTTTCTTACTTAGATAATACATCTCCTTTTTATACCAGCTCTACTAGCGATAAATCAAAACTTAAAAAGCAAGTTCCCTGTCATATTACATATACGAACCAGGCCGTTCATGATATATTAAAAACAGGATTTGAAAAATCTCCTATGTACTCTGGAAGAATTCAAGGATTAGGCCCTCGCTATTGTCCGAGCATCGAAGATAAAATCACACGCTTTTCTGAAAGAGAAAGACATCAATTGTTTGTTGAGCCAGAAGGTTGGGATACTTGTGAGATTTATGTAAATGGATTTTCAACATCATTGCCGGTTGATGTTCAACAAAAAGCATTACGTTTAATTCCTGGATTTGAAAACGCTAAAATGTTTCGACCGGGTTATGCGATTGAATACGATTATTTCCCACCCACACAATTAAAATTAAGTTTAGAAACAAAGTTAGTTGAGAATTTATATTTTGCTGGACAAATAAACGGAACAACTGGTTATGAAGAAGCGGCTTGCCAAGGACAAATGGCAGGTATTAATGCCCACTTAAAGATAAATGAAAAAGATCCTTTTGTTCTTAAGCGTCATGAGGCTTATATCGGCGTTTTAATAGATGATCTAGTTACTAAAGGTACAGACGAACCTTATCGTATGTTTACGTCTCGTTCCGAGTATAGATTGTTATTGAGACAAGATAATGCAGATGTTCGTTTAACAGCCCTCTCCCACTCTATTGGTTTAGCAAGCGAAAACCGACTAAATAAAGTTAAGCAAAAAATAGAGAAGTACGAGTCTTTAATAAAATACTTTAAAAATAATAGCGCAACTCCAGAAGAAACTAATCCATATTTGGAAAGCATTAACTCTGCGCCCTTAACTCAAAAGTGGCGTTATTTTGCGGTGCTGTCTCGTCCAGATGTAACAATCTTAGATTTAATAAAACACAATAAAGACTTGGCGGATTTCACAAAAGATTTTGATTCTGAAATGATTCAACAGGCTGAGATTTTAATGAAATATGAAGGTTATATAGAGCGTGAGAAAGAAGGCGCCGAAAAAGTAATTAAGCTAGATAATTATAAAATCAAGTCCGATTTCGATTATAAAGGTATTAGTAGTTTATCTTTAGAGGCTAAAGATAAGTTAACAAAACTTCGTCCAGAAACCATTGGCCAAGCAAGCCGTATTTCAGGAATTAATCCAGCTGATATTTCTGTGTTATTAGTTCATTTAGGTAGATAGTTTCACGTGGAACAATTGTTGAAATTACACTTAAACCCCTTCCCTACTCTGAATACAGATAGATTAATTCTGAGAAGAATTACTATTGAGGACGCGCAAGATTTTTTTGAGATCCGATCAAATAAAGACTTAATGGCAGCATTAGATAAAGAGCCTTTTAAGAACATGGATGAGTTATTAGACTTTTTAAATCAAATCGAAACCGGTATACGTCTTAATGAGTCTATTGCGTGGGCGGTTTGTATAAAAGGTAATAATAAAATGATTGGACATGTTGGATTTCATAGAATTGATTTTGTAAACCATCGTGCCGAGATTGGTTATGCCCTGCTTCCTCAGTTTCATAATAGCGGTTTGGGTAGTGAATCATTAAGAGCTATAATAGACGTTGCGTTTAATCAGTTTCGTTTTCACTCACTTGAGGCTAACATTAATCCAACAAATCAACCTTCAATAAAATTAATAACAAAAATGGGCTTTATTAAAGAAGCACATTTTAGGGAAAACTACTTCTTTAGAAATACCTTTTTAGATAGTGCCATATATTCCTTGCTAAAAAAAGAGTACCTTCGCACACAACTATATTAAGTTGTTTCACGTGAAACAATTTACTAATCCCAATAATAATATATAAATGTTAACAATAGAAAAATGTCTCGTATGTGGTTCAGGTAGTTTCGAACCGTTTTTAGTTTGTAATGATTATACTGTAAGTCAGGAACAATTTAATATTGTGTCGTGTAAGGACTGTGGTTTAAAATTTACGAATCCTCGCCCGGATAATACCGTATTAGGAAATTATTATAAAGCCGAGTCTTATGTTTCTCACACAAACTCTAAAAAGGGAATTGTAAACAAACTATACCACGCGGTCAGAAACCATACGCTTAAATCTAAAATACAAATGGTTTCCGGGTATGTTTCACGTGGAACGATATTAGATTATGGTTGCGGAACAGGCATGTTTCTGTCGGCTATAAATAAAGCTGGTTGGGAAACTTTTGGAATGGAACCGGACGATAGCGCTAGAAAAATGGCTTCAGAACATGGTTTAAATGTGTTTTCAGATAAGGATATGGTAAACGCTTATGTTATAGATAAAAAGTTTAATGCAATCACTTTGTGGCATGTTTTAGAGCATGTAACAGATATGCCTGAAACATTATCCTTTTTTAAAAATAAATTGAAGAAAGACGGCGCACTAATTATTGCGGTTCCTAACCATGCATCTTATGATGCAGAATATTACAAAGAATTTTGGGCGGCATATGATGTCCCAAGACATTTGCACCACTTTGATATTAAATCTATGACTTCATTAGTTGAGCAAGCTGGATTTAAATTACAACAAACTAAGCCGATGAAATTTGATAGCTTTTATGTGAGTATGCTTAGTGAGAAATATAAAACCGGATCAGTTAATTTACTAAAGGCTTTTTGGATAGGATTAAAGTCAAATCTGAAAGCAAAAGACACTCATTCCTACTCTAGTACCATTTATGTCTTTAGGCATAACTAAAGTGGATTTGTTTAACATCAAAAAGCCCCAAGATAATTTCTTGGGGCTTTTCTGTGTATTGAACTTTTCTAACGGTTTTAAAGCTTCTTTGTATTTGTTTCATTTTCTATTTGGATTTCTTCTTCAATTTCTTTTTTCCGTTTTTCTTCATCAATCTTGGCTTGTTTTTCGCGTTTAATTATTGCGAGCTTTTCAGTATAGTTATTTTCAGCTATGTGCTTTGTTCTTATCCCGCTAAAATAATCTCTTGTAGTAACAATCACAACGCCATTTACTGCATCACCATATTGTGCAGGCAAGCCTCCAGTAATGATAGAAAGATTATCCACGGCTAACATCGTTATTCCTGTTAAGTTTGGTGTTCTTACCCCGTCTACAATTAAAGCGGTTGACTCTGCTCTTCCGCCACGAACGTGCATATCTCCATTAGCGTCTTGTGACACATCAGAAGCTATATTTGTTAGAGCTCCTTTAATATCATTTCCGTTTTTAGGCATATGCTTTAAATCTACTCCACTTATTGATTTTATAGTAATCATGGTATTATCAACGATTGGCTTAACATATTCTCCTTCAATTACTACAACGGATGTTGTGTTTAAAGAAACATGCATATCAACATAACTTGTTCTATCTGGGCCAACATCAACTTTACTTAATCTTTGTGTAGAAAACTCCATACTTTGAGCTAATACTTCGTATTGGCCTGGGTCTAATGGTTTGTAAGTGTATTTTCCGTTTTCATCGGTTTGTGTGCCGCCGATTAGCGCCCCTCCTTGTGTGATTTTTATTGTTGCGCCATAGACAGGCTCTCCTTCGTTGTTAATAATTTGCCCTTTGATGGTTCCGTATGAAGATTGCGCGCTTGCTTGTATTGCGCCAATGGTTATAATTCCTGCAATTATAATTGTTTTAAGATTTTTCATATTGTATAATTTTAATGGTTAATAATTTTAATTAAGATTGCAATCTTTAACAATAAGACGTTCAGTAAAATACTTTCCATAAATATTTTTTATAAAGAAACAATCAAAGGATAAAACTTATTTTTATGGAAACCAAAAACCAATGCGTCTATTAAATAGTTATGTGGCTTTTTAAGAAAAAAGAATATCCTAGCGATGATGAGTTGCTAAAACACTATAAACAAACTGGCAATAAAAAGATCTTTGCTGATTTGTTTAAAAAACACGTGACTGTGGTTTATGGCACTTGTTTGTTTTATTTACAAGATAAAGACGAGGCACAAGACGCAACTATGCAGTTGTTTGAAAAACTATTGCTAGATATCAACAATCAAGAGATTGACAATTTTAAAGGTTGGTTAAGTTTTGTGGTTCGAAATCATTGTATTTCATTAATACGTAAGCAAAAAACACAAACTAAAAATGTGAAATCCTATTATGAATTTGAGTACCAAGATGCTAATTTTGAAACAGAAGAAGCTATTAATAGGGTAGGGGATGAACAGTTATTAGAGCAGATGAAAAACTGTTTGCCAAAACTAAAAGAAACGCAGCGCGTGTGTATAGAGTTATTTTACTTGAAAAACAAAAGTTACCAGGATATCGCCAATGAAACAAGCTACTCGTTGAATGAGATAAAAAGTTATATCCAAAACGGCAAACGAAATTTAAAATTATTAATTGAAGAACAATCCCGCAAAAAAAATGATTAGTATAAATGACATAAACAAGCAAAACTCACTGTCAAATGCCGAAAAACTAGCATTTGAAAAAAAAATGCAACAAGACGATTTAAGTTATTTATCTTCAGTTGCATTTGAGCAATTCACTGTAAATCAGGTAGATATAAAAAATTTACATCAATTAATAGATGTGAAATCTAAGTTTCAACATGGCAATCAATTTAATACCATATTTATTTCTGTATTGTGCGGTTTGTTAATAGGTGTTTCTGTGTTTTTTATGATTTTTCAGAAAAATAAAATCCATCCATCTAAATATCATCAATTTCAGGAAGAACCACTAAGCTCAAATAAAATGAATGGAGTTGTAAATGCTGAAGACACTGTTTTTCCAATACTTTCCAATCAAGAAAATGCAAGTGAAACAGAACATTTCACAATAAATGAAATTACAGTTGATAATGAGAAAACGCATGAAATTCCGGAAACGCTTCCTACAAAAAAAGGATCGCTAGACGCATTGGAAACTGAGGATAACCAAGAGCTAATCTTGCGTTTTATTCCAAATGCACCGGTTGTATTTATAAGTAATATGAAAGTAACAAATTATCGATTGTATTATTTTAAACGGAATGAGGGTATAAATTTAGCAGTAAACACAGGTGTTTCGGCGCAATACGAAAATGGCTCAAGTATAGAGCGTGCCTTTTTAAGTAAAAACGCTACTTATTTTGCGCATAAAATTATACAACGAGCGATGCGATTGTTTGAAAGTAAAGACTTCGCGGGCTGTATAGAAGAACTTAATTTATTATATGACTTTAATAAGGATGATGCAAATGCCCAGTTTTACTTGGGATTGTGTTATTATCAATTAGGAAAATACACGTTGGCACAAACTTTTTTTAATAAAAATTTAGATAACGGTATTAATATTTTCCATCAAGAATCGGAATTTTATGAAGCTATGTGCTTATTAAAAACAAATCAAATAGAACTTGCAAAAGCTCAATTACAAAGGATTGCGGACAATAATGGTTTTTATAGTATTAGAGCCATGGAGGTTTTATCTAAACAGTAATAAATAAAAAAGTTAAGTCGAATTATTTTTTAATTTTGAGTTAGATTTATTAATCGCGATTTATTACCAATGACAAATTCCGTTCGATTAGATTCTTATTTATGGGCCATTAGAATGTATAAATCGCGTTCCATGGCTAGTGACGCCATTAAGAGTAATAAGGTAAAATTAAATGACGTGGTTATTAAGCCGGCACATCTAGTTAAAATAGGGGAGCGCTACACATTATCTTTTCCTCAGGGCGTAAAAAAAATTGTAGAAGTTACGGGATTAATTGATAAACGACAGAGTTACGAGATTGCTTTGAAAAACTATATTGATCATTCGCCACCCATAGAAAAGATCCAAACCTTAGATGATGTGTTTTTTAATGTAAATATTAAACGTGATAAGGGCGCCGGAAGGCCTACTAAGAAAGATAAACGAGACATGACAGATTTTGGATGGGAATAAACATGTTTTCAATGACGGCCGTAAACAAATAAAAGTATGTCGTATGAATTCATTAGAAAATATTGACGCTGGCGAATGAATTAAAACATCAAAGCCGCTTAAAGCCCAATATTAAAACCAATTTGTATAATTGGATTTCTATATGGAGAATATGTGCCTTGATTGACATTATAAAAAATAGCAGCTACAAAAGCGCCCTTCTCCGAAAAGGCTTGTCGATAGCCAGCTCCGATTAATAGGTTGTCAACCCATCGGCGAGAATCTGGAAATGGAGATGAATAATCCGGAACACTTAATTTATCCCAACCAACCTGTGCAAAAATGTTATCTAAGATCATATAACGAGCAAATGCATTTGCGCCATATATTGTTGAAACATAGCGTGTGCCGTAATATGATTGACTATAGTAGTTGTAAGTGCCGCCAATACCAACAGAAAGTTTTTTGTTTATTCTGCAACCAATTAAAGGCTGCACACTAATATATGTAACTGAACCAAAAGATGCGCCAACATTACCGCCGATATATATTCGTTCTTTGAATGTTTCGAAATCTTTAGGAGCTTCATTTCGGTTAACACTTGATGTTGTTGGGGTTGTGGGCACACGCACCTCGTCTTGTGAATGCCCTGTAAATAGGCAAAAACACATTATTAGGATTATAAACAGAGAGTTAATTTTCATTATTTTATTTCTTCATAGTCAACATACTCGCCATCACCATCCTTGAAATGGGATTTGTTTTTGGTTTCGAAAGTTTCAATTTTTACTTCACCTTCTTTGCGGTTGTTGTATTGTTGTTGATTATTGAATCCTTGTTGCTGTGTTTTTGGTTTTGACATGACCTTGAAGGCATCATAAATTTTCCAGATAATCCATAACACAATAATTGTCCAAATAATATCGCGCACGTTGTGGTTGTTTTTAAAGTTCTCTACAAAATTAAGCTATTTAGGCATATCATCGAAGAAAACAAGGGTATTAATTTTTGTTAATTAAAGAACCAAAAACAAAACTAAACATCTAAACTCAACTGTTTGGGTAATAACTGAAAAGTCATGCGGTGCAGGGGTGTTGTGCCGTATAAACGAATGGCTTCGCGGTGTTTTTTTGTTGGATAAGCCATGTTTTGTTCCCAACTATAGTGAGGATATTGAATGGCCGCTTCTTTCATAAAATCATCTCTATATGTTTTGGCTAAAATACTAGCAGCTGCAATGCTTAAGAATTTGGCGTCACCCTTAACGATGCAATGATTTGGAATTGTTTTATATGGCGTAAATCTGTTTCCGTCAATGAGCAACAATTCGGGTTTGAGTTTAAGTTGATCAACCGCTCGATGCATGGCTAAAAACGAGGCTTTTAAAATATTGATATCATCTATTTCAAGATTATCAACTACGCCAACGGCCCAAGCAAGTGCTTTATCTTCTATTTCCGGACGAAGTTCATAACGATCTTTGTCACTTAATTTTTTGCTATCATCTAACCATTTATTTTTATAATTTTTTGGTAAGATAACAGAAGCCGCATAAACAGGACCGGCCAAACAACCGCGACCAGCCTCATCGCAACCAGCTTCAATTAGAGTTTTATTGTAATAAGATTTAAGCACTATGGTTTTTTATTAATAGAACGCAGATAACTCAGATGAACATGATTTGTTAAGATGAGAATATAATGTGTTGCGAAGGGTTAGATTTTTCAATGTTAAAAATTGGAATAAGAAAAAACATAATCAATCATAATAATCAGCGTTATCTGCGTTCCGTCTTAATTAAATTTTCTCCAAACAAGCTTTTATCGCATCAAAGTCTGGTTGTTTACCAGCATCTTCTAATACTTCAGCATATTGTAAAATACCGTTTTTATCAACTACAAAAGCCGAACGCTTAGATACGCCAATCATTCCAAACGCAAATGTTTCGTAAAACGTGTTATAATCTTTAGAAGCTGTTTTATTAAAATCAGACAGTAAATCGAAATTATAATTTTGTTCTTTTTTAAATTTCTCTAGCGCAAACAAAGAATCAATAGAAACGCCTACTACTTCAGTGTTTAGAGAGGTATAAACATTATAATTATCTCTAATACTGCATAATTCGGCAGTGCATACGCTAGTAAATGCTAGTGGAAAAAATAAAATCACAACGTTTTTGCCTTTGTAATCTGATAAAGACACTTCTTTTTTTTCGGTGTTAAATAATTTGAATTCTGGAGCCGCTTGTCCTACTTGAATAGCCATGTTTTTTTAGTTTTTGTTATTAATTTATGATTAAACAATTGATATTTTAAACTGTTTAAACAAAGTAAATGATAATTTTGCATAAAAATTTTATAAACTTAAAAAATAACATATTATGGCATTAGTAGGAAAAAAAGCACCTTCATTTAAGGCTTCAGCAGTAATTAACGGCGAAGAAATCGTTGAGGATTTTTCGTTAGATCAATACCTTGGAAAAAAACATGTGGTGTTTTTCTTTTACCCAAAAGATTTCACATTTGTTTGTCCAACAGAATTGCACGCGTTTCAAGAGAAATTAGCTGAATTCGAAAGTCGTGGTTGTGCAGTAGTTGGTTGTAGCACCGATACAGAGCAAAGCCACTGGGGTTGGTTACAATTAGACAAAAAGCAAGGTGGTATTAAAGGCGTTACATACCCAATTGTAGCGGATACAACAAAGGTTATCTCATTAAATTTTGACACCTTATTTGGTGATTATGATGTAAATGATAATGGAGATATCATTGCTACAGGCCCAATGATTGCATTCCGAGGTTTGTTTTTAATTGATAAAGAAGGAACCGTTCGTCACCAATTAATTAACGATTTACCATTAGGACGTAATGTTGATGAGGCTTTACGTATGGTAGATGCTTTACAATATTTTGAAACAAAAGGCGAGGTTTGTCCTGCAAACTGGAGTAAAGGAAAAGATGGTTTAAAAGATACGCATGCTGGTGTTGCTGATTATTTAACGAAACACTAAGCTTTTTCTAATTATAATTTAAAGTCCCGAAAATGTAAGTCTTTCGGGACTTTTTGTTGGATTAAGAATACTGTATATATTTATCTATTTTCTTTTTCCATAGATGAAAAAGAAACAATCACGCTTTGGCGTGACTAGTCAAAAATATGCTCTGCGCTCCTCACGGAATTCTACGGATTTTACGCTCCGCTAAATCCTTGAATTCTCGTTTCACCGCTTCTCTGCTCGCTACCGATAGCTATCGGTATTTGACGACCCTACGCTCGTTTTCTATTCAACATTTTCTTAGAACGATAATCTGTTTCGGTTGAAGCGTTTAAACCGTAATAAATTGTATTTATTTTTCTTCATTTATTTTTTAGTATAACCTAAATAATTTTCATTCTCATTCCTAAATTCACCATCAATAGTGTATCTTTACCGCTCTTATATTATTTATAAATGAAATGGCCATGTTGCCAAAAGCACTAATACATATGAAGATAACATGGCTATACCATGTGACAATAAAAAAACAATAAAAAACACACATGAACTATCCAAGTTTACCTAAACAGAAAAGTTTACTAAAACAATTTGGATAAACCATGCGACAATAAAAAAACAATAAAAATATACATGAAACAGATTCGTAACTTTTGCATTATTGCCCATATTGATCACGGTAAATCTACTTTGGCCGACCGTTTATTGGAATACACTAACACCATTTCTAAGCGAGAAATGCAAGCGCAGGTGTTGGATGATATGGACTTAGAAAAAGAACGTGGTATTACAATCAAGAGCCATGCTATACAAATGGATTACGTTTATAAAGGTGAAAAATATGTGTTGAATTTAATCGATACGCCTGGTCACGTTGATTTTAGTTACGAAGTATCTCGTTCGATTGCTGCTTGCGAAGGCGCCTTATTAATAGTAGATGCAGCACAAGGCATACAAGCACAAACAATATCTAATTTATATTTAGCGCTTGAACATAATTTAAAAATTATCCCGATCTTAAATAAAATAGATTTACCAAGCGCGGAGCCCGAAATGGTAAAGGATCAAATTGTTGATTTGTTGGGTTGCGACAGAGATGAGATCATGGCTGCTTCCGGTAAAACAGGAATGGGCGTGCATGAAATTTTAGAACAAATTGTTGAACGCGTTCCTGCGCCAAGCGGCGATGAAAAAGCGCCATTACAAGCGTTGGTGTTTGACTCGGTATTTAATTCGTTCCGCGGTATTATTGCGTATTTCCGTATTTACAATGGGTCTATCAAAAAAGGAGAAAAAGTAAAGTTCTTTAATACGGGCATGGAATATAATGCTGATGAAATTGGCGTATTACGTTTAAAGCCTGAGCCTAGAGATGTTGTATATACAGGCGATGTGGGTTATATTATTTCTGGAATTAAGGAAGCTAAAGAAGTAAAGGTAGGCGACACGTTAACAACGTTTGCTAATCCTTGTTTGGAAGGCATACATGGCTTTGAAGATGTGAAGCCTATGGTGTTTGCTGGTATTTATCCGGTTGACACAGAAGACTATGAAGAGTTGCGTTATAGCATGGAGAAGTTGCAATTAAACGATGCGTCTTTAACCTGGGAGCCTGAATCATCGTTAGCATTAGGTTTTGGCTTTAGATGTGGCTTCTTGGGTATGTTGCACATGGAAATTATTCAAGAGCGTTTGGAGCGCGAGTTTAATATGACTGTGATTACAACCGTTCCCAACGTGTCTTATATAGCATATCAAACAAATGGCGATGTGGTGACGGTTAATAATCCTTCTGATTTGCCTGATCCAGCGCGTATAGATTATATTGAAGAACCGTATATCAAAGCAAATATTATTACGAAGTCCGATTTCATTGGGCCCGTGATGAGTTTGTGTATTGAGAAACGCGGCAGCATCGTGACGCAAAATTATTTAACGGCCGATAGAGTAGAGTTAGTGTTTGAAATGCCTTTAGGTGAAGTGGTATTTGATTTCTTTGATCGTTTAAAATCAATTTCGAAAGGTTATGCTTCGTTCGATTATCACCCAATAGGGATGCGCGAATCGGACTTAGTGAAATTAGATATTTTATTAAAAGGAGACATAGTTGATGCGTTATCTTGTTTGATACATAGAAGTAACTCTTATCATTTTGGTAAAAAGATTTGTGAAAAGTTAAAAGAATTAATCCCGAAACAACAGTTCGAGATTCCTATACAAGCTGCCATTGGTGCTAAAATTATTTCGCGTGAAACCATTAGTGCCATGCGTAAAGATGTTACTGCAAAATGTTATGGTGGTGATATTAGCCGTAAGCGTAAGTTACTAGAAAAACAAAAAGAAGGTAAGAAACGTATGAAATCTGTTGGTAATGTGGAGATTCCTCAAAGTGCATTTATGGCGGTTTTGAAACTGAATGATTAAGTATTGTTGATTGAAGTATAAAAGATTGACGGTTTGTAAATTAGGATCGTCTCTTAATTGTAGTTCGTGATTTAAACATTTCCTTTGGTCATGCTTAACTTGTTTCAGCATCTCAAAATCATAGTTTAAGCAATCATAGTTACAGACACTGAAACAAGTTCATTGTGCACGCATAGATTATTAAATCTCCTTAATCTCCACTACCTCGCCACCCTGCGTAGTATAATATTGTGGCGTTGTGGCTTTGCGTAATGCTAAGTAAGCGGCATACTCATCAGAGTAGGTCATGCGTTCGGTTATGGTTTTGTCAAAATTTCCCATAAGCCCCATTAATAATTCGCTTGCTTCGCGCACAGCGTATTGTCCGCAAGTGCTGCCAGTAGCGTAATCCGCTAATTTATGTTTTAATACAAAATCGTTAAACAAAGGATTTGTTTTTCGAGGAATAAAAATACGGATGCCGCAAAGTTCCGCTAAACTCAAATCTAACACATCATCAAACACATAACAAATTTCATTGGTTTCTATTTGATGCGTTTTGCAAAGATGAGTTGCGGCTTCCAGTTTATTGGCAAATTTGGAGTAGGATGCATGAAAGCACTCTCTATCAACAAACGTAAAGGCTGCTGCATTTTTTTCTCCGGAAATAATTGCCGTTAGAGGGAGTTTTTTGTTTTGTAAAAAATAGGAAAAACGTAATAAGTTAGCGCCCATACTATCCGCTTCATTAAAGCGACTTTGCATGTTGCTGTCTTTGCTTGCGTCTGTAAACACACCGTCCCAATCAAACACAAAGGCCTTGATGCGTTTTAATTTTTCTATTAATTCAGCTTCGGGTGTTACAAATTGCCCGCCAATATTAGTAAATAATTGTGTGAGGTGTGACATACGGTTTAATGTTTTAATTTTAGTTGTTGCGGGTATTGAGAAACTATGACCTATACTTGATGCGAATGGCTAGAATTATTTCTGCGAAGATGGGATTTTTTTTTAATAATTGATGCCGTATTTTTTCGGGAAATATAAGTCGCGAAATCTCCGCGAGATTTAACTCATTAGCTTGCGTGCGGTTTTCTTCTTGGTTGTTGATTTGGTTTGTTTCTTGATCGATAGAACCATTAAGTCGTTCTATTTCAGAGCAAACTTTTTCGGCGTCTTCTTCTCTCAAACAACTATAGGTGCTTATTTCTAAACCATCTTCCAGCCATTCGAGCGTTAGCTGTAAGGCGCTGTTGTTGTTTTTTCCAAAGGAATTTCTTTTTGCGTTTTGAATTAATTTAATTAATAAGTATTGCGTTTTTTTATTGATGTTGTTTTTTTCATTTATTCTTGTTGTTTTAAGTAAATCTATCAACGCTGTAATAAACCCATTTGAAAAATCTCCTGTATAAAATAAGGTGCTTTTATTTCCATTAAAAACCTGCTTCAGAAGCGTTAAGATTGTTTCTGTTTCTGTAATATTTGGAACATTGCTTATGTCGTTTTTATCAATCGGAACAGAGAACCCTAGTATATATGTTGAATAAGCTTCTGATTTTTTATCAAAGGAATAAAATAAATTGTTTCCGCATTTGCGAGCAATATCAATTAAACCAAGACCGCCGCCTTTTTCTGTTCTTGTTTCGGATGAAAGAATTTCCTTATAAGAGTCGTCTAATTCCGATTTGTTTTTAATGGTAATCGCATTTAAGCGACCGGTTAATTCCTCAATTTTTTCATTGTGAATCATGTTTTGTGTAATGATATAAAAAAAATTCTCATCACTGTATACAAACGAAAAATCATCTGAAGAAGCAATATGAGCGCTATAACGCTCAATGTTTTGTAGAGCTTCAACTAATAAATAAATTAATGTTTTTAAGTTGGTTTTTTTAATTAATGGCTCAAAATGTTTCTCAACAATATTGATAATATTGAGTGTAGGCGACTCTTTAAAATCGCCCTGGTAAAATAAAATAAAAGGAAATTTAGCCGTGTAATTAGCCAGCTTAATTTTATCTGTCATATAGTTATTCAAAAATAGTCTTTTTGGTTAACCAAACAATTAAACTGATAGATAAATGTCTTAATCATTTCATTATGCTTTTTCCAAAATGGTTTTATATTGTTCGAATCAACTTAATCGTCGTTAATGGCATAAAAAAACCCTGTCTTTATTTGACAAGGTTTTTTGTTTAGTTTAGAATTTAATCTTATCCTTTCATGTCTTGTATATCAAGCATACCAACTGGTTTTCCAGCGTTAGTAACAACAATAGTATCTACATTTGTTTTCTTAAATAAAACATTGGCTTCGTTTAACAATACATCACCGTCAATAGTAATTGGTTCTCTGTATTCTAAATCAGATAAATTTTTAGTTAAAATATCACGACCTTTTTCTCCAATCAATTTACGTAAGCTTCCATCAGTAAATACACCTTTGATATTTCCGTCTGCTTTAGTAACTGTTATTGCACCAAAACCGAACTCTGTCATTTTTACAATCGCTTCGGTGATGGAAGTGTTTTCGGTAACGATAGGATTAGTTCCTTTGATAGCCTCTTTTACTTTCACCATCATTAAGCGCGTATCTTGAATAAATTGATCGGTACCAAGCGTTGTGAAATTATTCTCTGTTAATTGTTTGATAATTTTTAGTGGAACCGTAATTGTATGAACCCCTAAATTGATAGCATTTCTTACATGCTCTGCATTACGAACAGATGAGAACATGATTTTTGTATCGTAATCATATAAATCAACAGCGTTAACACATTGTTCAACTAAAGCTAATGCATCGTGTCCTTGATCTTGTAAACGACCAACTAATGGGCAAACATAGGTTGCGCCGGCTTGCATAGCCATATAGGCTTGTTGCAGGGTGTATACTAAATGTACATTTACTAAATATCCTTTGTCGCGTAACATTTTACAAGCACGAACACCTTCTAAAGAAACAGGAATTTTAAACACAGTTTTTTTAGGATCTAAGCCTAATGCTAATTGACGCTCAGCCTCAGCTAAAACTTCTTCAGCGGTATTGCCTAAAGCTTCAATTTGAAGAACAGGAACAATTTTGCTTAATTTTACAATTGTGCCATCAATATCTGTAATACCTTCTTTTTGCATGAAGGTAGGTGTAGTTGTTAATCCATTTAAGAATCCTAATTTAAAACCTTCTTCAATTTCTTTAAGGTTAGCTGAATCTAAGTATAATTCCATATTTTAATTTTTATAAGTTTCAAATATAAGTTATAATGAGCAAAAAGCCCATTTTTTTTTCAACACGGAGTCTTGGAGTTTTTGAGTTCTCAGAGGTGTTTTTCTGTGATCTCCATTTCCCTTAAACCCTATGTTACAATAGCACTAGGCTTCTATAGCTCGTACACCAGGCAAAGACCCTTGTTCTATATACTCTAACAAAGCTCCACCGCCCGTGCTAACATAACTTACTTGACTTGCTAAATTGTATTTATTGATAGCTGCAACGCTATCGCCACCGCCAATTAAAGAGAATGCCCCTAACTTTGTTGCCTCTGCAATTGCTAAAGCCACTTGCTTCGTTCCGTTTTCAAAACTGCTCATTTCGAATACGCCCATTGGGCCATTCCACAAGATGGTTTTAGAGTTTTTAATAACCTCACTAAATACAGTAATTGAACCCGTGCTAATATCTAAGCCCATCCACCCATCAGGTATGCTGTTGATGTTGCTTTCTTTTGTGTTAGCGTCGTTTGCAAATTTATCAGCAATAATAGCATCTGTAGGAATATATAATTTTACGCCTTTTGTTTTTGCTTTTTCTAATAATTCTTTTGCTAATTCTAATTTATCATCTTCACATAAAGAGCCGCCAATAGATCCACCCATCGCTTTTACGAATGTAAAAGCCATTCCGCCGCCAATTAAAATATTGTCGGCTTTATTCATTAGTTGCTCAATAATTAAAATTTTGTCACTCACTTTAGCGCCACCAACAATGGCCGTAAATGGTTTTTGTGACCCATTAATTACCTTGTCAATACTTGCCACTTCGTTTGCCATCACATAACCAAAACATGTTGATTCTGGTTTAAAAAATTGTGCAATTACTGCTGTAGAAGCGTGAGCGCGATGAGCGGTTCCAAACGCATCGTTTACATAGATATCGCCATGTTTGCTTAATTTTTCAGCAAAAGCGACGTCTCCTTTTTCTTCTTCTTTATAAAAACGCAAGTTTTCAAGCAATAAAACTTGACCTGGTTTTAGGTTAGCTGATTTTTCAAAAGCAGTTGCTCCGATGCAATCATCTGCAAAATCAACAGGAACGCCAATTAATTTACTTACAGTAGATACGATATGCTTTAAGGAATATTTATTTGTTGGGCCTTCTTTCGGTCGACCTAAGTGTGACATTAAAACAACGCTACCACCGGTGTTTAAAATTTGTTTTATGGTTGCAACGGCAGCAACAATGCGGGTTTCATCGGTTACTTCAAAAGCATCATTTAAAGGAACGTTAAAATCAACACGAATAAGTGCGCGTTTGTTTTGAAAAGAAAGGTTGTCGATTGTTTTCATTATTTTTTATTTAGGTGTGCAAAAATAATGTATTTTTTAAGATAGAAAGCGCCCTCTTTTTTTAAACCTATAATTTCGTAGGCCTCACTTTGCTCTTCACAATAAAGGCATAAGGAAAATCGGCTTGAATTTTTTTAAGTAATTCGTAAGCCTCTAATTTGGTTTTAAAGTCACCAACATTTACCACGAAATTAGGTTGTTGATAATCGTCGTGTGTTGGTACATCGCTGTATTTACTGATAAAACGAGCCTTCACTTCATTTGCTTTACTTCTGTCGGCACTAAAGTGAATTTTGACACGGTAACCATCACACTCGCCATTTGTACGACGGTGATACTCTGCTTTTTTTTCTTGTAAGGCTTTTACTTTCATAGATGTTTGTATAGCTGAGCTATTTGGGTTTTCTTGCGAAAACGCATTATAGAACGAAAGACTAAACAGACATGAGATAAATAAAAACTTCATTATGCAAAGGTAGATAATTATATCTAAAATTGTTTATCTTTAATTTATTTAACGCTCATTTGACTTAATGAATTGAGCCTTATTGAATATATAAAGCACTCAAAAATGAAACGCTAATTCTTCGTTCTAAAAACCCTCCAATTCAGTAAAAATTCTTAAATTAGCACCTTATTTTAACAAAAATAAGAATGGACAAATTTTCTTACATTGGTACAAGCGATGTAAACGCTATTGAGGCGTTATACACGCAATATCTTCAAAATCCGGATTCAGTTGATGCTTCTTGGAGAGATTTTTTTAAAGGCTTCGAGTTCGCCCAAACCAACTATAGTTCTGAGGGCGGAGCTATTCCTGAAAATGTAACCAAAGAGTTTAAGGTTATTAGTTTAATTACAGGCTACCGTCAACGCGGACATTTATTCACTAAAACAAACCCTGTTCGCCAACGACGCCATTACGAGCCATCTTTAGCACTTGAAACCTTTGGATTGTCTGATAAAGATTTAGAAACTGTTTTTCAAGCAGGTAATGAAATTGGTATTGGTGCTGCTAAATTAAAAGATATTGTTGCTCATTTGGAACACACCTATTGCCAAAGCATAGGAGCCGAATATTTATTTGTACGTGAACCCCAAGTTGTTAAATGGCTTCAAGAGCGCATGGAAAAAAACAAGAATACTCCTAACTTTTCTTCTGCAGAAAAAAAGGTGATTCTTAAAAAATTAACTCAAGCTGTTGTTTTCGAAAACTTTTTAGCGACTAAATATGTTGGACAAAAACGTTTTTCGTTAGAGGGTGCTGAGTCTGTAATACCAGCCATGAATGCCTTAATGGAGCATGGTGTTAATTTAGGGATTGAAGATTATGTAATTGGTATGGCGCATCGTGGTCGATTAAACGTGCTTACCAACATCATGAATAAAACTTATAAAGATGTATTCACAGAGTTTGAAGGTAGGCCAAGTGAAGATTCTTTATTTGATGGTGACGTGAAATACCACATGGGTTATTCATCCGATCAAAAAAGCGATGAAGGTAAAAATATACATATTAGCTTAACGCCTAATCCTTCTCATTTAGAAACGGTTGCGCCTGTAGTTCAAGGAATTATTCGTGCTAAAATAGATAACCGTCACAAAGGTGATCACTCAAAAGCATGTGCTATTGCCATTCATGGAGATGCAGCAGTTGCGGGCCAAGGAATCGTATACGAAGTATTGCAAATGAGCCAGTTGGATGGTTATAAAACAGGAGGAACTATTCATTTTGTCATTAATAATCAAGTTGGTTTTACAACGAACTTCTTAGATGGTCGTTCATCAACCTATTGTACAGATGTTGCTAAAGTAGTGTTATGCCCTGTGTTTCACGTAAACGGTGATGATGTTGAGGCATTATGTTTCATTTCTAAATTAGCAATGGAGTTCCGTCAAACGTTTCACCGTGATGTATTTATTGATGTATTATGTTACCGTAAATATGGTCATAACGAAGGCGATGAGCCTCGTTTCACACAACCTCTTTTATACAAAGCTATTGCAACACACCCTAATTCTAAAGATATTTATGTAAAACGTTTAGAGTTAGATAAAAACGAATTAGCAAACGAAGCCAAAGCGATAGAAGCTTCATTTAAAGCGGAATTAGAAGAAAACTTAGATTTAGCGAAGAAAGCAGAAAATGTAAAAATTACTTCTTTTTTAGAAGGAAATTGGAAAGACGTGAAAATGGCTGGCGCTAATGCGTTTGACGCATCACCAAAAACTGCTATTACAGATAAATTATTTTTAGAGATTGCTAATAAAACAGTTGAATTACCGAAGGATAAAAAATTCTTTAATAAAATTCAAAAATTATTTGATGATCGTAAAGCGATGATTGCTAACGATAATTACGATTGGGCAATGGGCGAATTAATGGCTTATGCCTCTTTAATGAAAGAAGGCTTTCCTGTTCGTTTCAGCGGACAAGATGTTGAGCGTGGTACTTTCTCTCATCGTCATGCTGTTGTTAAGGTAGAAGATAGCGAAGAAGAATATACACCATTAAATAATATTGATGCGAAAGTAAAATTAGACATTTATAATTCTTTATTAAGTGAGTACGGTGTCTTAGGTTTTGAATACGGTTATGCTTTTGCTGCACCAAATACATTAACCATTTGGGAAGCGCAGTTTGGTGATTTCTTTAATGGTGCACAAATTATCATTGATCAATATTTAACATCGGCCGAATACAAATGGCGTCGTATGAATGGCTTGGTTATCTTGTTGCCTCATGGTTACGAAGGGCAAGGCCCCGAACATTCATCGGCTCGTATGGAACGTTTCTTACAAGCTTGCGCAGAAAACAACATGCAAATTGTAAACGCAACGACACCGGCACAACAATTCCACGTCATTCGTCGTCAATTAAGCAGAGATTTCCGTAAGCCATTAGTGTGTTTTACACCTAAAAAATTATTACGTTACCCATCTTGTGTAAGCAAGCTTAAAGACTTTACAACAGGCGGTTTCCAAGAAGTATTAGATGATGCTATTGATGCTAAAAAAGTAACACGCGTTGCATTCTGCTCTGGTAAAGTATATTACGATTTAATTGAAAGTCGCGAAAAAGAAGGATGTGAAGACATTGCTTTTATTCGTTTAGAGCAATTATATCCTTTCCCTCAAAAACAAATTGATGCCGTATTAAAAAAGTATACGAAAGCCACCAACTTCTTATTTGTACAAGAAGAACCTGAAAATATGGGTCCTTGGCGTTTTGTAGATAATAATTTACGTGCGTTAAATTTAAAATATATTGGTAGAGATGCTGCGGCTAGTCCAGCTACAGGCTTTGCTAAGCGTCACGCGGCAGAGAACGAAGAAATCATGACTAGTATTTTTTCTAAAGTTTTAGTAAAATAACCATTCAACATTTATAATTTAACATTCAAAATTTAATATATGGCAATTGTAGAATTAAAAGTACCAAGTCCAGGAGAATCAATCACAGAAGTAGTTATTGCTCGTTGGGTAAAACAAACAGGTGATGTTGTTGAAAAAGATGAGGTGTTAGCAGAGATAGATTCTGATAAAGCAACATTGACGCTTAACGCAGAAGAAAGTGGAAAAATCGAACTGTTAGCTGCTGAAGGCGATACTGTAAAAGTTGGACAAGTTGTACTTAAAATAGATACATCATTTAAACCAGAAGCGAAAGCTAAAGTGGAAGCCCCTAAAGCAGAAGCAAAAGCAGAAGCAAAAAAAGAGACAGCTGTCACTTCGAGCGCAGTCGAGAAGCAAACAACCAACTACGCTACAGGTACACCAAGTATTGCGGCAGCAAAAATAATGTCAGAAAACAATATTACTTCTAAGCAATTAAATGGAACTGGCAAAGACGGACGTATCACCAAACAAGATGTGTTAGCAGCTTTATCTAACGGTTTACCAACAGCAGCAGAAGTAATATCAAATTCTTGGAAAGGTGGGCGCGAAAAAGACAGAGCAAAAATGACATCGTTACGTAAAACGGTAGCGAAACGTTTAGTGGCTGTTAAAAATGAAACTGCCATGTTAACTACCTTTAATGAAGTTGACATGAGCGCTATTTATGCTATCAGAGCAAAGTATAAAGATAAATTTAAAGAGGTTTATGGAAGCAATGTTGGTTTCATGAGTTTCTTTACAAAAGCAGTAACAGAAGCCTTGTATCATTATCCTGCAGTAAACGGTATGATTGATGGCGAAGAATTAGTATACAATAAATATTGTGATATTGGAATTGCGGTAAGCGCTCCAAAAGGCTTAATGGTGCCTGTTTTGCGTAATGCTGAATTAATGAGCATTGCAGACATTGAAAAAGGAATTAAAGATTTAGCAATAAAAGCACGCGATGGTAAATTAACCATTGCAGATATGGAAGGTGGAACATTCACTATCACAAATGGTGGAGTATTTGGATCGATGATGAGTACTCCAATTATCAATCCTCCGCAAAGCGCTATTTTAGGGATGCACAACGTGGTTGATCGCCCGATGGCAGTTAATGGACAAGTGGTTATTCGTCCAATGATGTATATTGCGCTAAGCTACGACCATAGAATTATTGATGGCAGAGAAAGCGTAGGCTTCTTAGTAAAAGTAAAAGAAATGTTAGAGAATCCAAGCCGCATGCTCTTTGGTGGTAAAGTACCTGAAGAAGTATTGTTGGGATTGTAGAATAGAATTTTTAATTCACAGAAAGGCGCTTTATAAATTTATAGCGCTTTTCTTGTTTTCAGAATTAATCTCTGGTACCAATGAATGTAAGAGTAATACTACAGCCGTTGTTTTTGTCAGACTCTTTTTCAAGTTTACCCTTCACTTGTTTTGTTAAAAGCCCTATTAATTCCATGCCAAAAGTTGAAACTTCACTTTTTTCCTTCATCCCTATTCCATTATCTTTTATGTTTAATATTAAATTAGCTTTATCTTTTTTGAAAGAAACAAATAATTTTGGTTCCGAAATGCTATTAAATGCATGTTTAAAAGAATTAGTGATTAACTCATTTGCAATTAAGCCTATCGAAATTGCAACTTCTACATCTAGCCAAACATCATCTATATCATAAACAATGTTCTCTTCTCCAAGATTACTATAAGAAATCAAAATAGCCTCAGATAATTCTTTTAAATATTTAGGAATAAATATTCTTGTGGTATTCTCATTGCCATATAATCGCTGGTGCAAAAGTATAAGCGACAATAATCTATTTTTTGTATCGAGTAGTGCCGCTTTTGCAGATTTTTCTATTGATAAATTCGCTTGTTTTTGCAATAAACTACTCACTAATTGTAAGTTGTTTTTAACTCTGTGATTTAATTCTTTTAAAAGAGTTTCGATATATTTATTTCTCTCGTTTGTAATTTCTATTGATAACTGCAATTGTTTTGTTTTTTCTTCTAATTCGTTTTTTTGAGAGTTTATTTGTTGATTCAGAAACATCAATGATTCGTTTTGTAATAAAATCTTATGTCTATCTTCCAAGTGCTTTTTTCTAAATAAGACAATTATAACTGTCGTAAAAAGGACTGTATAAAACATGGTCAAAACATGGTCCATTAACATTTCGCTTGTTGAATTATATGGTATAATCCATTTTGGAAAAACAAATTCAAGCGCTATCAATAAAAAAAGTGTTGCATAAAGAATAGCTCCAAAAAAATATTGATAAGCGCTGGGAACAATAAGCAGAAATATATTTAAAAACATTATGATTAAATTCAGAATTGTGCCTTGCGTTCCACCATTAAAAAAAAACATTAATCCAAGCACAAAAAAAGTAGCTGTCAAATAAATAAAAACTACAACAGTTGTGAAAACCTCTTTGATGCGTGCCAAATAAAATAAGTATCCCGAAATTAAAACACCAATAAGACTAAGCCAAACAGTCATCATGTGAAGACCAGAAAAATAATTTCCTATCCCCCCAATAATTCCAAATATAGTAATCATAAAACATGAAACATTAAAAATGCGATGCTCTAAATTAAAAGTGGTTTCATCGCCACCAATCCTAAATAAAAAATTCTTACTTATGCTCATAGAAATTAGATGTGTATATTAAATAAAAGTACTTCGTTTGATTATCCAAAATTATTGACATTGATCCACTTTAACCTAACAGACATTGCAATTAATTCGGAAGACGACCGCAACTGATATTTTTTTATTAAATTTCTTCTATGCGCTTTTATAGTATGTTCACTTAAAAATAAAAATCCAGCAATTTCTTTATTACTTAAACCTTTCGCAATTTGTTCAATAACCTGAATTTCTCTTGACGAGGGTTTATCAATTGCTCCAGGTTTATTATATTCTTCTATTTGTTTAAGAGCTATTTGAATAGTAACTAATAGTTGTCTATCCGTAAATGGCTTTAAAACAAAAGCAATAGGGTTTGTTGACATAGCATCATCTACAATTTGCTCCTCCGAATATGCTGTTAAATAAATTACGGGTGTTAATATATTATTTTGTAATTCTTTTACGATTTGGGATCCGTTGTTAACGCCGTGTAGATTAATGTCACTAATAATCAATGTTATTTTATTCCTTTTCTGAAAATTAAGCGCATCAGAAAGATTATCTATTATGTGAATCGCTAGATATCCAGCTTGGTTTAGTATAAACGCAGTATTTTCTGCAACCAAAACATCATCTTCAATAATTAGGATATAATCTTTCATTTATAAACTATTTAAAAAAATCATGTCTTAATATGAATAAATCTACTCAATAAAATCCACAATAGACCTAACTGGTTAGAAATTACCTATTAATGACTATTTCGTTCATTCATTCTTTTATATAATTTCGCTTAAAATCACTATTTATGAAACAAGAAATAAAAAAATTAACTTTAATCACTCTATTCGCCTTTTTTGCATTATGTAAATTTAATTACGCGCAACACACAACCCTTCTAAACTTTGCAGGAGGGCTAGATGGTAGAACCGCAACAGGCAATCTTGTATCAGATGGCACTTACCTATATGGAATGACACTTTTTGGTGGTACTAGTAATCTTGGCACTGTTTTTAAAATAAAACCCGATGGCAGTGGCTATGTTAAATTACTCGATTTTACTGATAACCCAAACGGCAAGAATCCTTATGGATCCCTTGTTTACGATGGCACATATCTTTATGGAATGACCCGTTATGGGGGCTTAAATAACAACGGAATGATTTTTAAAATAATGCCCAATGGATCAGGTTATTCAAAAATATATGATTTTAGTTATGCTATTGGAATGTTACCCGATGGCTCTTTGTATTTTGATGGCTCTTATTTGTATGGTATGACAAAAAATGGGGGCGCAAGCGTTAAAGGAAATATATTTAAAATTTTACCTAATGGCAGTGGATTTGTATCACTACAAACCTTTACAGGAGCAACTAATGGCAGTGTTGGAAACGGCTCTCTTATTTCTGATGGTACTTTTTTATATGGCATGACACAATATGGTGGCTTAAATAATAGTGGCACTTACACAGACGGAGTCATTTTTAAAATGATGCCTAATGGAACTGGCTTTACAAAAACGCTGGACTTTTCTAAAACAATAACAGGAAACTTTCCGCTTGGCTCTCTCTATTACGATGGTAGTTATATGTATGGAATGACTTCAGAGGGTGGAGTAAATAATAAAGGAACTCTTTTTAAAATAATGCCCAATGGTAACGGCTATTTGAGATTATTAGATTTTGATGGTACTATTAACGGTCGCTTCCCAACCGGTGATGTTGTTTCTGATGGCACTTATTTGTATGGCATGACACAGTATGGTGGAGCTAATGATGATGGAACTGCTTTTAAAATAAAGAAAGACGGCACTGGTTATTCAAAACTAATAGACTTCAATTACTCAACAACAGGAAGTGACCCACAAGGCTCACTTCTGCTTAACGCAGGTTCATTATTTGGCATGACCAAAACTGGTGCTGCAAATGGTTTTGGTACAATTTTTAAACTTGGTACAAATGCTGTTGGCATCCAAGAGCTAAACTATAAACAAATAGGTAACTTTTACCCAAACCCAAGTAACGGTATACTGATAATTGAACTAAATGAGTTGACGGAAACCGAATTAACGGTTTATAATATGATGGGTGATTTAGTTTTTCAAAAAACAATTCAAGAAACATCAACGATTGATTTATCGGAATTTATGGATGGTGTATATACGCTTCACTTAAAAAATGATAATGGTGTTACTATCAAGAAAATAATTTTAAATAAATAACCCGAAGTATTTAATTTGAAAAACAAAAAGAGACTTTCTCAAAAGTGAGATAGTCTCTTTTTGTTTTGCGATGCGTTGTTTTAAAGCATATATTTATTAGTGTTATTTAATACCGAACATACTTATGAAAAAAACATTATTGCTTAGCAGCGTATTATTTTTAATTATAATAAATAGTTTTGCTCAGCAAACAAAAACAGATTCACTATTAATTCTTCTGAAAACAGATAGAGCCGACACCAACCAGCTCATTCATCTTTATGAATTAAGTAATGAATTCTCAAAAATTGATAACTACGATGATGGAATAAAGTACGCCAATCAAGCCATTATATTTTCAAATGTATTATTAGGTAAAAGGAATAAAACCATAAATAAAACAATTAAAATTTATACAGCTAAAGCATATTATAATTTAGGAAACATAAACTATTATCAAGGCAATTATCCAGAGGCTGTTAAAAATCATTTGGTTGCCATTAAAATAAACGAAGAGATAGGCAACAAAAAAAGCATTGCTGCATCTTACAATAGTATTGGCAATACGTATCGCTCTCAAGCTAATTATCCGCAAGCGCTTAAAAATCATTATGCATCACTAAAAATAAGACAAGAAATAGGAGATCAGGGTGGCGTTTCGACTTCCTACAATAACATAGGGATCGTATTTGAAGACCAGGGAAATTACTCTGATGCCTTAAAAAATTATTTCCTTGCTTTGAAAATAAAAGAAGCAATAGGTGATATAGGTGGTGTTGCCACCGCATTAAGTAATATCGGAAACATTTATTTCAGCCAGGGCAACTTTACAGATGCCTTAAAAAACTTCGTTGCTTCCCTTAAAATACAGGAAAAAATAAACGATGCAAATGGAATAGCCATTGCTTATGGAAATATTGGAAACGTTTATTATACTCAACATAATTATCCTGAAGCATTGAAAAATTATTTTATTGCTTTAAAAATAATGGAAAAAATCGGTGACACAGAAAGTATAGCCTTTGTTTATACTAATATTGGCGCCGTCTATTTGGATCAAGGCAATTATACAGAAGCACTAAAAAACCAACTAGCTTCTTTAAAAATAACAGAAACAACAAGCGACAAACTTTCTATGTGTGCGTCTTATAATAATATAGGAAGTATTTATGTTCAGCAAAAAAAACATCTAGAAGCTGAAAAATATTATAAAAAAGCAATAGGATTGGCTAAAGAAATAGGTTACAAGGAGCTTTTAAAAGAAAGTTACAAAGGGCTAATGCAAATAGATAGTGCTAAAGCAAACTTTAAGAGTGCTTTTCAAAACTACAAAATGTATGACATCTATAGTGATAGTTTAAATAATGAAGATGTTCGCAAACATACTATACAAAATCAAATGAATTATGATTTTGAAAAAAAAGAAGCTGTAACCGAAGCAGAACATAAAAGTGAACTACAGAACCAACATTTTATTTCAGAAGAAAAAAACAGAAAACAAAACATTATTATTTTTTCTATAATAACAGGCCTGTTTTTGGTTGCTGTTTTTGCATTAATTGTTTTCCGCTCATTACGCATAACTCGCAAGCAAAAAGAAACAATAGAAGAGCAAAAATTTGTAGTAGAAAAACATAAAGAAATAATAGAAGAAAAACACAAGGAAATAACAGATAGTATTAATTATGCCGAACGCATTCAGCGCAGCTTTTTAGCGACTAAAGAGTTGCTAGATGAAAACTTAAACGAATACTTTGTTTTATTTAAACCTAAAGACGTTGTAAGTGGAGATTTTTACTGGTCTGCTAAATTAAGTAATGGAAATTTTGCATTAGCAACAGCAGATAGCACAGGGCACGGCGTGCCTGGCGCTATTATGAGTTTATTAAACGTAACGAGTTTAGAAAAAGCAATCGAGCATCATACTAATCCTGCCGAGATCTTAAACCATACGCGCCAAACCATTATTAAACGTTTAAAAAAAGATGGAAGTGAAGATGGTGGAAAGGACGGTATGGATTGTAGTCTCCTTGTTTTTGAGAATAATCAATTACATATTGCAGCAGCAAATAATCCCGTTTGGATTATTAGAGAAAATGAACTCATCGAAATCAAACCTGATAAAATGCCTGTTGGTAAAAGCGATAAACAAGATCAAACATTTACAACACATACTTTAGAGTTACAAAAAGGAGATACCATTTATACGTTAACTGATGGTTTCCCTGATCAATTTGGAGGAGATAAAGGCAAAAAGTTTATGAGTAAAAAATTAAAGGAGCTATTGCTCGCCAATGTTCATTTACCAATTGCTCAGCAAAGAGAATTACTCGACTCAACCTTCAAAAATTGGGTGGGAGATTTAGAACAAGTAGATGATGTAACGGTGATTGGGATTAAGGTGTAATTTTTGTTACTTTTAGTTTATACCTGTATTATAATATTATGCGAATAATTCTACTTCTATTTATTTCTATATCTGTATTTTCACAAAAAAAACTGGATACTGTTTTTTGTGATTGTAAAACCGCACAACTCGTTGCTATTAGCGGTAAAACAATATACGGCAAAACTATTGCCCCTAAAGGATTTGGAGAGCTCAAAGAAATTAGTCCTGCTAAACAAAAAACAACTTTTGCTTTCGAAAAAGAACATCATAGTGCCTGGTATAAATTAATTATTAATACATCGGGCGATTTAACTTTTAATATTACACCAACTAAAGCAGATGATGATTATGATTTTATGTTATTTAAGGCTGGTAAAAATAATTTTTGTGACAGTTTGCAAGTAAACAAAATAAACCCCGCAAGAGCTTGTATTAGCAGGGATAAAGAGGAGCTGAATGGTAAAACAGGATTGAACTATAAATCAACCAATGAATTAGTAAAGCAGGGCGTTGGGCCCGCTTATTGTAAATACATAGCTGTAAAAAAAGGAGAAATTTATTATTTAGTGTTGGACAATGTATATGATAGGGGCGAAGGCCATACGATTGATTTTGAAATAGCACAAGCCGTAACATTCAAAGGCGTCGTGTTAGATGAAGCAAATAAGCCTATTAAAGCCGAAATAGCGTTAACCAACCAAAAAGGTGATACAGTTTTTATAGAGAATACGAAAGATGACGGTTCTTATAATTTTGTTGCTCCGCTCGTAAAAAGCCAGTCGTATAATTTGAATTTTTTTAACGACAGTAGTTTTAGTTTTACCAAAGTAGTTACGCTAGCCGATACAGCTCAATTAAAAGGTTTAAAGACGGTGTTAGGTAAATTAAAAAAGGGGAATAAATATTCGGTTGGTTCTATTAATTTTATTGGAGGTTCTGTACAGTACTTACCAAGGGCTATTCCGTCGATGTATAATTTATATCGACTACTTAAAAAAAATCCGCAACTTAAAATAAAAATCATAGGTCATTCAAATGGCAGAGATATGATGGATGAAAAAGGTATTATTGCATTTACAAAAGGACGCGCCACCTCTATTAGGAATTATTTAGCGATACAAGGCATTGACGAAAAACGCATTGAGATTGATGGCAAAGGCGATCACGAAATGTTATTCAAATTACCAAAAGCAACTGCAGATCAACAAGAAGAAAACAGGCGGGTGGAAGTTTTGGTGTTAGAATATTAAAAAGTCACAATTATTTTTTAGAAAAGTAATCCTTCATTGGTTTAAAATAATAATCTTCCCAACCATTTTTATAATCTTCTCCATCTTTAGGAATATTGCTATGAGTTAAGGTCAACTCTGTTTTTCCCTTTATTTCGTGTAGCACTATTTCAATTTTTGAATCTTCGTCTGTGTCTTTAAATGAAGTCGTTCGCCACGATTGTATAATTTTGTTGTGAGGAATTAATTCAAGATTAGTTCCTGAAATATAGCCGTCCCATGCTGTAAATTTTTTTCCAACAACAGCGGTGATTGTAGCATCGGCACCAGTCATTGCTGTATGCCCTTTACTTGAAAGCCACGTTGTATAAATTACTTGGGCTGTTGCGTCAATAATTGTTTTTACTGTGAATTTCATTTAGAAAAAATAAAGGAACATTAATAATCTCTATAAAATTGGTGGATGCTTGTTTTGATGCCAACATAAATATAAGGCGATTGTAATTCATAACCCAAATCATCTTTGATGCTGCGCTGTATATAACCAAGTTCTAAACGTAAATTTAATTGAGGAATGGCGTAGTAGGTAAATTTAATATCGCTTTGTAATAGTTGAGTTTTGTTCCCTTGTGTGGTGTGGTGTCCGTATTCATAAGGGCGCGTGGTGTAACTCAAGAAAATATTTTGCCCTAAGTTGGAGCCCAAAGTATCTTTACCAACAGTTGCCGACATACCCTGAAAACTTAACATCCATCTATTAGCTCTGTAACTCACAAAACCTAAATACTCTCTGAAATTAGCTCCTAGTGGGTGCGCTAGGGGTTGTCCATAATTAGAATAGTTTTGCTGCACGCTTCCATGCGAATAGGTATAAGGGCGAACTTCATTGTATTCTGCCTGTAAAGTGAGACCCTTAACTTTAAAAGCATTAATGTATTTGGCTCCAAACTGCCAACCTTGTTTATTTGCCCACCAACCCTTACCAGCTTTTATTTCTTTAAAATAAAATTCATCTGCCACACCTTGTGCATATACTTTTAAGCACTTAAATAATTTAACGCTGAGGTTTAAACCCATCATTGAATTGTCGGGAGAACCTACAGAATATTCTTGTGGACGATAAAAGATAATAGGGTTTAAATAATTGACATCAAAACTTCTGTTGCGATTGGTGTCATTGCCTTGCCAAACCACATTCTCAAAAAACGAAATACTAAATTCTTTTGTTGCGTTATAGGTTAAGTAATGAAAGGTTCCAAATTTATTTTGTAAACTTTTTTGTGTGCCGTCAAAGCGAGAGAAGTCTTGCATCCAGGAGTACCAAACGTTATATTGTATATGCCAAATATGCGCATTGATACCAAAATAAGGGTTGTTGTTGGACAGATCAGAAAGTAATAAAGACCGATAGCCATCACCGATAAAATGTTTGTCTTTTCCCAACTGAAAATTAAATGTTGAATTTGGGCTGTAAGACAAGTATCCTGTAAGATTAGAAAAACTATAACTACCATCTGCATTTTTATAAGCGCGTCCAAGTCCTGGAATAAGTTGTGTTGTTTTAACCGTTGTGTCTGTGAAATTGGGATAGCTGACTCTGCCGCCAATGGCAGTTAATGCAAAAGTAAAATCATTATTGATGTTTAATTTTACGTGCGCGCCACCAAATGTTTCTGACACAAAGCGTTTATCCAACACATCATAACCTGCTTGTAAATCAATAATAGGGAGGACCTGAGTTTGATACTGATTGCGCTTACTAGGCCCTTCATTAAATGTTTTGCTTAAAAAATAGTTTTTAATAGGAAAATGTAAAAACCCAATAGATGTATCCAAAAAATTGTTTAACGAAGCGCTTAAATAAGGTTTAAATGAAGAGTGAAATTCCACATCGGGATGTTTGATATTCCATTCATCCAATATTTGTTGAGCGTCTTGATTCATAAAAATATTTTGCGCCTGATGATTATCTTGTGCGCGAAACGATAAAGGAATGCAAGACAAAATGAACGCTACTTTAATAAACGTTAGGTTAAAAAAAGTATGTTTTAGTAAAATCACTCGTTAGTAGTTTGAATCTTTTTTTGAGCGGATTGATAAGAAACGTTTACGAATACAATAAACAACATACTGAAACCAATAACAGCAAACAAGGTTAAGCTTGGGTTAATGAAATAACTAAGAAGAGAAACACCAACACATAATACGCTAAATAAGTAAATAATAATAACGGTTTTAGCATGAGAATAACCAGAGTCTAACAGGCGGTGGTGTAAATGATTTCTATCGGCAGCAAAAGGCGATTGACCTTTGGCGGCGCGAATAATAAAAATCCGCAATGTGTCTGTTAAAGGGTAGGATAGTGCAGCAATGACAATCATTGGATTTGAAATATGAACCCAAAAATTATCAATACGAGTGATGGGATATTCTATGAGTTTAATGCTGAGTACACATAAAAACATACCAATAATAAGTGAACCACTATCGCCCATAAATATTTTGGCAGGTGAAAAATTAAAAATTAAAAAACCGATTAACGCACCAGACAAGGAAAACGAAAGGGCGGCTAAAGTAAATTCATTTGCAAAAACAAACCAAGCGCCAAATACAGAAGAGGCTATGAAACCAACACCAGCAGCTAATCCGTCAACGCCATCAATTAAATTCATAGCGTTTACAACTACAATATATGTAAATAAGGATAAGAACACTGAGCCCCAGACAGGAATTTCTTCAACACCAAATACTCCGTGTAACCCGGTGATTCGGATGTCTCCCATTAGCACTAAAATGAGCCCAACTAAGATATTTGCAAATAATTTTTTAACAGGAGCTGTGCCGATAATATCATCTTTTACACCAACAAAAAACAACACTAAGCTGGTTGCTACTAATATTTTAAACTCTTTTACAGATTCGTAAATTTGACTAAAGTCGTTGAGGTCATCAATATTATACCATAACGAAAATGAAAATAAGGTTGCGGCATAAATAATAATCCCACCTATAGTTGGCACAGCCCTTTTATGAATCTTTCGATCTTCTGTTGGTATATCAATTAAGCGCTTAAGCACAGCCACTTTAATAAGAGCGGGTGTAGAATATAACACAACAATGAATGCGGTTAAAAAAACTAAAATTAATACTGCCATTTTTCTTATATTTTAAAAGTCGTAATAGGTATTATATAAATTTGATTTTAAACTCAAAGTAATAAATGAAGTTTTATTGTTTGATGATTTTAAATCATAAAAATCTTGATTTCGGTAATTGTATCCTAAAGATACATTAAAATTATATCCCGTATTAATAGTATATCCAACTTGAACTTTAGCCAGCGTATTTTGATATAAAGAAAAACGATGCAGCGTAAGCCATTGCACATTTAATTTTGCATTCAAAAAAAAGCGCTGATATTTATAATCTGCTAAAACAACCAACTCTTTTCCGTAACCAGGTGTATAAGCCAATGTTTGGTTGTAATGCGAAAAGCTTTGATTACTAGTAGTTCCAAAAGAACTGTTATATGAGCCTTCTGCCACATCATTGTATTCTATTTGGAGCATCGTGTTTTTTATACCAAATGCATTAAAGTATTTAGCGCCAAGTTGATATCCAAACGCGTTTCCTAATTTGGTTATATTACTAAAATCATCACCCATAAACTGTCCATAAACACTTATGGTTTGAGTGATTTTAAAATTCGCATTAGCACCAATCACAATATTATTTTTATTATTTAAACCATAAAAACCTAGATTAGTAAAAATCACAGGATTAAAATATTGCCAATCCAAATGTTGTCTGTTCATGCTGTCAGCTGCCGACCAGATCATTCCTTGAAAGAGACCGATATTGAAACGCTTATTAATATTGTAACTTAAGTATTGGATGGATACAGCTTTCTTTTGAAATAAAGCTTCCGTATTTGGTGGTGTTTTGGTGCCGCCTGTTTCTAAATTCATTAGCACTGCATAAATATTGGTGTATTGTAATTTTCCTTTTAGCCACTCGGAGGTTATTCTTAAATAAGGATAATTGAAGGAGTTATCACTTAATAATAAAGAACGGTAGCCGTTCCCAATTTTTTGTTTGCCGTGTCCTAATTGTATGTTTAGTCTTTTAAAGGGTTGGCATGAAATAAAGCCGGACGAAAACGCATAATCATAACCAGTTGTTTTGAAGGTTTTATAGCGACCTTGTCCAGGGACAATATTAGTTTGATTACTTAAGTTAGAAATATAATGAGGGAAAAAACTTTGATTTTCGGCAAACATGGTTTCAAAATAAAAATTTTTACCAATGGTCCCACTAGCAATAAAACCTCGGGTGTTGGAAGAAATGTTTTGAGATTTAGTTGTATCATAATACGCTTTTCCTAATTCAATATTTAATAATGGATCGACCTTAAATTCGAATTTACCTTGTTTTGATTTGATATGAATGAGATGGTCATAAAATACTTTGTCTAAAAAAACATCGTCGGTAATGTATTTGAAAACATGATGCGTATCCTTTACGAACTCATATTTTTTATTAAAAAAAGGAATATAGGGTTGAATAGACGAATGAAGCTGTTCGCTGTCAAGCCTTGCTAATTGAAGTTGCGAAAGGGTATTAAAAAAAAATTCGTTGGGTAGATTGTAGAACTGAGACTTTAAGTGTATGGATAAAAGACAAAAGAAGAATGATAAAAGATGTTTTAATCTGTTAAATAGAATTTTATTATTGGTTAAAACAATCATTTTTTAATAGTCTTTTTTTGTTTTAAAACTACCAAACTTTTACGCCTTCTTTTTTCTTAAAGTCTTCGTAAACCTGTTTAATGCCTTCCGGTAATTCTATTTTGTGCTTCCAGCCTAGTGAATGTAAGTAAGACACGTCCATTAATTTACGAGGTGTGCCATCAGGCTTCGATAAATCAAGTTTGATGTCCCCAGTGTAACCAACAATATCTTTAATTAATAGCGCTAAATCTTTAATCGTTAAATCTGTCCCCGAACCTATGTTTACAAACTTTTCTTCATTATAGGTATTCATTAAAAACACACAAGCGTCACCTAAATCATCGGCGTGTAAAAACTCACGCATTGGAGTTCCTGTTCCCCACATTTCAACAAATGGCAAGTTGTTTTCTTTGGCATCGTGGAACTTGCGAATTAACGCGGGTAGCACGTGAGAGTTGTTTAAGTTGTAACTATCGTTTGGGCCATACATATTTGTTGGCATCACTGATATAAAATTACAACCGTATTGTCGTTTGTAGCTTTCACACATTTTGATACCCGCAATTTTTGCAATAGCATAAGGCTCATTTGTTTCTTCTAACAGACCGGTTAATAAATATTCTTCCTTTAATGGTTGTGGCGCTAGTTTCGGATAAATGCATGAAGAGCCTAAGAACATTAATTTGGTAACTTTATTTAAATAAGAATGATGAATCACATTATTTTGAATCATTAAATTCTCATAAATAAAATCGGCTCTAAAGATATTGTTTGCTTGTATACCTCCAACTTTTGCAGCCGCTAAAAATACATATTCCGGTTTTTCTTTAGCAAAAAAATCAGCAACTTGCTGTGAGTTTCGTAAATCTAATTCGGCAGAAGTTCTTGTAACGATGTTTGTAAACCCTTTTTTAACAAGGTTTCGCATAATAGCGCTACCAACCATTCCGCGATGACCTGCTATATATATTTTTGCTGTATTTTCCATTTTTGATCGCATAGTCTTTTCAAACAACTAACAACTGTGCTCTATAAACAAAATGTTATTCTTTATAATTTAAAATTTTATGTCCACCATCTAATAAATACTTGTCGCGTTTAAACAATTCAACATCGGCCGCAACCATTTCCTTACATAAGGATGAAACAGTATATGTAGGTGCCCAGCCCATTTTGGTTTTTGCTTTAGTAGCATCGCCAACCAATAAATCTACTTCTGCTGGTCGATAGTATTTTGGGTCTATTTCAACCACCACTTGTCCTGTAGAAACATTAATGCCTTTTTCATTTTCGTCTTTGCCTTCCCACTTAAGTGCAATGCCCACTTCAGCAAAAGCCATGTTGATGAATTCGCGTACAGTAATTTTTATACCTGTTGCTAATACAAAATCATCTGGTTCTTCTTGTTGTAACATGCGCCACATGCCTTCTACGTAATCTTTTGCGTGTCCCCAATCCCTTTCAGAATCTATATTTCCCATAAATAACTTCTCTTGCAAGCCCAAACTGATTTTGGCAACAGCGCGCGTTATTTTACGAGTAACAAAAGTTTCGCCACGCAATGGACTTTCGTGATTAAATAATATTCCGTTACAAGCATACATACCATAAGCTTCACGGTAATTTTTTGTGATCCAAAAAGCGTATAATTTAGCAACACCATAAGGGCTTCGTGGATAAAAAGGAGTTGTTTCTTTTTGAGGAATCTCTTGAACTAATCCATATAATTCAGATGTAGAGGCTTGGTAAAAACGCGTTTTCTTTTCTAATCCTAAAATACGTATAGCCTCTAAAATACGAAGTGTACCAATGCCGTCGGCATTAGCAGTATATTCTGGCGTATCAAAGCTTACCTTCACATGCGACATAGCTGCAAGGTTATATATTTCATCAGGTTGAACTTCTTGTATAATTCTGATTAAATTCGTGCTATCAGTTAAATCACCATGATGTAATTTGAAATGAACATGTTTTTCATGTTGATCTTGATATAAATGATCAATACGATCTGTGTTGAATAATGAACTACGACGTTTTACACCATGAACCTCATATCCTTTGCTTAATAATAATTCTGAAAGATAGGCGCCATCTTGCCCTGTTACACCTGTTATTAATGCTACTTTAGCCATATAGTTAGTTATAAGAATAGCAATATTACGAATTTTTAACGGAATATTTAGGCAATTTGTGCCCTTTTTGGGTTGTTTAACCACTTTTTTTAATAGCTTTGTTTTTCAAAAATTTAATGTAATGAAAACAACCTTTGGCAAACAAAACTATCAGCTATTTATTGGCGGTATTATATTAATCATACTTGGTTATTTATTAATGATCGGTGGGGGTAGCAAAGACCCTAATGTGTTTAATCCTGCTATCTTTGATGCTCAGCGTATCACAATTGCTCCAATGGTTTGTTTATTGGGCTTTGTAGTTGTTATTGTAGCTATTATGTGGCGACCAAAATCTAAAACAGAAGATGTTTCTAAGTCTTAAATTTTTCTGACTTTAATCTAAATGAATTATTTACAAGCCTTTATTATAGCTGTTATCGAAGGATTAACGGAGTTTTTACCTATTTCATCAACTGGACATATGATGATTGGAACTGCAATTTTAGGCATGCAAGCAACGCCTTTTGTGAAATTATTTACAGTAGCCATCCAATTAGGAGCCATTTTATCAGTTGTTGTATTATACTTTAAACGCTTTTTTAAATCCATTGATTTTTATATTAAATTATTAGTAGCCTTTATTCCTGCTGCTATTGCCGGTTTGTTGTTAGGAGATTATATTGATATGGCTCTTGAAAATCTGATGGGTGTTGCTATGGCTTTATTTATTGGAGGGATCGTCTTGTTGTTTGTAGATAAATGGTTTAAGAATAATTCATTAGATGATGAAAAAGAAATTACTCTTCCAAAAGCCTTTAAAATTGGACTTTTTCAATGTATAGCGTTATGGCCTGGTATGAGCCGAAGCGCTTCTACAATTATTGGTGGTATGACTCAAGGCTTAACTCGCCAAACAGCCGCAGAGTTTTCTTTCTTTTTGGCAGTACCTACGATGTTTGCAGCAACAGCTAAAAAATTATTGGATTTTTATAAAGATGGATTAACACTTAATTCACAAGAAATAAGCTTGTTGGCCTTTGGCAATGTCGTTGCTTTTGTTGTAGCGTTATTAGCAATCAAATCGTTTATAGGATTTTTAAATAAACACGGCTTTAGAGGCTTTGGCTGGTACCGCATTATTGTTGGAGGCGTATTGATCGTCTTATTTTTGTTGAAAATACCCGTAGCAATCGTATAAATCTTTCTTAATAAGGAATTAACGCTATCCCAATAGAAAAAGGGTGTATGCCTTGGGGGCCTTTATTAATAAAGACTTCGCTTATATAATAAGAAGCCGTTAAGCAAATTTGCTCAACGCCAATTCTAAAGTTAATTCCATAACGAAAATGATTTACGTTTTTAATATCGTACAAACGCACTTTACCATTAACATCATCTGTTTTTTTATAATCAGAAAAAACATAACCAACTTTTGCGCCTAGCATAATTTTAAAATTATTTTTCGATTTTGTCCTAAACCTTAACTCTAAAGGGATTTCCACACTACGTTCATTGTATTTGTTAGAAGAATAGCTGCCTGTTTTTAAGTCAAGTAGAGTTGAGGTAATGTTAGTGGCGCTGTCTGTTTGATAAACAAACGAACTGTTGGAACTATAGTTATGACAATAGATTCCTGCACCATAACCAAAACTAAAATTAGAATTTTTAATGGGTTTATCAAACATTAAGGCAAAATTGAAACCAATGCATTTCCAGTCGGTGCTAATGTTTTTGGGAGCCCCAAGCCAAGATGTATAAATGGCTTCAAAAATTAATCGGTCTTTAGGGTCCGATTTGTAATTTTTTAAATCAAATTCTGAAATTATTTTTTTGTGTTTAGTAGAATCTTTCTGAGCGGTTGCGCTATAAAAAATGGTTACTAAAAAAAGAGTATAAAGTATCTGTTTCATTTGTTATAGTAAAAGTAACGGCTTTTTGTCACAAAAAAAAATCCCCAACTTTTTATGTTAGGGATTTTAAGTTTAGGAAGATTATCTTAAGTATAACATTTCTCTATACTTAGGTAGTGGCCAAGTTGCATCATCCACTATGTTTTCGAGCTTGTCAACATTATAACGGATGATTTCAAAAAACGGTTTTACTTTTTCGCAATAAGCATGCGCTTGTTTTTTAGAGTTGTCCAATAAATTTGCTTTACGACGCTCTTCCGTCATATCATCTGCTGCTTTTTTAATCGTTGTTACGCGTTCGCTAATTTCTTTGATTAACGAAATTTGTGTGTCGCTTGATTTTTTATAATCGCTACCGCTTAAGATATTTTTTAATCCAACTACATTATCTGTTAATGTTTTTTGATAGGTTAATGCCGCTGGAATGATTTGATTATCCACCATATCAGCAATGATGCGCGATTCGATTTGAATTTTTTTAGTGTACGTTTCTAAACTTATTTCATAGCGCGCCTCTTGTTCTCTATGATTTAAAATACCTTGACTCTCAAACATCGCTAATGATTTTTTAGAGATCATTGCTTCTAAAGCACCCGGTGTTGTTGGTATATTATTTAAACCGCGTTTTTTCGCTTCCGCTTTCCAAGCATCTCCGTAACCATTTCCTTCGAAACGAATTTTTTTACTTTCGATGATGTATTTTTTTAATATTTGAAAAATTGCTTCATCCTTCTCAACCTTTTTATCCATCAAAGCATCCACATCTTTTTTAAATGAGGCTAATTGTTCAGCAACAATGGCATTTAACACCGTCATTGGTCCGCCACAGTTAGCGCTGGATCCAACCGCACGGAATTCAAATTTGTTTCCGGTGAAGGCAAAAGGAGATGTTCTGTTTCTGTCTGTGTTATCTAATAAAATATCAGGGATTCTTCCGATATTCATTTTCAACGCTGTTTTTTCTTCAGGACTCATTTTACCCGAGTGCACTGATTTTTCTAACTCATCCAACACTTTTGATAATTGCTCGCCTAAGAAAACAGACATGATTGCAGGAGGCGCTTCGTTAGCACCAAGTCGGTGATCGTTGTTAGCAGAGGTAATAGAAGCACGAAGCAAATCAGCATGCTCATAAACCGCCTTAACTGTATTAACAAAAAAGGTTAAGAATTGTAAATTTGTTTTTGGTGTTTTGCCTGGCGACAATAAGTTTTTACCAGTGTTAGTTGCCAAACTCCAGTTGTTATGTTTACCACTGCCGTTAACTCCAGCATAAGGCTTTTCGTGCATTAATACACGGAAGTTATGACGGATAGCTACTTTTTCCATCACATCCATCAATAATAAATTGTGATCAACCGCTAAGTTTGTTTCTTCAAATACAGGAGCGCATTCAAATTGAGCAGGCGCTACTTCATTGTGACGTGTTCGAACGGGGATACCTAACAAATGTGATTCGTATTCAAAGTCACGCATGTAAGCTGATACACGCTCTGGAATTGAGCCCCAGTAGTGGTCTTCAAGCTGTTGACCTTTTGCAGATGCGTGCCCGAATAAAGTACGACCAGTTTGTTGAATGTCGTAACGGATGTTATATAAAGCAGAATCCACTAAAAAATATTCTTGCTCCCAACCTAAAGTAGCAATTACTTTGGTAACGTTTTTATCGAAGTATTGGCAAACCTCAGTTGCAGCTTTATCTACAGCGTGTAATGATTTTAATAAAGGTGTTTTAAAATCTAAAGACTCACCAGTATAAGAAATAAAAATTGTAGGAATACATAAGGTTTCTCCCCAAATAAAAGCGGGAGATGTAGGATCCCAAGCCGTGTAACCACGAGCCTCAAAGGTATTACGAATACCACCGTTAGGAAAAGAAGAAGCATCCGGTTCTTGTTGAACTAATGCATTTCCACTGAAACGCTCAATGGCGCGACCACCTTCGATGGGTTCAAAAAAGCCATCGTGTTTTTCGGCAGTAGCCCCGCTTAATGGTTGAAACCAATGTGTGAAGTGTGTTACACCTTTGCTTTGCGCCCAAGCTTTCATACAAGCAGCCACTTGATCAGCCATTTTACGCTCTACTATAGTAGCTTGGTTCATGGAGTTTTGAATGCTGTTAAAAGCTTCTTCCGAAAGGAATTCGCGCATCGCATCTAATCCAAAAACATTAGAACCATAATAGGTTGATACTTGTTTGTTGGTTTTGTTGAACTCAACCGGAGTTCTTTTTACCACATCTTGCATTGCCAAAGTTCGTCTTGTGCTCATGAAATTGTATTTTATAGGGGGTTAGTTATGAAATAGTTGTACTTTTTGACAAAAGTATGTCAAAAAATGGGGGGGTGCAAGTAAAAAAGTGAGTTTATTTTAGTTTTTTTGTAAAAACATTAAATATCAAAAGATTAGTGATTAAATCTTCCTAAGCCGAGTTTAAATAGATAAAAGACTTGTTGCGCTCATTTACTGTTTTTGATTTAAAATGAAAAGCTATGTTTGACAAAAAAATTATATTAAACTTATTTTATGAAAAAACTATTATTCTTATTTATCCTAATTACTTCATTATCTAAAGCACAAAACGATTCAATAGTTGTGTTTTTGTTTTCAGACGACAATAACAATGGTATTTTTGAATCAGGCATGGGAGAAAAGCCAATTATTAATTATTGTTTATCCATTCAATATAAACATACTGTTTCTGGCCAGGATGTTTGGAGTTATGGTGGAAGTAGAAGTGATATTAATGGAAGATGTGCATTTCGTTATTTAGGAACTTTAAGCGCACCAGACTCTAATATTATTTCTGCCGCTGTTGCCTTTCCATCTGATATTATCTATAACGGCGCTCATTTCAGTATAATAAGAAATTTACCTAAAACTGGCGTAACACAAATTCCTTTATATAGTGTGTTTGGATTTAAAAATGAAAAACTATCATATATAGGTGTTGGTAATAGCCCAGGAATGAGTGGATCTTATCAACAATATTGTTTAGGAAGTTCTGTTATGCTAATAACTACCTCTGGTTACTGCAGAAATTATGTAGACATTAATCCAGGCGTTATACCATTTACATATACAATTACTAATGGCGTTACAACTAATGTTTATAATGATATGGTAACGATTAATTGGCCTTCAACTGGTATGCCTAGTTGTGGTGCTGGAGGAGGAGCTTACTATTTAAATCCAATACCTGAACTTAATGCAGTTGGAGCTTATACGCTTACATATGCAAATGCTATTTCATTTAGTAATATGGGATATAATGATGGATATCCTTATACCGAATCATTACAATTTATTGTTGATAGTTGTTCGAAAGTTACAGGAGTTAATACTTATGTAGAATGTAGTAATGATTGTTATAAAGGCGGAGGTGAATATTTTTCGAGCGATGAAGTTATTACATCAACTAACGGCACCTATACAACAATGGCTATTCCTGATTACAATGGAAACTACAATGTATTATCTCCGTACAGTGCAACGGCGTATACATTAACAGCTTTGCCTAATGCAGGATTTAGCCATACATGTTCAAGTGTTCCTACTAGCACGTATATTTCTGCATCGTGGACTAGTAACATTGTAAGATACGATCAACTGGCACAAACATCAACCAGTAATGTTAATTGCTATTCTTTTATTAATACGCCAGTTGGATTAACCGTTCCAGGAAGCGTATTTCATATTCAGCCTTTTTATGGTATTTCACATCCTAATTATTGCTCAGTTTTAAATCATACAGGTAAATTTTGGGTAAAATTAAGCTCTGATGTTTCTTTTCAATCATTATCTGCTTCTACTCCAAGTTATACAACTAAATACCCTACAGCTAGTGGTGATAGTATTGTATGGAATATTTCAGATTTAAGACAATATGCAAACAATATGAATGGAAGTTTCTTTTCATTAAATATATTAATGAAAACAACTGCAACCGTAGGGAACAATTATTGCTTTAAGTCTGGAGTTATATCATTATATCCAGAAACATCATTTACCGATAATGAGAGTAGCAATTGTTGGGTTATTGGTGGACCATTTGATCCAAATTACAAAGAAGTATCTCCAAAAGGGACAGGACCTCAAGGCTATATTTCAACTTCTACAAATGAATTACTATACACCATTAATTTTCAAAATGTAGGAAATTCTCCAGCAGTTAATGTAAAAGTAAATGATTTGTTAGATTCTAATGTAGATAAAACCTCATTAAAAATAATTGGCTCAAGCGCTCCTGTTCAAACAAATATAGATGGCACTGGATTAGTTACCTTTTTGTTTGATAATATTATTTTACCAGATAGTACTCACGATGAACCACACAGTCATGGTTTTGTGACATATAAAATTAATTTAAAACCAAGTCTAGTCGCAGGTACTCAAATTCATAATTCTGCTGCAATTTACTTTGATTATAATGCTGCTGTGTTAACTAACACTGTATTAAACACCTTGCAAACTGTAACAGAAGTTCAGGAATTACATTCTGGTTCATTTGAAGTATATCCTAACCCAAGTAATGGTATTGTAACTGTTAATTCTAGTAATGTGATTTCAAAAATTACCATTATTAATGTTTTAGGGGAAGTTGTAAAATCAATCACAGTAGACTCTAAGCAAGTAATAGTAGATTTGACTGATTTGAAATCAAACGTGTATTTCTTACAAATAACAGATGCTAAAAATCAAACTAGCATTAAGAAAATTGTGAAGGAGTAAATATTTCATAAATTAAAAAGCTCTGATAATATCATTATCAGAGCTTTTTTATGTTGAAAATTAATTAATCACTAATTTTTTAATTGTTATGCCTTTGTCTTTTGTTATATGTAAAAAATAAATACCTTTTGCGGTATTGTTTAATTGAATAGTGTTTGTGTTTTTGTCGAAAACAACGTTTTCAATACGATTTCCTTGATATGAATATAATTCAATTTCTTTTGTAGTACCATCTATTAGATCAATGTGCACAATTGAAGTTGAAGTTGGGTTAGGATAAATTGACAAATCGCTTTCTTTTTTAGTTTCTAAAATGCTAGTTGGAGTGCTAGGTAATGATTTAAAAGAATTAGCCAAAAACATAACGCTTGAATCATAAACGGCATCGCCTACATCTGCAATGGCAATTTTAAAGTGATATGTTTGTCCTGGAGTAACAGGCACCAATCCAAGTAAACCAGTTGTAAAACCATCAAAAGCTACATCAGTTCCATTTGTATTATCAATATAATAGGCACAGTTGTTACAAGGGCCGATGCCAGCACTTCCGTTATTAATCGAATTTACTGATACCATTGGGGTAGTTGTTCCGGGAACAAATGCAAAATTTGTATTATTATAGCTTCCACCCAAAGGGTTGGGTCCGGTTACTGCAATTGCAAACGCATCATTAAACACCGAATAAACGTATTCATTGTATTCCTCTGATCCGAAAGAAAAATTGAACGATAAATTTGCATTTGTTGGCACACAATCAAATTCAATAACGCAGGCATCATAGGTTTGACCCCCAGCAATGGTGCTAATTAAGGCGTCACCCACCGTTGCATTATCTGCACTTAAGAATGCTCCTGCGGGATTACTAATCAAACCATTGACTACTCCCGTGCTCATAATAATCCCGCTTCCAAAAGCCATGTTTGACGTGCCAGAATAAAACCCGTATGATTGGGGAGCACCGGTTACCGTCATGTTTGAAATTGTAAGCCCGATTCCTTGAAAATAATTTGTAAGATCTGCCATGCTTGGAGCAACTGTAAAGGTTAACTGACCAAAGGCATTTGATAATGAGGCTGTTGTTAACAAAAAAATGAAGGAAAGTCTTTTCATTGATAGTATAATTTTAAAAAAATGAACTAAATCAAACAAATGAGCCGTTTGAATAAGAATGGCTTATTGAAATAGGTATAATTATGAGTAAAAATGTTATTTTTACGTTCGATGAATTTTTTGTTTCCTACATTTTTAATCGGATTAGCGGCGATAGCTATTCCTATTATTATTCATCTTTTTAATTTCAGGAAATACAAAAAAATATATTTCACGAATGTTCACTTTCTAAAGGAATTAAAACAAGAAAGCGACAGTAAATCCAAATTAAAAGAATGGCTCATTTTAGCGATGCGTATTTTAGCCATTACCTGTTTGGTATTTGCCTTTGCGCAGCCTTTTGTTCCTGGTAAAGTAAGAGCCACACTAAGCGATAAAGCCGTTAGTATTTATATAGATAACAGCTTTAGTATGGAAAGCGTTAATAAAAAAGGAACGCTTTTAGAAAACGCTAAATTATACGTCACAGAGATTGCAAATACGTTTAGCGCAAACGATCAGTTTCAATTACTCACTAATGATTTTGAAGGCAAACATCAACGCTTTATTTCCAAAGAAGAATTCATCGAACAATTAAACGAAGTGAAGATCTCTTCGGCTACACGAGCCTTGACAGATGTGATTAAGCGTCAACAAGATTTTTTGCAAAATAGTTCTTCTAAAAACAAACGAATATTTTTAGTGAGTGATTTTCAAAAAAACGCAGCCGCGTTTAACAAAGCTGATGTTGATACAAGCCTTGTCATTACTTGCATTCCCATTGCCTCTTCCGAAATCAATAACGTCTATATTGATAGTGTGTGGTTTGAAACACCAGTTCAGCAATTTGGCACACAGCAAATCATTCATGCCGCGGTTATTAATAAAAGCAATAAGGATATTGAAACAGGAACACTCAAACTATTTATTAATGATAAGCAAGTGTCATTAAGTTCGTATAGTGTGACGGCTGGAAACAAGCAGGATGTCAGCATTGGTTTTACAGTGAAAGACAAAGGAATTAATAAAGGGCTGTTAAGTATTGAAGATTATCCGATAACGTATGATGATAAATTTTATTTCAGTTTTGATGCACAAACTACCATTCATTCCTTAGTCATTAATGGTAAAGACACCAAAACAGCAGGCAATTTTAAATCGTTGTTGCAAGACGATAGTATGTTTGTGTATAACGAAAATACTGAGGTTTCCATTGATTATAGTTTATTTCCAAAAGAAAACATTATTATTTTAAATGAATTATCTTCATTGACATCTGGATTATTAGCAGAGTTACAAAAGTTTATAAGTAATGGTGGCAGTGTGGTTTTATTCCCTAGTAAAAAAGCAGATGTAGCTTCTTATAATTTAGCTTTTCAAAACTTAGAATTACCACAAATAATGGCCTTTGATACGGTTCGCACAAAAACGCAGTCTATTAAATTTGAACAAGGTTTATACGAAGGTGTGTTTGATAAGATCAACCAGCAAATGGATTTGCCAATGGTTTTGCAGCATTATGAGTTTAAACAAACAACCAATAGTTCAACCCAAAATATCGTGTTGCTGCAAAATGGCAGTCCGCTTATTTCTCAACACAATATTAGTAACGGAAAACTCTATTTATTTGCTATTCCGAGTGATGCGGCTTGCTCTAACTTTTTGAAACATGCGCTCTTTGTACCAACAATCATTAAAATGGCGATCTTGAGTTTAAAGCCTTCGCCTATTTATTATAAAACATCTTCTAACGAGGCCATTACCATCCCTTCTGTTTCTAATTTTGCAGAGAAGCCTCTACACATTATTAAAGACGACAAAAAAGTGGATGTGATTCCAGAGCACCGATTGGTAAATAATGCCACAACCATATTTACACAAAATCAATTAACAGAAGCTGGGCAGTACGAAGTGATAGAAAATACTGCCGTTTTGAAAGGGTTAGCTTTTAACTATGACAGGAAAGAATCGGATATGAATTTTTATACCAAAGAAGAATTGCAAACTCAATTCGACGAAAAAAATCTTACTAATATTGCGATCATTGAGCCTAATGAAAAAGCTTTAACAAATGCCTTACAAGAAGCTACAGATGGGAAAAAATTATGGAAATTATTTTTATTTTTAGCCTTGGTATTTTTACTAAGTGAAATTTTAATTATAAGATTGTTTAAAAACTGACAGAAAAGACAAATTGACTAAAGAGATTTAAAGGACAGTAATAACTTTTTTGTGAACTCTAATCCTCTGTACCTCTGTGTTGAAAAAACTAAAAACATGAACATACTCATCAAACAAGCCACTATCGTTGATACTACAAGTTCTTTTAACGGGAAGATTATGGATATTTTAATTGAGAAAGGCAATATAACTCAGTTGAAAAAAAACATTGCTAGCGAAAAAAACTATAAAACCATTGAAGCAGATGGTTTATGTGTTTCGGTTGGTTGGTTAGACATGCAAGTGAATTTTTGTGATCCAGGAAATGAGCATAAAGATACATTGGAAAACGGATTAAAGGCCGCTGCAAAAGGTGGTTTTACAGGTGTTTGCGTTATGAGTGGCACAAACCCGCCCTTACATAATAAAGCGCAAATTGAGTATGTGAAAAACAGAGCGAAAGATAGTTTGGTAGATGTATTTCCTATAGGCACAATCAGTTATAATCAAGAAGGAAAAGATTTATCAGAGATGTATGATATGCAAATGGCAGGCGCTTTAGCGTTTAGTGATTATAAAAAGCCGATTAAAGACGCCGGCTTAATTTTAAGAGCACTGCAATATTCGGCAAATATTAATAGTTTTATTATCACGCACTGTGATGACAAAACGATTTCACATGACGGACAAATGAACGAAGGCATTACGTCTACAAAGCTTGGTTTGAAAGGGATTCCGGCCTTGGCTGAAGAATTAATGATACAACGTAATTTACAAATTTTAGAATATACTGGCGGCAAAATTCATTTCCCAACCATTAGTACGAAGGGTAGCGTGGAGCTAATTAAAAAAGCGAAAGCAAACGGATTAAGCGTAACGGCCGGTGTAGCGGCTCACAACCTTTTGTTGGATGAAACAGAATTAGAAAGATTTGATACCAATTATAAAGTGAATCCGCCATTACGCAGTAAAGAAGATGTGACTGCCGTTCGTAAAGCTTTAGAAAACGGTATCATTGATGTGGTGGTGAGTGATCATAACCCACAAGATATTGAAAGCAAAGATTTGGAATTTGATTTAGCTAACAACGGGATCATTGCCTTGCAAACAGCCTTTAATTGTATGGTTACAGGAGTCGCTAAACTAACGCGTGATAAAATCGCAGAATCTCTAGCTGAAAATCCACGACATATTTTAGGGTTAGCAAACGAAACAATCAAAGAAAATGTGAAAGCAAATTTAACCTTGTTTACATTGAACGATAAAACAACCTTCACTGAAAAAGACAACGCTTCTAAATCGAGTAACTCTCCTTTCATTGGGAAAACGCTTAACGGCAAAGTCCTTGGTGTAATTAATAACGGTAAGTTGGTGTTGAATTAAGAATCGCTTGTCATCGCAAGTGCCTCTTATACGAAGCGATCTCACGCTTTGTTTGTTACTGCTGAACTCTATTCAACATTTCATGAGATTCCGAAACAAGTTCGGAATGAACACATGTCACATTGCGCGATGAGCTAAAATATAAATCGCCATATTTCCCTTATTTGTCTCCATAAACAACCTTATTTTATTGAATTGTTTTGTGTATTTTTGCACCTCAATAGTAGTTTCAAATCATGGCAAAAGCAGGTCCAATCGTATGTTCGTTTTGCGGACGAGATAAAAAAGAAGTTAAGGTTTTAATCGCAGGAGTTACTGGGCACATTTGTGATGTGTGTATTTCTCAAGCATACAAAATTGTAAACGAAGAAGCGGGCGCACAAGGCAATCAGCAAGTACAACATGCCTTAAATGTTTTGAAGCCGCATGCAATTAAAAAACATTTGGATGAATATATCATTGGACAAGACGAAGCTAAAAAAATAATGAGTGTGGCTGTTTACAATCACTTCAAACGAATTTCTCATGTTAATTCTGCGAAAGAAGAAATTGAAATTGATAAATCTAATGTGATTTTAGTAGGAGAAACAGGAACAGGAAAAACTTTGTTAGCCCGCACCATTGCTAAGTTATTAAACGTTCCTTTTTGCATTGCTGATGCCACGGTATTGACGGAAGCAGGTTATGTAGGAGAAGATGTAGAAAATGTATTAACGCGTTTATTGCAAGCTGCTGATTATGACGTAGCAAGCGCAGAGCGTGGTATTGTGTTTATCGACGAGATAGATAAAATTGCGCGTAAAAGTGATAATCCTTCTATAACCCGTGGTGTCAGTGGAGAAGGCGTACAACAAGCAATGTTGAAATTATTAGAAGGCTCAATTGTTAACGTGCCACCACAAGGCGGCCGTAAACATCCTGATGCAAAGATGATCCAAGTGAACACAAAAAATATTTTATTTATTTGTGGCGGCGCCTTTGATGGCATCGAAAAGAAAATTGCGAATCGCTTGAATACACAAGCCGTAGGCTACACAGCCTCTGTTGCCGAAGAAGATTATGATAAAACAAATTTATTACAATACGTTTCTCCTCAAGATTTGAAGGCTTTTGGTTTAATCCCCGAATTGATAGGACGCTTACCTGTATTAACGTATTTAAAACCCTTGGACAAAGCAACCTTGCGCTCCATCTTAACTGAACCTAAAAATGCTTTAATTAAACAGTACCAATATTTATTTAAAATGGAAGGGATTACTTTAAAAATTGAAGAAGATGTTTTAGAGTTGATCGTAAACAAAGCGCTTGAATTTAAATTGGGAGCTCGTGGATTGCGCGGTATTTGCGAAGCCATTATGGTTGATCTCATGTATGATGCGCCTTCTGATGAAAAGGCAACTAAGACAATTACCATTACGCTAGACTATTCATTAGATAAGCTAAAGAATGCCCGATTGACGCAATTGCAAGTGGCTTAAAAAACCATTTAGCTTTTTTGTGTCTTTTTTTTGTATCTGCGTTATGCAGATAGATGAAGATTCAAAGATATATAGTACCAATGTTTGTAAGCACCAATTTATTGGGACAATCAGACGCGGGTTTATATCCAGAAATTTGTTTTGGCTTAACGCATTCTGCCTATACAAGCATGTGTTTTCAGACAGCAACTAATCTTCAAAATACACATAGCGAAAATGCAACATCACAACATCAATCATCAATTACCGAATCGAATACTGGTTTTGGTATCGGATTTTTTTTATACATGCCTTTGAATGATGGACTTGTTTTTAGACCAAAACTAGAAGGTTTATTTTCAACGAACAGCATTAGTAAACCACTAACAATTTATTCTACATCATTTGATTTAAAATTTTCGCCGGGCTTTTGCATTGCCCTAAAAACAGCGGACGAGCATGGTGTTGTTTATATTGCTCGAAACATGAGTTGTTATTTAACCAGTAAACAGCCTTATGTGATGTTGAGTCCGATCATTGATTTAAAAAAATTTGATGAAGGTTTTTTAAATAAAGGATTTCAAAATGAATTAGCATTTGGCTTTTGTATTGGTTATGGCATCAATTACCAATTTCACGGGGTCAACTTTGCGCCTGAAATAAGTTACAATTTAACTGCCACTGCGCAAAACAAAATAAGTGAATCGAATAAAATGATGCACACGATTACCTTTGCGGTAAATATGTATTAAAATTCAGGGTGTTATTTTTATTATTAAATTTATTCAGAATGCCTTCAGTTTTTTATTCTTAAATCATTGCGAGATACAATGATTTAGCTCATTAGGATGGGGGGGATTACTCAACCTAAACCCACTTTAGATAAATGACGATTTTTTTAACACCTCTAATGTTTATTTTTGTTCAAACACTAAACATCTATTGCATGAAAAAAAGTTTACTTTCAGTTTTGGCATTAAGCGCCATTTTTATTTCTTCAACCGCTTTTATTATCCATAGTGCTGGCGAAGCTGGATATACAGGCTCGCCATCTGAAACAACTTGTGCGTCTTGCCATAGTGGCGGAACAGGAACAACTATCGTAGGTATTACTGGTAGCCCAGCTTTTACAAGTAATCAATATGTACCCGGACAAACCTATACAGTTAATGTAAATGTGCAAAATAGCGCTTATAATTCTTTTGGTTTTGGTTGCGAAATTTTAAATTCCAGTAATACAGACGCGGGAAATATGACTTCTTGCATGTCGGGAGCACAGTTTTTAACGGCAACGAATGGCAGAAAAAACGCAACTCATACAACGCCTAAAACAGGAACAGGGGCTGCTACTTTTTCTTTTGTATGGGTGGCTCCATCAACAGGAACAGCAACAATATATGCAGCTGGTAATGCTGTAAATAACAGCAATAATTTTAATGGAGATAAAGTCGGAACTAGTTCTTTGGTTCTTAGCCCGACAACTACAACAGGCGTTAAAGAAGCTGTTGCTACCGGCTTTACTGATATCTCCATTTTTCCAAACCCAATTGTATCTAAGTTTAAAATTAGTTACAACATTGCTACCGATGCAATTGTTAATACTTCTTTGTATGATATACAAGGAAAATTGTTGAATGAATTAATTAATGAAAAACAAGTTTCTGGAAATCATACATTAAAACTCTCTCTGCCTGATGGTCTTCCGAAAGGTGCGTATATTGTTAAGTTAGTTGCTAATTCAAATATAGGAGCTCAGCGTTTGATAATAGTAGAATAACAACCATTTTATTTTAAATATTTACAAGCAATCGTGTGGAAATAACATGCGATTGCTTTTTTTTAAGCATTAACTAAATTCATTAGCGCTGTATTATCTCATAAATCTATGTGATATATATTATTTTCGATTTGAACGAACTGAGTTACTTTTAATAAAAGTTAGCGGTATGATTACACTAAAAACAAATAATTAAAAGGAATTTAATTTGAAATTGTTTTGCGCTCAAGTTTTGGCTGATGCTTCCTATAAGTCAAAAACAAAGGTAGAAAAGGGCATACATACTTGTGTAACAAAAGAACGTTTATTCAAAGAGCATCTCGCCAAGCTTAAAAACAATTCAAAATAAATAACAACGCAAAAAATAAATCATTAAAATTAATTATATGAAATAGCCATGTTTGCCGAAACACAAACACATCCCGATAGCTATCGGGAGAAGATAAACTGGCTATACCATACGGTAAATAAAAAACAATAATTTAGACATATGAAAAATAATTTAGGAGTATGGATTGACGGCACTAAAGCTGTTATAGTTGACATAGCGAACAACTCTGTAATAGAGGTTTTAGCAAATATTGATAGTAAAACAAATCATATATCAGATAAAGAGGTCGGCAATTTTTTAGGAGCCGGTCATCATAATGGTGATGAAAGAACATACGAAGAGCGCAGAAAGCACCAAACTCAAGCTTATTTGAATAATGTGATGGCTAAAATAAAAGGCGCTGATGGTATTTATGTGTTTGGTCCATCTGAGATGAAAACACATTTGAAAACGTATATTGAATCAGACAAAAAACTAGCGACTGTTTTAAAAGCAGTTGATAGTGCCGATAAATTGACCGAAAACCAAATTGTGGCTGCTGTAAAAAAACAGTTTGCTTAGTAAATATTTTTCTCCATTTTGGAAGAAGCTGTCTCAAAAGTAATTTTACAGTCATCCTGAACTTGTTTCAGGATCCCAAACCTTGTAAAATAGATCTTTTCGAGATGCTGAAATAAATTCAGCATGGCGATAAGGTGTTTTTGAGACAGCTTCTATTTTTAAAATACAATTTAGTATCGTTGTATTATCGCTTACAAAGCCTTATCATTGTAAGCCTAATAAAGTCAACTCATGCACCAGATACTCCAAAACTTTAAGATTAAAAAACTCAACGATATGCAATTAGCATCCATCGATGCTAATAAAAAAAACAATGATGTTATTTTAGTTGCACCTACAGGTTCTGGTAAAACATTAGCTTTTTTATTGCCACTAATCAGTATTATTGACGCTAACAAAAAAGGCGTACAAGTATTGATCATTGCGCCATCTCGCGAGTTGGCCATACAAATAGAGCAAGTTTTTAAAACTATGGCAACAGGCTTTAAAGTTAACTGTTGCTACGGAGGTCATTCAACCAAAACAGAACGCAACAATTTAGAAGAAGCGCCAACCGTGCTTATCGGAACTCCTGGCAGATTGTGTTACCATATCAATCGCAAGCATGTTGATACGAGTACTATTGAAACATTAATCATTGATGAATTTGATAAAGGGTTGGAATTCGGATTTCAGGATGATATGGAATCTATCGTGAAGTCTTTATCTAATTTAAAAAAACGCATACTCACGTCTGCAACCAACAGCATCGAATTGCCTGATTTTATGGGCTTAAATAAGCCTGTGACTTTAAATTATTTTACAACAGATGATGTACCATCGAAGTTGGAGATTAGAATAGTAAAAGCAGAAAAAACAGATAAGTTAGATGCCTTGTTTAATTTAATTTGTAAAATTGGCAACAAGCCAACCATTGTGTTTTGTAATCACCGTGAGGCAGTTGATCGAATCAGTGATTTGCTTCACCACCAAGGATTAGCGCACGATGTGTTTCACGGCGGTATGGAACAAGATGAGCGCGAACGCGCCTTAATTAAATTTAGAAACGGAAGCCATAGTGTATTAATTTCTACAGACTTAGCTGCACGCGGGTTAGACATTCCTGAAATAGAATACGTAATTCATTACCAATTACCATTAACGATCGAAACGTATACTCACCGAAATGGGCGTACAGCGCGTATGCATGCGAAAGGCGTGGCTTATTTAATTTTAGGAGAAGAAGAATATCAACCGAAATTTATTACTGAAAAAATTGAGGTGGAGAAAATAGAAGCAACAAAGATTATTCCACCACCACCGGTTTGGGAAACCTTATACATCAGTGTAGGTAAAAAAGAGAAAGTAAATAAAATAGACATAGTTGGTTTATTATTGCAAAAAGGAAATTTGCAAAAAGATGAATTAGGATTGATTGAAGTACTTGACCATTGTGCTTTTGCGGCAGTTAAGCGTACAAAGATTCAAGCCCTATTACAAGCTATTAAAAACGAAAAATTGAAAGGGAAAAGCGCAAAAATATCGGTGGCAAAGTAGAAATGAAATTATTTTTATAAAGAACGGCGAGTTTTTATTCGCTATACTTTAGTATAGTACTATCTAAAGTATAGTAAATGTGTTTACCTTTGTATGGTCGAAAAAGGGACAAAGTATTTGTTTCTAATAAATACATTCATTCACAAACCAATAATTAAAATGTTATGAAAACGAGGTCCATTGCTAAAATCATATATGCTTCCACCTTTGATATGGGAGGCTTACCAATCAGACAACCACTTCCTTCATCAGAACTCGATTACCTAGATCCTTTTGTATTATTGCATCATGGGCACGTTATCATGGATAAAGATATGGATTTGAAACGCGCAGGTGTTGGGCCGCATCCGCACAGAGGATTTTCTCCCGTAACTTTTGTCTTTAAAGGAGGCACTCACCATCGTGATAGCAGAGGAAACGATCATAAAGTATTTGAGGGAGGAACCCAATGGATGCATGCAGGGATGGGAATTATCCACAGCGAAAGGCCTTTGGAACCTGAAATGGAAATAATCCAAATGTGGATCAACACACCGGCTAAACAAAAAATGGAGCAACCTATGTATTTCCCTTTATCCAAAGAAGAAACTCCACAATTTGTCAGCGAGGATAAATTGATAGAAGTAAATGTGGTTACAGGAAATGTATTAGGCATAAAGGGTCCTATACCTACCATGACGCCTATTAATTCAGCCATGTTGCATATTTCAAAAAATGGAACGTTAGAAATTCCTTTACCAAAAAATCATCATGCCTTTTTGTATTTACTGGACGGTAAATTAAACCTAGGTGAAGATACAGAAGTGGTAGGAAAGAAATTGATCGTATTTGCCAATGATGGCGATAGTATAACCATTAAGGGGTTAGAAGATACAAGAGCCTTATTGATGAGTGGCGAACCTATTGGTGAAAAAATTGTTGCTCAAGGACCTTTTGTGATGAATAACGAAACACAATTGATGGAAGCTTATCGTGATGCAAGAATGGGTAAAATGGGTGTTTTGATTGAAGATTAATCTTTAAAGAAATATTTCGGTTTACTTAATACACAAACTGTTTTACTTCTTTAGGAATAGTAAACGTTTCGACACTTTTGTAAAACTCTTCAAAGGCTTGATTTAAAAGAAACACACAGCCTTTGAATTTTTTCAGATCTTTGGATTCGATAACACCTACTTTAAGTTTTGGTAATTGCTCGTACAGAGCGTCTAATTTGATCGAGGTCATGGTTTCTTTTCCATTGTAAAAAGACTGACTGGTACTTTTGATTTGAAAGAAGGGGAAGGGTTTGTGTAGTTGAATAAAATAACGGTTCTTGATAACAATTGCTACGTCTCTTTCAGGAGCTCCCCGTTCAATAGATGAGTTAGCAAGACTTTCAGGAACAACACCTAAAGAAGAATTGCAAATAGCACTTCTATTATCTGCGATGATATAAAAAGATGCTGTACAAACAATATTAGGATTGATTACCAAATTGGTGTCTAAAAAAATACCGGAAATGTTTTTGTGCTTCACAGAATCAGAATAATCGGAAGAGAAAAAGTAAACAGGACAAAACTTGAATTCTTGTAAATAAGATAGAATGATAATCTTATTTTTAATGTCGGTTTCTCTTTCAACCTGTGTTGCCAGATCATTATTCCCTGCAGCTTTTAATCGATTAATGGTATTGGCATTTGTTTTTAATCGAACTAATAACGCACCATCTTTTTTAAGAGATATAATTTGTGCTTTGGCTATATCAAAGCGTAACGCATGAAAATTGGCAAAAGTAGTATCGCCTTTATATTCAGTAATTACTGGTGGTTTAACGCCCTCGTCTTGAGAAAAAAAGCTGTTTGAGATTAATAAAAAAATTATTAAAAATAAATTATTTAATTTCTGACCCATTATTAAAATCTGATTTTGTTGGAACAATAAAACTTAATTCGCCTTTACTATTTGCTGCCATTAAAATCATTCCTTGACTTTCAATACCTTTTATTTTTCGTGATGCTAAATTTACCAAGATGCTAACTTGCTGCCCGATGATATCTTCTGGTTTGTAGTACTCCGCAATGCCACTAACCACAGTTCGTTGATCGATGCCTGTATCTATTTTTAATTTCAAAAGCTTGTCCGTTTTAGGCACCCGTTCTGCTTCTAAAATGGTACCTGTGCGGATATCCATTTTATTAAAATCATCAAAAGACGTTTCTGGTTTTGAAGGAGCGATCACTGTTTGCACATTGGCTGCTTTACTATCTTCCAGCTTTTTTACTTGAGCTTCTATTTCTGCATCTTCAATTTTTGCAAACAATAATTCATCTTTATTGATTTGATGTCCAGCAGCCATATTCGAGGTTTGCTTAGCGGCATGCCATTTTAAAGTTGGCATATTTAATAATGCAAATAATTTAGAAGAAGTAAATGGAATAAACGGTTCGCAAACAATTGCTAAATTACAAGTAATTTGTAAGGCAATATTCATGACCGTTTTCACGCGTTCTTCATCTGTTTTAATTAATTTCCAAGGCTCTGTTTCGGCTAAATATTTATTGCCCAAGCGCGCTAAGTTCATCATTTCACTGAGCGCTTCTCTAAATCTGAATTGCTCGATAGACGCTGCAATTTTATCTGGGAAAGCCGCTAATTCTTCTAAGACAATGAGATCTTCTTTGGTATAACGTTCTGACGCTGGTACTTGTCCATTATAAAATTTATGTGTGAGTACCAATGTTCGGTTTACGAAGTTTCCTAAAATGGCAACTAACTCATTATTGTTTTTCGCTTGAAAATCTTTCCAAGTAAAATCATTGTCTTTGTTTTCAGGCGCATTAGCGCAAAGTGTGTAACGAAGCACATCTTGCTTATCTTTAAATTCTAATAAATATTCGTGTAACCAAACAGCCCAATTGCGAGACGTAGAGATTTTATCTCCTTCTAAATTTAAAAATTCATTGGCAGGAACATTATCAGCTAATATAAAATCGCCATGCTCCATTAACATACTTTGAAAAATTATACAGTGAAACACAATATTGTCTTTCCCAATAAAATGGATTAAACGTGTGTCTTTATCTTTCCAATATAATTCCCAATCGTTAGGGCGTAATTCTTTAGTAGCAGAGATATAGCCTATCGGTGCATCAAACCATACGTATAATACTTTTCCTTCTGCACCTTTAACAGGCACGGGCACTCCCCAATCTAAATCACGTGTCATGGAACGAGGCTGTAAACCGTCGCCACTATCTAACCAACTTTTGCATTGTCCGTATACGTTATTCTTCCAATCGGTATGTTGGTCTAAGTAAGCTTGTATTTTAGGTTGTAATTTATCTAAAGGCAAAAACCAATTTTTAGTTTCTTTTAAAATAGGCTTACTTCCGCTTAATGTTGATTTTGGATCAATAAGATCTGTTGGATTTAATGTACTTCCGCATTTTTCGCACTGATCGCCATAAGCATTAGGATTGGTGCATTTAGGGCAGGTTCCCACAATATAACGATCGGCAAGGAATTGTTTTGCTTCATCATCATAATATTGTTCGGTTACTTGCTCGGTAAAAACACCCTTATCATATAATACGGTAAAAAAATCAGAAGCTGTTTGATGGTGAATTTTACTGGATGTTCGAGAGTACACATCAAAAGAAATTCCAAACTCTTTGAAAGAGTCTCCCATCATTTTATGGTATTTATCTACCACATCTTGTGGGGTAATACCTTCTTTTTTTGCTTTAATCGTAATAGGAACGCCGTGCTCATCGCTTCCGCAGATAAACAAAACATCTTCGCCTTTGCTTCGTTTGTATCTCACAAATATATCAGATGGTAAATAACAGCCCGCTAAATGACCAATATGAACTGGTCCATTAGCATAAGGCAATGCAGAAGTAACAAGTGTGCGTTTATAAGTTTGAGCCATACTATTTTAAGAGTAGAAAAATTGCTGTAAAATTGTGTAAAGATAACATTTAACATTAATACAAAAACGTAAAAAATGGCATCAATTGATAAAGAGATTTGGAAGCAAATTCCATATTTAAGGGGAGTAACAGAAAAAAATTATGCGGTATCTAACAAAGGAAGAATTGCCTCTTATCTTTTTAACATCAAAGATTTGACCGTTTTAAAACCACTATTGTATGATGGGATGTTTCGTTTTAATATTCGCTATAAAGGAAAGATTATTGGTTTGTTTCCTGCTGTAGCTGTGGCAACGGTTTTTATCAAAAAACCAAATTCAAAATGCATTAAAATTATTCATTTGAATTATGATAAAACGAATAATGCGATTTCTAATTTAAAATGGGTTACGAGCGAAGAATATTTTACACACAGAGCAAAAAACAAACATTCTACAGCTGCTTTATTAGCAAAGGTTGCGTTAAAAAATATGTCTAAAAAGCTGGATGAGAAAAAAGTTATTCAATTAAAAAAAGAAATTTGGAATCCTAAACGTAAAGTATCGCTTAAGCAATTGGCTTACAAATACGGAATTGCAGAAATGAATTTATACCGTATTAAATCAGGTGTGTTTTGGTATCACATCCGCGTTGAGGGAGAGCCATTGCACGATTCATATAAGTTATATTTGAAAAATTTGGAATTGTATAACAAACAATTAGCAAAAGATGAAGCGCAAAAAGCCAAACAATTAGCAGATAAAAAAGCTAAAAGACAAAAATCCGAAGAACGCAGAAAGCGCTTGGCGGCTGATAAAAAAGCAAGACAATTAGCGAGTGTCAAACGCAAAAAGCAATTGAGCGAATTGCAATAGAAAAAAGAAAAAAACAAAGAGCTAAATTAGCTGAGAACCGTTTAGCAGAAAAGGCTAAGAAAAAAGCTTCACGACCAAGCGCGACTAAAAAAATTAAAAAGAAGAATAAGAAGAAGTTAAAATAATTAGATAATCTAAACAATAAAATCTGTTAATCCTCCATTATGCAAATACCCGCCTATTTAAAAAAAGGAGATACGGTAGCAATTATTGCTACAGCGCGCAAAATAAGCGAAGAGGAAATAAAACCCGCTATTGCTTTTTTAGAAAGCTATGGATTGAACGTGATATGTGGGGCGCATTTGTATAAAACTGATAATCAGTTTGCGGGTACGGATGATCAACGTGCTTCCGATCTGCAATGGGCTTTAGATAATAAAGAGATCAAAGCAATTATCATAGCACGAGGAGGATATGGAACAGTAAGGCTTTTGGAGCATATTGATTTTAATGAGTTTAAAAAGCATCCAAAGTGGTTAGTAGGTTATAGTGATGTCACGGTTTTGCATAGCGCAATTCATCATTTAGGCATTGCTTCTCTTCACGCAACTATGCCATTAAATTTTTCTAAAAACAAAGAAGCTACAAAAAGCTTGGTGGATGCGCTATTTGGAACACACGAACAAATTGATTTAGAAGCTCATTTTTTTAATAAAGCAGGAAAAGCAACCGGCGAATTAGTGGGAGGAAATTTATCGTTATTGTTTACCTTATCGGGTACGCCTTATGATATTGACACAACGAACAAGATTTTATTTATAGAAGATCTTGATGAATACTTATATCATATTGATCGCATGATGATGCAACTTAAATTATCAGGTAAACTGAAACACTTGTCTGGGCTTGTGATTGGCGGCATGACAGATATGAAAGACAACACTATTCCTTTCGGAAAAACAGAAGAAGACATTATTTTAGATGCTGTAAAAGAATACAATTATCCCGTATGCTTTGATTTTCCCGCAGGACATATTGATAGAAATTTAGCGTTGTATTTTGGACGAACCGTTGAATTAAATGTAAAGTCACAAAACGTTAGTTTAAAGTTTTTATAAGATTAATCCAATAAATAGATTTGATGCTTATTAAACTTCTCAAGCGTTCTGATACCTGAAGAACTGATGTGTTCAAACTCTTTATCACAAAAAATATTGATGATATTAATATCAGGTTTTAACTCTTGTATATAACGGTATTGATTTTGTTCGTACTGAAAATCGGTAGAGTTTCTTAAACCACGTATTACCGTTACATCATAGTGTAATGATTCTACATAATCAGTTACTAGACCGTTATATTCAGCTTGTTGTCTATTTGCAATGGTTTTGGGCACACTCCAAGACCGCTCCGTTTTGTCAGGATTTTTCCCAAATGCAATAATTACCTTATCAAATAAGCGTTCTGCTTTTTGTAAGACATTGTAATGCCCTTTGTGAAAAGGATTAAAACTTCCAGCAAACACGCCAATTTTTGGCTTGTTCGTTTTCATAAAATCATATAGGGCTTTACTGTTTGGATTTGACAACTGTTTTTCAAGAAAATCCAAGCGTTGTTTTTTGTAATCTAGAAAATCAATCTGTTGATGCAATGCAAATTCTTTTCGCTCTAACTCGAATAGTTCGGCGAAAGAAGCGTTAGGGGTTATAGTTGAAAATTGTATCATATTTAATGGTCCCGCAGATTTCGCTGATGTCCGCAGATTTTTTTATAAATTATTTACTTTTCTATAAAAGCCACACCTGTCAGGTTTTTAAAACCTGATAGGTGTGGCTTTTAGTTCTACTTTTTCTTTAAATAAAATAATGTACTACAATTTGTTTTTTGTAAAATCTTGATTGCTTGTTCCTGTACCTGTTTAGCAGTTACTTTTTGATAATTTTCTATTTCTAAATTAATTAAATTGGCATCACCCAAAAGCTCAGATATGGCAAGGTTTGTAGCTTTATTCAACACATCGGTCTCGCTATACGTTACAGTAGATTCTACTTTGTTTTTACATTTTTGCAATTCGGCATCATTAACTAATTCGTTTTGCATTTTTGCAATTTCTGCGTCAATGCCCACTTCTGCATCTTCAATGGAAACGTTATCATTTACTTTGCCTGAAATCACAAATAAACCTTTATCGAAATCACCCATTACATAAGCGTGTATATCAGAAAATAACTGCTTGTCTTTTATTAAATTTTTATATAATCGAGATGAATTTCCGCGTGATAACAAATCAGATAAAATATCAACAGTGTGGTATTCCGCATCAGTTCTGGCACACATGCGATAAGCTCGGTATATTGAATTGATTGGTATATCACGTTCTACTGTTAAACTTCTGTATTCTGTTTGAGGCGGCTCAACAGGTAAGTTACGTTTAGGTTTAACACCAGCATCGATTGGTTCAAACCATTTTTCTGCTAATTGTTTTACTTGATCAAATTCTACATCACCCGCAACTACTAATACGGCGTTACTTGGATTATAATGCTCCTTAAAAAAAGCTTTTACATCAGCCATGCTAGCATCTTCTATGTGTTTGATTTCTTTACCAATAGTAGCCCATTTATAAGGATGCACTTTGTAAATTAAAGGACGTAACAATAACCACACGTCGCCATAAGGCTGATTCAAATAACGTTGTTTAAATTCTTCGATAACCACACTACGCTGCACTTCTAAGCTTTTCGAATCAAAAGCTAGACTCAACATCCGATCGCTTTCTAACCAAAAAGCAGTTTCTATATTTTCTTTAGGAACGGTGCAGTAATAATTAGTGATATCATTTGTTGTAAAGGCATTGTTTTCGCCCCCCACCATTTGTAAAGGTTCGTCGTAATTAGGAATATTGACGCTTCCACCAAACATTAAATGCTCGAATAAATGCGCAAATCCTGTTTTGTTCTCGTCTTCATCACGCGCACCAACGTCGTAAATAATATTTAAACAAGCCATTGGCGTGCTTTTATCTTGGTGAACGATAACTGTTAAATTATTTTTAAGTTTATATTTTTCGAATTGAATCATATTAAGTAGTAGAGTGCTAAAAATTAAGTTTAAAGATACTAAAAAGGCTTTAATACAAGAACCTTTATATGTCTATGTGGTTAAAATAGCTTACTTTTAAATTGAATTTTATGGATCTGTTAGATAGAATAAAACATTACGAATATTTGCACATTGTCTTTTGGTTAATTAAAGACAGTTGTTGGATGTTGACGTTTAGAACGTTAGGAACAATTATGATTATTCCAACTATTGGATTAGCTATTCTTATTGTCTATCACACGCGAAAATCAAAAGAATTGTATATTAATCTGTCTATTTTATGTTGGATTACAGCCAATAGTTTATGGATGGTGGTTGAATTTTTTAATCATTTAGAATATAAATATTGGGCTTCTATCCCCTTTGGTTTAGGATTTGTCTTCGTAAGCATTTTTTATTATAAAACGTTGACAAAGAAAAATAGGTTTGTATAACCATTTGCTATTCTTTAAGGAATTTCTCGTAGGATAAGGTACCCAAAAAATCCTATTTAAAATCGACTAAATTCTTATCTAAAACAGGAAAAACTATTATATTAGACACTTCATTTTTAAATTATTTTCCTATGGAAACTACACCATACCAATCAAAACATAAAATTCGAATTGTAACTGCGGCTGCTTTATTCGATGGGCATGATGCCGCTATCAATATCATGCGTCGTATCATTCAATCGAGTGGGGCAGAGGTGATTCATTTAGGACACGATAGAAGCGCTCAAGAAGTTGTAAATTGTGCCATACAGGAAGATGCGAATGCGATTGCGGTAACGAGTTACCAAGGCGGACATGTAGAGTATTTTAAATACATGTATGATTTGTTGAAAGAAAAAGGTTGTGAGCACATTAAGTTATTTGGTGGCGGTGGCGGTGTTATTCTTCCAACTGAAATTGAAGAGTTACATCAATTCGGTATCACAAAAATATATTCGCCAGATGACGGACGTTCTTTGGGTTTACAAGGTATGATCAATGATTTGTTACGTCAATGTGATTATGCAACAGGTACAAATATTAAAGATGATGCAGCTAAAATTGCTGATAGAGATTATAAATCGATTGCTCGTATTATTTCAGCAGCTGAAAATTTCAACGAAGAAAACATAAGCTTGTTAAATGAATTAAAAGCAAAAGCTGAAAAATCGGCAACACCGGTGCTTGGCATTACAGGCACTGGAGGTTCAGGAAAATCAAGCTTGGTGGATGAATTGGTTCGTCGTTTTTTAGTGGATTTTGCCGATAAAAAAATTGCAATTATTTCTGTTGACCCTTCTAAGCGCAAAACAGGTGGTGCCTTATTAGGAGATCGTATTCGTATGAATGCCATCAAGAATGATCGAGTGTATATGCGTTCATTGGCTACTCGTCAAAGTAATTTAGCGTTAAGTAAATATGTGCAAGATGCAGTTAATATTTGTAAAGCTGCAAATTTCGATTTGATCATTTTAGAAACTTCAGGAATTGGTCAATCAGACACAGAAATTATCGAACACTCTAATATGAGTTTATATGTGATGACACCCGAATATGGTGCTGCCACTCAGTTAGAGAAAATTGATATGTTGGATTTTGCTGACATTATTGCTTTAAATAAATTTGATAAACGTGGGGCTTTAGATGCGATACGTGATGTTAAAAAACAATACAAACGCAATCACAACTTATGGGAAATTGCCGATGAAGATATTCCGGTATTCGGAACAATCGCTTCACAATTTAACGATCCAGGGATGAACCGTTTGTATAAAGCGGTGATGAATAAAATGGTTGAGAAAACAGGGAATGTTGCTTTAGCATCTCAGTTTTTTATCACAGAAGAAATGAGCGAAAAAATTTACATCATTCCTCCTGCTAAAACACGTTACTTATCGGAGATCTCTGAAAACAACCGTAATTACGATAAGCGCGCGAATCAACAAAGTGAAGTGGCTCAAAAATTATATGGTATTCAAAAAACCATCGAAACGATTTCTGAATCGAAGATGGAAGATAAAGACCGTTTAATTAAAGGATTACATGAAGCGTTTGAAAAAACAAAATTAGATTTAGATCCTCGTAATTTATTGGTAATTGAGGGATGGGAAGCAAAGAAAAAATTATTTAGCAACGAATTTTATGAATTCAAAGTGCGTGATAAAGTGTTAAAAATCGCGACACATTACGAATCTTTATCGCATTCTCAAATACCAAAAATTGCTTCTCCAAAATACTCTTCTTGGGGCGACATTTTAAAATGGAACTTGCAAGAAAACTTCCCTGGCGACTTCCCTTATACTGCTGGTATTTACCCATTCAAACGCGAAGGAGAAGACCCAACGCGTATGTTTGCCGGTGAAGGTGGGCCGGAAAGAACTAACAAACGTTTCCATTATGTAAGTAAAGGTTTGCCAGCGGCTCGTTTAAGCACTGCCTTTGACAGCGTAACTCTGTATGGTAACGATCCTGATTACCGTCCGGATATTTATGGTAAGGTTGGAAATAGTGGCGTAAGCATTTGTTGTTTAGATGATGCAAAAAAATTATATTCTGGCTTTAATTTAGCAGATCCAAAAACATCGGTGTCAATGACCATCAATGGCCCAGCGCCAACGATAGCGGCATTTTTCATGAATGCGGCGATTGATCAACAATGCGAATTATACATTAAGGAACACAACTTAGAAAAAGAAGTAGATGCAAAAATTACGGCTATTTATAAAGCGAAGGGAACTATTCGTCCAACTTACCAAGGCGACTTACCTGAAGGCAACAATGGCTTAGGCTTACTATTATTAGGCGTTACGGGCGACATGGTTTTACCAAAAGACGTATACGAAAAAGTAAAAGCGACTACGTTATCACAAGTTCGTGGTACGGTACAAGCCGATATTTTGAAAGAAGATCAGGCGCAAAACACTTGTATTTTCAGCACAGAATTTAGTTTACGTGTGATGGGTGATGTTCAACAATATTTCATTGACCAAAAAGTACGTAATTTTTATTCAGTTTCTATCAGTGGTTATCACATTGCGGAAGCAGGTGCTAATCCTATCTCTCAGCTTGCCTTTACCTTAGCTAACGGTTTCACCTTTGTTGAATATTATTTAAGCAGAGGAATGCATATTGATGATTTTGCGCCTAACTTATCATTCTTCTTTAGTAACGGGATTGATCCGGAATATTCTGTGATTGGCCGTGTGAGTCGTCGTATTTGGGCTAAAGCCATGAAGCTACGTTACGGTGGAAACGAAAGAAGTCAGATGTTGAAATACCATATTCAAACATCTGGTCGTTCGTTACACGCGCAGGAAATTGATTTTAATGATATTCGTACAACCTTGCAAGCATTATATGCGATTTACGATAACTGTAATTCATTACACACCAATGCATATGATGAAGCGATTACAACGCCAACTGAAGAATCAGTTCGTAGAGCAATGGCTATACAGTTAATCATTAACCGTGAATTAGGTTTAGCAAAAAATGAAAATCCTTTACAAGGTTCTTTCATTATAGAAGAGTTAACCGACCTTGTAGAAGAAGCAGTATTAAAAGAGTTCGATAAAATCTCTGAAAGAGGGGGTGTGTTAGGCGCTATGGAAACTATGTATCAACGCGGACAAATACAAGAAGAAAGTTTGTATTACGAAACATTGAAGCATACAGGCGAATACCCTATCATCGGTGTTAACACCTTCTTATCAAGTAAAGGCAGCCCTACAATCATTCCTAAAGAAGTGATTCGTTCCACACCTGAAGAAAAGGAATATCAAATTACAATGTTAGCAGAATTACATAAATCACATGCGGATAAGCAAGCCGAGATAATTAAACAATTGCAACACGCTGCGATACAAAACAAAAATATTTTTGCCGAATTAATGGATGCTGTTAAATACATGTCATTAGGGCAAATTACACGCGCCTTATTTGAAGTAGGCGGGCAGTATAGAAGGAATATGTAATTTACTATGCTTATCAGGCTGAGCGGAGTCGAAGCCTGACAAGAATAATTTAGAAAGATACAAATTGCCCGAAGCAACATGAGAATATTAAATTACTTTGTTTATATAGTTAAGTGCATTGATAAATCATATTACACAGGCATCACAAATAGTATTGAAAGAAGAGTTTACGAACATAATACATTAATTGACGATACAACTTACACATATGACAAAAGACCAGTAACACTTGTTTTTTATGAAGCGTTTAAAGATGTAAATCAGGCAATTGCTTTTGAAAAGCAGGTAAAAGGGTGGACAAGAAAAAAGAAGGAAGCTTTGATTGAAAATAATTGGGCTAAAATAAAAGAGTTGGCAAATTGTATTAATTCAACATCACATTTAAATTACATAAAAGAAGGAACACCCTTCGACTCCGCTCAGGGTGACAAAACTCAATAAACATGGAGAAAAAAGTCATTTATTTATTTCTGGCTATGCTGTTTGTCTCAAAATTATTTGGGCAAAATTTAGATTCATTGAATCTTGCTCTTAAAAATGCTAAACATGACACGGTGCGTTTAAATTTATACGTGAAACTATGCGAGGCTTGTGATGTAAAAGATAATTTGAAATATGGGAAACCTGCTATCGAATTAATCGATAGAATGCTTTCTAAAACTAACAATGAAAGCGAACGAAAAAACATTTTAAAACAAAAAGCATTTGTGTTTTTATGTTTTGCTGTGTATTACAAACAAATAGAAGGAAACTCATCTTTAAAAGAATTACAATATCGAAAAAAGATACTGGATGTTAGCATTGAGTTGAACGATGAAATAGATATTGCTAATGCTATCACTCAAATTACTTATTGGTATACAGATCAGGGAAATTATCCAAAAGCATTGGAGTACAATCAAAATGGGTTAGCACTATTTAAGCAACTAAACTACAAAAAAGGTATGGCTCTGTTATTTGGAAATATAGCAAATTTATACGCCAGGCTAGACGATATAAAAGCGTCTATCGAAAATTTTGAAAAAAGTTTAGTAATTTATAAAGAACTAAAGGATACAAATGGAATAGCGGAAAGTCAGAATGATCTCGGATATAATTACGGAACAACTCATAATTTAAAAAAAGCGCTTGAATATTTTAATCAATCAGTTTTATTATTTAAAACGAGTATGAATCATGAAGGTTTAAGAAGTACATATAACATTATTGGTCTAATGTATTTAAATAATGACATGTGGGATGAGGCATTAATCTATTTTGAAAAAAGCTTATTAGAAGACGAACAATTGCCTGAAAAAACATGGACGCGAGGAATATTATGTAATATAGGCCTCATTCATAGACTTAAAGGTGACATCGATCAAGCACTTGAATATCATTTTAAAGCCTTGAAAGTAGCAGAAGAAACAAATAGCGAAACGCAGGTATCATGGGTGTTTAATAAACTATCTGAAGATTATTTTCAGCAAAAAAATTATAGCAAGGCAAAGGAGTATAACAATCGTTACCTTGCTATTATTACAAAATCTACTTTCTTTTCTTCAATTCAAGGCGGCGAACTTTTAGCATCTAAAATTGATTCGGCTATTGGGAATCATCAAGAGGCTTTTGAACACTACAAACGATATATAAGATTAAAAGAAAAACTAAATAATGATGAGTTTCGTAAAGCAGCTAATGAAGAAAAATACCGCAATGAATATGAACAACAGAAAAGGGAAGATAAAGTTGAGCAGGACAAAAAAGATATAAAAACAAGTGAAGAAAAGCAGCAACAACAAATTATTATGTACTCCGTTGCTGTCGTTTTGTGTTTGACTATTGTATTTTCAGTTTTACTCTATAAAAGGTTTAGGTTAACACATAATCAAAAAGAAATTATTGAGCAGCAAAAACATATAGTAGAAGAAAAACATAAAGAAATTACAGATAGTATTAATTATGCGGAGCGAATTCAACGTAGTTTTTTAGCAACTAAAGAATTATTGGATGAAAATTTAACTGACTATTTTGTTTTCTTTAAACCAAAAGATATTGTTAGCGGTGATTTTTATTGGGCTTCAATACTAAGTAATGATAACTTTGCTTTAGTAACCGCTGATAGTACTGGTCATGGTGTGCCAGGGGCTATTATGAGTTTACTTAATATCACCAGTATCGAGTCAGCTATAAAAGATGGCTTCCTGCAACCGGCTGATATTTTAAATGTCACACGTCGAACAATTATCGAACGCTTAAAAAAAGATGGTAGTGCAGAAGGCGGAAAAGATGGCATGGATTGTAGCTTGATAAGTTTTGATTTTACAAATAAAAAACTAACAGTCTCCGCAGCAAATAATCCTGTTTGGATCGTTAGAAAAAATGAACTGGGCGTGACCGAGGCCATCGAAATAAAACCTGATAAAATGCCAGTAGGTAAACATGATAAGGATTCTACTTCGTTTACACAGCATGAAATACAATTGCAAAGTGGTGATGTAGTTTATACCTTAACTGATGGTTTTCCAGACCAGTTTGGTGGAGAAAAAGGCAAAAAGTTTATGAGTAAAAATTTGCGAGAATTACTAGTTGCAAATTCACACTTGCCAATGCATGAACAACATCAACTACTTAATAAAACATTCACTGATTGGGTAGGTAATTTAGAACAAGTTGATGATGTATGTATTATTGGCATTAGAATATAATTTATAATTTTAATTAATAGTTTGTTATAGCATTCTACTAATCTGCGCCAATGCCTGCTTAGCCTGCACATTATTCGGATTTCGTTTAAGTATCCTTTCCAAATACGTTTTGGATTGTTTAAAATCTTTTTTGTAAGCATATAATCCTGCAATGTTTAATAGCAAGGGCTCATAATCTGGGTCAAGGGCAAGCGCTTTAAAGTATAACGTTTGGCAGCTCAACAAATCTCCTCGCTGTAGTTTTAAGAAACCTAAATTAGTTAAAGCAGAAACGTGTTTCGGAAATTCTTGTAATATCTCCGTATATTGTTTTTCAGCTTCAGGCAACTGCCCATTAGAAGCCAAAGCAGAACCTAATTTGTTTTTAAATTCTAAACCCAAAGGAGCTAAACTCACCGCTTTTTTAAAATAAACGATTGCTCGAGTAGTATTGCCAGTGCTGTAAAATGCCTCTGCAATGCGGTAACAGGTCCATGCGTTTTCGTTTGAGTAAGAGGTAAGGTTTAATTTGGAACTTAATAAATAAGCATCCGTTAATTTATTGACATAAGAAATAATTTGTGTAAAATTTTGTTTAATAAAATATAATTGCACTAAGGGTTCTATGTTTGCTTTTAATTCCGCATCTGTTTTATCTTTCAACTACAAAGCAGCACTATCTAAGTAGTAAGACCTTGGTTCAAATTTTTCGTACTGATTCAAATAAGCTTTTGCTTTAATAAAGGGCTTTGGATTTTTTTCATTAATAGCATACAAGCCTATAAATTCTTTTAAAGCTTGTTTGTCTTTTTTAGTAATGGTTTTTGATTGAGGTTTTCTAATATAATGATCGTGCACCGAAACATGCGGAATATCAATAGATCCAGAACTAGGCATGTGACAGCTAACACAGTTTTGAGTTTTGAATGTTGAGTTTCGAATGACTGATTTATCTGAACAGGTTAATTTTGAACCATTATTTTTATCATGCATCTTTAATCTTTTATCCTGTATCCCTTCAGTCCCTTCATAATGGCAAGAATTACAAGCATCATTAAACACCTCTTTGTTTGTTTCCTTCACGCTTACATGTGGGTTATGGCAGGTTACGCAGGTTAATGCTTCTTTGTAAGGCCTTAACGATTTTGTGTTTTTACTTTTTTCTAACGACTTAATAAAACAAGCACTTTGTTTTAGGCGATCAGCATGTGAAGCCATAATAAATTCATCATCTGCGTTTTTGTATTTAGGTAAAAAAACCGTCATGTAATCACTCAACTTCATGCCTGGTTTAAAATCATAAAATGATTTCCCTTCTTTTAAAACAGTATTACCTTGTAAGTGACAACGCTGACAAATGTCAAACTGCCCTTCTATACTGAGTTTGGCAGGATTTACTATGCTATAATCAATATATTTAGATGTGTCAATTTTAGAACCTGTGCTTCTTTCTGTTACATGAATGCTTCCGGGTCCATGACATCGTTCGCAGCCAATACCCTTTTCAACAGATTGATATTTGTTTTCAGAACCTAATACAAAATCAGGATAGGAGTTGTGGCAACTCATACACTCTAATCCTATTTTACGCATAAATCGGCTGTTGTGGCCGTTTTCAAAACCAGGAGGCAAGTCCCATGTTTTTTTCTGAGTGTAAAATGTCATTGGCATTTGATTCAAATAACCATTAACCGATTGTATGTGAGAGTTAGTATGTTGCCCTGAACCTATAATATAATTAACCGTTTCAAGACGTTTATAAATAGTATCTCGTCCTTTTAAACGGTATTCTAAAAAATGTAAGCTGTCGTTTTTCCAAAAAGCTTTATAATAAAAATCACCAATTTTATCTTGTATCACCGATGTGTGATAATCTCCCGCAGATTTTTGTTGAGACGCTACATCAAATGATTTACCCATTCCTGTGTTTATAAAGGTATTGTAAATGCTTTGGTGACAAAGCTTACAGGTATTGATGCCAACGTATTTTGCCGAATCGTGATGATTTTTATAAAGCAACGTATCTTGTTTTTTTTCTATGGTTGTATTATTTCCTTCAGGAGATTTACAGGAATAGAAAGTAATGCTAAGTGCAAAGAACGCGAAAAGCATTATATATAAAACTATTTTCAAGTGCTAATTATATTTTAATTCAAAAGTAAGATAAACTATTTGGATTTTATGGCGCATCGTAATTTTGTTTTAAATCTGAAGCAAAGTGTCGTATATTTGAATATCAAAATATATTATATGAATTTCATTATTAAACTCTTTGTTTCAGCTGTGGCAGTTCTTATCACGGCATATTTTTTAGATGGAGTCACTATAGGAAACAATCAGTTTTACAGTGGCGATTCACCAGAATTCAACCGATTTACAACCGCTATATTAGTAGCCGTTGTATTAGCCTTTTTAAATACCATTGTAAAACCACTCTTAACGATACTTTCATTGCCTATTACATTTTTTACGTTAGGCTTATTTTTATTAGTGATAAATGCCATTATTATTTTATTTGCTGATAAATTAGTGGATGGATTTAAGGTTGATGGTTTTTGGACAGCATTATGGTTTAGCCTAGTATTGTCTTTAGTAACCAGTTTTTTGAATTTATTTAATAAGAAGGAAGAAAAACAAGTTTAGTTTTTATTCGCTTTCTCTCCAGTTAAAAAACGTTAATAGCTCGCTAATTCAAGCGTTTACTTTGTTATATTTGTTATAACATGAACAAACATAATTTAGGAATCATATCTGTTTTAGTAGGAGTTGCACTCATTGCACTTATTGCTATACAGATTTATTGGATTAAAAGTTCGGTTACACTTAAAGAAGAAGATTTTGACCGTCATGTAAACGAGGCCCTTAAGACAACATCTTATGTACTCGAAAAAATAGCTACTACCAATAAAAACATTAAGAAAATTAAATTACGTAAACAAGGAGTTCGTGTTTCAAAACAAGGACTTGTTACACTTAATAACCCTAGTGGAAAAGATGTACAGGTTCGTATTTTTGAAGAGCTGAGTACTGATTCTTGTGGTGTTGTTACAAGCCGCTTGTCACAAAAAGAATTTGTAGGCGATTCGCTTAATTCACAAAACCATTTTTTGCCTTATGAGTTATTGCATGCCTCGCAAAATACGTCTAAAAATATTGACAATTTGCGCAAAGAGCTTTTACAATCTAAAACAGAAACGGTAAATGATTTATTTGATGAGCTTATCAGTATTAACGTTTATAAGGATTATAAGCCAAAGGTAGATTCTGTTTTATTAGATAGTATTCTTCACCAAGAGTTAAAATTGCAAGGTATAGGTGCAAAATTCAAATACACCGTAACAAATAAATTACAAAACTCGAAATCAAAAGGAAACTATAAAGAACCACAACGCGATTGTGATTCGGCTGGTTGTTATTTTAAAGTTAATTTATCACCTAACAATGTGTTTGTTACACCGCAGTATTTAACAGTTAATTTTCTTAATCAGCAAAATTATTTATTACAAACCATGTGGGTGATGTTGCTCTTGTCTTCTGTCATTATTCTCATTTTAATATTTGCTTTTTATTATACCATTTCAACTATTTCTAAACAAAAAAAGCTTTCCATTATTAAAAACGATTTCATTAGTAATATGACCCATGAGTTTAAAACACCGATCAGTACTATTTCGTTGGCAGCAGAAATGTTGAATGACGACACGATTGTAAAAACACCTGAGAAACAAAATCGATTTGTAAAAATGATTCGTGATGAGAATAAACGCCTTAGTGTGCTTGTAGAAAGCATTTTACAAACATCTATCTTAGATAAAGGAGAGTTTAAATTGAAACGTAGCGATGTGGATGTGCACGACATCATAAACCAAGCAATAAGTAACACGCAGCTTCTAATTGATGCTCGCCAGGGCTCCATTACAGTATCGCTAGGGGCAGCTAACGCTGTTATCAATGCTGACAAACTTCACTTAACTAACATCATTTTCAATTTAATTGATAATGCGATAAAATATACAAAGGATTCCCCCGTTATTAATGTGTCTACTAAAGATATCGAAAGCGGTATCGAAATAAGTATAAAAGATAATGGGATAGGGATTAGTAAAGAAAATCAACGAAAAATATTTGATAAATTTTACCGTGTTCCTACTGGAAACGTTCATAATGTAAAGGGTTTTGGCTTAGGGTTAAGCTATGTTCAAGCAGTAGTGCTTAAACATAATGGCACAATAAATGTTAATAGTGAATTAGGAAAAGGCAGTACCTTTAGAATTATATTGCCAAATAAATCAGAAGAATAAAACAACAAATAAAAATCACATGGAAAACGTAAAAACAAGAATTTTGTTAGTAGAGGATGATCCAAATTTGGGAACGCTTTTGCAAGAATATTTAGAAGCAAAAGGTTTTGAAACTAAACTAGCTACAGATGGTAAAAAAGGATTTGATGCATTTTGTAAACAAGAATTTGATTTGTTACTACTTGATGTCATGATGCCTGTAAAAGACGGTTTAACATTAGCAAAAGAGATTAGAGTTACAGACAAACATGTGCCTATTATCTTTTTAACAGCAAAGAGTATGAAGGAAGATACCATTGAAGGCTTTAATGCTGGCGCTGATGATTATATCACTAAGCCTTTTAGCATGGATGAATTATTGGCTCGAGTTACAGCAGTTGTTAGACGAAGTAGTAAACAGCGCGTGCATAATACAGAGGATGTTAATTTTACAATTGGGTCTTATACCTTTAATTCCGAAACTCAAGCGCTAATTATTAATGGGAAAGAACACAAATTAACTACAAAAGAAAGTCAATTAATGCGGTTATTGTGCGTTCATAAAAATGATGTATTAGATAGAAATTTTGCCTTGAAAACAATTTGGCAAGACGATAATTATTTTAATGGCAGAAGTATGGATGTTTACATTGCCAAACTGCGAAAGTATTTAAAAGATGATTCTAAAGTTGAAATTGTTAATGTTCACGGAAAAGGCTTTAAATTATTAGTAAATTCATAGATTAAAAAATTAGTTAATTCAATTAAAAGTGGTTTATTTTGTATAAAATAAACCACTTTTTTATTCTGTACAATCCTCAACACATATCAAAAATTATAGGCGCCAAACTCATTGGCGAACATAAAAATTCTATTAAACATTTATTGATAGATAGTAGGCAATTAACTGACCCAAATCATACGCTTTTTATAGCATTGGTAACAAGTCGTAATGATGCGCATCAATACATCTTAGAGTTATATAAAAAAGGTGTTACTGTTTTTTTAGTCAATCATATTCCAGATAATTGTAAAGGTTTAGGAGAAGATATTTGTTTTTTAGTCGTGGAGGATACACTTCTTGCACTTCAAAAATTGGCGACTTATCATAGAGATCAATTCAGAATCCCAGTAATAGGAATTACAGGGAGCAATGGAAAAACAATTGTAAAGGAGTGGCTTTATCAACTATTAAAAGAGGATTATAACATTTGTCGCAGTCCCAAAAGCTTTAACTCTCAAGTTGGTGTTCCACTTTCGCTTTGGCAGTTAAATCAACAACATACTTTAGGTATTTTTGAAGCAGGTATTTCTGAAGTTGGAGAAATGGCAATTCTTAATCAGCTTATTAAACCATCGATTGGCGTGCTTACTTCTTTAGGATCAGCTCATGATGAAGGTTTTGAAGGACCAGAAGAAAAGCTAAAAGAAAAATTACAATTATTTTCACACTGCCAATCAGTAATTGTAAATGCGCTTTCCATAGATGATCAGCAAATCAATACAATCAATAAAGAGTATATGTTGATTTCTAAATCAACAGAAGCAACGCTTCAGGTGTTAGAAATAGAAAATTTATTTACACATACAGTTATTAGTGCAATATATCATAACGAGCACATAAGCATTCATATTCCCTTTACAGATGCGGCAAGTGTTGATAACGCCGTTACCTGCTGGGCCGTATTATTGCACCTTAAGGTTCCGCAACAGGAAATAGAAAAGCGTATGTTAGTGTTACAAGCAGTAGCTATGCGTTTAGAATTAAAATTAGGGAATAACAATTGCATCTTAATTAATGATTTTTATAATTCCGATATTAATGCTTTGGAAATAGCACTGCATCATCAAAAGCAACAACATCGGGGAGGAAAAAAAGTAGTTATTTTATCAGACATCGAGCAGAGTGGAAAATTAAGTGGTGAATTATACCACAGTGTTGCTGAGCTATTGGCTCAATTTCATATAGATACTATTATCGGTATTGGGAAAGAAATCTCTTCTCAAAAAAGCTTTTTTAAATTGAATGCTCATTTTTTTGAAAACACATCTGCATTTATATTAGAAAGCAAAACTAATTCTGATTTACAATTTACAAATAGTATTATTCTTTTGAAAGGTGCTCGCAGCTTTGGATTTGAAGCTATTAGTAAATTATTACAACAAAAAAGCCACGATACAGTTTTAGAAATTAATTTGAATAAATTAATTCATAATATAAATTTTTACCGCACACAAATAAAGAAGGAAACCAAATTAATGTGTATGGTAAAAGCTACAGGTTATGGAAGTGGTAGTACAGAAATTGCATTTACATTACAACACCATCATGTCGATTATTTAGCGGTTGCTTATACCGATGAGGGCGTGGAGCTTCGTAAAGCTGGTATACATTTACCAATTATGGTAATGAGTCCTGAAGAATCAGGTTACGACGACATGATAGAATATCGATTGGAGCCGGAAATTTATTCTTTTAAAGTTGCAAACGAATTTTTGAAAGCACTGCAAAATAAGGCAATTTCAGAACCTTACCCTATTCATATCAAATTAGATACTGGCATGCGTCGATTAGGATTTGAAGAAGATCAAACTTCGGAGTTGTGCGCATGGCTTCAAAAAGAAACATCATTACATGTAAAAAGTATTTTCTCGCATTTAGTAGGTAGTGACGATAAGGCTTTCGATGACTTCACACAGGCTCAAATTTCTTCTTTCGATAAGCAGGCAACTCAAATTGAACAGGCTATTGGCTATAACGCTATTAAACATATTTGTAATTCAGGAGCCATCACTCGCTTTAAACATGCACAATACAATATGGTACGATTAGGTATTGGCATGTACGGTATAGGGTTTAACCCCCTTGAACAACAGAACTTACAGAACATTAGTTCTCTTAAAACAAAAATATCGCAAATTAAACAAGTTCCGGTAGGCGAAACCATTGGGTATAGCCGAAAAGGGTTGGTAACGAAACCAACTACCATTGCTACTATCCCCATAGGGTATGCCGATGGCTTTAATAGAAATTTAGGGAATGGCAATTTTTCGGTTTCAATCAATCAGGTGTTGTGCCCAACCATTGGAAACATTTGCATGGACATGTGTATGGTTGACATTACAGCTGTTTCTTGTAAAGAAGGCGATGAGGTTGTTATTTTTGACACGAATGAACAATTGTTGAATCTTTCAAAAGCAATGAATACAATACCTTACGAGGTTTTAACGAGTATTTCAACCCGTGTAAAAAGAGTGTATGTTCAGGAGTAATAATAAACTAAAAGACTCCGAACAATCTAATATAAAATACATTTTAGGTTTGTTTGTGGTTTTTGTTTGTTGTGAATTACTTTTGAATCCTATTGGTGATTTTCCATTAAATGATGATTGGTTTTATGCAAAGGCGCTAAAAACAATACAATTCGATAGTTACATTAATAATGCACATTGGGGATACGCATCAATGTTAACTCATCTTTTTTATGGTAAGCTGGTTACTACCATATTCGGATTTTCATATAATGTATTAAGAATGTCTACGCTTATATTATCTTTTACGGGCATAACTTTTTTTTATTTTTTAGTTAAAGAATATGTAGGAATGTTAAATAAACAAGCCTTTTTAGCAACATTAATTGTGATGGCTGACCCCTTATTTTTAAGTCTATCAAATTCGTATATGACCGACGTTCCTTTTATAACAAGCATTATGATGGCGGTTTATTTTTATTTGAAATTCAAACGTTCTAATAAATTAAAATATTATTGCCTTAGTGTTTTACTATTAATTTGGGCTTTATTAATTAGGCAATTAGCGTTAGCCTTTATCATAGGGTTATTTTTTTCAGATATCATCTTAGAGAAAAAAATAACAGTTAAAAATATGCTATTAATTACGCTTTCATTATTAGTTTTATATCTGTTCGAAAGATGGCTTTATATAAGCAATGCAAACACCGGATATGCATACCTATTCTTTAGAACATCTACTACCGCTCGTTCTATAACAGTTCCTGAAATTGGTATTAATTTTTTAAAACGCTGGATACATTATGTGTCTTTTTCTGGGTTTGTATTGTTTCCTATTTTATTAACGTACCTATACCATTACATAAAACAAAAGTTGTTTTTTAATACTAAAAAACAATTTATTATTTCTCTAATATTAATGATACCAGTGTCTTGGAGCCTGCGAAAATTTCCAATTGGAAATTACCTATACAACTGCGGTATTGGTCCTGATACGTTATATGACACATATATTTTAGGGATTAATTCGCAACACGCTCACGATCTCATTTTATTCGGCATTATCCGTGTTTTAGCATTTACTGGCTCATTCAGTTTATTATTAGTGTTAATTCAATTTGTTTTTAAAGTAATACACTGGCGCACGACTGATGTTTCAAAACACATTGTTTTGCTTATTTTAATTATCTCCTTGTTTTTTTACTATTCATTTTTAGCCATTGCCAGCCCTATTTTCGATCGCTATATTATGATTTTTTCGATATTAATTATTCCAATTATCTTTTACATATACAATCCGCCTATAAAAGAAAAAATCATAGTAAGCATTCTTATTGTATTGCTAATGTTGTTTTCAGTTTTCGCAACCAAAGATTATTTTAATGGACACAGAACCATATGGAAAATTATAAATGAATTAAAACAAACCGAGGGATTAACAGATACTGATATAAATGGCGGGTTAGAGCATTGCGCCTCATCTTTTGGAGATAGTGCTTTTTGGTTTAAAAAATGGAATAATATTCCGGAGAACAAATACGTGATAACGCGAGGGAAATTAATTAACTATCATGTTTATAAAAGCTATTATTATCAACGCTATATTCCATTGAAAACAGATACTATATTTGTATTAGCAAAAAATGAAAAATAAATTAAGTATTATATGGATATCTTTTGTTTTTTTTGGTTGTACTGAAAGCCAACACTTGTCTGATATAAAACAAAACCCAACCTTTGTAGATATTGCTCCGATTATTTATAAGAACTGCACTCCTTGTCATAGAGCTGGAGAAAGCGGGCCGTTTGAATTAATGTCGTATGCTGATGCAAAAAAAAATGCAAACAAAATAAAATTTGTAACACAAGTCCATTATATGCCACCTTGGCCGGCTGATGCCAGTTATACTCATTTTATTGGTGAACGCATACTTACAGCCGATGAAATAGAATTGATAAAACGCTGGGTTGATAATGGATCACTACAAGGTGATGAAGCAAAAACACCAAAGGCACCATCGTTTTATTATGGTTCGTCATTAGGAAAACCTGATACTGTAATTCGATTTAACAGAGCGGTTCCTATTAAAGGAAATGGTGATGACCATTTTTACATAGTTAAAATTCCAATGAAATTTGCAAAAGACACCTTTGTGCGTTACTTTGAATTTGTTCCAGATCAGCGTAAACTAGCGCATCACATCAACGGCCATTTAATTAATTATGACGAAGAAAAGAAACAAGAATTACAGTCTGGTTTATCCTATGCGCTAGATGAATATAAAGATTATAAGCAATTATATGCGCAATTAAATATTTTAAATGATGATGGCACATTTCCTACGCTAACGCCTAATACAGTATATTATCTTCCAGGATACACACCTCCAAGATACCCTAACGAAATTGGTGGTTATAAGGTCAACAAAACCTCAGCTATTTTTTTAAAGAGTATTCATTACGGCCCAAGCAATGCCGATGTATTAGATAGCTCGCACATTAATGTGTATTATGGCCCTAAACCTAAACGACCAATCAGAGAAACGCAATTGGGAACATTTGGTATTTCTAAAATTGAACCGGAATTTGTTTTACGTGCTAATCAAATACAAACCTTTCATACGCAAGCAACATTAGATGCTGATATTTCTTTGCTGTCCGTTAATCCGCACATGCACTTATTGGGCAAAACTTTTTTGGCCTTCGCTATTAAACCCAATGGCGACACTATTCCTTTAATAAAAATAAAAAAATGGGATTTCAGATGGCAGTATTATTACACGTATCAGCATCCCATTAAAATTTCGGCAGGCACAACGATTCATGTATATGGCACGTTTGACAATACATCAAAAAATCCATTCAATCCCAATCATCCACCAAAACAGGTGGTTCAGGGTGAAGCTGTAAAAAGCATGAGAACCACTCAGGAAATGTTTCAATTTATTTTTTCTTATTTACCCTATCAAAATGGTGATGAGCAAATTGATTTGAGTAAATAAAATTGACAATTAATTTTCAATGCAACATTATATTCTTTCTTTTTGTTACTGCTATTTTTTCACTTTTCATAAATATGGAGCTTTTACTATTCCAATAATAGTATAAATAAATTGTTTTTAAATCAATCGAAATCATTACTAACAAAGGATAATTTTCAGAATCAAACGTAAGTATGTTTAAATTGTTAGAATATCTTTTAGTGATTGAGTTGTAATTTTTTGTGCGATAAATTTTGTCAATAGTATATTGAATGGAAATTGAATCTTGATCAACAAGATACGTAATTCCAATTTTTTTGCCAATAGTATCAATAGCTATAGACCTATATTGTCCATTGATTGTATCAACTAAAGTTACCGCAGCTGTTGTAGGATGGTAATACGCATAACTTTCTACAGAACCTGTTGATACTGTTATAATTTGTGAGTAACCTGAGTTATATTTAAAAATAAACACAACGATAAAACAACTATAAACACATAATTTTTTCATACTATCAGAAATTAAATATTAAAATAAACTGTTTTACCTAATACATAAACTTGGTAAGAAAAATCTTTTGATATTTCACCATACGTTTTTGTAACATTACTATAATTCAATGTTGTCCAATAGGCAATAGCCTCATCTTTAAACGCAACAATTTTAATTTCATCTTGCCCAAAACGATTTGTTATAACTTCTATTTTTAAACTCATTCTTTTCCACGCCAAATTATCGCCATAGCCTTCTTCATAGAATCCTATTGCACGTGTTTCTAAGGCTATTGGCTGAGTAGGTTGCTGATACGAAGGCGTTTCAACTTGCTGATAATTTGGATTGCTTTGGTTAGTATTTGTAGAATTCGAATTTTGTTTGGCAGGAACTGCTGGTTGCCATTGTACAGATGGATAATAATTAACTTGAGCAATAATGTGAGTGTAATTAGTTATTGCGATAGCAAATAGAATAATAGCTGATTTCATGGGTGATTAGTTTAATGTTACGACAAAACTAATCACACTATAAAGGTTTTACTAAAATTCGCAAGCTTGTTTTTTTAAATTATCTTCAAACCAAGGTCCACGATGACACAAATTCGCATAATGCTCTTATATTATTTAAAATATCTATCTGCCTAAAAATTGCAAGACAGTTAGACTAACTTTTTTATTAAATCAACTTCTAAATTTATTTTATATGGTTGCCCTGCACTACCTAATATTTGGTATGGCAAAGCAATATTATCCCCTAACTCATCTTTAAATATTTTGTTGATTTTTGAGATTTTTTGGTGCAAGGAATCATTCGTTATATTCAATAATTCATCAATTCTTTTGTTAATTATATCTTTTTCGGTATTGGGGCTTATACTTTGGTAAATTGAACGAAGTTCATTTGTATGATTACTGATTTCTTTTAAAGCGATGCCTTTTAAATGATTTAAAAACAAACAGTACACTAATTTTAGTAAGGGCTCTAATTTTATTTCTACATCATATAATGGCAGTGTAATTTTATATTTGGCATCAAATACTAATTCACTTAATACAATTGCTGGGGTTTGATATCGCTCATACCATCCTGTTCTATTAGATAGTGGTTCGCCTATATTAGCTTTGAGCTCAATTAATAGGCGTTTCAAAATGGCTGAAGGAGTGCCGTACTGAGCTTTATAGTTTGGTGTTGTTAAATACAATTGATCTGCATCTCCATTTAATACATCTTTGAAGTTATGAAATACATGGCGTTTTTCTGAAGGAAACCATAAATATATAGAATGATGTTTGCCAATTTCTTCATTATTAAACTCTTCATTAGCAGAAAGTAAATTACCAATACTTTTATAAATCTTCTCGTCAAAATAAAGCCAGTTTTTAAAAATAAAAAAATCTTGGTTGTTTTGTTCATATTGTATATAAACTCTGCCCCAAGTTTTTTCATGCATTTCGGTAACGTGTATTGATTTGATGGTAATTTGCATTTTAATATTTGAAATTTAATTATGGTGTATTTGATATTGTGGGACTATACGATTACAAATGTCAGGTTGTATTAATCATGATTCCAATAAACTGTTTCTGAATCATCACCAAAATCCTTACGTAAATAATTCCAATCATCATCTGTATTTCTCTGGGTGTCATCATCAGTATTCCAACGGCAATCAAAGTTATTGTTGTCAAAAAATGTTTGTGGTAAATTATTATTTATTTGTTCATTGTTGAAGCGATTTTTATTATCTTCCGGTAAATTGAAATTAGGATTAGCTTTCGTAATTTCATGCCATTTTTGATTTACAGATATGTCGCTTATTACAGATAGACCATATTCAATCAAATCATCAACACTATTTTTACTTTTAATAGCCTTTTCTTTTTTAATAACTCCAATAATGGAATTGAAGTGAAAAATTGGAGATCGTTTTCCGAATAAATCGAAAATAAATTTTCCGTCTACGCATTTAATATTCTTCCTTTGCATATCAGTTTTCAGCTTAAGATTTAATATTTCTAAAGGGATGCTTAACTTTATTTTTATGTCTTTGTAATAAATTTTATAATATATATCTTTTCTCCACGATGACAGATATGACTCATAATTTTCTAGTCGCTCTGTAAAATCTAAAGAATTTTCAATATTTGAATTATTTATTTCACTTAGATCCTTGTAATCTTTAAATTCTCCATGACAATCCTCAATATTTAAAATATCATATATTTCGATCCTTGAACCATCTTTAAAATTTGCAGTTATTTTATCAAAATCATGTTTTAAAAATGAACTTAACCCTAATTTTTCGGCAATTATAAAAAATGCGTCTTCGATAGCAGTTCCCTCTTTTATTTCATGAAATATATGACCGTGATTTTTGAAGTTTTCATACCATCCGTTGTCGCTACGATTAAAGTCAATAAAGTTACAATATACCAAAGAAAGAAGGTTGGTTGCGTCACAAAATATATCTATATCAGGAGTAGAATCAAAAGGGGAGATTTTATTATTATTAAAATTAACATATCCCAAATCTCTGCTACCTTCTTTTTCAAAGTATACTTCTTTAAATCTTTCATTTGAAAATAAATTATCGATTAATTCTTTTCGTTTTAATGAGTAGTTTTGTTTGTCAATAATTTCACTTTTAAATAATTTTAGTTTCCTATCCAGTTGAGTAAAGGATTTAAAATCAATAATATTACCTTCCTTATCCCTCTCTCTTAAAAAAGAGTTTACTTTAAGTATATATTCTTCAAAAATAAAATTTGCATTTTTGATATTATGTAACTCGTCAATTTTTGACACCTCCCATTCCTTATGTTTAGGTGTATAAATACAATTCGATAATTGATTTAAAGATAGACTATATGCACCAGCATATGATGAAATGCTGCCATTATAAGAATTATAGTTTAAAAATGGGTTGATACCAAATCTATTAATAAGCGTTTGATAATTTATCATGACATTATATTTAATTGGTTGTAAATACAATTATATTATATTCAGGTAAAGTAATTGTATTTTATCACCTTAAAGCTAATAAAATTTCTTGCATAGTTAGGCTACTAATAATAGATTTTGATACTAAATTTAGTACAAGGTCTAGTTTTATTGATTCAAAATAAAATATTTTATAATTTACTTATTTACCTCCATTCCTCCTCACTTAATCTATCTGCCTCTGCTTTCGTATAACCCTTATCAATATAGCTTTTATAGATTTCATAACGCTTTTCGTAACCATGTTTGTTGATGGTGTTTTTAAATTTATAGCAAAATTTTATTTGTGTTATTTTTCCGTTTTTAACTATAAAATCTAAACCACCTTTTAGTGCATTTTCAATATTATTTACCTTCCATGGAAACTTTCCATCATTATAAATAACGACTGTTTTGCCTAAGGAACAACCTGCGCAGGTGTCCATATCCACACTTATTACACTTTCGGTTTGTAGTTTAAAACGTAGCCAGTTTACATATTGTCCTTTCATAACCGCAACGGTTTCAAAGGTTTTATTAATTACTATAAAAGCGCCATCGTTATCTAACAAATTTGAAAGAGCCTTTAAGTCTTTGGCTATTAAGGCATTTGTAAAGGCTTCAATTACTTTCTGTGGGTTTTTAGTGATATCAAATGCCTTAGCTAAACTTGGTTTGGGTTCAGGTTCTTTATCAATAGTTGGCTCTTCAACGGTTTTTGCTTTCGTTAATAGTTCGGTTAATGGTTTAAGTGAAATTTTTGTTAAAGGCTTTTGTTGTTCCTTAACTGGGGCAGTTGTTCTGAAAGAATGCGTTGTCATAATTTTATATTATAAAATTATACATAGTCTTTTCAGTTTACTATTATTCGCAAGCTTGTTTTTATATATTTCCGGGTAGAGACTAATTAATTTACATCATTACCTTATTGAATTTTCCAAAACAAAAAAAGCAGTATATTTAGTGTATATATTATGACACCAAAACTATACATAGTTCCTACCCCTATTGGGAATTTAGAAGACATGACTTTTAGAGCCGTAACGGTTTTAAAATCGGTGGATTTGATATTAGCGGAAGACACTCGTAATACCATTCATTTGCTGAGGCATTTTCAAATTGAAAAACCCTTGCGTTCTTACCATGCACATAACGAACACAAAACAGTAGAGCAAATTGTTGAACTAATAAGTTCTAATAAATCGGTGGCATTAGTTTCTGATGCCGGCACCCCCGCCATTTCTGATCCAGGGTTTTTATTAGTACGCGAGTGCATTAAACAAAACGTAGCTGTTGAAACATTACCTGGCGCTACTGCCTTTGTGCCGGCATTAGTGAACAGTGGCTTACCTTGTGATAGTTTTGTGTTTTATGGATTCTTGCCACAAAAAAAAGGACGACACACCAAACTGCTTTCATTAAAAGACGAAACGCGTACTATGATTTTTTATGAATCACCATTTCGTTTAGTAAAATTATTAGAAGAGTTTAAAGAATACTTAAGTGCTGATAGGCAAGTATCAGTATCTCGTGAGCTTTCTAAATTATTTGAAGAAACAGCTCGTGGTACTGTAGATGAGCTCATTGCGCACTTTACGACTAAAACTGTGAAAGGAGAAATTGTGGTTGTGTTGGCTGGTAAAGAAGAAAAGTCTTCGGAGAAATTATCTTTAAGAGACCGATATTAAACAAACCTTGTTGTAATATCAAATACATTTGTTAAACAGTTTAATGTCGGTTCGAGTCACGCATTGTGCGTGAAGAACTAATTATTTCATCTCGACTTCGCTCGATGTGACAAAAATACAAATAGGAATCTTTGAATTTATAATTGTCATTAAATTACAGAAACCACATAGGCAAATAGTTGATATAGACTGTAGCGCTAATGCCTATGTTTCCTATGTTGTTGAATTTTTCTCGAAAATCAAATCTTCTTTAATCACAAACATCAGCGTTTTATAAATTTTTATCCATTTTTTTGTAATGAAATAAAAAGAAGATGATAAAAAGAACTGAATAAAAAATATTAAAATAAAATCTGAATTCGTAAAGTTCTAAAAACATAAACGTGATGACACGAATACAAAACATGACGATAAACAATTGGACACCCCATTGTTTCATGTGCCAAATGCCAATAACAGATACAAACTGAAGCGTGATGATAATTCCTAAGATCATGGGGACAAAATCTCCCATACGTTTAATAGATGGAGTAAACAACATTGGAAAGGCTAATAAAATAAATATAATAGCCATCACACCTGTGACAGAAATTATTTTTGGTCGAGTTACTTGTGCCATTTTTTAATTTTTAGTTTAACCGCAGAGAACGCTGAGTTGGCGCAAAGTTCGCTGAGGGTTTATGTGTTGATAGTTTTTAGTTGTTTGAATAGTGATGTCTTATGTCCTTTATCTCTTAAGTCCCTTCCTTCTCTTCCTTCTCTTCACTAAGTGCTTCTAATTGCTTCTACTGGATCTAATTGCGAGGCGCTATAGGCTGGAATAAATCCACTGATAATGCCAATCAAAACAGATATTGTTAAACCTAAAATGATGTTCGAACGAGTTAAGGATATTTCCATATCAACAACGTTTCCTGCAACCAAGGTTAATAGGTAAATAAGCAAAAGCCCTATAATACCACCAATAAGTGATAAAAACACGGCTTCAAATAAAAATTGTGAAAGGATAAAATAATTTTTAGCACCCAATGATTTTTGAATTCCTATAAGGTTGGTTCTTTCTCTTACTGATACAAACATAATATTCGCGATTCCAAAACCACCAACTAATATTGAAAAACCGCCTATAATAGCGCCGGCAATGCCTACAATGTCAAATAAACCATCAAAGTTTTTACTTAATAAATTTGTTTCATTCAATGCAAAATCATCGTCAGCTAAGGGCTTCAGGCCTCTAATACTTCTCATAATTCCAGTGAGCTCATCTTTCAGTTGAGCATTCGTAACACCAGCTTTGGCTTTTACAGCAATAAAAGGATCGTTGTTTTCTGATTTAACGTCCATCATCAACCGAGCAAAATTATAAGGAATTACGGCTTGATTATCCATTGTATTACCTAACAAGCTTTCTCCTTCTTTTTTAAATAATCCAATAACCTTACAATTTTTTCCAGCTACTTTTACCATTTTCCCTATAGGGTATTGGTTATTTGGAAATAAGCCTTCGGCTATGTTAGCGCCTAAAATTGCAACATTATAGCCTGCATCCGCTTCGCTTTCGGTAAAATAGCGACCTTCGGCAATATCAAATGCTTTCACTTTTCCATAACCATAAGACCAGCCTGATACAGTAGCGTTTTCAATGGTATTGTTTTGTTGTTTTAATGTTTTACGACTCGCAATTCTAAAACCTATCGCTTCTGCCGATTTTGATTTTCGTTGAACTTCAGCCAGTTCTTTATAAGCTGGAACAGGGCGATTCATGTATTTCCACCATGGATAATCAGGTCCAAATGTCCAGGGCCACTTCATAACGAATACTACATTGTCACCTAAGCTTTGCACGCTTCCGCGAATGTTTCGTTCTAAGCTATCAACTACAGTAAATACAGTAATGATGGCAAAAATGCCAATAGTAATACCTAATAAACTCAAAAAGGTGCGAAGTTTATTTGATACTAAAGCATGCCAAGCAAATACAAGGCTTTCTTTTAAAAGAGTAATTACCATACTGTAAATATAATTTTATTTAAAGCGGTTTTTTTATTTTTTTTGTTAACGGTAGTCAGCGAGGATAAAGGGATTGTTAAGTTTATTTAAGTATACTTAAACTTAGCGAGGAAAACACAATTATTTAATAATCTTTTGTAAAGAAGATGCAAACTTTTTATAAGAAAATGGCGAATAGAATAAGAGCGTTGGATTGTCAAAAATGCGAGCAGAGTTGGGGTGAATCGAGAATTCAAGGATTTAGCGGAGCGTAAAATCCGTAGAATTCCGAGAGGAGCGTGGCGCATATTTTTGACTTGTCACGCCAAGGCGTGATTGTTTCTTTTTCATCTAAGGAAAAAGATAGAAAAATTATGCAGGCATATTCAATAACTCATTTGTTTTCATGATCAAATCCATAAATAATATTTTAGGATTAGCGTTACGCTCAATATGGTAAAAAGCCGAATTAAATTCTTCTAATATTTTTTCATAGTTACGTTGATGAATGTAGCGAGCGAACTTTGTAATAAAATCTTTTTCTTCTCCCGAATGCATCACTAAATAAATGCTTCCGAAGTTCATCATCAAACAATCTCTGAATATTTCAAGGCTATATTGCAAAAATTGTTTTTGTTTTTCGCGACCAGTTCTCGCATTTTCATCAATCCAAAGAATGGCTTTAGGAGCATCAAGTTTTAGAGAGATTAACATAAATGTTCTGAAATTTTGTAAGTATGCTGCTCCACCGTCTGTATGTTGTAATAGCAATTGCGCTTCTCTATAACTTCCATCGCTTAACATAGCCGCTTGTTTAGCCGCTTGAGGTTGGCAATCAAATTGAGCAACCAACCCTTTAGCAATATCATCTGTTTCTAATTTATAAAAAGGAATTTGTTGTACCCGCGAAATGATAGTGGTCAAAAGCTGTTCAGGGTTATTGCATACCAATAAAAACAAGGTTTGTTCAGGTGGTTCTTCTAATATCTTTAATAATTTATTAGCAGAGGAGGCATTCATTTTTTCGGGTTGCCAAATCACCATGATTTTATAACCACCTTCATAACTCGTATATGATAATTTTTTTAAAACATCATTAGCCTCTTCGGTAGGAATAATAGGTTGCTTGTTTTCTGCATCTAAGCTATTAAGCCAGTCGCGAACGGTCGTATAAGGTGTTTCAAGAAACAATTCTCTGAACTCAGGCAATAAGTCATTACTGGTTCTAATTATTTTACTTACAGGAATTGGAAATACTAAATGTAAATCGGGATGGATGAGTTTGCTTGTTTTTAAGCAAGAAGGACAAACGCCACAAGAATCATTTGCTTGTTTATTCTTACAAAATAAATATTGTACGAAGGCAAAGGCTGTTGGTAAATTACCACTTCCCTCAGGGCCTGTAAACATTAGGGCGTGAGGTACCCTATCGCCCTGAAGCATATTTAATAAGCGGGTTTTAGTAGCTTGTTGACCTACAATATCTTTAAAAAGCATCGTTTAAAATTACACTTATTTTTAAAAGCACTGTTGTTTTAAATTGTATTTTATTTTTTCACCACATAGGCACAAAGAACACCGAGGTTTTTTGAATATTAATGTTCAATTCTATCGTCTTTCACCTTATATCTTGCCTCCTTTTTTTCTCTCTATAGTCTCTCAAGTCTTTTCGTTCCCCTCAAGTCCTTTAGATCTTAATTCCCATCACACACACATCATCAGTTTGTTCAGTTTTGCCTAGCCAGGATTCAAAACGAGATTGAAGGTGAGCTTTTTGTTGATGAATAGGTAGATCAAAGGCTTCTGTTAATATAGCTTTGAAACGTTTATAGTTTAGTTTTTTATTTTCTACTTCACCAAATTGATCAGCATATCCATCAGAAAATAGATAGATGGTATCCCCTTTTTGTAAATCAAAAACCTCTAATTGATAGTTTTGTATCATGTCTGATACGGAGCCAATGGCCTGTTTGGTAGCTTTTAATGTAATAATTTCTGTTTCTTCAATATGTTTTCTAAACACATAGATGGCATTATTTGCGCCAGAATAATACAATTTGTTTTTTGTATAGTCAATTGCAATAAGCGCTACATCCATTCCGTCTCTTACTTTATTTTCGGCATTTGAAGATTGGTTAAGTGTAGAAATTGTTTTTTGATTTAAAAAATCTAAGGCTTCAGCCACATTATTAACGGTTTTTTCGGAAAGAGATTGTTTTAGGAAATTACTGCCAACAATACTCATAAACGCTCCAGGAACGCCATGTCCTGTGCAGTCTACAACAGCAGCCAATGATAAATGATAAGGTGTTTCGCTTGTAGTTTTTACTAGTGCAGCCCAATAAAAATCGCCACTCACAATATCTTTAGGGTTGTAATACACAAAATAATTTTGATGAAACAACTCGTCCATTATTGCATCGGGCGGTAGCAATGAATCTTGTATTCTTTTAGCGTATCGTATGCTACTTTTTATTTCTTCATTTTTTTCTTCTACTTCCTCTTTTTGTATTTCGATAAGCGTTTTAGATTTTTCCAATTCTAAACGACTTTTAATTTCTTTATAGGTTAATCGATAACGGTTTCTAATTAAATACACCATAAAAATAAGAACGGTTAAAACTAACAAACCGCCATTGGTTATAAAGTCGCCAATAGTTAAGTGACTATTTAACTGATAAAACACCATATTACTTATGATAGTGGCGGTCACTAAAATTATAGACAGTTTCATTTCCCATAACACCAGCATTCCAACGCCAATAAAGAGTACCATGTATGCAAAAGCGTGTTTTTGCAAATGAGGAATATCCATCACACTCCACATATAAGCGTTTTGTAAGGAGATTCCAAGGACCAAAATAAACAAGCAACTATAGATACTGAGGTTCAATTGTTTTTTAAACATCAATAAAATAAAACTGATTGCAGAAACACAAATCCTAAAATTTAAAAAAGGAATCCAATAATCAGGAATGCTCAGATAATCGCCTAAGAACCATACTAAGTTTAGCACTATGCCAATCCAACAAGCAGCTACATGCAGCTTTTCTGTCGCGCGATCAAATTCTTGCTTGATAATACCTTCAGGTATGTTAGTTTCTTCCACTTACTTTTTTAAAGATAAGATTGTTTTAATTAATAATGAATATTTGAAATATATTTTCGAATTAAAAATCTGTAGTATAAATATAAAAAGGATGTTTAACTTTACACTATGCATATTGGTTTATTTTTCGGGTCTTTTAATCCGATTCATGTAGGACATACTGTTTTAGCTAATTATATGGCTTCGTTTACCAACTTGGAACAAGTATGGTTTGTGGTTTCTCCTCACAACCCGCTTAAAGATAAAGCAAGTTTGTTAGATCAAAATCAACGGTTGCATATGGTTAATTTAGCTATTGAAGATAATCCTTTATTTAAAAGTTCAAATATAGAGTTCGGCTTACCTCAACCTTCATTTACTGTTAATACATTAGCACATTTATATGAAAAGTATCCTCAACATAAGTTTTCATTAATAATGGGAGAGGATAACTTACAGTCGTTTAAGAAGTGGAAAAACTACGAAGAGATCCTAAAAAATCATTTCATTTATGTGTACCCGCGCCCTGACTGTGATTCCGGAGAATTTAAATCTCATCCACACGTGGTTTTTACAGACGCACCTTTAATGGAAATCTCATCTTCTTTTATTAGAAAAGCAATAAAGGATAAAAAAAACGTGTCGTGTTTCATGCCTCAAAAAGTTTGGGAATATTGTGACGAGATGAGCTTTTATAAAAAATAGGTTTTGTAAATAAGATTTCCCTTCGATTTAGGAATCCGATTTAAATTAATCGGTAACATGCACGTTAATGTTTTAGCCTGTTTTAAGCCAAATAAACTATAAACACACTTAATATTGATGTTTTAGAAGAAAACTTTATCCAATTTAATAAACGATTTGGTATTTAGGAATACAATTTAATTTGAATTCAAATTAGGTTTTTACCTTTTGCTTTCTCAAATTTGCATTAGTAATTATTGAATTATCACATAAACTCTATTCATATGAAAAAACGTATACTTCTAGCATCTGCTTTTTTGATGAGTTCGTTAGCTTTTTTTGCTCAATCAACCTTGTTGGTTACAGAAACGGCTCATGGCGCTACTATTTCTAATGGTCAAGTAATATACTTAACGGTTGGAGCATTCGGGAGTAATCAATATGACATCAACATTAAGAATAGCAGCTCAACGACTAAAACATATAAAATGAAAATGTTTTATGATCTCAGAAATTACGTTGCAGTAGGAGATACTGCAAATCCGTTTTTTTGTTTTGGTGGAACCTGTGAAGTGCCAAACACTATGACTTCTAAATCAGAGACCTTAACGCCTAATCAAGATGCTGTTGCAAATAACCATCCAATTAGTGTGCATTACGACGAAGCATCAGTGGCAGGTTTATCAAGCATTAGATATCGCATCTATGATATTAATAATCCAACAGTAGACTTTATGGAATTTACTATGAAATATAATGACCCAACGGCTTCTATTAAAACAAATACATCTTTATTATCATCTGTATCTGATGTTTTTCCTAATCCTTCAACTACAAAAGCATCTATTAATGTTACATCGTTATATGATGTTAATAATGCGATTATTTCAATTACCAATGCATTAGGATCTATCGTTTCTTTCAAGCATATTGAATTATATGCGGGTAAAAATAGTATTGATATAGATTCTCAAGCGTTAATTTCTGGTTTATATTTCGCTACTATTACATTAAATAATACTAAAATCACTAAAAAATTCACAATAAATAAATAATAAAAAACCAAAAACAACTATAATCATGAAAAAACAACTATTCACTTTATTAGCGGCAGGAACAGTAGGTTCGGCGTTCGCTCAATTACCTGTTAGTACAACTGTACAACAAAAACATATTGTATTAGAAGAATATACCGGAATTTATTGCGGTTATTGCCCAGACGGTCACTCTGTTGCAAACACCATCTATGCTAACAATCCTGGTACAGTTTTAATTAACATTCATACTGGCGGATACGCAACAGTTGCCGCTGGTGAACCAGATTTAAAAACTACAATAGGAGATGCTATTGCTGCTCAACCAGGAATGGGAATTACAGGGTATCCTGCAGGAGATATTAATAGAACAATTTTAACTGGAACTGTAATAGCTGCTGGTCGTGGCTCTTGGACTTCTATGGGATCAACTATTTCTGGTCAATCTTCTTATTGTAATGTTGCTGTTCAAGGTGTTGTAGATGCTGTAACTCGTGTTTTGACATACACAGCTCAGGTGTATTATACAGCTAATAGCCCAGTAACAACAAACTCATTAACAGTGGTGTTATTAGAAGATAACGTATTAGGCCCTCAACATAACTATGGCAGTCCATTATATAATGCTAGTAACTACAATGCTGACGGAAGCTATAACCATAACCATGTATTACGTGCAGGTTTAACAGCAGGTAATTTTGGAATTACTATTCCTACAACTACTTCGGGAACTACATTTACTACAACGGGATCTTACACAATTCCAGCTAATTATGGAGCTACAGGAAAAACAAACCCTTGTTTATTAGGTAATATCGAGTTAGCGGCTTTTGTTACAGAAACTAAATCCGTAACAATTAATGGAGCAACTGGACCTATTGCTGTTACAAACATACCAAATGCTATTGATGGCGGCGTAAGCTTATTAAAAGCAGATGCTGAAACTTGTGCTGGTAATTTACAACCAAGTACATTTGTTTTTACAAATACAGGAAGTACTGCAATTACATCTGCTGTAATTAATTATTCTGTAACTGGAGGATCTTTACAAACATATAATTTTGCAGGAAATTTAGCTCCATATACTCAAACAGTGATTTCTCTTCCTTCTTATGTTTTCACCGCAGGCGCAACCAATACATTAAATGTTTCAATTGCATCAGTAAATGGTGGATCTGACCCAATAACAACAAATAATTTGATTACTAAATCAATTCCATTAACTACAAAAGTTGCAAACTCTACAAACATGAGTATGACTTTTACTCAAGATCAATATGGTACAGAAACTTCTTGGGAAATAACCGACGAAGTTGCAGGAACTGTACTTGCTTCTGGAGGTCCTTACACAGATTTAGCAGCAAGTGGAACATCTGTGCAACCAACAGTTAATTTTGTAGTAGTGCCTAATAAGTGTTACAAAGTAGTAGTAAATGATGCTTACGGAGATGGTTTTAATGCTGGAACGGGCGCAGGCAATTATGTAATTAAATCAGGAGGTGTTAATCTTTATACAATGAATGGTGTAATGGGTTCACAGGATATTAAATTATTTAAAACATCTGCTACTGCTAATGGAGTGAATGAATTATCATCTATTATTTCAAACGTAGCCGTATTCCCTAATCCTGCTAAAAACAACGCAACAATCGAATTGAACTTAGTTCAAAACGAAACAATTACAGTAAATGTATTAAGCGTAATGGGACAAACAGTATACTCACAAACATTAACTAATTTAGCTGCTGGAACTCAAACAATTTCTTTAAACAGCGAAAACTGGTCTAATGGTATTTATAATATTAATATTTCTACAAGCAACGGAAACGTTAGCCGTAAATTAGAAATTATTAAATAATAATTTTATTAAAAGACAAATAGAAGGTTGGCGTATACGTCAACCTTCTGTTGTTTTAAATAGCAAATAAAAACATGATTAAGTTTCCACTAAAACTGTCGCTAAGCCTTATTTTATTGATTGTTTTATGTAATCATAACACAATTGGACAAACCTATAGCTTTACGCCAAGTCAAAATTACTTGGCTGTAGTGGATACTAATCAGCTAAACTTTAATGGAATAGAAATTACAAACACAGGTTCTCAAAATCTTGATCTAACGTGGGAGTTAATTTTAAAAGATACATTAATTGATTCGGAATTCGATTTATGTAATAGTGGTATTTGTTTTAATACGCTGCCGGTAAGTGGCGCAATGCCCACCTTATTTCCTGGCGACATTGGCTGGTTAAAACTCCACATGTTTTCGGGAAAAACAATGGGAATAAATACTATTAAGTATGTTTTAAAAAACGGAACAACACAAGTTGATACATTAACTTTTATTATTAATGTTGGTGGCGTTACAGCGATTGAAGAATTAAAAAACATTAAAGATAAAGCGGTTGTTTATCCTAATCCTTCAAGTTCAGAAACAACTGTTCAATTAAACTTACTTGAGTCTTTAGACGTTACATTTATGTCGCTAAATCCTTTAGGGCAGTGTATTTACAAGGAAACAGCTAAATATAATGCAGGTTTTAACAGCATAAATTTAGATGTTAAAGATTATCCTTCAGGGATTTACACACTTATTATTAGTAATAAAAATGGTGTAATAACTAAAAAATTAACAGTAACTAAATAATAACTCGCTTTTTAATGATATTTTTGTAGGAGCTCCGCATTTTTGTGGAGCTTCTACAATTTTATACCTATGTTAAAAACAATAATACTTCTTATACTTCTTACAATTACTTTCAATAACCTTCATGCACAAGTTTTGTATAGCGAACGATTTAATGCGGTTTCTGGATTAAACACAGGAACTTACACAGCTAATAGCAGTTTACAAAGTTATTTGTATGGAAACGTTCCGGTTGCTATGACAAGCATAAATAATGGTAATTTACATGCAGACACTGCTACAGGTAATTACCCTTATAAAGCTGCGTATCAAAGCCAAAAAGGATGGTTAACTTATAGGCCAGCTGGTATAACAAACGTTACCGATACCTTTGCGGTTTCTACATCTTGGCTTATTCCAACGGGCGCTAATGCTTCTAGTTGGTTAATAACACCTACAATTACTAACATTGCTTCTAATAGTGTTTTAACGTGGCAAGCGATGGCGCCAGATGCGAATAATTTAGATGGCTATGAAGTGTATGTTTCTACGAACACTCTTACTGCACCATCAGCGGGCGATTTCACAACATTAGTATATTCTAAATCAGCTGAAAACAATCTGTGGCAAACACGGAGTATTTCTTTAGGCGCTTTTGCTGGGCAAAATATACGTATTGCGTTTAAAAATAATTCAATTGATAAATACCAATTATGGTTAGATGATATTGTTGTAAAAAACATTCCTAATGCTTATGATGTTGTTGGGAAATCAAACGACACCTATAAGTATGCTGTTATTAATACTAACAATTCGATTATCGCCACCTTTCAAAACAATGGTTATACGCCTATTTCGAGCATAACCTTAAACTATAAAGCAGGAAATAATTCAATAGTATCAGAAACACAAAACCTAAGCACTGCTTTGAATTATTTAGGTGTTCAACAATTCACGATATCAATCCCATTAATTGCAACAGCCCCATCTTATAATGATTTGAAGGTTTGGGTAAGTAGCATCAACGGACAAGCAGACCAGTTAAATAGTAATGACACCGTTGTTGGGTCCATCACTATTTCATCATCTATCCCAGATAAAAAAATAGTTATAGAAGAGTTTACCAGTGCAACGTATGGCTGGTGTCCTGATGGACAAACAAAATTATTTGCTATTGATACAGCATTAGCGGCATCCAATGTGATTGTGACTTCTATTCATGATCATGATAATATGGCTATTGCTGTTGGAACAACATTAAGTGCTGCTAATAATAATGGTTTTCCTAGCGCAATGATAGATAGATATTATTTTCCGTCTTATGGTAAAGTAGCGATTGATCGTTTGAATTGGAACACCTATCTCACGCAACGCAAATCAATGTTAGTTCCGGCAACGGTAACAATTTCGGCTGTTTCTTATAACTCTATTACTCGTCAGATAAGCGCGACGGTTTCTTCAACCTTTGTTGGAGATGTAAAAGGGGATTATCGCTTAAATTTATATGTGAAAGAAAATAATGTATATGGGCCTATAAATGACATGACAGACAATAACTGGAATCAACATAGTTATTTATATAATATTAATTCGTCTCCTTATTATCAAGTTGGCTCAGTGCTTAGTTCAAGTTCAAACCCTGCAACATATTTAATGACGGCAAATGATTACAAACATCAGTATGTAGTTGATGAAATCATTGATGGCACTATTGGTGCCGGAGGAATTATTCCTACAAATGGAGCTACCACTGGCCAAACCTATAGTAAAACATACACTTACACCTTACCTACTGCAACGAATGGGGAGTATAGATATAATGAGTATAATATTTATTTAATCGGAACTCTTTCAGAAAACAATGCGGATTCAAAGGCTATATTAAATGCAGTTGAGGTTAAATTAACCTCTGACCCAGAAAGCACAGTTGGAATGGCAAATTTAACGAAGTCTGATGTTCAATTAAACCTATTTCCAAATCCAACAAGCGATGTGTTTACACTAACTTATTATTTGCAAGAAAGACAAAATGTTAAAGTATCGGTATTTAATCCCTTAGGTGAATTAGTATATTTAGAATCATTAAATGCCTTTGTTGGAATTAATAACCAAACAGTAAGTATAGAGTCTTTATCTCAAGGAAATTATACAGTGAAAGTGGAGTTTAAAAACGGAGCTGTTACAAAAAAACTAACCATCATTAAATAAGAACAATGATTGTAATTACTGGTGCCGCAGGCTTTATTGGAAGTTGTTTGGTTTCTAAATTAAACAAAGAAGGCCACACGGATTTAATTTTAGTTGATGATTTTTCTCACTTAGATAGACAAGCAAATTATAACACCAAACAATTTTCTAAAACAATTGAACGTTCCGTCTTTTTAGATTGGTTTAAATTACATGTAGCTGAAGTTAATTTTGTTTATCATATTGGTGCACGCACCGACACTACTGAATTTAATGTTGAGTTGTTTAATAATCTTAATTTAAATTACACAAAAGCTATTTGGAATCTTTGTTCATCTCATGCTATTCCATTGGTATACGCGTCTTCAGCTGCTACTTATGGTTTAGGAGAATTTGGGTATGATGATGATGAATCAAAAATCTCTTTATTAAAACCATTAAATCCATATGGCGACAGTAAGAATGATTTTGATAAATGGGCTATCACACAAACAAGCACACCTCCAAACTGGGCAGGTTTTAAATTTTTTAATGTATACGGACCAAATGAATTTCATAAAGCAAGAATGGCTTCAGTGATATTTCATGCATTCAATCAAATTCAAGATAAAGGTTTGGTGAAATTATTTCGTTCGCACAATCCAAACTATACGGATGGCGGACAATTGCGCGATTTTGTCTATGTAAAAGATTTGATTGACGTGTTGTTTTTTGCGATGACTCATCCATTGAAAAACGGAATTTATAATTTGGGAAGTGGAAAAGCTCGTCCTTTTTTAGATTTAGCAAAAGCCACATTTGAAGCGTTAAACAAAGAACCGAACATTGAATTTATTGATACACCGCTTGATATTAGGGACAAATACCAATATTTTACGGAGGCGAATATGCAAAAATTAATTGCTCAAGGATATTCGAAAACATTTACAAGCCTTGAAGATGGCGTTAAAGATTACGTACAAAATTATTTAGTAGGTAAAAGGTATTTTTAGTTTACTTTGAGGCTAACCTCACCTTCCTCAGTTAATTCGATAGTTTTAGAGACATAGTGTTTCATAAGATCTAAATCGTGAGACGACACAATAATTAATTTATGTTGTTCATCACATATTTTTTTCAGAATTAAAAATAATTGATGCCTAGAACTGTAATCTAAAAAAGCAGTTGGTTCATCTAAAATAATAATCGGTGTTTGTTGCGCCAACGATTTCGCGATCATTACTTTTTGTCTCTGTCCATCACTCAATTCATCTATGAGTTTATGTTTCAGATTGCTAATGTTAAGTTGTTCAAGACTAGTGTTTATTATAGTTTCGTCGTCTGAACTTAGTTTCGCAAACATATTAATATAGGGCGTTCTTCCGGTAGCGACCACATCCCAAACAGTTAAATTGAACCCTCCAATTTTTTCAGTAATAACAATCGAAATGTGTTGCGCTAAATCTTGTGTTGAAAATTGATGAAGTTTTTTATTATTGAGTATAATTTCCCCATGTAACGGCGCTATATTTCCAGTAATCGTTTTTAGCAGAGTAGATTTTCCTACACCATTATTGCCTATTAAACCCACTAAATCAACAGCTTCAAAGTTGAGGTTAATGTTTTTGAATACACTATTACGCTTTGAATTCGTGTGATATCCAATTTCTAAATGTTTAAGTTGTATCATGTTATCCTATACTTAATTTAGATTTGAATAATAAATAAATAACAACAGGCGAACCAATTAATGTTGTAACAGTATTGATAGGCAACATAAACTGAGAACTTACTAATTGGCATACTACATCTGCGAATAAGAGTGCAGAGGCACCCAACAGCAAGCAAAAAGTAATTTGATGTAAATGATGTGAGCTTTTAAAAAATAAACGGGAAGCAATAGGTACGGAAATCCCAACAAAAGCTATTGGTCCGCAAAATGCAGTAATAACTCCGACTAAAATAGCTGTAATAATAATAACTTGAAGACGTAGCAAGTTTGTGTTTATGCCTAAGTTTTGAGCATATTGTTCATTTAATAAAATAGCGTTTAAGGGTTTTATTAAATAAAAGGCACAACTAACCGTCATCAAAAAAATAGGAAAAATAAATAGTAAGTCTGAAAGTGAAGTATTACTAACGCTTCCCATGCCCCATATAATGAATGTTTTTAAGCCATCAGCTGAACTTAAAAACTCTATCAAGCCTTGCAAGGCGCCTAGTATTTGGGCTAACATTAACCCAACTAACAAAATAGTAACATTGCTTCTGCTTTTTTTAGATACCATCAAGATGATAAAGGTAACGCCGAAAGCCCCCATAATAGAGAACATTGTAACGACTGATTTTCCAAGTAGAAAAAATCCGGAAACATGTATGGACGTTAATAGCATCGTTGCTATTGCAACAAATAAACTGGCGCCACTACTTACGCCTAACACATAAGGCCCCGCTAACGGGTTTCTAAATAAGCTTTGCATCAATAGTCCGCATAGCGCTAATCCAGAACCGGCAATAAGGCATGTGAGTGTTTTAGGTAAACGTATATCATATAAGATAGTTGAAAATAAAGAATTTGAAGAGTCAAGGGAAAATAAATTGACGCTACCAAAACAAATATCGCAAATAAACAAGCCGGTTAATATCAGCGTTAAGTAAAGAGTAGTGAGTATAAATTTAGATGTATTCAAGTTCTAAAATTACTCAATTTGTTTGTAATAAATTAATGAATGATTCGGAAGTAGAGTAGGAGAAATGATAGAAATTAGATCGGCCAATACTTGATCTGGATTGGTAATGCCGCTTTCCCAGAAATTACTATAACCTTTATTGTTTTGAGTTTTATTATTATTATACAATTTGTTTTTTTTAAAGGCGTTGAATAAACTATAGCGTTCATCGTAACTTAATAATTCCTTTTTCGTATTTACTTGGTATAAATTAATCCAAACATCACAGTCTTTTGCTTTTGAATAAACGGATTCAAAAGAGAGAGGAATACTGCCGGTTTGTTTTTCATGACTCCAAAAATAATTAGCTCCAGCATCGTCTAATAGATTAGCGACATAACTATTACCGGCAGGCACATACCATGTATCTCCATATTTTATTTCAGTTAATACAGTTGGTCTATTAGCTATATGCTTCGTTAGTTTTTTTAAGTCTAAATATTTTTTTTCAGTAATAGAAAACATAGAATCCGCTAATTGTTCCTTATTAAAAAAACAAGCAAAAAACTTAATCCATTCAGCACGAGCTAAAGGAGTTTCCTCTAGATGATCGAGGCTAATAGCAATGGGGATGTTTGCTTGAATTAATTTTTTATCAACGTCCATAGATGGATTTCCCATCCCGTATGTTAAAATTAAATCTGGATTGAGGGCCATTGTTTTTTCAATGTTCATTTTTAGTCCTTTTGAAAGCTCTGTGATTTTATGTTCACCAACTGCTTGTTGTATATATACATTGTTGTAATAGTCAACATTGTCTATTGCTACTATTGATTTTTCTTCACCTAATTTAGTCAGCATTATTGTGTATATCGAACTCATACACGCCACTTTACTTACAGGCGTTTTAATAAAATAGGCTTCCTGATGATTAGTAGGTTTAGTTTTTGAATATAATACGAAAGTTGCAGTTACTGCTGAATCCCCCTTGTTACCAAGCAATTCTAATACAGTAGCATTTTCTTCTTTCGTTATGGTAAATCGTTTGGCGTAAGATAGGGTCGAGCTGTTCTTTTTTAAGAGTTTGTTTTTAGTTTCTGTACCGCACGATGCTAATACCACAATCAAATAAAAGAAAGAACATACATTTATTATTTTTGGAAACTGCATAAATTAAGGATGCGATTTATCAATTGAGATTTGGAAAAGGCTTCCAGATGGTTTGTTATCAGAGACACTAACAAGTGCATGATGTGTGTTGCAAATTTGTTTGACGATGAACAAACCAATACCTGTGCCTTTTGTTTTTCGAGTTTCCTCGTTACCACTTCTGTAAAATTTTTCAAATATTTTTTGTTTTTCAGAATCAGGGATGCCACAACCTTTATCGGCAACTTCAAACAACACAGTGTTATTTTCAGCTTTTAAAGTAAGAATTACTTCCAGTGTTTCATAAGAATATTTAATGGCGTTTTCAACTAAATTGATTATGACTGAGGGTAATAAATCCTTATCTCCTTTTATGAAAATGTTTGGCTCGATAATTAATTTAATCCACTTGTTTTCAAGATACATCTCAAAATACCTTTCAACAGTTTGTTCTATGAGTTCGCTTAAATTAACGGGTGTTAAATGAGATGAACTGTTTTTGTTTTCAACCTGTGTTACTAGCAACACGTTGTCAACTAATTTATGTAAACGATCTGTTTCTTTGAGGGCACTATTAAGTAGTTGAATTTGTTTTTCCCTATCAAGTTCATGCTTTAGCAGGGTTTGTAATTGTAACTTTGATGAAGCTATTGGTGTTTTTAGTTCGTGCGATACGCTCAGTATAAAATTATTTTGTTGTGTGGCTAATTCATTTTCTTTACGAATGGATTTTCGTACTTGATTAATCCCAAATAATAAAATTAATAAAAACACAGTGCCTTCACCAACAGTCATGTATAGACGCAAAGTCTTTTTGTGCTCCAAAGCCTCAATGTCACGCATAATCAGGGCATCATCCGTTGATGATAATGCAGCCAAATGTTGTTTTTCTGAAATAATTTCGTTGGACTGTCTTACTAATAAAACTTCCCACCACAAAAACTGTAACACAATATAACTAACAAGTATAGAAAATATTATGGTGGTTCTTTTCGACATATTATTTATGGAAGATCTGTAAAAAGCCTTTTATGTTTCTAGTTACAATACCAGCTACTCTAATTTCATGCACGTCACATACATAAAAATAGGTGCCTTCCGAAGCTAATAATTTTGTCTGTATTACTTTGCCGTCCCAATTAAAGCCTGCGTCGGTAGTTTCATAAACTAACGTCCCCCATCGGTTATAAACTTTTAAATCAATGTCTTTAACGAATTTATTTTTTATGGCTTTAAAGAAGTCATTAATTCCGTCTCCGTTTGTTGTAATAACATTTGGGAGTTCATATTCAGGACAATTATCCACACACATTTTAGCACTTTGTAAACTTTCATTATTGAATGAATCTACTGAAGTAATTGCATAACAGCCCGCAATAGATGTTAGGTTGTCGAAAGCTAAAATAGTATCGGATATAACTTTTATAGAATCTAAAAATACCAAAGGATCATTTTCTGTGGGTGCAGAATACAAATAATATTTAACGGCATCATTACAGCAAGAGTTATTCGGATTCGTCCATTTTAACATCAAGGTTGGAACCAAGCAGTCAGAAATTATTTCTAATTTAGGTGCACAAGGAGGAGTAGTGTCTACTGGTTTGGCGCATACTTCTTGCGAAAAATTAATGAGTGGCCTAATGATTGCCGGATCTGAATATTGACCTATAGCTTCAATTTTATAGCAATACAAAGCGCCGTTTACTAAACCGGTATCTGTATAATTAGTTGTAGTTGTGCTATCTCTTAATACAAAAATAGTTGAAGAAGGTATTTTTCTCCATACTCTAAATTTATAATTTGTCCATGGCACTTGCTGTTGCCACGATAACCCCATTTGATTTCCTCCTGGATTAAGGCTTAAAAAGATAGACGAAGCGCGTTGACCATTTCCTACAAACTGCCCATTAGCATAAAACTCAATTTTATAGGTATGAGCATTTGCTACTGTATTTGTATTTAGATGTGTATAGCTTGTATCCGTTAGTTGGTTTAAGGCTGCAAAATATGGTTTTGTTACTGAATAAACAGATGTATATGTCGCATTAGGATATCCATCGTAATGCATCAATCTGAATTCATATGGACCAGGGACTGTAAGGGTATCTAATGCATTATTACCTAATAGTGGTTTTATCCACCTTACATAAACAGAACCGGTAGATGGATCGGTTGTTTTTACATCAGCATTTACTAAAATCGGAACGTCGCGTTTAAGCTGAACGCATACTTGATTAGAAGCATAGCTTTCGGAACCATCAGTATATAATGCATAAACGATATAACTATAATTGGATCCTTGCGATAAGCCAATACCATTATTATTATCAATAAATTGAACATCGTTAATATCAAGCGTGTGACCAATATAAGTAAAGCCGGTATAAGCAGGAACGCCTAACTCGCAATAGCCATGAACCCAAGGCACACAGTTTTCTTTACGGTAAACTTTATAATATAAAATGTGATTACCAGTCGTTAATTGGCAAACTGGTTTTTGCCAATTTAATTTCACGCTTGTACCCAATGGAACTGCCGTAAGACTTAATGGCGGCGGTGCCACTACTGTAATATTAAAAGTTTTAAAATCAACTAAAGGAATACTTGGATCGTTATCTAAAACTTTAACAGTAACTTGATAAGGTGTTTTACGAATATGAGCGCAAGATGTTTGCCAACGAAAAGAACCAGATGCAGGACTCAAAGATGGCGAAGCCGCAAAGGTGGCAATTGGCGCTACAACTCCAAAAGGTGCGCCGTTAGCGCTAAGCGTGAGCACATCATTATCAGGATCGGTCGCTTTAATAGTTTTGATTAATAATGATCCTGCTAAAACGCAGGTATCGTTAAGTACTTGTATGTTTGGCGAATTATTATTACAAGCTCCTACATCTACCTGCAAATCACGCAATACATAGCCAACCATTACCCAATCACCATCAAATGTTTTTCGCCATTCCTTAATAATCATAGCTAAATTATACTCTCCTTGCATTTGTGGAGTGCACCAAGTGAGTGTTCCAGTATAAGCATTAACGTTATATGTTCCACCTCCTGTTGCAGGATATGCATAACCGGCACACACATATCCTTGGTCACCAAGACAATTTGCAAGTTCATACGATAAACTATCTCCATCCACATCATAAGCGCCAGGATTATGCAAAAAACATTTACCCACACAGCCTTTATCAATAGGCGGAAAGGTTAATACTGGCGAACTATTACTACCTAAAAAACTAGAAATAATTAATAACGAACGAATATAAAAAACTTGATTTGATGAGTTAGACATATTAAGAACTCCAGCATTTCTATTAGGGTCTTGCATACTAATCAAATAACTTCCTGGCCCCGGATATGTATGTGTCGTTACATATTCATTCATTCGAGTGGTGCCCCCTATTAAATTAACGCCATCTTTCGCAGGTGGCGAACAAGCTATACTTGTTGTTCCGTTTGTTCTATTGACGGCCACACGCGGAGTACCATCTCCAAAATCAACGGTATCTTGACATCTATCAGGCGGGATTAACCCACTAATAACAGTTAAGTTAGTGTATGTTGTTACTTTGATTTGATACGTATAGCCATACAACCATTTATAAGTAATTTCTCCTGCGCGGTTGTGCGATGCTTTTGAGGTAAAAAACAATCCCATCAAGCACAAGATGAATATATAATAACGCGATTTAAGCATGATGCTGTATTTTAATTTTTAATAATTTTTTTAGTGATGTTAGTGCCTTTGTTGCCAGTAATTTTTACATAATAGATTCCTGCCGATATGTCGCGTAAGCTGAATTGAAAGGTGTTTTGAAGTACTTTAATCCAATCGCGTAATAACACAGTTACTAATTTTCCTTGCGCATCGTATAATTCAAAGTTTACATATTCTATCTGCGATATATTTAATTCTATATTAAATAAATCTTGCGAGGGATTAGGAAATAATAAAGCGGGCATGTTGTTAGGCGTGTCTATATTTTTTATTCCTACAATTGTTCCAGCATCTATCCCTATTTGTGCTAACCAAGTTCCATGAGCGTTAGGATATGACGCACTGTATTGATAGCCATAATAACCACTCATCCAAACTTCACCTGGGTTATTATACTTGCGTTGAGAACCTGAATAATCTCCCCAACGCTCTAAATTTCCCGATAACAGATTGACAGGTTTAGCTCCATTTTTTATTCGCAATACATTTGAAAAATTCCCTAAAGCATCTGCTTTAATCGCCGAGCAGCCCGCATTTAATTTATTAGATGTATGATTAAAGGTGATGATGGCAGTATTATCCAAAGCATTCAATCCTGCATACGAAATATTTGGATAACCAAAATCAACCGTGTCATTAGCGATGATATAACCTGAAGCTGTTGCGGCAACACTTTGCGGACTATCAATGACTCCATAATACACAGTCACATGATTATTTAATGGGTTATTGGTATTATGCACGTATTGTATTTTATTGTTTTCGTAAAAAGCGCCCATCACACGAGAATCATTGGTGGCAAGGGTTTGCGTGGCAATGGGTTGTCTTCCACCTGGAGGAAAATAGTAGGATTGATTTGATTTTAAGACTTTAACCGTAACGGTGTTGGTTGGAGAACCAATGGTATCAGTCACTTCAGCAATAAAGACCGAATCATTTTGTGAAGCAAAATTACGACTTGAAATAAAAAACATATTTGGTTTATAGAGCTTACTTCCTCCTTTTGCAGGACATAAATTACGTAAGGATTTGGAACCGTATTTGATACCACTATGAATAACAGCGCCTAATGGCAATCCCGCATAGCCACTATCTTTTTTAATTTGCCAAATTACTGTTTCTACAAAACCAGTTTGCCATGAGCTATCGTTGTATAATAAGTTGATGCTTAAAAATACTTCCTTTTCCGTCATAGCAAGCATAGGGTAATCCGACCATAGGTGATTATTTAATGGGTTGCCAGGTAAGGTATATAAATTCCAATTTCCACTAGGGTTATTAGTTTGCGAAAATCCAAAAATAAGTTTACTCGTAGTATCTACATAGCCCGTAAAGCACATAAAAATAAAGCGATCTGTTTTTGGATCATATAATACTTTTGGATCACTCTCTTGGTGTTTGCTATTAACAGGGGCTGTAAAGGCGGCTAATGATTTTAAAGGGGAGCCTGTAAATGTCTTTGTGTTGTAAACTAAAATATTTGTATTTACAACCGACATAATAATTCCTGAATCAGAAATAGCAATATCGTTATCGTTTGGTGTGCTTGCACCCCACGTGTTTCCAAAATAATTAACGCCTAAGGCTAAATTGGGTAATAAAGTTTGTGTTGTATTAGAAGATAGTCGCGTATTTTTAGTTTCAGGATAATTATAATGAACCATTTTTTCGGAACCAGGTTTAGGCATTTCCTTTACTAATAAAGCCGGGCTAAAATCTTGAGTAATCTGTTCCAAATTAATGGTTGCTTGTTTGGCAAATGTAAATCGCTTTTGGTTGGATGAGCTTTGTGCCATCACGTAAATTGATATTACAAAAAACAAAGAAAAGTAATTTATTTTTTTCATTCTGAAAAGCATGTTTTGTTTTTTAGATTGCTGACCAAAACAGTATTTAAAGATAACTAAAAAACGAACATAAAAGCGTTTATAACAGTTTTTGTAATTATACCGATAATAATTACAGAATTGCCCAAACTACTCGTTCTCATTAATTAATGCATCCACTAAAAAATAGCTTTATGTTGGATGTTGTTCAATGATTTTTATCATTGTATTGTCCAAAATCACCCCCCATCTTTAGCCTATTTTATGATGCCGTTTGGTATTCAACAATATTTACATCACAAATACAAACTTTTCAACGGCTTTATTTTAAAATTATTCTTCTAAAAAACGCTTTAGCATTTGTATTAGTAGTAATTTTACAATTCTTTAACAAATTCTTTTTCATGAGCACACAACATCATGGTCACGTAAGTAAAATTACTGCAGCAGGTTTATTGGTTACCCTTGGAATTATTTATGGAGATATTGGTACTTCTCCTCTTTATGTAATGAGCGCTATCATTGGTAAAGAAGCGATTAGTAGAGATATTGTGATGGGAGGAATTTCCTGTATTTTTTGGACCTTAACCCTTCAAACTACCGTAAAGTATGTTATTTTAACTCTTAAGGCTGATAATAAAGGTGAGGGCGGTATCTTTTCACTTTATACGTTAGTTAAACGCACAAAATATAAATGGTTAATTGTACCGGCAATTATAGGAGGTAGCGCATTGTTAGCAGATGGAATTATTACACCACCAATTTCGGTGGCTTCTGCTATAGAAGGATTGAAAGTGTATAATGCTGAATTAAATACAGTCCCAATTGTAATTGGTATTTTATGTGGCTTATTTTTTATTCAACAATTTGGTACAGCATTTATAGGGAAGTTTTTTGGTCCATTAATGACTATTTGGTTTGTGATGCTTGGGGCACTTGGTATTTGGCAGTTAACAAGCAATTGGGGAATTTTAGCAGCGTTAAATCCCTATTACGCATACAAATTATTAGTAATACATCCTTCAGGATATTTGATTTTAGGCTCAGTATTTTTATGTACAACAGGAGCAGAAGCGTTGTATTCAGATCTTGGACATTGCGGAAAACAAAATATCCGTATATCATGGATTTTTGTAAAATCCATGTTGGTTTTAAATTATTTTGGTCAAGGTGCTTGGCTTATTGCTCATGAGGGCAGAACCATGGATTCATTTAATACTCCGAATCCGTTTTATGCATTAATGCCACAAGGATTTTTACCATACGGAATCATCATAGCAACGATAGCTGCCGTTATTGCTTCTCAAGCATTAATTAGCGGATCGTTTAGTTTAATTAACGAGGCAATGCGATTAAATTTATGGCCAAAAGTTGGCGTAAAATATCCATCAGAAATGAAAGGTCAATTATATATTCCTTCTTTAAATTGGTTATTACTAGCAGGTTGTATTGGTGTTGTTTTGTATTTTAGAGAAGCTTCAAATATGGAAGCGGCTTATGGTTTGGCCATTGTATTGTGTATGTTAATGACAACAACATTACTGAATTTTTATATGCACATGCGAAGGTATAAGCCATTTTTAATTTATATAACAATTACTGCCTATGTGATAATTGAATTATCCTTTTTAGCGGCTAATCTTAGTAAATTTACACACGGTGGTTGGATTACTTTGTTAATTGCTAGCATATTAATGAGCATCATGACTATTTGGTATTTAGCAAAAAAAATCCGTCAACGATATGTCGATGTGGTTAAGTTAGCAGATCATCAACAAAAATTAGTGGATTTAAGTAATGATGAATCTATTCCAAAGTATGCAACGCATTTGGTATATATGACAGGTGCAAATAACCCAGAAGAAATTGAATCTAAAGTTATTTATTCTATTTTACAAAAACGCCCTAAACGCGCCGATATTTATTGGTTTGTGCATGTAGACGTTATGGATGAGCCTTATCGTATGGATTATAAAGTAACTCACGTAGCTGCTGATGATATTATACGAGTTGATTTTAGATTAGGATTTAGAGTAGCGCCAAAAGTGAATTTAATGTTTAGAAAAGTAGTCGAAGATTTGGTTAAAAACCATGAAGTGGATATTACGAGTCGATACGAATCACTTAATAAAAATAACATCATAGGTGATTTTAAATTTGTGGTACTTGAGAAATTCTTATCCTACGAAAACGAATTACCATTCTTTGAGAAGGTAATTTTAAATGCGTATTTCATGCTTAAGAAATTTAGTATCAGTGAAGCTAAAGCATTTGGTTTAGATAGTAGTTCGGTGAAGATAGAAAAATTCCCAATGATAATAAGCCCAGCAAAAGATATTAATTTGAAACGTATATTTTAATACTAAAACTCGTTTGGGTATATTTACTGTAGTAAACTCTTAATTAAACTTTCAAGTTTTGTTTTAAAGACAATATACTCAATGCCAGTTGCAGGGCCATTAAAACCAGTGTAAATGGTTTTAACTTCGTGTTTTTTGTCCAAGACAATAAGCGTTGGAAACGAAGTAATCTCATTTAAAAAAGGCAAACTTTCGGAGGCTTTGTCTTTACCTGTTAAGCCAGTGATAAGAAATTCATAACGAGCATCAAATTTAGTTTTTAGTCGCTTAATGTTGTTTTTTACTTTATTTAAATCTGAGGTGCGTTCATAGGCTAATGCAATTATTTCTAAACCTTGATTAGAGTATGTATGATAAAGTTTTGCTAACAAAGCAGTTTCATCCATACAGTTTGGGCACCATGTACCCATTATTTGTATAACAACGGGTTTATTTTTATAACGAAGATCTGTAAGTGATATTTTTTTATCTAAAAGGTTATTGAACGAAAATATTACTTTATCGGATTGAGATTTTAGTTTTGTAATCGTTTCAGGATCTCGTAATTTATAAGCGTCGTTGCGTTTTCCAATCCATGGTTCTTCCCAATTAGTTCCGGCATAATAATGCCCATTTGTAATTTCAATTCCATTGTTTTCTGCTGTAAATAAATAGGCATGCGAACCATCAAAGCAAGAAAGGTATAATGTGCCATTATGCACCATTCCTTCTAAAAATCGGTAGTCACCAGTTTCAGTTAAAAATGTTCCGGTAACATAATTACTACCATTGGTGTGCGAAAATACTCCTATTGCTTTGCTGCTATCTTTAGTATTTGGACTAAAATCTACTTCCCATTTACCTTCGTAAAAAGGATTTGATTTTTCGGGTAAAAATAAAAAGCGCTTGGAATTACCATAATTTGCAATAAACGGAATGATGTTATGTTCTTTTTTTGCATGATTAATCCAAACTCCTTTCAATAAGGTGTCGCCTATTAATTGACACAAAAATTCTGAATCAAACACCGGCATTTTAAAATTAAAAGAATCAATTTTCGTTGCAATTTCAGTAATGGTGATGCGCTCTTCTGCATTATGAATAACGAGTTCTGTTTTGCCTTCGTTTTTTTTAAGTTCAAAATTGAAAGGGAGTTCTGCGTTTTGTTTTGCGTTTAAAATTAATACACCCCGCCAAATTCCTTGCTTAGCTTGTTTCTGAGAGTATAGAGCTAAGCTAAAAAAAAGAAAAATAAATCTAATACTTGTTTTCATACTTTGGTTATAGGACTATAATCCTTTGATGCAATCAATAAAAAATTTCACTTTGTTTTTATCTAAGTCTGGATATAGGCCATGTCCTAGATTAGCGATATAACGTTGTTTACCAAATGCAGAAACCATTTTACGAGCAGTTGCTTCAATTGTTTTTTCATCAGCATACAACATGCAAGGGTCGGCATTTCCTTGTAATGTTTTTTCGTGGCCAATAATAATACGCGCATCTTGAGGATTAATAGTCCAATCTAAGCCTATGGTGTTGCAATTTAATTTTGCCATATCTGCTAAGGCATAGTGCGCATCCTTTGCAAAAACGGTAACGGGAACTAATGGCTCAATCGCATCACAAATTTTAGAAATGTATTTTAAAGAAAATTCTAAATATTGTTCATGCCCTAATACACCAGCCCAACTATCAAATAGCTGAATCATATCGGCACCAGCAGCTACTTGTCCTTTTAAATAGTTGATAGTGCTTTGTGTAATTTTTTCTAATAATTGATGGGCTAAAATTGGCTCTTGATATAAGAATTTTTTAGCCTGACTAAATGTTTTACTCCCACTTCCTTCAACCATGTATGCCATTAATGTCCACGGAGCACCACCAAAACCAATTAAAGGTACACGGTTATTTAAATCTTTTTTAGCTAACTTAATGGCTTGAATTACATAGTCTAAATCGCCTGCATCTGCTATGTGTAAATCATCAATGTCTTTTTGTGTCTTAATTGTTTTTTCAAAATTAGGACCTTTAGCTTCGATCATTTGGTAAGGCAATCCCATTGCTTCTGGTATTACCAAAATATCCGAAAATATAATGGCAGCATCTACACCTAAAATATCAACTGGTTGAATAGTTACTTCAGCAGCTAATTCTGGATTTTTTACAAACTCAATAAAATTTTTGGCACGAGCTCGTGTTGCTTTATATTCTGGTAATATGCGCCCTGCTTGACGCATTAACCAAATTGGCACACGTTCAACATGCTCTCCTTTAGCTGCTCTTAGAATTAAGTTGTTTTGATACATATTAATTTAAAATTTCGTTGAGGTTATTTTTTATTCTATTACAAATATCTTCTAAAGGTAAATCATTTTCGTCCTCACCAAAAGGGTCCTCAATATCTTCTGCAATTAACTCAATACTTGCAAAGACGTATAAAACAATAATTGTAATGGGCACAGTTGTATAGTGAAGTTCGCTTCCAAAAAATAGGGGTAAAGACATGACATATAAAAAGATCATTTTCTTTAAAAAAATATTATAGGAATATGGAATAGGTGTGTTTTTTATTCTTTCGCAAGCGCCACAGTTATCAGTAAATGATTTTAATTCTTCATTAAAAAAATATAAATGTTCGCTTGCTAAATCTTTGTTTTGATATAAATTATGTATTTTTTTATACAATGATTTTGCAATTGCATTAGGCTTATGTTCTGATTCTTCAAATTTTGACAAGGGCATGTTGTCTGTAGGAATAAATTCAGCTTGTATATATTTACTTCTTAAATGATTTTTTAAACTATATACATAATTACGGATTAAATGATTTAGTTCTATTCTATCTTTTTCGTGAATAAGAATGGTAGACAGTTTAAGAGATAAATTTCTTGAATTATTAACTATATTTCCCCATATTTTTCGACCTTCCCACCAGCGATCATAAGCTGTATTTGTTCTAAACACTAGCAACACAGATAATACAAATCCTAAAATGGAATGCATCACTGTGGAGTTTTTAATATTAATATGGAAGTAATGTTCTTCTGCGTATACAATTACGGCAGAGTATAAGCCGATAGAAACAAGCGAAAAGAACAGGATTCTGAGCGTATCACTTTTGTGAAATTGAATTATTAATTTAAGCCAGTCTTTAGGATTATACGTTACCATAAATATGTGTGCAAATGTAAGGTGTTTTTTAATTAAACACACATTTAAAAAAGGCTAGATTATAACGTTATGATACAATTTGACTTTATTAAAATTCCAGAAATACTTCCCAATTGGTCTTAAATAGAATGTTTTTATCAATCTTATTTGCCGTTCGTATAGATTTAACGTATTTTTTTTGGCGTTCCTGTAGATATGCTTTAGTTTAGGGCGGATATTAAAATATAAAAAATGAAAAAGACTCTTTACTTAACTCTAATTTTGTTTTCCATCGGAAAATTAGTTGCACAACAGCATTATTGTTCACAACACAAATCTCAATATATTCATAAAAAAATGTCGGCGGTATTACCTCCAGGTTATGTGCCGCCAGAGACTAATTATGATTTAAAATTTTATAAACTTAATCTTAATGTTGAGCGAAATACCACATTTATTAGTGGAAACGTATTAAGTAAAGCGAAGGTTATGGTTGCAAGTTTAGATTCGTTTGCCTTTTTATTGCACCAAAATTTCATAATCGACTCAGTATACGTTAACGGAGCTAAGCGAAATTTTGTTCGTCAGGATAGTTTAATTAAAGCAACAGCAGGTACGCCAATTCTTCAAAATCAATTATTTGATGCAATAGTATATTATAAAGGTTCTGCGCCAAGTGGTGGCGGGGCAGCTATTGGAGATGGTTATAGCACCGGAACATCTGGTTCATGGGGCAATCAAGTTAGTTGGAGCTTAAGCGAAAGTTTAGTCGCTTATCAATGGTTTCCATGTAAACAAGATTTAAGAGATAAGATTGATTCGTCGTGGGTATTCGCAACAACAGATTCTACAAACCTAGTTGGTTCTAACGGGCTATTAACAAACGTTGTTAAGGTTGGTACAAAAAAACGTTTTGAATGGAAATCGCACAACCCAATTGATTATTATTTAATATCTGTAGCTACTGCAAAATACAAGCAATATAATTTATACGCACATCCTATGTATTTATCGCAGGATTCCATTTTTATACAAAATTTTATTTATGATAACGCCATAAATAATACTGCTTGGAATAATCAAAAAACTGCACTAAATAAAATTGTAGCTACAATTGAATTAGAATCTAAATTATTTGGTATGTATCCCTTTTATAAGGAGAAATATGGACATTGTATGGCTCCCTTTGGTGGAGGCATGGAGCATCAAACAATGACGAGTCTTGGTTTTTTTGATTTTGAAATTGATGCGCATGAGCTAGGACATCAATGGTGGGGAGATAATGTAACTTGTGCGGCTTGGAAAGATATTTTTATAAATGAAGGTTGGGCAAGTTATACCGAATATTTATGTGACCAATATTTACCAAGTATTTCTGGAACCACAGCATCTACAAAAATGGCAACAGTTCACAATAATGTTATGTCGCAAATAGGCGGAAGTTCATATTTTACAAATGCTGATACGATGAATGCGAATGTTATTTTTGATGGCAGGTTAACTTACGACAAAGGAAGTGCTATTATTCATAGTTTACGTTATGAAATAAATAATGACTCTGTGTTTTTTCCTGCTATTAGATCATTTCAAAATACATACAAAGGCAGTGTTGCAAGTGTTATTGAATTTAGAGATTTTATGGCAACTTATACAGGAATTAATTTTACACAGTTTTTTAATCAATGGTATTATGGACAAGGTTATCCCACCTTTGATGTTAAGTATGCAAAAACAGGTAATGTGTTTTATTTGAAATCAACACAAACACAATCGATGCCTAGCGCAACACCTTTATTTATTACCCATGTAGATTATAGAGTTTCACGCACAGCGATGGCAGATACAGTATTAAGATTGATGCACGGACAGACCATTGAAAATTATACAGTGGCTTTAACGGGCACTGTTACTAATGTATTTGTAGATCCAGCGAATTGGATTTTAAATAAAGTGATAGGACCAGTTCAAGATAATTCTATTTTAAATGGAGTGCCTGAAATAGAAATGGCATCTGTGTTTATTGGGCCAAATCCTACTTCCGATTTATTGTCAATAACAGTTAATAATGGCGATCAATATTCTATAGAAATAGTTGATATTACAGGTAGACAGATTTTAACTCAATCATTTAAAAATCAAGTAGAATTCGATGTTTCTAAATATGCAAATGGTATATATAATGTAACTATCAAAAATAATCAAAACGAAATAGTGAAAACAACGAAGGTGATCAAAAATTAACAATGTGTTTTCAAATTAATTTCAAAGGCCGTTTACAATATAGTAAATGGCCTTTTTTTCTATTGCATAAAAACGCTTATTTTACGTCTATTTCATCAATAAAAATAAATGCATCGCTGCCTTTTCCTTGATGCCAATCAGGAAGCTTTCCAAAAGTATTAGCTACTACTTTAATATATCGTACAGTTGTATTAAGGATATTATTTAAACTAAAATTGCGTATTTGTATGGAGTAATCATTTGGTGTAATATCATTTTCAATTTTTCCAATAGGTGTGAATGTTATACCATCCATTGAACTATAATAATTTACTTCTTTAGGAAATATGATCCAAGATCGAGAGTCTTGCAGGTAGCTTGAGGTAATGGATTGAATAGATTTTTCTTTTCCTAAATCAATAATGCATTCAAAGTTTTGTGATTGATAACCTTGCCAACCGCCAGTTCTCCAATTAACGATTCCATGAACACCATCAATAATTCCATCACCCCCACCTGCTGTATATTGTTTGTTATAAGTTGATTTTAAAATAATTTTCCAATCGGGATGCGGTAACTTATAAAAGCTCCCTGATGTTATAAAACTTTGTTCTTTCTTATCATTAATGGAAATGGCTTTAATCGTTTTTACTTCTGTGATGTTAATAGGTCCAGAATATTGTGTTGATGTTATAGATGGAATTGATCCATCAGTCGTATAATATACGTTACAATGTTGAGATATGTTTTTTAGTTCTATCCTTAAATTATCCTTAAAAAAAACTGAAGGTGATTGAATGATCGGAGAAATTACAAAATCAAGAGGCGTTTCATATTGTGCTCTTTTTTTAATAACGTTAGGTGTTTTGCCTTTAGCTGTTGGACTCATTTCAAAACTAACTTTGAGGCCGTTCATCATACCTGATTTATCCGCTAATTCAGGGTAATTTATTGTTGATCCGGATAAAGTCTTATCATTTACTAATACCTTAGATACATAATGGTTTTTATCGCTATAATTTTTTGTAAACAGACTAATGGTTTTCCCGTTTTCCAAGTGGATATTACATGATGGAAAAATGGGCGATCCTAATTCATAAGTTACTGAGCCTGGACATACAGGATAAAAGCCCATAGAACTGAGCACATACCAAGCACTCATTTGACCACAATCTTCATTACCAATCAATCCATCAGGCGCATTTTTATAAAAGTTGGATAAGATTTGACGAATGTGTTGTTGAGCTTTGAAAGGTTTGCCTATAAAATTATACAAATAAGCCATGTGATGGCTAGGCTCGTTACCTTGAGCATATTGCCCTATAAGCCCTGTAATATCAGCTTGTTCGCGACCAGTCGTTTTTGAATTAGCATGAAATAATTCGTCTAATTTTTTTTCAAAAGCATTGTTGCCACCCATCATATCTATTAAACCGTATACATCATGAGGAACAAAGAAAGTGTATTGCCATGAGTTGCCTTCGGTAAAATTATTATTTACTTCACTTGGATCAAAAGGTGTTAACCAACCACCATTTTTTTTGGGACGCATAAATCCAGTAGTTGGATCAAAAGTGTTTTTCCAATTCTGTGAACGTTTGATAAAATAATTATACTCATTTGTTTTGCCTAATAAATTTGCCATTTGCGCAATACACCAATCATCATATGCATATTCTAAAGTTTTAGAAACGCTTTCCGGCTCATCCTCTAAGGTGATTACACCATTTTGTTTGTAAGCTTGTAAACCCAAATGATCTAACATCGCACTATGTTTACTTGCCTCAAACGCTTTGTTATAATCAAAGCCTTTTATGCCTTTTACCATAGCATCTGCAATAACGCTTACGGCATGATAACCAATCATACAATCTGTTTCATTACTTGCTAATTCCCAAACAGGAAGCCTTCCTCCTTGTTCGTATTGAGCTAAAAAGGTATTAATGAAATCACTTGTGCGCTTTTGATCAATAATGGTGTAGAGTGGATGCGCAGCTCTAAATGTATCCCATAAAGAAAAAACAGAGTAATACGTAAAGCCTTCTGCTTTATGAATCTTGTTGTCTCTGCCACGATACATACCATCCACATCCATTGCTATATTAGGTTGTATCATGGTATGATATAAGGCAGTATAAAAAATAGTTAGTTTTTCTATATCACTGGAGCCTATTTCTATTTTAGCTAATTCCTTATACCATAAAGCTTCTGCATTTGATTTTGTTTTTCCGAAATCCCAACCTGGCAATTCTTGTAACATGTTTTTTTTAGCACCCTCAACACTTACAGCAGAAATGCCAACCTTGAGCAAGATTGCTTTTTTAGTATTTGCAAACGTAAAAATTGTTTTTACATTTTCACCACTATATAGATTTTCTTTAGATTGTTGGTAATTTAAACTAGTATCATTAATAAATGTTTCTGACGTAAAATCTTCGGAAAACTCTGCTACAAAATAGATATATTGATCTGTTGCCCAAGCTTCGCTTCTGCGGAAACCTTCTATTGTTCTTGGGCCAGTAATTTTAACATAGGACTCTAACGTTTTATCACGATGCGTTAAATCTAAAATAACCTGGGCTGGTTTATTTTGAGGAAACGTATACCGATGTAAACCTACTCTTGTAGTTGCTGTTAATTCAGCAGAAATGCCATTATTTAATTTTACAGAATAATAGCCTGCAGATGCCTTTTCATTTGTATGAGAGAATTTGGAAGCATAATTTTTATGATTAGTAGTTAATGCGCCATTAAATGGCATAAACATAATATCTCCGTAATCGCTACAGCCAGTGCCATTTAAGTGCGTGTGCGTAAAGCCATATATGATGCTATCGCTATAATGATAACCACTACAACCATCCCAACTTCCATCAATGCGTGTATCTGGGCTTAATTGCACCATGCCAAAAGGAACAGTAGCTCCAGGATAGGTATGGCCATGTCCCCCTGTTCCAATAAAGGGATTTACATAAGTTTCGTAATTAACAGTTTGCGCAATACCAATAAAGCACCATAGATTAATTATGACAAAAAGCGTTTTCATCATTCGTTATTCCTCTTCGTCGTCATTTACAAATCCTAACAATTCTTGAGGATAATCATCTTTTAAAATGTATACGCCTTCCATGGGATTTACAATTTCTTTTACGCTTTTTAAATGCACATTAAAATAAAATCCGTCTTTCGTATCAACCTTTGTTGTTTTGCTTATGGCTTTTTTAGAAAAAGGAATGAGTGTTTGAGTGCCATTATCCATAGTACATTCAAGGACTGTCATTTCTGGAATTTCGAAACAAAACTCATCATCGTCGTCGTATAATCCTTTCAATAAATACGTCGTGTTATTAGTTACTTTAAAGTTAGTGACGTTGCCTTGAACTTCAAATTCATCTTCCCACAAATATTTAATATTGTCTTCTGTCTCTTCGCCTTCGTTGTCTTTGTCGGCATATGCTTGATTATATTTAGAGTTTACAAGTTTTACGTTGATTGTTACTTTCATGTGGTCTTGATATTTATTTTACAGGCGAATATACAAATCTTTTAAGGTCGCTGTTTGAATAATTTTAAGTTTATAGTGTTTCTAAAACATGAGAATTAGCAATAGATTCAGTCTTTTTTAAGATAATCAACACTCTAAAAGTAATTTATTTATAGTACTTTTACCTCTTTATATTAAACGCTATGCCTAGTAAACTAGAAAAATTTGCCGACTTAAAAACGTTTTCTAATTGTTTTGATTTATTTTTTAAAGATTTAGACACACTATTTGTTAATAAAGGAAATTGGCATGCGAAAGCTTTTAAAAATAATAATCCCATAGTTCTAGAATTGGGCTGTGGCAAGGGGGAATACACAATTGGCTTGGCAGAAAAAACCCCAACTAAAAATTTTATAGGTGTTGATATTAAAGGCAATAGAATTTGGTCAGGTGCAAAACAAGCTATTGAGAATAAACTAAGCAATGTGGCCTTTTTGAGAACCAAAATAGATTTCACTGATTATTGTTTTGCAGAAAATGAAGTATCTGAAATTTGGATTACCTTTCCTGATCCTCAGCCACAAAAAGCAAGGGCTCGCCAACGCTTAACAAACCCCATTTTTTTGAACCGCTATAAAACCATTTTAAAACCAGGGGGTTTAGTGCATTTAAAAACGGATAGCACTAGCATGTATGAGTACACGCTTGAAGTGATTAAAGAAAATAACCATGCGCTTTTATTTTCGACTGATAATTTATATCAAAACTGTCCTGCTGATAGACAAGAACTCATTGCCATTAAAACCCATTACGAGAAACTATTTACAGACAAAGGAGAAGACATCAAATACTGTTGTTTTCAACTTAATTAGACATAGTTGCTGTCAAAATAAAAGTAAAAATTATTAATTATATTTAGAGTCTATGCAAGCATTATTTATTACTTGGAATCCAAGTCCAGATATTTTTACGATACCCTTTATTGATTGGCCAGTGCGTTGGTATGGCCTTTCGTGGGCCTTAGCATTTATTGGTTGTCATTTTTTTATGAATCGTATTTTTAGAGCAGAAGGACGTACTGATAAACAATTAGACAGTTTAACGCTTTATATTGTTATAGCTACAATTTTGGGAGCAAGATTAGGGCATTGCTTATTTTATCAACCTGAATACTACTTAGCAAACCCCTTAGATATTTTAAAAATATATGAAGGAGGTTTGGCCAGTCATGGCGGTGCAATTGGAATTATTATAGGTATGTGGCTATATTGCCGAAGCACTAAAGAAAAGTGGATGTGGCTTTTTGACAGACTTGTGGTAGTAGTTCCCTTTGCGTCTTTTATGATTCGTTTTGGTAATTTGATGAACTCCGAAATAGTGGGAAAACCTACTACATTGCCTTGGGGGTTCAAGTTTCCGAATAATGACGAAGATTTTATGAATTTAAAAAATGCTGGAATAGAAATTCCGGCTCGTCATCCCTCACAGTTATACGAAGCCTTGTTTTATATATTGTTATTTATATTCTTTTACTGGCTTTGGAAAAACAAACGCAATCAATTCGGTCAAGGATTTATGTTTGGATTATTTTGCGTTATCATGTTTTCATTTAGATTTTTAGTAGAATGTTTAAAAGAAAATCAAGTGAGTTCAGAGGCTACTCAATTAATCAATAATGGACAAATTTTAAGTATCCCTTTTGTATTAGTCGGTATATTTATGATGATTAGATCCAAAAAATTAGGCACACATCAACCAATACAGTCTAACACTTCAATTAACGAAACCAATAAATAATGGCATTACCAAGCACGTTCGATCATAAAACAACACAACAACATTTACAGCGTTTAGATAAATTAACTAACGCAACAAAACCACAATGGGGTAAAATGAATGCTGCTCAAATGTTAGCCCATCTTAATGTGACTTATGATTTGGCATATGAACGTAAAAAAATGAACACTAATTTTTTTACAGCACTTATGCTTAAATTAATTGTAAAAGGCATTGTTACTGGAGAAAAATCATATCCCCGGAATTCCCGCACAGGAGCTGAGTTTCTGATTGCTGATGAGAGGGATTTTGAAAAGGAAAAAGCGATATTCATTTCCAACATTAAGGACACTGAAATGAAAGGAGTTACTTATTTTGAAGGTAAAAATAATCAAGCTTTTGGGCGATTAACAGCTCTGCAATGGAGCAATCAATTTTATAAACATATTGAACATCATTTCGAGCAATTTGCCTTGTAATAATGAACGTATAAATCCATACACTATTTACTTTTTTAGTACATTTGCCCCCATGATGCAAATTCAAGTAATGAAATCTAAGCTGCACTGTGTTACAGTTACACAAGCTGAATTAGACTATATAGGAAGCATTACCATTGATGAAAATTTGATGGATGCTGCCAATTTAATCGAAAACGAACAAGTACATATTTTAAATAAAAATAATGGACATCGTTTTATCACCTATGTTTTAAAAGGAGACAGAGGGTCTGGTGTTATTTGTTTAAATGGACCCGCTGCTAAACTTGTAAATTTGGGTGACGTGGTTATTGTTATTTCTTATGCTAGTATGGACTTTGAAGCTGCTAAAACTTTTAAGCCTTGGGTTGTTTTTCCAGATACCGAAACTAACCGTTTAAAATAAAACAGTGAACAAACAAGCCAAATCAATCATACAGTTTATTGTATTACTCGGTGTAGGTATCTTGCTGGCTTGGTTATCTATAAATTCTGTTTGGGCAGACAGGGATAAGATTGTAAATTCGTTTAAAACCGCTAATTATTTTTGGGTAGGGATTTCTATTTTGATTTCATTATTTAGTCATTTTTTAAGAGCTTATCGTTGGAATTATTTATTAAAACCTTTGGGATATTCTGTAAAACCAATCAATTCAATAGGTGCTGTGTTAGTAGGGTATTTTGCTAATTACGGATTACCTCGTATGGGAGAGCTTACACGCTGCACCTTGGTTGCTAAGTATGATGATGTGCCTTTTGAAGTAGCATTAGGGACAGTTATTACAGAACGTATAGTTGATATGTTATTATTACTACTTATTTTTTTCCTAACCCTATTTGCTCAATTCAATCAATTAAAGAGTTTAGCCGTCGAATATATTTTAACGCCGCTTACATCTAAATTACAAGCAATTTCAGCCAATCCGATGGGTATGATTATATTATCCATAGTAGTTTTGTGTATGATTATTGGCTTCATGTTAATACGAAAAAAGCTAGCAATATTATTAAAAGGAAAATTTGGAAATATTATTTTAGGATTTGGAAAGGGATTAAGCTCAGTAAAAGATATTGATAAGAAATTTCAATTTATTGCATTAAGCTTTGCTATATGGGCTTCATATTTTTATAGTTTATATGTTTGTTTCTTTGCATTTACTGGCACAGCACAATTGGGACACTCGGAATGTTTGGTATTATTGCTCTTTGGAACCTTTGGCGTGGTGTTTTCTCCTGGTGGATTAGGAGCTTATCCTGCTATTATTTCAGGACTTTTAATTTACACCTATCATGTTGATAAAATTTCTGCAGTAGCTTTTCCATGGATGGGATGGGCTTCTCAGTTTATTTTAATTGTTGTACTTGGATTATTAAGTTTAATTCTCCTTCCCATCATTAATAAAAACAAAACTACCGATGAGCTTTCATCATGAACTAACAGCCAAACAATTTACAAAAGAAAATTTAAAACCTCTTTTGGAAAACCTGACTCATCAAGGTAAAAAAATAGTTTTCACAAATGGTTGTTTTGATATTTTGCATCGCGGTCACGTTGAGTATTTATGTCAGGCGCGTGATTTAGGAGATTATTTGGTACTAGGATTAAACACCGATGCTTCCGTAAAACGTTTAGGTAAATCTCCCGAAAGACCTATTAATGCAGAAGACACTAGAGCTCTTATATTAGCAGGATTGGAATGCATAGATGCAGTTGTCTTGTTTAATGAAGACACTCCTCTTGAATTAATCACCTTTTTACAACCTGATATATTAGTAAAAGGAAATGATTATAAAGCAGAGGAAATTGTTGGTTATGATATAGTTACTGCCAAAGGAGGTAAAGTAATTACTATTAATTTAGTAGAAGGATTTTCTACTACTTCATTAATAGATAAAATGAAGAAATAGTTTTTGTTTTTATAAGCACATTACATAATCGCTCTATTTATTAAGTATGACTGATTTAAATATTACAACTATACAAACTCATTTATATTGGGAAAATGTTGATGCGAATCTTTCGCATTTTTCTAATAAAATTAATGCAATTCAAAACCACACAGATATTATTGTTTTACCTGAAATGTTTACAACTGGTTTTACAATGAAGCCTGAAGTGTTCGCGGAAGAGCATGGAGGGAAAGGTTTACAATGGATGATTCAAAAAGCACAAGAAAAAAATTGTGTAATTGCAGGAAGTATTTCTGTCAAAGAAAATGGATTGTTTTATAACAGATTGTATTGGGTAAACTCAGATGGTTCTTATCAAATTTATAATAAACGCCATTTGTTTAGAATGGGTAATGAACACAATCATTATACCGCTGGAGATCAAAAAATAATTATTAATTATAAAGGGTGGAAAATTTGTCCATTAGTATGTTATGATTTACGTTTCCCAGTTTGGAGCAGAAATACAAAAGATAACACGTATGATGTGCTGATTTATTTGGCTAATTGGCCCGAAGTAAGGTCTTATCCGTGGAAGCATCTACTTATCGCTAGAGCAATTGAAAATCAAACATATGTTATAGGAGTTAATCGCATTGGCGAAGACGGCAATCATATTAAACATTCAGGCGATAGCGTTGTGTTAAATCCAAGAGGAGAAATCATTAGTGACATACTTTCAAATAGCGATGCTATGGAAACAACAATACTGTCTTATCAGTATTTACAAGACTTCAGATCTGTTTTTCCTGTGATGCTCGATAGCGATGATTTTAATATTTTTGGCACTTAGCGTTTTTTAATAAATTGATTTATTGAAAATAGTTTTATCTATTTGCTCTATAGAATAAGCACATAAATCATTCATGATGCATGTTCTAATAATTCCATACTACTGTAATACCGTTTAAAATTGTCATAGGACATTTAATGCCTGTTTTTTTGAATATAATCGATAAAGTTATTATATTAGCGACCACTTTTAAATTTTTATTTACAATGAAAAACGCATTTCTATTATTTTTTGTAACTTTTACCTTTATAGTTTCTAACCAAATTTCGTCACAAAGCAAAAATCTTCTTTTGCAAGATTCTTTAAATGGATTTGACGAAACTGGTTTTATTAGTAAGCAAGTTGCTAAGGGGATATCTGGCAATAAATTAAAAAGCAGTTTAAATGTCGCTAAAAAAGAATTTATTTTCGAAAAATATCACCACAATCACAATGGAAGCAGTTTGATTTGGAAAAAAGCGCAAACCACTTCTGTAAATCCTGGATGTACAAATATGGATTTTGAAACAGGTAGCTTTGCAGGCTGGACTGTGACTTCTGGAATAAACACAAATTCAAGTACAATGGCAGGATGCTGTCCATCTACAACAGGCATTGTTTCACAAGTCATAAATTCTGCCGGCAATGACATAACGGTTGGAGGGTTATTGCCCTTAGCTTCGCCATTTGGCGGAACTAAAATTGCTCTAATAAATAATAATAGTGCTGATTATTCTGTAGAACGAATCACACAATCGTTTAGTGTAACTTCTTCTAATGCTATTTTTCAATATGCTTATTCAGGTGTTTTAGAGGATGCTGCTCATGCCTGCACAGATCAACCATATATGAATATTAGTGTAATTGATGCTACTGGTAATGTATTACCTTGCCCTAAAATTGATATTGCTGCTCCAAGTCCACTTTGCAGTCAATCATCAAGTGTTACTTCAAATTGGATTTCTTATTCTGGTATTTTCACTAATGTATTTTATCATGCATGGGAAGTTAGAACCATAGATTTATCGCCATATATTGGCTCAAGTATCACTATTCAAATTACTGTTGGAGATTGTATTCAAGGAGGTCATTTTGGATATGGTTATTTTGATTGTAGATGTTTGCCACTTGAAATTATTTTAAATGGTATTACTTATGATGCTACGCCACAAACCCCTATTAATTTATCTACCTGCGGAGCTTTAACTGCGTCGATTACAGCCCCTACAGGGTTAGATCCTTACATTTGGAATGGACCACCAAGTTCTGGTATTTCAGGCGCTACTACTCAAAGCATCGTTACTTCTACTCCAGGAACATATACTTTAAATATGAATCCATTAGGTGGTTGTATACCGGTTACAAAATATATTATCTTACACACTACACCTAACCCAATAGTTACTAATATAACCTCCCAAGCAACATGTACTAATGCTACAGGAGCAGGCACCATTATCGTTAATAGCGGCACGGCACCATTTATCTATAATTGGCAACCTGCAGCTTCAACAAATTCATTAGCAACTGGTCTTTCGCCAGGAAACGATTATACGGTAACCGTTGTTGATACATTTGGTTGCCAAAATACGACTATTGTATCTATAGCTTCTTTTACTAATGGACCAACATATACAATAACCCCACTTAGTGGCGCTTTAACATGCGCAAACACAACTATTGCTGTAACCGCAAATACCGATGTAAATACAACTGCTTTATGGATTCCAACTACAGCTTCTAATACCTTTACTGTTAATACTCCTGGCACATACTCCTGCGTATTAACAAATACGTTATCAAGTTGTACTTCTACGGTGCCTGTTATTATTACGCAAAATACTGTGACACCTACTGCAACATACACTTTAGGTTGTAACGTCAATACAATCTCATTATCTGCCAACAGCTCAATCCCTGGCGCATATTTAACCTGGACGCCCCCATCTGGTCCAATTCCAGGAAACCCTGGGACATCGTTAACCACTGGAGTATTTACTTTAACGGTAACTAATCCCGCTAACAGTTGTATTAATACATATACAGTTTACGGTGGAACTCCAATTATTAATATTACTAATACACCAGCTACAAACGTATTAACGTGTATTACACAAACAATATCAATGTTGGCAAGTACTTCTAATACTACAGATGTTATCACTTGGTATAGTGGAACAACAACAAATACGGTAAATCCTTATAACGTAAGTGCTGGTGGGACTTTTACTGCTATCGCAACAAGTACATTAGGTAGTTGCTCTTCACAATCTGTAATAACCATTACAACAAACACAACTGCCAGTATTAATATTACTGTTCCATCCTCTACTATTTCTTGCCTTACTAATAGTTTAGCGTTAACAGCTAATGGAGTTGGCGGAACTTATTCGTATACTTGGATTCCAAGTGTACCTTTATTTGTTGGCAATCCATTTAATGTTACAAACGCTGGAACATATACTGTTAATGGAATTAATTCTGTAAATGGATGTACGGCTACTGCAACTCAAAGTGTAACGCACGAAACGATTACCGCATCATTTATAGCAGACCCATATCAAGGATTAATGCCATTACCGGTGTCGTTTACAAATACAAGTATCAATCCATCAGGAACAACATATAGTTGGGATTTAGGAAATTCTGCCATAAATTATACAAATACCGTAGTTACAACTACCTATAACACACAAGGTTTGTATCCTGTTGTTTTAACTGCTACTAAAGGATTTTGTTCAGATACAGCTAAACGTCTTATTAAAGTTGACTTAATTTCATACTTGACAATTCCTAATGTTTTTACTCCAAATGGAGATTTGATAAATGATGTGTTCACATTAAATGCTATTAATATGGGTGAAATATATATGACTGTATTTGATCGTTGGGGATTAAAAATGTTTGAAAGCACTGCAAGTGGACAAATGTCTTGGGACGGAAAAAATAAGGGAGGGCATATTGTTTCAGACGGAACTTATTTTTATGTAATTAAGGCCACTGGGTTAGATGATAAGCTATATGAATTAAATGGAACTATTAATGTGTTTAAATAAAAATTTAAATATGTTTTATTAATGGTTGGATAAACTTTTAACAGACTAACCTGTTAGAATATTAGAGCGATTAAAACTTAGGAATGAGTAAACTGACCATATTAATTACCTTAGGAATTGTAGTGTTTTTCTTATTTGCTTTTTTTACAAAAAAAGGAAGCCCATCATCTTCTATTCATAGGTTTAAAGTAAAAACTATTGATGGTCAGGTTTTTGACTTCTCTTCACTCAAAGGAAAAAAAATTCTGGTAGTTAACACAGCTAGTAAGTGTGGATTTACACCTCAATACAAACAATTAGAAGAATTATACGAAAAATATAAGGATAAAAACTTTGTTATTGTTGGATTTCCATGCAATCAGTTTGGTGGACAAGAACCTGGATCAAATTCCGATATCAAAGAGTTTTGTACAAGAAATTATGGAGTCTCCTTTATGATGATGGAAAAAGTAAACGTTAAGGGCGATAGCATTTGCGAACTTTACAAATGGCTTACTTCTAAAGATCTTAATGGTGTTGAAAGTAGTTCTGTAAAATGGAATTTTCAAAAATACATGATTGATGAAAATGGTTTTTTGGTTGACTATGTGCTATCCTTTAAAAAACCTGATTGCTCAAAAATCACTAAATGGATTGAAGGAAAATAATATTGTACTTTCCTATAAATTTTTAGCTAACATTAATTATCTTAATACGGTTGTAGAATTTGCCTGTATAGTAGGCATAATAATCACATCATTGATGTTAACATGAGAAGGTCGAGAAGCCATCCAGTATATGGTTTCAGCAATATCTTCAGGTTTTAAAGGCACAATGTTATCATATACTTTTTTAGCGCGCTCTTCATCCCCATCAAAACGAACAATACTAAATTCTGTTTCTACCATGCCCGGATTTACAGCAGATACCTTGATGCCATGAGGTAATAAATCAATGCGCATGCCTTTATTTAAGGCATCTACTGCATGTTTGGTTGCGCAATAAACATTACCGTTAGCATACACTTCTTTCCCAGCAATTGAACCTACATTGATAATATGTCCTTTTTTATTGGTAATCATGAGGTTAGCTACGCGTCTGCTAACGTATAATAAACCTTTGATATTAGTATCTATCATGCGTTCCCAGTGATTGATGTTCCCGTCCTGAAAGCTTGATAAGCCAGCTGCCAAGCCAGCATTATTTACCAGTACATCTATGCGTTTAAAATCTTCAGACAAACTATCTATCGCTGAGTTTACGAGTGTTTCTTCTCGAATATCAAAGCATAAATCAACTACTTTAATTGGATATGTCATTTCTAATTCAGCTTTAAATTCCGTTAAACGCTCTTGTCTTCGGCCAGTAATAATTAGGTGGTATCCATTTTTTGCAAACTCTATTGCTGTTGATTTTCCTATGCCAGATGTGGCTCCTGTAATAAATGCTATCATGTGTTATATTTTACTACCAACAGATTAATTGGTATTTAGTTTTTGTGAAGTATGAGTACGATGATAAATATAACACATCACTCGTTTATAAATCACAAAACAGCTAAAAAATTACTACAAAATAAATAACTATATTTATGCAACTCATTTTTAGAAATTTAGAATTGAGTTTTTTATATAAATAATACTGATATGTCTTGTACAAGCTGCTCCACAGGGAGCGATAATACTACACCTGGCATCCCGAAAGGGTGCAACAACAACGGCTCGTGCGGAACGGGTGGCGGTTGTAATAAATTAAATGTATTTGATTGGTTGGGAAATATGCGTTTACCCGAAGGTCAGGAGCCTTGCGATGTTGTTGAAATTAGATTTAAAAATTCACGTAAGGAGTTTTATCGTAACGTTAATAATTTAACGTTAAATGTGGGTGATATTGTAGCAACAGAATCATCTCCTGGCCATGACATTGGAGTGGTTTCAATTACAGGCGAATTGGTTCGTTTGCAATTGAAAAAGAAATCAATGAGTTATGATAGTACGGATATTAAAAAAATATACCGAAAAGCCAAGCAACAAGATATTGATAAATGGCGCGAAGCACAAAAATTAGAAGTTGATACTATGTTTAAGGCTCGCACGTTAGCCTTGAAGCTTGGTTTGCAAATGAAAATTTCTGATGTTGAATTTCAAGGTGATAAAAGTAAAGCAATATTTTACTATACAGCCGATGGTCGCGTCGATTTTAGAGAGCTAATTAAAGTATTAGCCGACGAGTTTAAGGTGCGTATCGAAATGAAACAAATTGGAGCAAGGCAAGAAGCTGCAAGGCTTGGCGCTATTGGGTCTTGTGGCAGAGAATTATGTTGTTCTACTTGGTTAAATGATTTCAGAACCGTTTCTACATCAGCTGCTCGTTACCAACAATTATCTTTAAATCCCTTAAAATTAGCAGGACAATGTGGTAAATTGAAATGCTGTTTAAACTATGAATTGGATAGTTATTTAGATGCATTGAAGGAGTTCCCGGAAATTGATAATCGTCGTTTGGCAACAGAAAAAGGATTTGCGTTTCATCAAAAGACAGATATTTTTAAACGCGTCATATGGTGGAGTTATACCTCTGAGCCTGATGTGTTCATTCCGTTGTCGATTGCTCGCACGAAGGAAATTTTTAAATTGAATGCCGAAAATATTAAACCAGCAGATTTATTAGAGGCTAAATTATATAAAGAAATTGCCGAAGTTAAACAACCCGATTATGAAAATGTAGTTGGACAAGATTCTTTAACGCGTTTTGATACGAAGAAGAAATCACAGCAAAAACAGAAACACAATAACCATAATCGTAAACCAAATTTAAACCAAAAGATAGATTCGACCGCTGGGGAAGAAAGGATTGTTAAATCAGGCCAAGAATCTAGTCCAAATAAACCACAGCATAAAAAGCCAACCCATAATCATCCTCCTAGACCCAGCAATGGTGCAAACGAGCAAGCTAAACCGCAACATAAAAAACCAGTTCATAATCATCCACAAAAACAAAATAATGGAACTAATGAGCAACCAAAAACGCAGCATAAAAAACCAGTACATAAACACAAACCAAAACCAAGAAATGATAACCCGCCTCAAGCATAACGTTTTCACGCTCGTTGTTTTTAGCGCACTATCGTTCTTGATGATTGGTTGTGGAAAAAATGTGTTACTTAGTAAATATACTGCATTGCCAGAAGAAGGCTGGAAAACAGACAACAAACTAACATTTGAAGTTGATATTAAAGATAATAAACCATATCATAATATATTTTTAACAGTAAGGCATGCAGATTCATACCCTTTTAGTAATTTATTTGTGTTTTTGACAACAACTTATCCTGATGGTAAAAAATCGGTTGATACCTTAGAATGTGTATTAGCTAACAAAAAAGGCGAATGGCAAGGTGACGGCGCCGGAGATATTTGGGACAATAAAATTCCTATTAAACAAAATGTGATGTTCCCGGCTATTGGTAAATATACGTTTACGTTTGAGCAAGGCATGCGTATGAATCCATTACCATTAATCATGGATTTTGGTATGATCATCGAAAAAGTAGATCAATAAAATAAATTATTATAAGGAAAACGAACCACGTGTATGGCTTTTACTGCATCGTAAATTGTTTTCTTAAGCTCCACGATATTTTCTTTTTGCTGAGCACTAATAAATAAAGGTGTTTCGTTGAGGTTACTCATCCATGTTTTTTTCAATTCATCCAACGATAAGTTTTCTCGCGTAATAGGTGTTAGATCATCTTCATCTTTTTTTACGTATGTAAACGCATCAATTTTATTGAAAATTAAAACGGTTTTTTTATCTCCAGCGCCAATATCTAGCAATGTTTGCCGAACTACATTGATGTGGTCTTCAAAATTAGGATGAGAAATATCAACCACATGTAATAATAAGTCTGCTTCGCGAACTTCGTCTAGTGTGCTTTTGAAGCTTTCTACTAATTGAGTAGGAAGTTTTCGAATAAACCCAACAGTATCACATAATAAGAAAAACAAATTGTCAATAGTTACTTTTCTCACAGTTGTATCTAAGGTTGCAAATAATTTGTTTTCAGCAAACACTTCGCTTTTACTAATCAAATTCATGATCGTAGATTTTCCTACGTTCGTATAACCTACTAAAGCAACACGCACAAACTCACCACGATTTTTACGTTGTGTTGCCATTTGCTTATCAATGATTTTTAAATCATCTTGGAGTTGCGAAATTTTATCGCGTGCAATTCGTCTGTCTGTTTCAATTTCTTTTTCACCAGCACCACCTCGTGTTCCTGTTCCGCCACGCTGACGCTCTAAGTGAGTCCACATACCTGTAAGGCGAGGTAATAAATATTTTAGTTTAGCTAATTCTACTTGTGTTCGCGCATGCGCAGTTTGTGCACGTTGTGAAAATATTTCTAAAATAAGATTAGTTCTATCTAATATTTTTTTACCTAACTCCGCTTCTAAGTTACGCTGTTGAGAAGGCGTTAATTCATCATCAAAAATTACAACATCAATGTGGTGCTCAATGATGTATGCTTTTACTTCAGCTAATTTACCTTTACCAATAAATGTGGCTTTATCCGCTCGTTCTAATTTTTGAGTAAATGTTTTTTTAGTAATAACGCCATAAGTTTCAGCTAAAAAAGCTAATTCATCAAGATATTCAAAAGATAAAGCCTCGTTTTGTTGTTTATTGATAACGCCAATCAACACAGCTGTTGGCGTTATTATTTCGGTAGAGTGAGAGCCTGATTTCAATGTAAATTATTTCCCTTTTAAATCAGATTCTATATAATTGGCAACCGCGTCAATTTGCTCTGGCGATAATAAAGCTTTGTAAGAAGCCATCGTGTTTTTACCTTCAGATATGATAGTAACAATGTTTTGATGATCTAAAGCAGTTACTGATAAATCTTTAGCACCGCTCATTCCTAGTTTTCCATTGCTTCCATGACAAAGCGTACATTTTTCTTCGAAAATTTCTTTACCACTTACGGCTATAGTTGTGCCATGAGCCTTTGCCTCTTTGGATTTGCGAGCTAAACCAAATGCAACGATAATTAAGAAAAAAGAGAAGGTAGCTAATACTTTGTTTTTCTTTTTATATCCTATTACTGCTAATGGAATAGAAGCTAATACCAATACAATTTTAATAATTAAAAACATATTTATTTCGGGCAAGCGAGCCATTAAATAAATACCTGTAGCTAAAAAACCAAAGCTGACAATCATTTCAATCACTTTTGTTTTTTTCTTAAACTTTTCTAAAAGATCATCTTTATCGCTAAGTAATAAGATGGTTTTTATTAAATAAATTAAAGTAAATAACACCACAAATAAGGTGTGTGAATGAAGCATGCCCGTTGCCATAGTTAGGTTTAAAATTTGTTTCTCAAAATTAACAATTTATCTTTAAATAAAAGACCTATTATGATTTTTATAAACACGCGATAATGTTATATTTGTTTGACTAATAATTTAAGTATGCAAAAATTTCTTTTTCTTTTTGTTTTAATGATAGGCTCAATGGCGATAAGTGCTCAAACTACTTTTCCCAATAACGGCGCACCTAATATAACTCATAGTTTATATGCCTTTACAAATTGCACGTTACATGTTGACGCAGATATAACGATTATAAATGCCTCTTTGTTAGTGCAAGATGGCAAAGTAATTCGTTTCGGAGAAAAAACAGATACTCCAAAAGAAGCCATTAGCGTGGATTTGAAGGGCAAACATATTTATCCTGCATTTATTGATTTATATAGCGATTATGGTATGCCAGAAGTAAAAAAAACAGAGAACATAGACTCACCTAAAAAAGGTGCTTATGGTTGGAATCAAGCTATTAAAAGTGAAGTAGAAGCACAGAAACTATTTTTACATAATCAAGCTAAAGCCGATGAATTGCGCAAACAAGGTTTTGCAACCGTGTTAACTGCCAGCAAAGATGGGATTGTTAGAGGAAGCGGTGCTTTAGTTTTTTTGAGTAATGCTAAAGAAAATGAAAGTATCTTAAAAGATAAAGCTGCCGGATTTTATTCTTTTAACAAAGGAACATCTCCTCAAGATTATCCAGAGTCATTAATGGGAGCGATTGCTTTATTGCGCCAAACATATTATGATGCGGCTTGGTATAAATCAAATGAAACTAAAACAGAGTATAATATTACATTAGATGCTTTTAATAAATTACAAGATCTGCCTTCTATCTTTGAAGGAGGAGATAAATACAATGATATTCGTGGAAAAAAAGTAGGCGATGAATTTAAAGTAAAATACATCATCAAAGGCGGAGGCAACGAGTATCAGCGCTTGTATGATATTCAAAATACATTTTCAAAATTTATTATACCAATTAATTATCCCGAAGCGTTAGATGTGGAAGATCCTTATGATGCGGACCAAGCATCACTTGGCGATTTAAAACATTGGGAAATGGCGCCTGCGAATTTAGCTATGCTCGAAAAAAATGCAGTTCAGTTTTGCATCACGAGCGCAGATTTAAAAAATAAAGCTGATTTCTTAAAAAACCTGAGAAAAGCTGTTAAATACGGTCTTTCAGAAAAGACAGCGCTAAAAGCTTTAACATCTAATCCTGCTAATTTTATTGGTGTTCAAGATAAAATTGGCTCATTAAAGCAAGGCATGTTTGCTAATTTTTTCATTTCCTCAAAAGATATTTTTGATGAAGACGCCATCATTCATGAAACATGGAGTAATGGTATCAAGCATGTATACAGCGATATGACGATACCTGATATTAAAGGAAACTATCAATTATCAGTAGATAAAAACACCTATAAAATAGAAGTTACTAAGGATCAAGATAATTATGCAGGTTTAGTTTATTTAAAAGATAGTGCTAAAGCAAAGGCGAATGTGCAATTCAAAAATAATTTACTGACATTGAGCTTTCCTTATGATTCGTCTTTGGTATTGCGTTTATCAGGTAATTACGACGAACCCGCAAAATTATTTAAAGGGACTGGACAATACGCAGATGGTTCGTGGATAAATTTCACCATGACACAATTACAAATTGCGGATACAGCTAAACCGAAAGTGGTAAATGCAAAATCAAAACCTAAATTGGATATAGGTAAAGTGTATTATCCGTTTACAGCTTATGGAGAGCCGGAAGCAGACAATACAGGATTTATAAAAGATACCTGGGGGAAATTTAAAAAAAGATATGATGCCATTTTAATTAAGAACGTTACCATTTGGACCAACGAATCAGATTCTATTTTAAAAGATTATGATGTATATATTACCGAAGGAAAAATTGTACGGATTGCCCCCAATATTGATGCGCCAAAATTAGCATTCGCTAAAACTATTGATGGTAAAGGCATGCACTTAACACCTGGAATTATTGATGAACACTCGCACATTGCTTTGTTTAGTGTAAACGAAGGCGCTGATGCGAGCAGCGCTGAGGTGCGTATGTGCGATGTGATAAACCCTGATGATATTAATATATATAGGCAATTAGCGGGAGGTGTTACAACTGCCCAGTTATTACATGGTTCTGCAAATCCAATTGGTGGACAAAGTTGTTTGATCAAATTGCGTTGGGGTAAAAATCCGGAAGAATTTAAGTACGAAAAAGCAGATGGCTTTATCAAATTTGCCTTAGGAGAAAATGTAAAACATTCAAATGGTTTAAACCCTGATGTGGCAAGGTTTCCGCAAACACGTATGGGTGTTGAGCAATTTTATTACGACTATTTTACAAGAGCAAAAGCCTATAAAAAAGGGATGGAAGATTTTGGAAAATTAACACCAAAAGACATCGAAAAAAATAAAATAGTTTCGCCTCGTCGTGATTTAGATTTGGATGCCATCTCTGAAATTCTTGACAATAAGCGCTTTATAACCTGTCATAGTTACATTCAAAGTGAAGTAAATATGTTGCTGCATGTAGCTGATAGCGTGAAATTTAAAGTCAACACCTTTACTCATATTCTAGAAGGCTATAAAGTAGCGGATAAAATGAAAGCGCATGGCGCCAATGCCTCTACTTTTTCTGATTGGTGGGCTTATAAATTAGAAGTGATGGAAGCTATTCCTTATAATGCGTCAATGTTAACTAAAGTTGGAGTGAACACTGCTATAAATAGCGATGATGCAGAAATGGGACGACGTTTAAATCAAGAGGCTGCTAAGTCTATTAAATATGGTAAGTTAACGGAAGTGCAAGCCTTAAAATTAGTAACGCTTAATCCTGCTAAAATGTTACACATTGATGATAAAGTGGGCAGTATTAAAGTTGGTAAAGTAGCAGACCTTGTGCTTTGGACAGATAATCCGTTAAGTGTGTATGCAAAAGTAAATACCACAATTATTGATGGACAAATTTATTACGATGTGAACGATGATGCGAAACTCCGCACAGATATGCAGAAAGAACGCGCTCGATTAATTGCAAAATTAATTGCCGAAAAAAATAAAGGTGCTAAAGTGATTAAGCCTGTTGCTAAAAAACAAAATCATTTTCATTGCGATAGTAAAGAAAGTGGATGGTAGTTTTAATGATGTTATTTTGTTAAAAAAATAGGATAACCATATCCTTGATTTTTCATACTTTTATGCCTTAATAATTATTAATTCAAGAAAAATGAAATTTGGTGTTGTAGTATTCCCGGGCTCTAATTGCGACGAAGATATGGTGTATGTTTTAAGAGATATTTTAAAACAAGAAACCGTTAAATTATGGCATAAAAATACCGACCTTGAAGGGTGTACGCATATCATTTTACCGGGAGGTTTTTCTTACGGTGATTATTTAAGAAGCGGAGCTATTGCTCGTTTTTCGCCCATTATGTCAAGTGTGATGAAACATGCCGAAAATGGTGGTTTTGTATTCGGTGTATGTAATGGCTTTCAAATTTTATGTGAAAGCGGTTTATTGCCAGGAGCTTTATTACATAATAGCTCTCGTAAATTCATTTGTAAAAATGTATTCATTAAACCGGAAAATAATAATACGCAGTTAACTAATTCTGTCCCCATGAAAGCGCTTAAAATACCTATTGCACATGGCGAAGGTAAGTATTTTGCAGATGCAGAAACATTAGCGAACTTAAACAAAAACGGACAAATTTTATTTAGATACTGCGATGAAAACGGCGCTATCACAGATGAAGCAAATCCTAATGGGGCTTCCGAAAACATAGCAGGTGTGTGTAATGCTACTAAAAATGTATTTGGTATGATGCCTCATCCCGAGCGCGCTGCTGATGAATTACTAGCAAACACAGACGGTAAAAGTCTTTTCGAAAGCATTTTAAAAGCAGCTTTAGTAGGCGTCTAATTTAGATATTAAATAGCTGCTTATTAATTTAATAAGCAGCTATTTTATTTTAACAAAGTTCTGTAGTTAAACATTTAACCGATAAATTGCTTCTATATCTTCAGTACCATCATGGATAACGCTGAGGTCTTTGATCAAACCATTGTTAATACCATATACCCAACCATGTAAATGCAATGGTCTTTTTTTCCAAGTCTCTTGAACTATTGTTGTTTTTGCTAAGTTTCGCACTTGTTCTACTACATTTAGTTCCGTTAACCGATCTGCTCGTTTATCAAGGCTTTCAATAGTATCAAGTTCAAGGTGATGTTTGTGATATACATCTTTAATATTACGTAGCCAATTATCCAAAAAACCATGAAAATCATTACCCATTGCTGCTTTAACACCGCCACAGCCGTAATGTCCACATATAATCACATGCTTTACTTCTAAATATTTAACGGCATATTCGAGCACACTTAATAAATTCATGTCGGTATGCACTACTAAATTTGCAATATTACGGTGCACAAATATTTCACCCGACTCGGTGTTAGTTACTTCGTTAGCAGGAACGCGACTGTCGCTACAGCCTATCCAAAGGTAATCTGGCTTTTGACCTAACGATAATTTTTTAAAATATTCAGGATCATCAAATTTTTTTGACATCGAGAATCGTCTATTTCCATCTATTAATTTTCTATAACTTATTTCCATGGTTGTATTATTTATAATATTTAATTAAATCTACGGTTATACTTTTTTTCTTGCTTGATATAACAAAATCATTTATAACATCTTTTGCATCAGCGTTTATTTTTTTGTTAATGGAGCAATCAATAGTTACTATACTGTTTTTTTGAACTGTTTTAAAAAACGAAATTAAGTATCCTTTATTAAAAAATGTCAGATGTTGCGGTAATTTAATAATGTAGTACATTTTACCATCTATCAATTCGCTGGTTGAATCAAAAGATGTGGTAATATTATCTCTGATTATAAATATAACAGCCACAACTAATCCTGCACTAACCCCTTTCAATAAATCAGTAATAAGCATAACTATTATAGTAACGAAAAAGGGTAAAGATTGTTCATATCCAGCTAAAATCATCTCTTTAACAATAGAGAGTTTTGTTAATTTAAAACCAGTCATGATTAAAATAGCTGCTAAGCAAGCATTTGGGATTAATGCTAATAGTTGTGGAAACAAGAGTACGCTGCTTAATAATAATACAGCATGTATAATAGCAGACAGTTTTGATTTTGATCCTGCATTTATGTTTGCCGAACTCCTAACTATAACCGACGTTACGGGCAATCCACCAATTAATCCACATACAATATTACCAATACCTTGGGCTACTAATTCTTTATTGGTATCTGATTCGTTTTTTTCAGGATCTAATTTATCAATTGCTTCAATCCCTAATAAGGTTTCTAAACTGGCAACTATAGCCAAGGTCGCGACGATTACCCAAAAGCCGGAAGTCATGATGAAACTAAAATTAGGAAAAAAAAGATTACTGGTTAAATCTGATACGGATGAAATTTTTGGCAAGTTTACTAAATGTTGCTTGTCAATTGTCAGCGCTGGATAGCCCCTAAACGCAGCCGTTAAGAGCATTCCAAAGATAACAACAAGTAAAGGACCGGGTATCGCTGATAGAAACCTATCTTTTTTATAAAAAGGTTTTTCGGCAATGATTAATACTAAAAACGATACAACGCCAATAATAACTGCTCCTGGCGTGATGAAGTTTACCATATTAATTAATTCAGTAAAAGAGTTTTGTCCGTCTGATTGAAAAAACTCAAAATCACCTTCTGGGTCTTTATCATAACCAAATAAATGTGGCACTTGTTTAATTATTAAAATAATACCTATACCCGCCAACATCCCTTTAACAACTGCATTTGGTATATAATTACCAACACCGCCCGCTTTAATAATACCAAAAAGTATTTGCAAAATACCGGCACATACAACAGCTGCTAAAAAAGCTTCATAACTCCCTAACTGCGATATTGATGCTATAACAATAGCAGTTAAACCAGCAGCGGGTCCCGATATACTATATTTAGAGCCACTAAATGCTGTAACTAAAACACCACCAACAACGCCAGCAATGATACCGGAAAATAAGGGGACTCCACAGGCCATGGCAATTCCTAAACATAGTGGTAAAGCCACAAGAAACACTACAATACCCGATTTTACATCGGCTAACTTGTTTTTTTGAAACATAAAATGAAAAATAATTAATTATTTAATAATTGAATAATACATTCAATGTTTTTGAATGCAACGTTCTAAATAATAATTTATTTTTTGGGAGGAGGAGTATTGATGCTTAATACAGGCGATTGCTTATGGTTTAACTGTTTTATTAATAATTCAGTTTTGGAATCATCGCCATTAGCAAAAGAGGGATTGAATTCTGAAAAACAATATTCATCTTCTAATTCAATTTTTTTCTCTGAATCGTCTTCTTGATTATCAGCATCTTCCGAAGACATTTCTAAAGAACTAAACTTATAATTTTTAGAAAAGTGTATAATCGTAAGTTGAAAACATGACAAAAAGATACCCATAAAAATGAGAACAACTGAGATATGTTTAAACGATTTTTTCACCTGATTCCAAAAGTAGGTTTAATTTTTTAACATTAAATGTTAATCTTTTATAAGAAAATTAATATCTGTAATTATTGAAAAAATTTTCTTACCAATCCAAACGACAGCATATAATTGTTAGTTGGTATTTTTGCATCATGGTTATACTCTGTTGTATATGATATTTCCGCTAACCAATTTTCTGAAAGATTATATAATAAACCATAAAAAACACGAAAGCGATTAAACCCATTATAGCCTCTTTCGTAATACATACAATCAAATTTATAATAGGCTTCAGCCGCAATATATGGAGTGAATTTATGAGGTAATTTATATCGCACTGTTACTTTATTTCTTAAGTAAAAATCACGTAAACGATTGCCTTGAGCATCTGCATTATAGTCTTTAAATTGCATATCACTTAATAGGCGATCAAAAAAAACAAATTTCCCTACCTTTTTTCTATACGTAAAATAACCTTCAAACTGTTGTCTATAACTAAAAGAAGGATCATTACGTTTTTTATCAGCGAAAATATAATTGAATGTAAATCTTAAATTTTTACTTATTTTACTTAAAGCACCTACATCAAAATAAGAATAACCATACTGTGATCCGTTATTAATAAATCGTGATTGTGTTTGAAGATGAATCATAAATCGTTTGTTAAGTGGTGATTCAATCTCAAGATTGCCCCATAATTGAAAATCTTTTTGTGCAGGTTATGCAATCGAAAAAATAGTCGACAGTAAAAAACCTAAGGTATAATATTTAAATCTGTTTTTCAATACGTTAAAAAAACTACTTGTTTAAATATAGCGTATTAAAAATAGGTTAATTAAAACGTATCACAAAAAATTTCTTTGAAAAAGGAATACTGCAACATCAAAAATAATTTATTTTAAGACAGTCACATGTCCAATATAATTATGTTGCTTATGGAAAACATCTTTTAAATCAACTTTCCATGTATAGACATCTACTTGTACTATTTCGCCAAGCCCTTTGTATGTACCGTCCCAGCCTTGATTGACGTCGTTAGTGTTAAATATTTGCACCCCCCATCTATCAAAAATTAAAAGTGTATAGCTTGTTGGATCCCATCCTGTTCCCATTGGCAAAAAGGTATCGTTTAATCCATTATCATTTGGCGTAAACGAATTTGGAGCATAAAATGTAAATATCGGTTCTACTTTTATTGTTTTTGTGATTGAATCTTTACATCCAAAATTATTAGTAGCAATTAATGTCACAGGGTATAATCCTTCATCTTGATAATTCAAATTAATAGAATTACTCGTGAAATTTCCTAGGGTTGTTATCCATTTTATGCTATTGTAATTAGTGGACGTGTTATTTAAAACAAAAGGTGCGTTAAACATATTGCCGTCAAATGTACTACTTGTAAAATCTGGTGTTGGCACTATGTAAACAGTAATGTTAGACAAAACGCTTGGCGTGGTTGTGCATCCATTATTTGTTGTCACAATCAATGTACCTGAGTACACGCCAGATTTGGTAAAACAAACATAAGCACTTGAACTAGAACTTGATTGTCCATCACTAAACATCCAATTCCAAGAACTAACTATTCCAGAAGCAACTAAAGTTGAATCATAAAATGTGGAGCATAAAGTAGGACATCCACTAATACTTGTATGTTGAATGTTTATCGTTGGAGATGGAATAACATTAACTTGCGTTAAAGCTTGGGCAGGAAGCGCTGTACATCCATCGTTTACAATAACTGTATATTGAGTATTGGAAGCAATATTAGAACTGATGCTAGATCCAACTAAATTACCCGGCAACCAAGTATATTGATAGTTTCCGTTACCACCTGTTGCTGATGCGTTTATAGCAACTGTGGAATTAGCACATATAGTAAACGGTCCTGTAACGCTTAAACCTAATGGAGGCAAAACAGTTATCTGACTTATTGCAGGAGAAGCATTACAGTTATTATTATCAATAACATTTAAGGTATAGGAAGATGTTAATGCGGGTGTAACGGAAATAGATGCGTTTGTTGAACCAGATGGTTGCCAAGAATATATATATGGTGCGGTTCCACCTGAAACAGTAGATGTAAGAGTAGCTTGCTGACCACTACAAATAGTAGCGCTTGTAATAGACGATAATACGGCTGTTGGCTGAATAATAGTAACTGTAGAAGATTCTGCACACCCATTCACATCATTAACAGATAAGGTATAGTTACCTGCAGTTAAACTATTAGCAGTTGCCATATTACCTCCTACGGGTGACCATGTATAGGTATAAGGAATAGAAGTGCCAGTAATAACTGCTGTTGCGCTACCATTATTGCCCCCAAAACAAGATACGTTAGAAGAAGTAATCGCTGTTGTAAAACTACTCGACTGGATTAAAGTAAGTGTTTGTGTTTTAACACAAGTATTTCCATCGGTTATGGATACCGAATAATTACCCCCACTTAATCCACCAGCTATATTATTGATACCACCCATTGGAGACCAAGAATAGCTTAAAGTTCCTGTTCCACCAGTTGCCGTGACAGAAGCGCTTCCAGGGTTGCCGCAAATTGGATTAGTTACTAAAGCAGAAGAACTAATAGTAGTAGGTTGTGTAATTGAAAAGGTAACTGTTTTTGAGCAAGCGTTAGCATCAGTAACAGTTGTTGTATAGTTTCCAATATTTAATCCAGATGCTGTTACAGCACTCCCACCACTAGGCGACCACGAATATGTCAAGGGAGCAACTCCTCCTGAAGCAGTAATGGTGGCACTTCCATTTGATAGTCCATTACAAGTAATACTATTAGATGCTTCAGAGGCTATTATAACCGAAGGTTGAGAAATAGCTATTATTTTTGTACCTATGCAGCCATTCACATCAGCAACAGATAAGGTATAATTACCTGCTGTTAAACTACTAGCTATTGCTGAATTACCTCCTGAGGGAGCCCAAGTATAAGTATAAGGAGATGTTGCGCCTGTTATAATAGATGAAGCACTACCATTATTACCTCCAAAACATAAAACATTTGTAGAAGTAACAGCAATAGTAAAACTACCTGATTGAGATAATGTTACAGTTTCTGTTTTACTACAATTATTTGCATCTGTTATGGTTACTGAATAATTTCCTCCACTTAATCCACTAGCTATGTTATTGTTCCCACCTGATGGAGACCAAGAATAAGATAAGGCTCCCGTTCCTCCACTAGCAGTAATCGTCGCGCTACCTAAAGCAGCACACAAAGGGTCAGTTGATAAAACAGAGGTATTAATAGCCGCTGGTTGAGTAATTGAAAACGTAACTGTTTTTGTACAAGTATTTGCATCGGTTACAGTTGTTGTAAAATTACCTGCATTTAATGCTGTTGCAGTTATCCCATTACCGCCTATTGGCGACCATGTATAATTTAATGGGGCTACACCACCAGATGCCGTTAATGTAGCTGTTCCATTCGCCAAGCCATTACATGTGATATTGGAAGGCGTTATAGAAGCAACAATTGCTGGTGGTTGAGTAATGGCAACCGTTGATGTTTTTTGACAGCCATTAGCATCAGTAACTGTAAATGAGTAATTACCAGCTGCCAAACCAGCTGCTGTGGTTGCTGAACCGCCTGACGGGGACCATGCATATGTTAAGGGCAATATACCAAGCGAAACAGTTGCAACGGCAGCGCCATTGGTTCCTCCAAAGCAACTAACGTTGGTATAGGAAGTAACAGCAGCACTCATTACTTGTACAACTTTAGTAATAGTATCTGGTGGGTTACAAGCCCCACCTTTAGCAATTAAAACAACTGTGTATGTTCCTGGCCCACTAAAAGTATGAGAAGCATTTTGCGTAGTAACAGTGTTAGTTGCTCCTGAAGAAGGGTCTCCAAAATTCCATGACCAAGCATTTGTTTGTGGGCAGGGTGCAAAGGTACTTGTAAAGTTTATAGTGTTTCCTAAACCACATGTGCTAATGAAATCCGCAGAATTTGGAACTCCATTAGAAATACCAACTGAATCGAATGCAAAGCCATCAAAATTGTTACAGCTGAAACCTGATCCAAAGGTAAATCTTAATATCACGTTTGGCTGTCCTGCGCATCCAGTTAAACAATGTTCTGCGGTTATCCAGTGCCCTGGACCATTCCCGCCAACACAATTTGTTCCAGCACTAGCAGGATCCCATCCCACGCCTCCATTTTGTGTGTTGCCACACCAACCATGTTTAGATGTAACGAAGCCCGCGGGGTTATTCAAGTAATTAATACTTGGGTAATTATACCAGTTTTGGGTGTTACAATCATTTGTTTCTGGAATTGGGCTTGCGGCTGTTCCGCCTACAGTGCCAACATCATTCCATGTTGCCCCCCCGTTTATAGAGTATTGTAAATTCCCACCATCAAAATGATACTCGCAATCATAAAATAATTTAAATTTTATATGTGGATATAATAAATTTGTAAAATTAAATACAGGACTCTTAACATAGGATTGCTCCCAATTATTATAAAAAGCACCACTTAAACCACCTGCACACCAGCACTTATTTCCATTTCCAGCTGTTTTAATGACATATGTGTGATTGGGAGTCCCCCAAGCCCAATCGGATGAAGCTGGATTTGTACTTGTAGCGGCCGTAAAGGCTGTCCAGGCTGGACCAGTCTCAAAATCTTCTAAATATGGAAAGGTTGTTATTTGAGCATTTATCAATAAACACGAAAAACAAAACACTGTAAGCCAAATGTTTTTCATTTTTAATCTGCAGTTTGTATTGAGTGTTTTCACTTTAAAAAAATAATGTTTTTAAAAAGCGGTTAAAGACATTTGTTGATTAAAACAATTCTTATAGGATGATCACTTTATGCCAAGTCAAAAGTAAGTTAATTATGTTTAAAACAAAATAAAAAAACATTATTAAATTGTTACGAAACCTTTTTAAATAAGGGGTTTTCAAAGCATTTTGGTTACAGAATTTCTATAGAATCATCTTAAATCAATAGGTTGATAATTTTGCTTTGTTAACAGTTGTACTCACTCGTTTATATTATAAATACAATCTGAAGAATAGAATTTCGTCGTTATGGTATACTTTTCAAAAAATAAAAAACACTGTAATTTTAAGATTTATTTTAATCTTATAATTTTTATGTAAATTTAATGTTATTTTTATTTTAAATTTAAAACATGAAAAAAACTTTACTTATCATATTATCACTGCTTTCTTCTTTTCTTTTTGCTCAGTGGAATACTAACCCCTTAATAAATACTCCGGTATGTATTGCTACTAAATCACAAAACAATACTCATGCAGTGTCTGATACCAAAGGAGGAGTTATAATTGCTTGGGATGATAATAGGAATAATGTTACTGGTTCTTCAGACATTTACGCTCAGCGGATAAAAAATAATGGATTTGGAAAATGGACAACTAATGGAATCGCTGTTTGTTCAAATACTTTAACTCAAAAATCAGTTGCCATTACAGGGTCTGGAATTGACGGAAGTTCAATTGTTGCATGGGAAGATAATAGAGCAGGCAACAATGATATTTATGCACAAAAAATAGATTCATCAGGGAACGTATTATGGACACTAGACGGAATTGCTGTATGTAGCAAAACAACTAGTCAAAAAAACCCTAAGCTAATTTCGGATAATGCTGGCGGAGCTATTGTTGTTTGGGAAGATTCCGTTAATTTTTATTGGGATGTTTATGCGCAGCGTATAAGTTCTTCTGGCGCTCTGCTTTGGACGGCAAATGGAGTAGCAGTTTGCGCCGCCCCTAATATTCAAATCAATCCCAAAATAGATGTAGATGATTTAGGTGGTGCTATAATTACTTGGCAAGATAAACGTAATAATATAGACTATGATATTTACGCTCAACGATTAAATTCTACAGGAGCAGTTCAATGGGCTACAAACGGTGTAGTAGTTTGTAATTCAATTGGCACACAAAACAATGCGCGTATCGAGCCGGATGGATCTAATGGCGCATTAATTTCTTGGGTTGATAAACGGGTAGGAACAGATTATGATATTTACGCTCAACGCATAAGTTCTTCTGGAAATGCCATGTGGGCAGCAAATGGAGTAGTGGTTTGTTCTGCGGCATATAACCAATCCGCTCAGGATATGAAATATCTTGGCTCTAATGGATTTGTAATTGCATGGAAGGATTTTAGAAATGGAAAGTTTGATATTTATATTCAACAATTAAATTTATCTGGTGTTGCTCAATTATCAAATAACGGTGTTTTATTATCGAACTCATCAAGTATTAAATCAATTAATCCAAATACAATTAGTGATGGACTAGGCGGAAGCATCATTGTTTGGCAAGATTCAACAGCTTTGGGTTTTGATGTTTATTCTCAAAAGTTAAACTCAACAGGAATTATTCAATGGACAGCAGGTGGAGTGGCTGTTTCAACAGCAACTGATGACCAAGTAAACGCAACTCATGTAACAGACGGAAGTGGTGGTGCTATTTATGCATGGGAGGATAGAAGAAATACGAATGATTACGAAATATACGCACATCGTTTATACAGTTCAGGTAATGCCAACGCGGTGAGTGAAATAATGGCTGATAAATTATCGACCACTATTTATCCTAATCCTGTTTCAAATAATTCCATCATTGAAATAACAAACAATGCTCAGCGCAGTAATTGGGAAATAGTTGTTTTTGATATTTACGGAAAACAGTTGAAGCGACAAGTGCTCAAAGCAGACGAAACATTTAATTTGAATACTACCGATTTGTCTTCAGGTATTTATTTCTATACGGTAGAACTCACTAACAAATCTGCTTCTACTAAAGGTAAATTTATATACTTGCAATAACTATGTTACAAAAGCTATTTTTAATTTCATTTATCACATTTGTATTTATTATTACAAATTCATGTCAAACTACTCCAGGCGAAGGAGGAAATGCACAAATTAAAGGAACATATTGGGTTAGAAATTATGATCCTTTAATTACTTATGTAGTAGGTCGATACCCAGCAGTAAACACCACAGTATATTTGTTTTTTGGACACGATGTCTCTCTAGGAACTTTTGTGAAAACAAATGCTAATGGAGAGGTTGCATTTGCGTATTTTCGAACGGGAAAATACAAGGTAGGAGCTTGTAGCAAACAAAGAGCGACCAGCATGCAACCGAGCGAATTCCCATGAAACATATGTTTTTAGAGCGTAAAAAAGAAATTAAAGATATAGGATTAGATACCTTAAACCAATAAACCAATAAACACATGAACTATTTAATTACCAGCTCACTATTTATTATTTTAACTTTTCAAACTTTTGCTCAAAGCAAAAAAGAAGTAAAGGCTCATAAAATAAAAGCATCATTGACAACCATTATAGAAAATGGTAAAACTATAAACGATGCGAAAACCTTATTTGATGCCAAAGGAAATGAAATTGAAAAAACAAATTACAATAAAGAAGGCACTATTAAATCTATTCATAAATTCAAATACAATAGTGATGGCGATGAATTAGAGGATGAGCAGTTTGATGCCAATAATAAGCTAATTGAAAAAAAATCAACAAAATATAATTTATTAGGAGAGAGAATTGAAGAAGCTTATTATGATAATTTAGGTAAGCTTACTAAAAAAGAAATTTTCACATACGATGGCAAAGGTTTGAAAACAGAACGAAAAACCGTTGATGTAGAAGGTAAAACCCTTTCAGTTAAGAAATACGTATACATAACTAAATAAAACAATCCTCCTAAAAACTTCTGGATTTCCAATTTCAGCTAAGAAATTATAATCATCTTCTTTTAGATCAAAATTTTTAGCTTAAATCATTGATTTTTAGCTAAAAACCCTTATTTTTGCACCCCTTTATAAATTTTAAGACTCAAAACATGAACATATCTAAAAAAGACGTTAGCTCACAAATTGCAGAATTAAGCATTACTTTGGCTCCAATTGATTATGAAGCAAAAGTTGAAAATGCGATTAAAAAAGTACAAAAACAAGCTTCACTTCCTGGCTTTCGTCCAGGTAAAGTACCTGTTGGATTAATCAAAAAACAACACGGTAAATCTATCTTAGTAGATGAGATAAATAAAATCTTAAATGAAGCGTTGTATCATTATATTAATGACAATAAGCTTGAAATATTAGGAAATCCTATGCCTAAGGTAGATAATACCATTGATTTCGAACACCAAAAAGAATGGACGTTTAACTATGAATTAGGATTAACACCAATTTTTGATGTTAAATTAGATAACTCTCAATCATTCGTTTACAATACCGTAAAAATTGACGATGAGTTAGTAGAAAAATATTTGAAAGATGTGAAACGTAATTATGGTAAGCCTTCAAACCCTGATTTGGCAACTGAAAAAGACGTTTTGTATATTGATATCGTTGAATTAGATGCAGATAATAACATCGTTGCTGGTGGTATTTTCAAATCAACAAGTATTGGCATTGATCGTTTGAAAAACGAAGCAGCTAAAACAAAACTAATAGGCGCTACTAAAGAAAGTAAAATTATTATTAATGCTAATGAGTTGTATGATTCAGCAGTTGATAAATCAATTTCTTTAGGTATCGACAAAGAAGTAGCAGAAAACTTTTCTGCAAATTTACAATTAACGGTTCGCAACATTGCTCGTATGGAAGATGCAGAGTTGAACCAAGAGTTATTTGATAAATTATATGGCGCAGGGACTATCAATTCAGAGGCTGAATTCAGAGATAAAATCAAAGCAGAATTAGCAATCATGTTTACTCAAGATACAGATCGTAAATTTATTGAAGGAGTTGAAAAAACGATGGTTGAAAAATTAAACATTCAATTACCTGATGATTTCTTGAAACGTTGGTTAATGGCTGTTAATGAAAAGCCTTTGACTAAAGAGCAATTAGAGGCAGAATACCCATCGTATGCTAACTCTATGAAGTGGAAATTGATTGAAAATAAAATCATTAAAACTAACGAAATCGTTGTTTCTCAAGATGAAGCAAGAGCTGAGGCTGCTGGCTACATTCGTTCTCAATACGCTCGTTACGGGCAAACACCTGATGAAACTGAAGTTGAAAAAATTGCAGATTCTATTTTAGCTAAACAAGAAGAAGCTCAAAAAATTTACGAAGGAATTTACAGTAAAAAAGTGTTAGACGTTTTAAAAACAAACTGTAAATTAGAAACGAAAGAAGTGAGCTATAACGAGTTTTTTGGAATTAACGACTAATACTTGTTAATTTATTAATGGAGTATTAGTATTTTTACTGATATTTAGAACTAAAACTATAAAAATGCCAGAAGTATATATAAACGATATTTCCGTTTTTTTGCCAGGAAATCCTGTGAGCAATAGTGAAATGGAAGAGTATTTGGGTTTTGTAGATGGCAATATATCTTCGAAGTCGAAGCCTGTTATTTTAAGGAACAATAAAATAACGAATAGATATTATGCGCTAGATAAAAACGGTAATAGCACTCACTCTAATGCGGAATTAACCTGCGAAGCTATTAAAGGCTTAGCTCATGATGGGTTTAAGTTAAGCGATATTGAATTGTTAACTTGTGGCACTACAACACCCGATCAATTTTTACCAAGCCACGCATCAATGGTGCATGGTAAATTAAATCAAAAAGCGATAGAGGCAATTTCCTTTTCAGGCTCTTGTTGCTCCGGCATGAATGCTTTGAAATATGCGCAAATGTCTATTTTGACAGGAAATACAACTAATGCTGTTACAACAGGATCTGAACGTTTTTCTCAATGGATGCTTGCAAATAATTTCAAAGAAGAAATCACTAAAATTAAAGAGATTGAAGAGAAGCCAATTTTAGCTTTTGAAAAGGATTTCTTACGCTGGATGTTATCAGATGGATCTGCCGCAGTATTGACATCGAATAAACCAAATACAAATGGGATATCATTGAAAATAGAATGGATAGAGATCTGTTCGTTTGCAAATGAAGTAGAAACCTGTATGTATATGGGAGGTGAGAAAATGCCTGATGGAGACATAAAAGGGTGGGCTACGTTTAAACAAAATGAATGGACTGAAAAATCATTATTTTCAATCAGACAAGACGTTAAATTGTTAGATATTTATATTGCACAATTAGGAACTAAAAAATACGTGGAGTTATTTAAAAAACATAATGTAGATCCTAAAAGTGTTGATTGGTTTTTACCACATATTTCATCAGAATATTTCCGATCAAAGGTAGATGATGAAATGAAAAAATATGGCGTAGAACTTCCTCAAGAAAAATGGTTTGTGAATTTAACTCAGGTTGGAAATATTGGCTTTGCTTCTATTTTTATTGCCTTGGGCGAATTATTGAAATCAGGCAAATTAGAGAAAGGACAAAAAATAGCATTGACCGTTCCTGAAAGCGCACGTTTTTCCTATGCAAATGCGCTAATAACGGTTTGTTAAAACATTAATGATCGTATCATGAAAAAAGAAGATTTACCGCAAGACCAATCTGCTATCACAGGCGTTTTTCGTGATTATTGTTATGTAAAAGATAAGGACGGCAAGTACACTACTGATTTAAGCATTGGTTGGGATGTAAAAAAACAAGCCTTAGATAATGCTTGGGAGGACATCAATGATCGTGTACAAGAGGCCGCGGCCCTTGTTAAATCTGGGGAAAAAAGTCCTATATATTATTTCATGGAAAAAAAATTGATGGATTTGATAGTGTTGTCGGGTTATACCGGGTTTTGGAAAATGACAATCAAACGCCATTTCAAACCTTCAGTATTTGCAACATTAAGTGATGAGAAACTAGTGGTTTACGCTAAAGCATTCGACATTTCATTAGAAGAATTAAAATCCTTTAAAGGATAAGTTCTTGTATTTCTCCTTCCTTAAAAGGATTACGAGGCACCCATTCGCTAGGTTGTAAAAATTGCATAAATGGTTTCAGAATTAATTTCGATACTGTATTTTGTGGTTTAATATAGCAAAGCAACTCATGAGGCTTTGCTCCAACTGTTGTTTTAATTTCAGAGGCTGTACGACCTAAATTAATACATTCTTTTTTTGTAATAATAGCTTCTTCAATGTAACTATATAAAATAGTTTGATATAACTCAAACTCCCTGTTTTGAGAATAATCAAAACCAATGTAGTGTGCTTCAATTTCATTGGCCAAATAAAATCCTGATGCAAATGACACTAATTCATTGTCCTTAAACCAAGCATCTATAAAAAAATCTGAAGAAAATTTTTCAGCCACAGTTTTAAAATAATCTTTTTCTATCTGAGCCAATTTGAATTTAGCCTGATGATAGACTTGTAAATACAAGGCATACAAAGCATCGCTTAATTTAATAATGTCAGTAATGGTTAATCGTTTTTTTGTAAGTGGAGCGCTGGCTTGTAAAATATGCTTTGCACGATTGCGGTATTTTTTAGAAAAAAGCGCTAAGTAATCTGATACCGTAGTTAGATTTTTTGGTAAATCTACTATCATATTAGGCTCTACATTAAAATGTACAAATCGCGTACAATACCAGCAATCCTTGTCTCCAAAGCCTTCTTCATAAAAATCTTTCACTAAGATGGCCGATATTTTTCCCCTCAGTTTTTCTGCACGAGACACGCAATCAATAATGCTTTCTATTATTTTGAACGTTATTTTTTTACTGTTTATATTCAAATAAAAGCCGTGTTCGCCACTAATGAAATTATTGCCACAGGTAACCAAGCGCATAACAGTTTCATCCTCGTTCTGTTCTATATATCGCTGAAATATTGACGCTCGTTTACTTTTTAATTCAGTTATTTGTTTAGCAACTATATCTCCAAATAACGATGCGGAAAAATCGTTAATTTGAAAATAAACAACTCCAATAGGCTTTTTGTTATTATAAACAATCACATATCTAAACCGAAATGTTTCTGATTGCTGCTGATGAATAGCGTGTAAATAAGAGTATGATAAAAAAATATTGTGTTTATCCGTTGCCTCATTCCATTCGGTTTCAGGCAGATTAGCGATTTCATCAAAACAAGAAAAGGTATAATTACTAAACACCTTGCGATGAGGCTTTAGTTTGTTTTTTTGTATCAATTTATCGCAGAGTGCAAACATAGTTTATTTAATAATATCTTTATTAATTTTAAGATGATGATTTGCGTGAATGCTCAGCGTTTTTTTAGTTGGTTTTAAATTCAAATAGCCAAAGTAATGATGTTTAAAATTATTATTTGTATTTAATTTTTCTGCAGAAACTATAGAGACAGCGGCATTTATTTTTTTAAAAAACAAAATATGTTTTTCTAATTCATCAATTAAATTATTTAAATGTTTCATAACGATTTGTGTATAACTTAAATTGTAATGAGTGGAAAAATATCGTCAAATAAAATAGTAACACTATTATCTATAGAAAGTTCAGAAGTATCTAAACTATATATGGCTGAGGTCGGACTTTCAAATGGATTAGAAACCCCTGTAAAATTTAGAATTTCGCCAGTTCTTGCTTTTGCATAATGCCCTTTGACATCTCTTTTTTCGCACACATTTAAGGGAGTAGAAATATGATATAATATAAAATGCTCTGGACCTATAATGTCTTCTGCTAATGCTCTTAGTTCGTTCGTCGGAGTAATCAAACTACAAATAACTACCACTCCACAACTTGCCAATTGCTTTGCTAACTCAGCTGTTCGGCGTATGTTTTCATAACGACCTTCGGGCGAAAATCCTAAATCTTTGTTGATGCCCAAACGAAGCACATCGCCATCTAACACTTTGGTTAAAATGCCTTCATCAAATAATTTTTTTTCAAGTTGATAGGCTAAAGTAGTTTTTCCACTGCCAGATAAACCCGTCATCCAAACAACAAAGCCTTTATGAGACAATTTATTTTCTTTATCAGTAGCTGATACTAATTCGTTTTGATGAGAAGATATATTGTTAGATAAATTCAAGGATCAATAAATTATTTATTTAACCATTTACAAAAACGTTTATTAATAAATGGAATATAAAAAAATGCCATTAATGGAACTAGAATTATACTAGTAATAAATGTCCTTAAAGGTACTGGGTAGTCATTCATTAAGGGATTTAATGTCTCAGACAATAATGTAATTATAGGATAAATAAAACACCAAACGAGTATGGCGAATTTCCATTTTTTAGGCTGAGATGGTTGTTCCATGTTTAGTGGTATAATTTTTTGTGGGACTAAATGTAATGTTAATTTGTTTTATTTTAGGGTGAAAAGTATAATAATTTATCTTACTTTTGGTTGAATTAACATTTGTTATAATATCATCAGTATGTCGTATGATTTTAGAAATACACCTACAATTGACCAAGTAGGGATTGAAGAAAGAGTTGCTCGATTTAATACACGCAGTATTAAAAAAGGAACTAAAGTGCAAGCTTTAAAACTAGCGCTTAACATGATAGATTTAACAACACTTGAAGGAAAAGATACAGAAGGAAAGGTTAAACAAATGTGTTATAAAGCCATACACCCACATTTAGCATTGCCTGATTTACCAAGTACAGCAGCCGTTTGTGTATACCCAACAATGGTTAAAACAGCCAAAGATGCTCTAAAAGGAAGTTCGGTTAAAGTAGCAGCTGTATCAACGGCTTTTCCTAGTGGAAATTCAACGATGCAAATAAAATTATTGGATACAAAGTTTGCATTAGATAATGGTGCTGATGAAATTGACATGGTAATTAGTCGCGGTGAATTTTTAAAAGGCAATTACAATTTTGTGTTTGATGAAATTGCAGCTATTAAAGAATTAACGCATAAATACAACGCTCGCTTAAAAGTAATTTTTGAAACTGGTGAAATTTCTACTTTAGACAATGTTCGCAAGGCAAGTGATATTGCTATTTATGCAGGTGCCGATTTCATTAAAACATCTACTGGTAAAATTGGAGTTGCAGCTACTATGCCTGTAACCTTAGTGATGTTAGATGCCATAAAAGATTATTATTTCAAAACAGGCATCATGGTTGGTATGAAGCCTGCTGGTGGCATAAGCACTGCCAAAGGCGCATTACAATATTTAGTAATGTTACACGAAACATTAGGTAACGCTTGGTTAGATAATAAATGGTTTCGCTTTGGGGCAAGTTCTTTAGCTAATGATTTAATTTTACAATTAGAAAAAGAAGCGCGCGGCGTTTATTTTAGCAAAGATTATATTTCAGTAGATTAAAATTCAACTTCGACAAACTTATAATAAAATTCAATAACAACATTAAACCTATCAGCGGCCTTTGCTAATATTCAGTGCCCTTTGAGGTTAAACAAACAAAACAATGGCAAAAAAAGAAGCTAAAAAATTAGAATACTTTACTGATTGGAAATATGCTCCGGCTCCTGAAGCAACGGATCATATTCGTTTGCAAAAACAATACGAATTATTTATCAATGGTAAATTTGTAAAACCAAATTCAGGTAAATATTTTGATACCATCAATCCTGCTAATGAGGAAAAAATTTCTAGTATAGCAGAGGCAAATGATAAAGATGTGGATTTGGCAGTAAAATCAGCTCGCACAGCTTATGATAAAACATGGAGCAAGATGCCTGCGAAAGAACGCGCTAAATATATTTTTCGTATTGCCCGTTTAATTCAAGAGCGTGCCCGTGAGTTATCAGTTATTGAAACGATGGATGGTGGAAAATCTATTCGTGAAAGTAGAGACATAGACGTGCCTTTAGCGGCGAATCATTTTTTCTATTATGCAGGTTGGGCTGATAAATTAGAGTATGCTTTCCCTAATCGAAAACCACAATCATTAGGCGTAGCTGGACAAGTTATTCCCTGGAATTTCCCTTTATTAATGGCCGCTTGGAAAATTGCACCGGCATTAGCAACAGGTAATACTGTTGTTTTAAAACCAGCAGAAACAACTTCTTTAACCGCTTTAAAATTAGCGGAGATCATTCAAGAAAGTGGATTACCCGATGGCGTAGTAAATATCATCACTGGTCATGGGCCAGTTGGGGCTTCAATGGTTAATCATAAAGACATTAATAAAATTGCTTTTACTGGAAGTACTAATGTTGGTAAGTGGATACAGAAAGCGGTTGCTGGTACCGATAAAAAATTAACGCTTGAACTTGGAGGAAAGGCAGCTAACATTATTTTTGAAGATGCGCCGATAAACCAAGCTGTAGAAGGAATTGTAAATGGTATCTTCTTCAATCAAGGTCATGTATGTTGCGCAGGTTCTCGTTTGTTTGTTCAAGAAAGTGTTGCCGAAGAAGTTATTCGTAAATTAAAAGATAGATTAGAAACATTAATTGTTGGAGATCCTTTAGATAAGAATACAGACATTGGCGCTATCAATTCTAAAATGCAATTGAATAAAATTAATGAGTATTTAAAAATTGGTGTAAACGATGGAGCCGACATGTATCAAAGCTCTTGCTCAATTCCTAAAAAAGGATTCTTTGTGCGTCCAACCTTATTTTTAAACACGTCACAATCTCACCGTATTTCTCAAGAAGAAATATTCGGGCCTGTATTAGCTATTCAGACATTTAGAACGATTGAAGAAGTGATTGAAAAAGCAAATAATATTCCTTACGGTTTAAGTGCAGGTGTGTGGACAGACAAAGGTTCTCGTATTTTTAATATGACCTCGAAATTGCGAGCAGGTGTGGTTTGGGCTAATACGTATAACAAGTTTGATCCTACCTCACCATTTGGTGGTTATAAAGAAAGTGGGTTCGGAAGAGAAGGTGGCTTGCACGGCTTAGCGCCATATTTAAAATTTTAAAAGAACTGTTGTTGGTTTTTTGATATAAGTTTTTTGAAACTCAAACAACAAACAACTAAACTCAAACAACAAATTATATTATGGAAAGAATAGAAGTTTTAAAAACATATAAAATATTTATTGGCGGACAATTTCCTCGTACTGAGAGTGGTCGCTATTACCCTTTAAAATTAAAAAACAACATGACTGTAAATGTTAGTTTATCTTCTCGTAAAGATTTTAGAAATGCGGTAGTAATTGCTCGTGGCGCATTTAGCGGATGGAGTGCTCGTGCAGCTTTTAATCGAGGACAAATTTTATACCGAATAGCAGAAATGTTAGAAGGCAGAAAAGAACAATTTTTAGAAGAACTCAAACAGTTAGGTTACACAGCTGTTAACGCTAAAAAAGAAATTGAATTAAGTATAGATCGTATAGTATATTATGCTGGCTGGTGCGATAAATACCAACAATTAAATAGTTCAGTAAACCCTGTTGCGTCATCACATTTTAATTTTTCAGTACCTGAACCAATGGGCGTAGTCGCAATTATGGCAGATGAATCTTCTGCGTTATTAGGATTAGTTTCTGTAATAGCTCCATGTATTGCTGGCGGAAATACCTGCATCGTTTTGGCGTCGGAAAGTAAACCAACTTGTTCTATTACTTTTGCTGAGGTTATTGCAACGAGTGATGTTCCCGCTGGTGTTATTAATATTCTCACTGGAAACAGAAAAGAACTACACGCGCATTTTTCATCTCACATGGACGTGAATGTCATCATCACTTGTAATTCAGAAAAAGACGTTAATAAAACAGTTGGTGAAAACGCATCTTTAAATGTAAAACGCGTCTTTGTCTGGAATAAAAATTGGAATATCGAATCAGAACAAGGCCCGCATTATATTACTGATTTGCAAGAAATAAAAACGACCTGGCATCCCATTGAAAACATTGGTATTTCAGGGATTAAGTATTAATTTCTAATACAAAAAGTTATTGCGTAATTAAAATAACATAATTAGCTCTATTTACTAGTCCCACTAGATGGGAAAAAGTAAGGTAAATGTTTATAAAGGTTATTCTAATAATTGAGTGGATTTTTGAAATCACTTCCTGTTTTTTTTAATAAAAAATTATATAAAACACACTTAATAAAATCAAACGATGATCGTAAAGTTTTTTTACTAAATTTACCTATAAAACAATTTTTATTTATTTTAAATACCTTCTTCATGTTCTATTTTCTCTTCAAATTAGCGGGCTGGAAAGTAACCCATCAATTACCGAAAGAGGTCCAGAAATGCGTTATTATTGCACTTCCGCATACTAGTAACTGGGATTTTGTTTATGCTATGGGGGCACTTAGTGAAATGAAAATTAAAACGCGTTTTACAATAAAAAAAGAATGGTTCAAATTTCCTTTTAAGGGGTTAATGAATAAATTAGGAGCTTTACCGATTGATAGAACTAAAAATGCGGATGGAACTCGAAAAGGAACGGTTGATGCGATGGCAGACTTATTTAATAACCGTAAAGAATTACTATTACTCATCACGCCCGAAGGCACACGTTCCAGAGTAGATAAATGGAAAACAGGATTTTATTATGTAGCATTGAAAGCAAAAGTGCCTATTGCCTTAGGATTTATTGATTATGCAAAAAGAGAATGTGGGATTGATAAATTAATTTATCCAACAGGTAATTATAATGCCGACATGAAATTGATTATGGATTTTTATAAAAATGTAATAGGAAAAAATCCTGAAAATTTCGCACTTGATACTTCCTTTGAATAACAGCGTAAAACATTTTTCCTCACTCAATTATCTCACCGTTTCTTCATTTTCTTTCCCCGAAAGACATCACTATTAGCCTTTATTCTGCTAAGTTTAAATCAATTCTTTTGTTGTTAATTATTTCCATATCCTAAACAAAAAATTATCTTTGTTACTTGCATCAAACAAAGCATTTTATGGAATACGATTTTAAGAAAATAGAAACAGAGTGGCAAGCATATTGGGCAACACACAAAACATTTGCCGCAAAAGATGGCGGAGACAAACCAAAGTATTATGTACTCGATATGTTCCCTTATCCATCTGGCGCGGGTTTACATGTAGGCCATCCTCTTGGTTATATTGCCTCTGATATTATTGCCCGTTTCAAACGCCATAAAGGATTTAATGTATTACACCCAATGGGTTATGATAGTTTTGGTTTACCGGCGGAACAGTATGCTATTCAAACTGGACAGCATCCAAAAATCACGACAGAGAATAATATTGCAGTATACCGAAAACAACTAGATAAAATAGGTTTTTCCTTTGATTGGGAAAGAGAAGTGAGAACCTCTAATCCAGATTATTACAAATGGACACAATGGGTCTTTATACAAATATTTAATTCGTGGTATAATAAAAACAGTAACAAAGCAGAAAATATTTCCACACTGATTGCTGAATTTGAATCACACGGAAATACTAGTGTTAATGCTTGTTGCGACGATAATGTGAAATCATTTACGGCAACCGACTGGAAAGCTTTTACTGAAAAAGAACAATCTGATATCTTAATGGCTTATCGTATTGCCTACTTAGGCGAAGCCTATGTAAACTGGTGTCCGCAATTAGGAACAGTATTAGCAAATGATGAAATTAAAGATGGCGTGAGCGAAAGAGGTGGTTATCCGGTAGAGCGTAAATTGATGAAACAATGGAGTATGCGAATAACAGCCTATTCCCAGCGTTTGTTGGATGGCTTAGATATATTGGATTGGACAGAAAGTTTAAAAGATGCACAACGTAATTGGATTGGAAAAAGTGTTGGAACGTCATTAAGATTCAAGATAAAAGATTTAGGATTAAAGACTGCTGTCACTTCGAGTGCTGACGAAGGAAGCGTATCGAGAAGTGAGTACATCGAAGTTTTTACCACGCGTCCTGATACCATTTTTGGTGTGTCTTTCGTGACATTGGCTCCAGAACACGAATTAGTTGAATCCTTAACAACAGCTGAAAATAAGACTGCAGTTGAAGAATATGTGACCATTGCAAAAAACAGAAGTGAGCGCGAACGCCAAGCAGACATTGCTAAAATCACAGGTGTATTTACAGGCTCTTATGTAGTGCATCCGTTTACAGGTAAACAAGTTCCTATTTGGATTGGTGATTACGTATTAGCAGGTTATGGTACTGGCGCTGTGATGGCAGTTCCGGCGCATGATTCGAGAGATTATAGTTTTGCTAAACATTTTGGTTTACCAATATTAGAAGTCGTACAGGGCACATCGAATGTCACCCTCAGCGAAGTCGAAGGGTCGTACGATGCGAAAGAAGGCAAATTAATTAACTCTGATTTTTTAAATGGATTAGACGTTAAAGAAGCGATGAAAAAAGCCATTGCTGAAATTGAAGCAAAGGGTTTAGGAAAAGGGAAAGTGAATTTTCGCTTACGTGATGCGGTTTTTGGAAGACAACGTTATTGGGGTGAACCCATTCCGGTGTATTATAAAAATGATATTCCGTATGCGTTAAACGAAAGCGAGTTACCGTTAGTATTACCTGAAGTAGATAAATATTTACCTACCGAAGATGGTGAGCCACCATTGGCACGCGCTGCTTCTTCATGGAAACACGAAGGAAAATATGATTACGAACATAGTACTATGCCTGGTTGGGCAGGCAGCTCTTGGTACTTCCTGCGTTATATGGAGCCTCATAATAGTTCGGAATTCGCTAGTAAAAACTTAACAGATTATTGGAAACAAGTTGATTTATATATTGGTGGTAGCGAACATGCAACTGGTCATTTATTGTATGTGCGTTTTTGGACTAAATTTTTGAAAGATCTTGGTTACATTGCTATTGATGAACCTGCTAAGAAGTTGATTAATCAAGGAATGATACAAGGCAGAAGTAATTTTGTTTATAAGATTACTGATCGAAATGTGTTAGTTTCTAAAAACAGACTTGGAAGCCTATTGTCGGAAGATGAATTAAAAAAAATAGGATTAGAAGATTCAGTTTATAAATGGACTGCCCTTCATGCAGATGTAAGTATTGTCAATAATGATATCTTAGACATTCAAGCTTTTAAAAATTGGAGAGAAGAATATAGAGATGCTATTTTCATTACAGAAGAAAACGGAGATTATATCTGTGGACATGAAGTAGAAAAAATGTCCAAATCAAAATACAATGTAGTTACTCCTGACGACATTGCAGAAAAATTTGGTTCAGATACCTTACGTTTATACGAAATGTTTTTAGGGCCGTTAGAACAAAGTAAGCCTTGGAATACCAATGGAATTACGGGTGTACACGGCTTCTTAAAAAAGCTATGGCGATTGTTTTATGCTACAGGTGAGTTTGTGGTTTCAGCTGATGAACCAACTAAGGGTGAATTAAAAACCTTACATAAAACTATCAAAAAAATTACAGAAGACATTGAGCGTTTTTCGTTCAATACTTCTATTAGTAATTTTATGATTTGTGTAAATGAATTGACTGATGCAAAGTGTAACAAGCGCGCAATTTTAGAACCCTTATTAATTTGTTTATCGCCATACGCTCCTCACATTACAGAAGAGTTATGGAAACTGCTTGGTCATAACGAAAGCATTTCTTTAGCGCCATTCCCCGATTTTAACGAAGCGTATTTAGTAGACGATTTGGTTAACTATCCCATCTCTTTTAATGGTAAAGTAAAATTCACATTAGAATTAGCAGCAACCTTAACGAAAGAAGAAGTAGAAGCTATAGCAATGAATCACGAAAACATGGCTAAATACTTAGAAGGAAAAACACCTAAAAAAGTCATAGTCGTGCATAAGAAAATTGTAAACGTAGTTGTTTAAATGCTAAAAGAATGCTCTAATTTGAGCACCGCCAATATTTATGATTTTAGTATTTGGTGATTTTCTTCCATCATAATTAATACTAATTTGCAGGTTACTCGTTAGGTTTCGCTGATAGCTTATGCCCCAAGTATAATTATATCCTATATGTAAAGCGTTGAGCATTTCATAAGCCACTGGCGTATTTTCAAAGCCTGTATATGATATAGAAATAAAATCAGCTTTGCCTGTAATACTTCCTTTATCTAATTTATTGAACTTAAACTCTAAACCAAAATCATTGAGAGTAGCATACTCTCCGCCAACTTCAATACCATTGTGTTTAACGTTGTATTTATATACAACACTCAAACGCATAGAGGTGTTTGGTTGATAACTAAGTTTTTGCTCTAAATCATAATATTCAATAGTGTAATTACGCGTATTAGCATATGTTGCCGTGTTTGATTTTTTACCTGCAATATTTGTACTGGCAATGCTCCAAGCTCTTGTGGCATTCCAACGGATGCGCCATTCGTGTGTCGTGTTTCCTCGAGTTTCGTAACCGTTCGTTAATAATTGTTTGGTTAAATTATGCTGAAATGTATAATCGGTTCCAAACACAGCGCCTGTTTGATTGAAAAACACACTTTGTCTTAACGATGAGTTTAAGGAGGTTAATAATGAATCATTTAGTTTAATATCAAATGGATTAAATGAAAAAAGTTCGCCATTATCATATGATTTTTTATCTACCCGATAAACAGATTGCGTTGCAAATCGGCTTATAAATTTTAAGGCTTTGCTAGCGCTATCTTTCATAAAAACAGCTGGACGAAGATTTAATGAAAAGCTAAATTGATCATGTAATACTTTGACATATTGATTGGTTGGCGTGTAAACTCTTATATACAGAGCCTGATCAGAGAATTGTGCAATTTCAAATTCATTAATCTCTTTAATACCATTGTTATTGTAATCTTTCCAGGCATAAGTTCCTTGTCCCGCTGCAACTAATAAATAATAATACTCTTTTTTGTTTTCTAACCCATAACCCGTTTCGTAAAACATACTAGATGTTGCAAACCCTTTTATTAAACGCGGCGAATATTCAACACGACCTAATAACGTATTGTCTGGTTTTATAAACAAGGGATTTGCATTTTTTAATTGCAATTCTCTATATGTAAAAATTATTGAAAATGGATGATTACGAAAACTATTAATGTTTGTCGAAAACCCAACGTTTTTAGCATAGGTAGAGTCTTTCATACTTCCACTATAAGCTTGCATATCGCGACGCTCTCTGTAAAATACTTTGTATAAATTGCCGCTTGTATCTTTATTAGTAATGTTAGCTTCCCATTCCCAAAATTGATAACTGCGAGGCAACAGGGTGTCTGATGATGATTTGTGAAACTGATTGTGTTCAAGAAGGTCTAAATAATTGAATTTGATTTTTCCAACCGTTTGTCCGAAAGAGGCTTTGTGTCTGTAAAAACCGCTTATCAACGAATTATAATCACTAGTTAAATAAGAGCCATTATAAATTATCTCTGTTGATTTGGCGTTATAAAAACTTTCTATATTATGTTTTAATCCTTTATAAAAAGTTCCTTCATTAAAAAAATTTATTCCATATAATAGTTTTAATTTATTATTTTTTTGAATACCAACTTGCGCAAAGCCTACGTGCTGATTGTCGTTAATAGGCGCTGTTGTTGGCCTATTCCAGTCCCTTTCAAATTCAATGGCTCTGTATCGTTCTATGGGATTAAAATTATATTGGATAAATTCGTAACCTACATTATAAATCGCATTCAAAGATTGTTTTTTGACTGTATCTTCTTTTATCACATGTACATTATTACTGGCCACTTTCACACCATAGCCATCATCATCATTAGAGTTATATGGACTAAAAGTATTTTTATCGTTTTTGGTATATACGCCTTCCAAATCTATGTGATGATTTTTATCAAAATCATAACTTCCACCAGCTGTTAGCATTTGTTTTTTCTTTGGAGATACTAAAGGAATGACAGGTTCGTAATTCCCTTGTAAAATGCCACCTATAGGAGCTACCCATTTATATACTTTGCCATTAGCTGTACTTAGCACCTGAATGTAATGTCCGTTATTTTCACCCACATAACTATACTTCACGCGGTACTTTGCACTGTCTGCATTTACGCTATATACATATATTCCTTGATAAAGTATGGAAGCGACTACTGTATCTTTTTTCCAATAAAACACATCTGTTGTATTAAAGCTTGTAAGCTCTTCGCCACTCGAAACGGCTTTAGAAAGGGTATCACCGACATTATATAAGGTTAGTTTTTGAGCTTCAGTGAGTGTTTGTTGTAGCGTTTTATTTTTATTGTCTTGTTCCCCAAAAAAATTGAATCGTAATTTTAATTTTTGAGCTTCAATTTCTTCGCTAAAAAAATACAGCGAACGCGAGTAGTTTCGTTCAGCATATTGAAACTCTGCAATAATACGTTTGTCTTTTGTGATGATTTGCCTTGCTGTAAATGTAATTTCAGAAGTATTATAATCGATGGTGTAATCATTTTCTTGTCCACGTTGCAATAAACGTCCGTCTATATAAATTTTTTCTGTTCCCGATAATACTATGATGAATTGCTCATTATCCGCGCCTCGTAAACGATACGGCCCCTGATTGTTTTCTGTACCTTGAATGATATTTCGTGCAAACTTTCCTTTACTTACTGCGCCACTCAATTGTGTTTTAAAGATGACTGATTTTTTATTGATGGTGTCGCTGTAATTGTTTGATAAATAAGCCCCCTGAGAACGTTTGTAAAAATTCATGAAATAACTATTGGGTCGTTGTAGCTGAAAATCCCCTACAATTAATTTGGTGTTTTGATTTGACAATTGAACAAATACTTTGTCAAATTCTTGTAACTGTGCCGTTGTTCCATCTGCTTGAAATGGAATATTATCGTCGGTTGCCGCTAATAATAAACTAACTTCTTGCGTTAGTTTCCCACTCACTTGTAAATTTAAACTAGAATTGACAACCACATCCTGATTATTACCAAAGCTAATACCTCTGCTAATGCTACCGTTTTTGCTAAGTCCATCCGACACAAATGATTCGGTATTGGTGATTTTGCCATCAAAGCTAATGCTATATGGGTTTACTGGTAATGATAAATCTTTACTTAATATAGAGGTACTTTTGTGCGCGTAGGTTTTTTCAAAATTATAGGGAAAGGTTTTATACGCAACAATGAGTGTGTCATTTGTTTGAGATTTTAAAATCAAGGCTTTCAGCTTGTAATTAATTTTGTAGGCAGAAGTGTCTATGGTATTTCTTTTTAGTCGGAGTTTAACAGAGCCAGGTATTAAACTTAAACTATCCAAAAAAATAGTATCGCGGTTAGCAATGATTTTTTTTTGTTTTAAATTCGTTTGTGCAAGTGTCTGAAATAAGATTCCACACAACATCATAACTATATATAAAACCCTAATATGCACCGCGATGTATAACGATTTATAAAGATATAAATTGTACGCTTAAACCTTTATAAATTTCATATTTTGGATGTGTCCTCGCTAAAGAAGCAAGCGGGTTCGGGCAGTCGCTGCAGTTTTTCTTATCTTCGAAATATTTGGTGTAATTAAACTTCATAAATTAATGCATACATTGGTAATGGTGCGGTAGGCGTGAACGAACAGTGCGAACTACGCTATTTACAGCAAATAATGCGTAGGCTTTTGGAGCGCGTAAATAGTGGAGTTGCTGTTCGTTCTAGACTTTTGGTTAAGCAAAAGAAAATATTATAAAAAAAGAAATATATTGTTTTGTTGAAGAGTTGATTTACGCTTACATCTCTCGCAAACAAACTAATAGATTCTTATGTTACGGAGCTAATCGAGCTATTTTCCAAGCATCTCCATTTTTGGTAAACGAAATTCGATCATGTAATCTACTTTTTCTGCCTTGCCAAAACTCGTAATATTGGGCAGTAAATACATAACCTCCCCAATGTTCAGGACGAGGAATATCTTTGTTTTCAAATTTATTTGTGTTATCTTTTACGTAAGCATCCAAGATGTTTCTATTTTCTATCACTTTGCTTTGTGGCGAGCTCCATGCGCCTATTTGAGATTCGGTGGGTCGAACATTAAAGTATGCATCACTTTTTTCTTTACTGGCGATGGCAATTATTCCTTCCATACGAATTTGACGTTCTAATTCTGGCCAAAAAAAAGTGAAACTCACAAAAGGATTATTGCTAATGTCTATTGCCTTTCGCGATTCGTAGTTTGTGTAAAAATAATAGTGGTTGTCAAAAAACTCGCGTAAATATAAAATGCGCCCTGACGGCTTGCCATCTTTACTAACTGTGCTTAAATGAAAAGCCTGCACTTCATTTACTTTGGCATGAATAGCTTCCTGCATCCATTTTTCAAATACGACAAATGGTATAGTAGAGATGTCGCTTTCCGACAATGTACCTTTCATAAAATCTTCTCTTAGTTGAGAAATATGCTCGTTTAGTTGACTCATTTTTGTAAATTTATACAAAATTAAACATTCTATTAATATTGCTTAAGCAAGGTAACATATTAATTGCGAAACCGTATTTACAGTGTAGTTATTTTAAACGAGCTGTAGTTTATATTTGCGATCACTCTGATGCTGGTAGTTTGGGATTTGTTGTTAATAGGCCACACGGATTGTTATTGAAAGATGTTTTCCCACATTTAAAAAATGGAAATTTCCCTTTATTTGAAGGTGGTCCAGTGGCTCCACACGAATTATTTTTTACACATACTCTTGGACTAAAATTAAGCGATAGTATTGAAGTGGCGCGAGGCGTATATATGAATGGGAATTTTAAAGAGCTCACGCAGATGATTGAGCAAGGTAAAATATCCAATAAGCAAGTACGTTTCTATATAGGCTGTAGTAGCTGGAGCCCTAATCAATTGCAGGAAGAAACAGAAAACGACTCATGGTTTATTGAGCCTAGTAATTATGATAATTTGATGCTAACCGCACCTGATGATATGTGGGGTGATGAATTGATTAAAATAAATCCTGGTTTTAAAGCCTTTAGTGATTTTGCGTTCGACCCTTCTTTAAACTAATACTACCCTTAAAAAAATTATCACATTCGTTAGTAAAGCTGGGGTAGTTTTGCCAAAACATTGCGAAATCCTAGTCTTTATGGTGGAGATGAAGCGTTGAATGTGCGAAGAAAAATGGATTTAGTGTTTTGGCTTGACGCCGCTCAAATTCTAGCTTAAATAAACACTGCTTATTTCCTCTGTTGTTTTTTCGTCAAGGAAAAACATGTAAAAGAGGTTAAGTTTTTGAGCAGGATCTGTTTAATAGAAATGTCTTAAATAAAAAAACCTGCTAATTTACATTAACAGGTTTCTGGGGTAAATGAAGGGGCTCGAACCCTCGACCCTCGGTACCACAAACCGATGCTCTAACCAACTGAGCTACATCTACCATTTTGGGCTACAAATGTACTAATTTTCTTTTATATGCAATAAATTTTATAAAAATTATTTCGAAGTATATTGTTAAGGTTTAAATGTAAAAATAAGCAAATAAAGCAGTTGCATTTGAAGGAATAAAAATTGGAGTTGGTATTTATTCTTGGTTTATTTATTTTTTTCCTCAATAAAAAAGATATAAAACTACTTCTTATAATTTACCATATAATGCAAACCCACTGAATCTTTGCGTCTTATGGAATGCTTAATGATTAAATAGCCAATGCATATTAAATTGCGTAGCTCGCACAGTCTTTGAGTGACAGTTGTTTTTTCGTAAAGCGCTTCGTTTTCTTTATATAAGATTTCAAGGCGATCGAAAGCACGTTTGAGACGCAATTCAGAGCGAACAATGCCAACATAATTACTCATAATTTGTTGTACTTCACGTTGTGATTGTGTTATCAAAATCATTTCTTCAGCATGCTCAGTTCCTTCTGCATCCCAATTTGGAACGCTTTCTTTAAACGAAACTGAAGATACAACATCTATGCTGGTTTTAGCAGCACGGTGAGCAAATACAACAGCCTCTAACAAGGAGTTACTTGCTAAACGATTAGCGCCATGTAAGCCCGTGCAAGCACATTCGCCCACAGCAAATAAATTGTGAATGGTTGATTGTCCTTGTTGATCAACTTGTATGCCACCACATAGGTAATGCATAGCAGGAACAACCGGTATTAAATTCACAAAAGGATCAATACCCAGTTTCATGCACTTGTCATAAATGTTAGGGAAATGCTCTATAAAGGCCTTTCTATCTAAGTGGCGGCAATCTAAATAAACAAAATCTTCACCACGCGTTTTCAATTCGTTGTCAATTGCACGTGCTACAATATCTCGAGGGGCTAAAGATAAACGCTCATCATATTTTTGCATGAACTCTTTGCCGTCTAATGTTTTTAAAACAGCACCAAAACCTCTGATAGCTTCTGTAATAAGGAAGCTCGGATACTCGCCTGGATTATACAAAGATGTAGGATGAAATTGCACAAACTCCATATCTTTTACTTGACCTTTCGCACGATAGACCATCGCAATGCCATCACCTGTTGCAATGGTTGGATTGGTAGTAGTGGCATATACGTGTCCTGCGCCACCAGTAGCCATTAATGTAATTTTAGATAATACTGTTTCTATTTTTTGTGTTTTGGTATTTAAGATGTATGCGCCAAAACACTTGATATCAGTAGAGTGGGAGGTAACTACTTGTCCTAAATGATGTTGTGTGATAATATCAATTGCAAAGTGATGATCGAGAATAGTAATGTTTTTATGCTTGTTAACTTGCTCAATCAAGGCACGTTCAATTTCAAAACCGGTGATGTCTTTATAATGTAAAATGCGGTGTTCGGAGTGACCGCCTTCTTTGGCTAAATCATAATCGCCTTTTTTTGTCTTATCGAAATTGGTTCCTAATTCAATTAATTCTTTGACGCGCTCGGTACCTTCGGCAACAACGATGCGAACTGTTTCTTCGTTGCACAAACCGCCACCAGCAATGAGCGTATCTTGTATGTGTTTTTCTATAGAGTCTTTATCATGCCACACGGCTGCAATGCCACCTTGTGCGTATTTGGTATTAGATTCGTCTTCGTTGCTTTTAGTAACAATATAAACGGTTCCTTTTTCGGCAACTTTTAAGGCGTAGCTCAAGCCCGCAATACCACTACCAATAATTAAAAAATCAACTTGTTGTTGCATCTTGTGTTAATTACAAATAAGACAATAAAGTTAAGGCTTTTACTGAGATAGAAGCATTTTGTAACGGATGATTATTTTAAGATAAAATATTATATTTAGATAATAATATTTGACAGAACAATACTTGATAAATTAAATTCACAAATAGAGCACAAAACTATTGAGCAGATTATTTCAGAAGAATTTTCAAATAGTCTTACAAAATAATAATCCCTCACTTTCTTTTTGCATCCCATTGATAACTTAACGATATTTGTACTTCAAAAAAATCACTATGACTGTAGACGCTATTCCATATATTATATACGTAGAAGCAACACCAAATCCTGCTTCGATGAAATTTGTTGCCAATAAAGTTTTAATAAACGAAAAAGGCGCAAGTGCTGAATATAAAAACAGCTCCGAAACCCTTACGGCTCCTATAGCGAAGCAATTGTTTCAATTTCCTTTTGTAAAAACTATTTTTATTTCGGCTAATTATATTACGGTTACAAAAACAGATGCCGTTGATTGGGATGATATCACCTTAGAGCTTCGTAGTTTTTTAACAGAATATTTAAACGCGGGAAAGCTTATTGTAACTGCACTCCCGAAGCAAGATGTAGCTATTGATAATACCTTTACAGAAACTCAAACTATTAGTACGCAGCACGTCGCTCCACAAAATGAAGTAGAAGCTAAAATTGTTGAAGTGCTAGAACAATACATTCGCCCTGCTGTAGAAAATGACGGAGGCTTAATTACTTTTAAAAGTTTAGTAGATGGCGTGGTAACAGTTCAGATGCGTGGTTCATGTAGTGGCTGCCCAAGCAGCACATTAACATTGAAAGCAGGTATTGAAGCGTTATTGAAGCGCTTATTGCCTGATGCTGTGAAAGAAGTTGTGAGCGAGGCTTTGTAGAGACACACTTTTTTCAACACAGAGTTAAATGAGAAAAAGGAGTTCATGGAGAAGAATTTTTTTATAGCGCCACACAATTAGTTTCGCAAATAAACTCTGTAAACTCAGGGCACTCTGTATCTCTGTGTTGGAAAACTCAAGGCTGTAAAGAATTTTTTAACACGGAGTTGATGAGAAAAAAGGAGTTCACGGAGGTGGTTTTTTTATGGTATCACGTCTTCAGTTTAAAAAATAAACTCTGTAAACTCAGGGCAATCTGTATCTCTGTGTTGGAAAACTCAAGTCTGTAAATAATTTTTTAACACGGAGTTGATGAGAAAAGGAATTCACAGAGAAGAATTTTTTATAGCGCCACACAATTAGTTTCGCAAATAAACTCTGTAAACTCAGGGCACTCTGTATCTCTGTGTTGGAAAACTCAAGGCTGTAAAGAATTA
>CAILKE010000044.1 GCA_903834765.1 uncultured Bacteroidota bacterium
TTGTAAATTATTATAAGCAAACCTTGATATATAGCTCCTTTGGCATTTTTCCTAAATACACATATCGTGTAACATTACACAGCCACATTTTTTTGGGGTACCCATTTGGCCCCTCAATTTTATAATTGCCGCCATTGCTTAATTTGTTGGGTGTAATGAGCGAAACTTTTAAAGCATCGTCTTGCGGACTTTCATACACTTTTAGTTTAACATAATTACTGTGATGAGACAATTTGTCAAGCAGCTTATCAGCGCCCTGAACCATTTCTAAAGCTGATTTAGGACCAAGCCAAAATTTTAAATTGATGTACCAGTTTCCTGCTTCTTTTGAGAACGATAATTTTTTCATGTGTTTTGAGTTTTAATTATTATGACACAAAATTGCAGTAAACGCTTAAAAAATATACTATGTTGACAAGCTTGTCATATTTTAATGCTTTTCATTTAAACTTCATACTTTATATAAAATGTATAATATTTTAAAAAGATACACTTGTTTAAAAATTTAATTGAATTTAAAATCAGCACTTTAATAGTTGTTAACCATAGTTTTTGTAAAATAGATATGGTCTAAATTTGTATGAAGAATAAGCATGAATTTTTTAGAGCTCCTTAATACAAAACCGAATAGAAATTTAACTTTTGGAAATTATTTCAATAGTCAGAGTGATATTACAAATATTTATCCTGATAAAGATTTTTCAAAACACTTTTTAGTTGTATCTGGCAAAAGGGGGAGCGGTGTCACACATTTATTAAGTGCATTATGCAACACCTATCTGTATGGAGGCCAAAAGGCTATTTACATCACAGCCCAATCATTAATATACGTCAATTCCTTATTGAAAACAGATGATGATTATAATTTATTTTTTTACCATCTGTCTCAACATGAATTAATAGTAATTGATAACCTCCAATTTTTTTATAAGAAATCAGTAAAACATACTCAATTCTTAATGCAAATTATACATTATACCAAACTAAATAAAGTCCTTTTGGTGTTAGGATGCAGTGAACTTAATAAAGATATTACTAAATCTAAGAAACTAATGGAAGGATTAAAAATTAAACGCCTTGATTTAAAAGAACTATCCAGTTATGATGTATTTGTAATTTTAAAAGGCTTATGTAGTATTGAAGACCAAATACCTGATGCCTTGTTATATGCTATTTCAGGCTATAACGGTATGATTCAAGAACACATTCATTGTTTAATCTCAATCCGATTTAATCCTATATTAAAAATTATAATAACTAAAGAGTTGTCAATAGAAGATTTTGATGAATTATTTAATATTAAATCATATTTCTCAAAACAACAATTTAGAAAATGCTATTATCAAACAAGAATGAATTTTATGTAGTTAGATTTTTTCGATTAAAAAAAGCATATATTAAAAGATACACCTGTTTAAAAATTTAATTGCCTTACAAATCAGCACTTTAATAGTTGTTAACCAAAGTATAAATGAGTAATATTTTATCCGATATTGTATTAATTAATTTTAATAAAAATGAGTTTAAATTTAACCGAAATAGAACATATTGTAGCTAAAACTGAAGAGTTAGTCGTTAACAAACAGTTTTTAAAAGTACTTCATAATGAATCTAATTACGTTATTAATCATACTTTTAAAATACGGTTGAGTAAATGGTTAAAGTTTTTTAACGATCGTTACAATTTAAATTATTACATCTATTCAAATACAATTTACGTATTGTTTGAAGCTTGTCTTCAAAATGAATTATTTAAAAATCAAACAGAACATGAGTTTGAACAAAGTCTTTGTTTTTATGATAAAATTATTAATCATCCTTATTTAAAAAATCCATTCCATTTTAACCACGCTAAGCAAATTCTTGGATTGGCACTTATTTATGGTAAATATGGAAGTATGCAAATCAATTCATTTAAAGATGCATTAGAAAAAATAAAAACAGAAATTTCTGAAAATACGCTTCATGATTTTTTCAAATGTTTATTTGTAAAGGGTGAATACCCAATATTGTTTCCAATAAATCCAACTCAATTCAACGAGTCAGAATTAGAATTATTGATGAATAGTATTGCCTCTAAAACAAATCTAATTAATCAAAAAAGTAAGTATGAATTAAATTCTCAAGTAAAAGCAATTAAGTATTTTTTTGAACAAATGGATATAGAAATGATTGATGCTTTTCTTTCTGATGAATACACATACCAAAATTCAGAAAAGAAAGAGTTTTTATATGAATTATCATTAGTATTTGAACAATTTCAAGAGGCTGGAGATGCTTATTTAATAGCCTTTGAAGGAACTTGTAATTCATGCATCAAAGGTAAATTTGGATATACCTTTGTGGGGAATGTAAGTCATCATTACATCAGTATTATTTTTGATATAAAAGATGATAAAATTGTTGATTTATACGATTGCGCATCCTTTAAAAACAGAATTGGAAACTTAGAATTAAACAAGAAGTTAAACATCAATTTATTTAATTTATAATAATAAAGTAGTATGAATTATCTTAAAAATACATATATAGTTTTTATCATTTTTTGTTTTTATTTAAATACTGATGCTCAACAAAAAAAATTAAATCAAAAAATAAATATTGATAAAACAATCGTCTTAAAAAAGATAAAACCATCAATCATTATTATCCAACCCTTTAATGGTATACCAAATGCACACGTGTTATATATTTATAACAAATTGAAACTTATATTCCCCCAAGTAGTTTTAAATAAATCTATACCCTTGCCAAAACGCGCCTATTTTAAACCAAGAAATCGCTATAAAGCTGATACACTAAATTTAATTTTAAAAGAAAGAACAAAAAATGGATGTGTAACTATTGGGCTAACTAATAAAGACATCAGTACTAAAAACGAAAAAATACCTGACTGGGGCGTTATGGGATTATCAATTTTGCCAGGAAAAGCTTGCACTGTTTCGACGTTTCGCTTATCAAAAAAAAATACTGAAGAACAATACTTTAAAATTGCTATACATGAATTAGGTCACACCCAAGGGCTATATCATTGCCCAGATAAATTATGTATGATGACCGCTGCTGAAGGGAAAAATAATACAGATAAGGAAAAAGGATTTTGCGAAAAGTGTAAAGCATTTTTAGAAAAAAAGGGTTGGAACTTAAAAGATTTATAAATTCATACATAAGCTGTATCTTTTAATCAATCAGTCCGTTTTACATTAAATTCATGGTTATAATCATGGTAAAACATTCGTTTAAAATATCTAAAGAAATTAAGGATAATAAGCATTTATGAAATTGAGTAATTAAAACTATTGGGCCATTTCCAATTTTTGTATACATCATATACAAGCAAAATTATTCAACAAAACACTCAATAATATGAATGCAGTAAATACATTACATTAATGTTATTTTAAGCATTTAATTCCTTAAAATAATTTCAATGCTGATATGTTACCGTTTATAAGTGTTTTTTATACGTCAATGTATTTTGACAACAGATTTTGTATCTTTTTTATTAATCAAGCATTACATATCTATAACCAACACTTAGACTATGAAAACTTTATCATCAACTTCCACTGTTAAATCAATATCACTAATTATGCTATTTATTTCACAGATCACATTTTCACAAAGTGCTGAAAAACTATTTAATATTGCCTTTCAAAAATCTGATTCAGGAGATTTTAAAGGGGCAATTGAGTATTATACCAAATGTATTGAACTTGAACCAAATCTAACTGAAGCCTATCATAATAGGGCCTTGAATCGGGGTAATTTAAAAGATTATGAAGGTGCAATTTCTGACTATAATAAATGCATATCAATCGATTCAACAACCTTTGATTATTACTATAATAGAGGAACAGCGAAATACTTCATGAGTGACTTCATAGGTTGTATTAAAGATAATTCGAAGGTCATTACATTGAATCCGAATTTTGGATTAGCATATTTAAATAGAGGTCTTGCGAGCGTTATAATTGGCGATAAAGTCGGAGGGTGTTTAGATTTAAATAAAGCTAAAGAACTAAAAGCAAAAAATGCAGAAGAAATAATAATCGATTATTGCTCAGACTAATTAATCAAATAGAATTCATTTAAAAAATTTACTTCACTACTAAATATAATTGATATGAAATAGCCATGTTTGCCGAAACACAATTGCGAAGCACTCAACGAAAACAATTAAAAACAAACAAGTAAGCAGTTGAGTTAAACACATCCCAATAGCTATCGGGAGAAGATAAACTGGCTATACCATCCCGAATCAAGTTCGGGACAAGTTATGGTAAATAAAAAACAATAATTTAGACATATGAAAACTCTAAAACTAATCCCGGTTTTGCTAATAGCAATATTCTTTTGCTTTAATGTTAATATAGTTAGTGCTCTAACAATCTTTAAACCTTTAAAATCAATTAATAAAGCGTCAGTTCAATTAAAATACGTTTTCATAAATGAAGTTGATTCAACTAATAAAGACATTCTAAAATTATACGATGATTTTTCCTATGAGTTTTTGTTTTTTCAAAAAAATAAAAATAAAGCAAAAGTAAAGCGAGAAAAAGGAACCTATAGCTTAAAGAGCAATAAGTTAGTTTTAGATAAAGAAACTAAAGCTGAGTTAAAGGAACATCCAAACCACTTTGTATTTTTTGAAAACAAAGGATTAATTAAATCTAAATGGTTCAGTAAATCTAAAAAGGAAAATGAATTATTATATGTATTAAATAATGATGCTAAATTTTGGTTGCCAACTTATAACGATCCTTATTTTGGAGAAATAACTAATGACAAAAAGGCTACCAAAAAGATTATAGAAAAGAAACCTGAATATAATCCAGTTGCTACTTTACCTTCTTATACAATTAATACACAAAATGATAATAACGAAGAAAATTTAAATAATGATATAGTTCTAAATAGCAATTTTTTATCAAGGGATAGTTTAAGAAAACTAAAAGCTATTATTATTGTTGGTCCGGTTGATAGAGAATATGATAAGAAATCTATTGCTCATCAAAAAAAGACAGCAAAATACCTCAGAGATATGGGTGTTCAAGTCTTTGAATTTTATCCTCCAAATGATAAATGGGAGTCTATTCTTAAAGCAAGTGAAGGAGCTCATATTTTTATTTACTCTGGGCATGGTTCAAATCAAGGGATTAATTATGAAATTGGAGGAATATGTTTAACAAAAAACATTTACCACGCACAAGAAATTTTAGATAATTTAAAACTTCATGAAAACGCCTTAATTTTATTTAATTCAGTTTGTGGTGCGGCAGGTTCATCTGCAGGAGACATTAAGGATATTGGGAAAAATGAAGCTGTTAAAAGAGTTAGTGAATATGCATATCCATTTTATAAATTAAAGGCTGGAGGATATTATGCTAACAATTATACAAATTGTTTAGTTCCATTTTTGGAATATTTTTTTCAGCGTAAAAACATCAAATCAATTTATAAAAAACAAGCAAGTTTGTATCAAAAAATAGAATGTTATTCTGTTTATCAATACGACTCTCAATTTGAAGTAAGTGTTGCTGCGAAACCTAGTACTAATAAATTGGTTTCTATATATGTAGGAACAGGTAATGGTAAATGGAAAGTGAAAAAAGTAATGGATTGTAAAAGTTATGACGTAGCCTATGTAGGTAAACCAAATTTTACAGTAGTTGATTTATTTAAGTAAATACAATAATATTCTAATTATGAAAATTGAAAAGTATAATGAATATATGTCAGAATATATTCCTGGGATAAAATCTATAGAACATATCCAATATAGCAAAGAATTATCAAAGAAAACATCAAATCATATAATGAAGCGATCAAGACAAAAAACCAAATTGTATTATTCTTCTAAGGGAATATTAATATTTAGTGTACATCACCGAATAGATGGCAGTTCATATATTATAAATTATTGTTATAATAAGGCGCAAAAATTAATTCAGACCATAGAATGTGAAAGTGGAAGTCATATATTAAAAGATAATACGAATTATTATTATAACGAGGACGGGCTAATTGATTTTGTAGAAGGAGATAATATTGAATATAATTATACATATAGAAATGAATCGAAAAGTATACAAGAGTATTATATTGAGGAAGAAGAAGAATATATGCACTATATTGCTTATGATAATAATAAAGAGATTGAAATTAAAGTAATCCGTAACGAAAATGATACTAAAGAGGGAGAAGAAGTAAATTTAATAGATTGGGTTAAAAATGAATATGATAGTTTAGGTAATTTGATTAAAGAAACATCATATAATATTAATGAAGAAGAACAATCAATTACGGAATACAGCTATTTTACAAATGGCTTATTAAAAACACAACAATATAGTTCTAAAACATATAATAAAAATAAGCGTTTTGAATACCTTTTTAATTTAATGGAACATTGGTCTCGTAAAACTGAATACCATAACGAAGAACTAGCATATTATCACGAAAGAAACATTGAATATTATTGATTTAGTTTAACTATTATTGGATTGTGGCAAACTTAAAATATTAAAATAACAAAAACGAAAAAATTCAAACCATATCGTTTTTACGTTTTATTTCCTAAATTTACCTTATCAATTAATTTACTATGCCTCCTCCAAGCGAAGCCGCTTTACGTTATGCCATAATAGATCGTTGTTTAACCAACATTTATAAACCATTCCCGAAAATGGATGATTTAAAGTATGCTATTGAACTCGATCTTAAAACTTCTGTTTCTACAGCTACTATCCAAAAAGATATAGCTCAAATGAAAAAAGGAGATGATGAAGGGGGTTATAATGCCCCCATAAAATTTAAACGATCAAACCAAGGGTATTATTATGATTTAGAAAAGTTTCCTGATTTTACAATTCGTTCATTAGGATTAAATGAAAAAGAGTCGGAGGCTATTGAATTAGCAGCAAGTGTGCTTCAGCATTTTAAAGGGATTAAAGTAAACGATTCTTACAACCAAGCCATTGATAAATTATTTTCATCGCTTAATATTAAAAAATCTGATAAAGATAAAAACTTCACGAATGCTATTCAACCAGAGGAAACTACCTACATGCGTGGCATGGAACATTTTGAAACATTAGTCAATAGTATCAAGAAAAAAATACCTGTGTCATTTATTCATTATTCGTATGATAAAAAATTGTTTAAGTCAATTATCATACACCCCTATTTGATGAAAGAGAGTAATAAACGTTGGTATTTAGTTGGATATTCAGAAGAACATAAGGAAGTTCGATATTTTGGCTTAGATCGTATTTATGATCCTATTCTGATTGGCAAAGAATTTAAAGAAAATAGTGGCGATGATTTACGTAATTTATTTGATAATAAAATTGGGTTAAGCAATATAAAGGCTCATAATAAAAACAACGAACCTGAATTAATTACATTGTGGGTTAGCAGAACAATGGCTAATTATATTAAATCGATGCCTTTACATAAATCTCAAACGTATAAAGAGTATGACGGGGCAGGAGAAATAATTGTGACAATTAATGTTGTACCAACAACCGAACTAATATCTATGATAATGTCTTATAGCGAACACATGACGCTAATACATCCAAAATGGTTATGCAAAAAAATTGAAGATAAATTAAATTTATCTTTATTAAAATATAATAGAAATCTTGGACATGAATAAAAAAATAAATCAGCAACCTAAAGCTTATATTATTTCTAATCCATCACATAAAAATATGGATAGTACAATTCAATTGTTACGCATTATTATTAAGGATCAGGAAACTAAAATAGATTTTGGCTATCAGGCAGGCGAATATGCAGATGGGGGTTGGATACACATTAAACCCGAAACCTTTATACGAACTAAACAAATGATGGAAACGATTGAAAAGTCGATTCATCCTAAAAAAGAAGGCACAAAATATTTTCTAATTAAGGCAACTAATATCCCTTATGGGCCAGAGAAACTTCATTTCAATTCAACAATAGAATGGCGCTATTTTTCACTACACTTTCCAAGATTACCAGAAGGCACACGATCATTTAATTTAATTGAAAGCGAATTTGGTGATAAAGATGAATTCAATTTTTATAATATTAGATTGGATGAAGAAGAGAAAATATCAATGATTTATTGATTTTATGTCTTGATTTTTGTATAAAAAAATAAATCATAAAAAATAATTTTCAGTCAAAATACTAAATAAAAATAAAAATTTACGAATTTTATTGTATTATAAATCAATTAGTTACATCACTAATTGATTTTTTTTGACTAATTAACAGTAAACCGTATTAACAATACGTTTTACATTATATAGCTTTGTTGCGGAAATCAGAATCAATAATACCTGATTTCTAAAGTAAAATATAAATAAATATAAAAAACTAAAAATCATGAAAACACAAAAGACAAAATTTATCATCCTACAAGTTTTAGCAATCCTAACAATTAATTACTTAATACTAATTGATGAAGGATTTATATTTAAAACACATTGGAAACCTACATTCATTTTTGCTCTTACCTTTTTCCACTTAGGAGTTTTTAGTTCGCTTTATGCAACTATCATTTCTAAATCCATTTCTAGTGAAAAAGAAAATTTCCTGTTCAATTTCAATATGTTTTTTTATTTAAGTTTTGTTGGCTTATTACTTTATCATAATTGCCAAGTACAATCAAATAACCTTATTTCATATTACGGCATTGGTCTATTTATGCTCTTTAATTCAATCGTTGTTTTATTTGAAACATTCGAATCCTATAAAAAATATAAATTGTCTTTATTAATAAATGCTAAAAACTAAAAAAATCATGAGAACAGATCTTCAATCAACTATTAAATGGGATATTAGGCTTGAACCAGTTACAATTAACAGTTACCTCAACACAGGAAAAAAAGCCATCATTAGAAACGATAACAATCAACTATTAAGTATTGTTGGTAAACATTACGAACCAATAACAAATTCGCAACTATTAGAATTTACTGATAAACTAACCAAAACTGGTGAATTCAAATTAAAAGGATTTGACGAATTAAATAATGGAAAAATAATTCTCGCTTTTTTACAAAACACAAATCCGAACTTAACAATAAATGGCTGCAAAAATGAAGAATACTTATTTATAGGAAATTCGTTTGATGGCACTAAACGCTTTCATATTGGAACAGCTTCAAATCTTATTAGATGTGCTAATCAATTTTCATCTTCCTTAAAAGTATTTTCAAAAAAACATACTACATATACCGACCTCAATGAATTTGAAATTAATAACATTATTAAAAGCTATAAAACTAAAAAAGGAATCTTATATGAATCCTTTAACGGAATGGAAAGCGTGAGAGTTGATGAAAGTGCTGTTAATCAATTAATAAAGGAAATTTATACAATGCTTTCAAGCGATAGTAAAGCCATTAGAAAAAAAGATTGGCATAATAGCCCATCCATGCTAAATCTTCATCAGTCGATTGAACGCGAAATGAAAGATTTAGGAAATAATGCTTTTGCTTTGTTTAATGGCGTAACCTGGTACACCACTCACGAAATGAGGAAAACAGATGCTTTGCATAGTCACATAAACGGAACTGCTAATATAATCAATCAAAAAGCCTATCGCTTTTGTAATAATCTTAAAAAAATTGGTAACTCATAAAATCTGACCTAGCCACTACCCTGCCTAAAAAAATGTATTTAAAATTTATAATGATAACTAATAAATAAAATGAGTAAAATAAATAAAGATAAAATTGAAAAATCTATATTCTCAGAATTAGATTTAACTACAATGTTTAATAGTAATAGAGTTATACAGCCTTATAAAATGTACTATGATGTCAATAAGGTGATATGTAATAGAATAATATTCTACCATGCAGATCATGAAAAATTATTTCATACCCTTATAGAAAAATATAAAATACAAGAAAAGAATGTTATTTCAACACAAAGGTTTAATAAAAAAACAGGACAGTTTTGTTATTCAAGTTTTTTAATTCCTCTATCTGCTGATTTGTGGGTGTTTCATGGCCCAGGGGAACAAGAGCAAGATGGTACTATTATTTTATATTCTGCCGAAACCCCAAAAGAAAAAGTGACGATGCTTCAAGATGATGTCAAAAGCTTTGAAGAAGAAAGAAATAGTAAGGGAAAAATTTATTTAATACATAAATTTGATTATGGCTTTGATTTAAAATCATACGATGTGGCAGAAACCGAATGCGATATTAAAAGAAACTATAACGATGATTTTGAAGAAATAGATAACCGAATTGTTAATAGATTAAATAAAGTAAACGACAAAGGACTTGTATTATTGCATGGTAAACCAGGAACTGGCAAAACATCTTATATCAGGTATTTAACAAAAAAGGTAAAAAAAAGAATGATTTTTCTTTCACCTGAAGTATCACAATATATATCATCCCCTGAATTTATTACCATTTTAAGTCAATATCCAAATTCAATCATAATTATTGAAGATGCTGAAAACGTTATTAAAACAAGGAAATCTGGTGGTTCATCGGCTATATCAAATTTATTAAACTTAACAGACGGGCTTTTAGCTGATTGCCTTAAAATACAGTTAATCTGTTCATTTAATACAGATGTTTCTCAAATAGATAAAGCATTATTGCGAAAGGGACGTTTAATTGCCATGTATGAGTTTAATGAACTAAAGCAACAAAAAGCAAATAGCTTAGCACTTTCCTTAGGTAAAGAAGTTTATATAACTAAGGATGCCACTTTAGCTGATATTTTTAATGTGGAAGAAGTAGGAACCAAGGAAGAATCATATGCTAAAATTGGATATTAAAAATTAAATAAATAATTGACCAAAAAATATATCAACAATTAAAATCAAAAATTATGACAAAAGTAATTTTAACAAGCAGCAACGATTTAAAAAAACTATTATTAGAATTACAAAGTGACGAAGATATAGATGTGGTATATGAAAATAAACCGTTATCATATCCTTGCATGGCCGTTCATTATTACTCTGATGATGTTGATTTCGGTGGTAATTACCAAATATGCTTTGTATATCCTTCGGATTTCAAATAATATAATATCATTGCAAAAGATTAAAAAGAGATTAATGCTCAACAAAATAAATTCATTATAATTTAAAACTTCAAAACATGCAAATACTGCTTATCATCCTAATTGGATTAGCCATACTAAATTTAATTTTAGTAATTGTATTTAAAGCTAAACCTAACACTCAAAACCATGAATTAACATTAAAAATTGATTCATTGGATAAAAGCCTCCAAAAAATAGAATCTAATTTGAAAGAAGATTTTAAAATTAACCGCGAAGAAAATACAAACCTTGCAAAGGATAATCGCGTTGAGTTAAATAATACGCTGAAAGATCTCAAAAAAGAATTAACGGATACCTTAAAAGAGATTAATGAAAAAGCTCAAAAGGATAACACGTTAATGCGCGACTCAGTAGTCAATTCTTTTAAGAGTTTTGAAGAAAGCTTCGATAAAAATGTGCGTTCATTTAACGACTTGCAGCGCGATAAGTTTAACGAGTTAAACGAAAAACAAAATAAGTTAGTGGAAGGCACAGAAAAAAAGTTAGAATCAATTAGAATAACTGTTGAAGAAAAATTAGAAAAAACATTGAGTGAACGTTTGGGACAAAGCTTTGAAACCGTTGGCAAACAATTAATAGAAGTGCAAAAAGGTTTAGGTGAAATGCAAAATCTTGCACAAGATGTGGGCGGACTTAAAAAGGTACTAAGCAATGTGAAAATGCGAGGCGGCATCGGCGAAGTGCAATTAGCGATGTTATTAGAACAAGTATTAGCACCTGAGCAATACCAAGCTAATGTGAAAACTAAAGAAGGTAGTTCAGATTTAGTAGAGTTTGCAATTAAATTGCCAGGACGTGATGAAGCTAACTCTTGTGTGTGGTTGCCTGTAGATGCTAAGTTCCCAAAAGATGTTTACGAACAATTACAAACAGCTTATGAAATTGGCGATATGCCAGCCATTGAGACAGCCCAAAAGAATTTAGAAAACACCATTAAGCGAATGGCAAAAGACATACACGATAAATACATCGACCCACCAAACACTACTGATTTTGGCATTATGTTTTTACCCTTTGAAGGCATCTATGCAGAAGTAGTTCGTAAAGCAAGTTTATTGGAAGACTTACAACGTAACTATAAAATTATTGTAACTGGCCCAACAACATTAGCTGCTATTTTAAACAGTTTACAAATGGGCTTTAAAACCTTAGCCATCCAAAAACGCAGTGGCGAAGTATGGAAAGTTTTAGGTGCTGTAAAAAAAGAGTTTGAAAACTTTGGTGGCCTCATGCAAAAAGCACAAGGAAACATACAAACTGGCTTAAACCAATTGGATGATGTGATTGGGAAACGTTCACGAGCCATACAACGAACTCTAAAAAATATTGAAACCGCCACACAAGGTGATACCAATCTAATATTACCAGAAAGTGATGATTTGAGTGAAGAGTAAAAAATATTAAATCGTAAATCTTAAATGCAGGATTAAGTAATTTTCATTATTTTTAGGAATAATAACCCAAAATAGTTTTTACTAATAAGTGCCCTAATAATGCTGATAAAAAACAAAGGTTTTCAAAATTGGCTATTAAAGAATACAACTTGAAAATACGAATTAACAAATTTAAAAATGAATAACACTTCCTTTTTATTACTAAAAAATAACAGTTATAAACTAATTAGTATCTTTTTGATATTAATAATTTCAATTTGTTTAGTATCATGCCAAAGTATTCCAAGTGAAAATATTGGACAAAATTTCAATTTAGAGAAATTAAAGATTGACAAAGTCACTAACAATTTCAATACACAAAAGGGAAATTTAAGTGCTGTTGATGTTTCAAAGCAATCAGAAAATTATCAAGAAATAGAATGCGAAGAGGAAGGAAATGCTGTTTCTGTAAAAATAAAAGAATTAAATATTTTAAAAAACAGAATGAAGTTTCCTTTAGAAAACGATTTCGATAAAAATATTACACTTGCAAAAATGTTAAATGGCGGAAATGATATTAACAGGTGGTCGATAAAGAAGGCTGCAAGGATTTCAGGTTATGTATATGATGTAAAACCAGGAGGAGTAGAAACGTGTAATTGCAAAAGCAAAGAAATAGATAAGCGAGATACTCACATTGAAATAATAATGGATCCAAACAATGGCGGAAAATCTAAACGAGTAATCGTAGAGGTAACTTCAAGGATAAGAAAAATTATGCAGGCCAAAGGATTGAATTGGAGTACAAAAAACATACGCGACAGGTATTTAGGAAGATTTGTTGAATTAGAAGGTTGGATGTTATTTGATATGGAGCATGCAAATGCAGCAGAAAATACCAACCCTGGAAGACCTCGAAATTGGCGAGCAACTGCATGGGAAATTCACCCAATAACAAACATCAAACTGTTAGACAAAAATCCTAATCTATTTCATTAGAATTACAATCATTTTTAATCGTTTTCAGTAGATTTCTTGCAATATTAAGAAAGAAGGAATAAGATAGTTTTATCATCCTTTTAATTTTGGTGAAATTTCTTTTCTTTTGGGGAAATCCTAGTAAAATGAAAAACGGTTAAATACGATATATTCTGATATTTGCTAAAAACTAAAAAGCCTTGTAAAAACTGTGTTTTACAAGGCTTTGATGTGTGTTGCTTTCGCAAAGTGTGATCCCGCTGGGATTCGAACCCAGGGCCCATACATTAAAAGTGTATTGCTCTACCAGCTGAGCTACGGAATCATTGAATTGTAAAGAACGTTTCTACTAATTCGGGGTGCAAATATAGAAAGCTATTTGAAACTAACAAAATTTATTTTGCTTTTTTTTTATTTCTTTTGAAAGGCTTGTTTTTAAAGGCTTTAAACTTTATTTTTATACCTCATTATGGACTTTATACCACAAATAAATTTATTAAGCGGCTTTTCTAATTTTAAATTCGGCCAAACAATTGCAGAAGCAGAATTAGTATTTGGTAAACCCGAAGAAACTCAAATATTAGATGATACTATTTTAGAAACATCTTGCACAGTTCTTCATTACTGGGAGTTTGGATTCTCTCTATTCTTCGACAATAAAAATTTAAAAAAATTCAGCAGTGTAGAAGTTGACAATGATGAAACTACCCTGTTTTCTGAAATGGTTTTTAAACTGAAAGAAACACAACTCATTGATTTAATGAAACTAAACGGCTATCTTCTGACAGATAGCGAACAGCAGGAATGGGGAGAGAAACGTATTAGTTTTGATGACGCTGGCTTAGATTGTTATTTTGAAAATGGAAAATTAGTCTCTATCAACTTTGGCGTGATTGACGATATCAATAACTACGTATTTTTACCAAATTAATTAAGCATGAAAATATTCTGCAGAAATACTAAAAATTAAAACCAACAACTAAAAACTATTTAAGATGCCTGGAACAGAATTATTTGGCGCAGAAGAGCGCAAGGAAATTGAAGATGTGTTATCAACGGGAATCATGTTCCGTTTTAATCATGATGCACAGCGTAATAACATCTGGAAAGCAAAAGATTTTGAAGCAGAAGCTAAAAAAATAACTGGGGCAAAATATGCCTTAGCAGTATCTAACGGTTCTGCTGCTATTTTAGCAGCTTTAGCGGCAAGTGGTATTGGAACTGGAGACGAAGTTATTTGTCCACCATTTACATACATCGCTACTATCGAAGCTGTTTTAATGTTAGGCGCTTTACCTGTGTTTGCTGAAATTGATGAGACGTTGTGCCTAAGCGCTGAAGGCATCAAAAAAGCAATCACTCCAAAAACAAAAGCAGTATGTTTAGTGCACATGTGCGGAGGTAATGCTAACATGGACGAAATTATGGCTGTTGTTAAACAACATAACTTAAAATTAGTGGAAGATGCAGGACAAGCATTTGCAGCTTCATACAAAGGAACAGCTACTGGATTATTTGGCAGTGCAGGTGCCTATTCTTTCGATTTCTTTAAAATAGCTACTGCCGGTGAAGGCGGTATTTTTGTAACAAACGATGAGGCAATTTATAAATTAGCAGATAGTTATTGCGATCATGGTCACGACCATGTTGGTAATAACCGTGGAATGGAAAATCATCCAATCATTGGATTCAATTACCGTATCTCTGAATTACATGCCGCAGTTGGTGCCGCGCAAACACGCAAAGTTCCAGCCATCCGCGAAGCTAACTTAAAAAACAAAGCATTCTTACAGAAAGAGCTATCTAAAATAGAAGGCATTAGCTTCTCTAAATTAGGTGATGAGAACGGAGACTCTGGAACATTCTTAAATATTTTAATGCCTGATACTGAAACTGCTAAGCGCACTGTTGATGAGTTTAATAACGCTGGCGTTGGAGGCTTTAATTACTGGTTTACAAACATGTATCACTTTATCAATCAATGGGAACATATAAAGGGTTTGAAAACAGCTTCTAAATTGGCGATTCAAGTGTTAGGTGCTCCTCAAGATTATCATAATTTAGATATACCTAAAACGCAAGCAGTTGTTGGCCGTTTAATTTCTTTTGGTATTCGTTGCACTTGGACCGAAGAAGAATTAAAAACCTTAGCTGCAAAAATTTCTGAATGTGCAACTAAGGCACTAAAGCCTGTTAATGCATAATGAACTTATCTAAAGAAATATTTTGGGATGTAGATTACTCCAAGCTCGACTATGATAAAAGTGCGAATTGGGTAATTTGTAGAGTATTAGAATATGGTAGTTTATATGATTGGAAAGAAATACGAAAATATTATGGAATAGAAAAAATAAAACATGCCTCTATAACTGCACGCTCTGTATCTATCAAAACAATGCATTTTATTCATAATTTTTTTAACGTTCCATTAACTGATTTTAGATGTTACAATTCAACGCGCTCCGACCAGACACACTGGATGTATTAAAGCTAACAATGAACGAACCTTTGTTAAACGATTTTACTTTAGTTGGTGGAACCGCTTTGGCACTGCATTTTGGACATCGAATATCTGAAGATATTGATTTATTTTGTTGGGAAAGATTTAATGTTGATGTTTTATTAAACGAATTAGAATCAAAAATTAAATTTAGTATTAAGATAAAAACACCAATAGGAGCGCATTTATTTGTTGAAACCGTTAAAACCGACATTTTATATTTTCCAAAAAAACCTATGCGAAAACCTATTTTACAAGATGGAGTAAGGCTACTGCAATTAGATGATTTGGCAGCGATGAAGTTAAATGCGATTGCAAATAGAGGTGCTAAAAAAGATTTTTATGATTTATTTTTTTTACTTGAGGTTTACTCTATTGAAAAACTAATAGAATTGTTTGCGGAAAAATTTAAACAACAAGATGTATTTGGATTATCCAAAAGTATTGGGTATTTTAAAGATGCGGACGAAGAAGACACTCAAATTATAGTTTTAAAAGATAAAGCATTAACTTGGCAAACGGTGAAGGAAAAAATTTTAAAAGAAACTCATAAAATTTTATAACAAAACAATGCAACACAAAAATTTTAAAAACATTGATAAAGTAACATATGGTCGTGGTTCTTTTGCGCAATTAGCAGAAACGGTTGAACCCGTTCGTCAAGAAAATAACAGGTACTTTGTTTACGTTGTCGATAATTATTTTAATGGGAAAACCTTATCAACTAAGCTTCAAAACAAAGCTGAGGATTTAATTTATTACATTGATGTTGATCCTCATGAACCCAAAACAGAACAAATAGATACACTTCGCGACGAAATCCTTGCTAAGCAAGGATTACCAAGTGGCGTGATTGGTATTGGCGGCGGAAGTATTATGGATATTGCAAAAGCTTTATCGTTAATGCTAACGAACGAAGGTTCTTCTACTTTATATCAAGGATTAAATTTAGTTAAGAAACCGGGTATTTATCATTTAGGTGTTCCAACTATTTCTGGTACAGGTGCCGAAGTATCAATGACAGCAGTGCTTACAGGTCCTGAAAAAAAATTAGGGTTAAAATGTGATTGGACGGTTTTCAATCAAGTAATTCTAGATCCGGAATTAATTGCCTCTGTCCCTACCGATTGGTGGTTTTATACAGGTATGGATACTTACATTCACTGTATCGAATCAGAAACTGGTATACGTAACAATGCTTTTAGTTTAGCCTATGGCGAGCAATCTCTTAAATTATGCAGAGAAGTATTTTTAGGAGAAAACGCTGGTCGTACTCCCGAAAATGATGATAAATTAATGGTGGCTTCTTTAATGGGAGGTTTAAGTTTAACCTATAGTGAAGTTGGTGCTTGCCATGCAATCAGTTATGGTTTATCAATGATTTTAGGCACTCGTCACTGTTATGCTAATTGTATTATCTTCCAACATTTAGGTGATATTTATTTGAAAGGGCACAGTGAGTTTATGCAAATGATTGAGAAGCATAAAATTGTATTGCCTCAAAACCTTAGTAAAGACTGGACAGAAGAACAAATTACAGCAATGGCTACTGTTTCTTATAATTTACCATTTATGTGGAATCACGCATTTGGCGATAATTACAAAGAAATTGCAACCATAGATTATATTAAAGATTTATTTAGAAGATTGTAAACCTTGTCATTTCGAGCGGAGTCGAGAATCAATTATCACTTCTCGATAAGCTTAGCACTCGAAGTGACATAAATTAAAAACAAAAAACATGTCAAAAAAAATAGTTAAAGTAGGAGATATTGAATGTGGAAGTAAAGAATTATTCTTGATTTCAGGACCCTGTGTTATTGAAGACGAATTAATTATGATGAAAACAGCTGAGAAATTAAAAGAAGTCTCTGAGCGTTTAAATATCAAAATAATTTATAAATCTTCTTTCACTAAAGATAACCGTAGTAGTTTAGATTACTACCAAGGACCAGGTTTAGCTGCAGGTGTTAAATTATTAGGAAAAATCAAAGAACAATTTGGATTCCCTATATTAACAGATATTCACTCACACGATCAAGCGGAAGCAGCAGCAGAGGTTTGCGACGTATTACAAATTCCAGCATACTTATGCATGCAATCATCTTTATTAGTAGCATCTGCTAAAACAGGGCGCGTCATCAATATTAAACATGGTCAATTTTTAGCACCTGATAATATGAAACATCCCGTACAAAAATGTATTGATAGCGGAAACGATCAAGTGATTTTAACGGAACGTGGTTACTCTTTTGGATACAATGATTTAATTGTTGATCCTCGTGCTTTTTATCACATGAATAATATTGGTTATCCTGTAGTGTTTGACGTTACGCATTGTGTTCGTAAATATGGTATTCCAAGCTCTGATAAAAAAGGCGGCGCTCGTGAGTTTTTACCTGTATTAGCAAGAGCAGGTGTAGCAAGTGGTATTGATGGGATGTTTATCGAAACTCACCCGGAACCTGAAAAAGCCTTATGTGACGCAGCTTCACAACTATGCGTTTATGATTTGGAAGAGTTTTTAAAACCAATCATTGAACTACATAACGTAGAAGTAAAATACAGATAGTAACTATATTTCATTATCATTTCTAAATTATATTGTGTTGTTACTTTGAATAATGACATAATTCATAATGTGATAAATATCCCTTTATCTTTAGTGTAGTTTTCCTTTATGAAATGTATCTTTAAGTAACTTAATTAGGTTAAAATAATGAAAACTCTAAAAACATATACATTACTATTTATTATTTTAATTATTAGTAATACTATTGTTTCTCAAATTAATGTTTACAAACCCTTTCCGCAAGTATACGGGCATTGGTCTATAGGACAGCAACATTTTGGAAGTCCTCCTGGGCCTCAAACTCTTAGTTATCATGATTATATAGCAAATGGTGATACTGTCGTTGGAGCTTATACATACAAAAAAGTAACGTATGCTTTAAGTCAACCAAGTCCTTTTTCTTTCGGTACACATGTTTTTAAATTTGCGTATAGGAATGACATACCAAATAAAAAAGTTTACTACTTAGATGTAACAGGTGGCATTAATAAAGATACGTTGTGGTATGATTTTAATTTGAATGTAGGAGATACAATTAAAAATACTTATGCTTATTCAAATTACGGTTGGATGAACGGAAATCAAAGAAATATTGTTACTTCAATAGATAGCATATTAATATGTGGAGTTTATCATAAAAAATTTAATGTTACTTGTAGTTCACCGTTTACTGGTTTATCATTAATTGAAGGGCAAGGTTTTGAGGATAGATTTGTGCAAACAGGCTTTCAAGGAGGCTGTCCATTTGAACCAGCAGATTTATATGATTCGGGATTTTCATCCTGTGATGTTGGCATTAACGAAATTAATATTGAAAAAAATAACATTTATGTTTATCCAAACCCTGTTGTCAATGATTTTAAAATAAACACATCATTAACGCTTTCTAATTATACAATCTTAAATAATATAGGCGAGATTGTGCAACAAGGAAAATATAAAAAGCAAGAATCGATTCTTTTTTCTGAATACTTATGTGGTTTGTATCTAATAAGTATGCAAGACGAGAAAGGAAAAACTTATCAAACAAAGTTTATAAAACAATAACTTGGCAATAATATTAGGTATTTCAGTCCTTTAAAGCGTTAATACATTTATATAACCATTGGTGTATAAAGTGCTATAAACTCCATAAAAATCATATTTTTGTGTATGATGCAAATACAAGACTATTCTCAAGAAAATCTTCTAAGTAAATCACCCTTTCTCAATCGCTTTCTAACGAAAGGATTCGTAACAGGTAAAAACGAACGGTGGATGTACATCTTAGGAATATTGTCAGCTATTCTTGGCTATTTAACTTTTCAACTAATTATGATGATTCCATTATTGGCAGCTGCCTCTAGGAAGGGAATTAACATGAGTGAAATAATAAAAAATCCCAACATACTTTTCAATCCTGATACAATTGGTATGAATCGCTCAGTGCTGCTAGCTTTAATGATGGGGATGTTTGTATTCACACTGTTATTTTTATGGATGGCACTAAAATTTATTCATAAAAAAACGCTACCATCAATTATCACTGGCTTTGCAAACATTCGTTGGAATCGTTACTTTTTTTCGTTTTCAGTTTGGTCTGGTTTAATAATCCTACTTACTATAATTTCCTATTTTACATCACCTGAAGAAATGGAAATACGATTTGATGCCACTAAATTTATAGTACTACTAATTGTTGCTATTATTTTTGTTCCAATCCAAACTGCTACAGAAGAACTACTTTTCAGAGGATACCTAATGCAAGGATTATCTCAATACACAATAAAACTAAGATATTTCAGTATAATGAAATTTCAATGGATTGATTTATTTCCAAATTTTAATGAGAAATTAAAATTATTTAGTATAAAATTATTTAGAAATGGAATAACACCTTTAATCATTACTTCTATATTATTTGGATTAATGCACGCTTCAAACCCCGAGGCTAAAGCACACGGATTATTAATTATGATGCCTTATTACATTTTCTTCGGTGCATTCTTAGGTATCCTCACCTTATTAGATGAAGGTGCAGAATTAGCTATGGGTATTCATTGCGCTAATAACTTAGTATCGAGTTTACTCATCACTTCAAAGAATTCTGTATTACAAACAGATGCCATTTTTTATACGACATCTGAAAATCCAGGAGGTGAATTTATCATGTGGATTGCTATGGCAACCATTTGTTTTTTTATTCTACATAAAAAATACACTTTATCTAATTGGAAATTAATCTTACGCTAACTGCTACTTCTATGAAAAAAATTATTTTTATTATATCATCTCTTTTATCAATAAATTCAGCATTTGCAGATGGCGACTACCATTACTCCGTTGATTTAACCAACGCAAGTAATGATAAATTAACTATTAAGTTATCACCTCCTGATATGACTGAAAACGAAACCGTTTTTATGTTTCCGGCAATGGTACCAGGCACTTACGAGGTTTACGATTTCGGACGTTTTGTATCTAACTTCAAAGCAGAAGGTAAAGATGGTAAAATAATTACTATCGAAAAATTAACTGTTAATTCTTATAAACTCTCTCCTGCCTCTGCTATCAAGGAAATTAGCTATGAAGTTGAAGATACGTGGGATACAGAAATTAAAGAAAAAAAGGTATTTGAACCAGGTGGATCCGACATTGAAGACGGAAAGGTATTTGGCATTAACACACATTGTTTTTTTGGATACTTTAAAAATAAAATTGAAACCAACTTTATTTTAGAGTTTACAAAACCAAAAGGCTTTTATGCATCTACGAGTTTAACCAACTTAAAAAGCGGCGAAACAAAAGATGTTATATCAGTTTACAATTATCATGATTTAGTTGATGCGCCAATTTTATATTGTCAACCTGACACAACTACCATTAGCATTGGAGAAGCGCATGTTTTGATTTCAGTGTATTCTCCTAATAAAATTGTATCGTCTAATTTTGTTGCAAGAAATCTAAAAGAATTATTATTTGCACAAGCCGAATATTTAGGCGGGGAATTGCCAATAAGTAAATATGCTTTCCTATTTTATTTTGCTGATAAACCTACTTTAACTGGATCTGCGGGAGCTTTAGAGCATTCATATTCTTCTTTTTATTCTTTACCAGAAGCTGATACTAGCGATTTAGCTCAAGAAATAAGAGATGTATCTGCCCATGAATTCTTTCATATAGTAACACCATTAAGCATTCACTCTCACGAAATTGGTGAATTTGATTTTAATAATCCACTGATGAGTAAGCATTTATGGCTATACGAAGGCTTAACGGAATATGCCGCGCACCATATGCAAGTAAAAACTGGTCTAATTGAATTCGATGATTTTTTTGATGTGATGATTCAAAAAATGCAAAATGCACGTAACTCTTATAATGATACTGTTCCGTTTACAGTTATGAGTAAATATGCCTTAGATAAATATAAAAGTCAATATCCTAATGTATACGAAAAAGGAGCAGTCATAGGCATGTGTCTTGATATAACGTTACGCTATTACAGCGATGGAAAATATGGGACTCAAGAACTCATGAAAGACTTATCAAAACAGTATGGTAAAACAAAATCATTTAATGATGATGATTTATTTTCAGACATCGAAAAATTATCTTACAAAGAAGTTCGTTATTTTTTAGATACATATGTAGCAGGCTCTAAACCTTTACCATTCAAAGATATTTTCGCAATGGTAGGACTAAATTATACTGAAAAACGAGTGGTCGAAAAAATTACTTTAGGAGGCATTGCTGTTGGTTATAATCCTAAAACAAGTCATTTAGTAGTTGTAAACACAGATAAATTAGACGATTTCGGAAAAAAATTAAAGTTTAAAGAAGGTGATGAAATTCTCACATTTAACAACAGAAAATTAGCGTTAGATAATATGAAAGATGTACTTGGAGGGTTTATGGAAAATGCTAAAACGAATGATAAACTTATGATAGAAGTTTTACGCAAAGATAAAAAAGGCAATGAAACCATAAAAAAACTAAAAGCAAAAGTTAAACCTGTAAAGGTTACTGAAACTGATTTATTAGAATTAAATGATAAAGCTACTGAACAGCAATTAAATGCTCGTAAAGAATGGTTAGGAATAAATTAAACAGACAAAAGATTAATGATTAAAGATTTATGACAAATAACTCAATCTGAAATATCATGTATCCTACATCATTTATCTTTCATCTAAATTATGAATAAAAAACAAAACATATACTGGACATGCCAAATTTTAGGTTGGACATTATATGCTGCCATCAATTTATTTTTCTTTAAGCTGAGCTATATTACTACTGTTTTAGACATTCTCAACTTTTTAATTTGGGTTCCTGTTGGTATAACTGTAACGCACGTATTTAGATATGTAGTTATTACATTTAATATATTAAAATTTAAATTATTCAAACAAATATCTGTAATTATTATAGCGAGCATTTTAATGGCCTTCTTTTATTTTTTACTAACAGTTGGTTTAACAAAAGTATTTGGAATAATAACATACAAAATAAATTTAGTGGCTGCTTTTACTACTATTTTAAACTGTACCGGTGTATTTATATTTTGGTCGCTCATCTATTTTGGATTTCACTTTTTTGATAATTACAAAAAAGCGGAAATTCAAAACCTACGTTTAGAAGCTAATACCAAGGAAGCAGAGCTAAATAAATTAAAATCACAACTAAATCCTCATTTTATGTTCAATAGTATGAACAGTATCAGAGCGTTAGTTGATGAAGATCCTAAAAAAGCAAAAGTAGCAATTACCCAGTTATCCAATATTTTGCGTAACACGCTTTTGATGCACAAAAATAAATTCAATACCCTTGAAGAAGAATTAGCTTTAGTAAAAGATTATTTAGAATTAGAACATATACGCTATGAAGAACGCTTACACTTTACATTTGATATAGAACCGAATACTTTGCAAAAACAAATACCACCAATGATGTTACAAACCCTCGTTGAAAATGGTATAAAACATGGAATTAGTAAATACCCCGAAGGCGGTGAAATAAAAATAACAACTATGCTTATGGACAATGAATTAAAAATATCAATTTTGAATACAGGTCAAATTGAAAACAAAACTTCCGAAACTGGCTTTGGTGTTACCAATACAACACATCGCTTAGAATTATTGTTTGGAAAAAACGCAACCTTTTTACTAAAAAATAATGATTCAAAAAATGTATTAAGTGAAATTGTCATTAAAATATAAAACTATATTAAAAAAATTAATCATCAAAAATCATATAAACCCTGAAATATTCATGTTTATTAATAAAACACAAAGATTAAACTGGATATACGATATGACAACTTAAAAAACAAAAAATTTAAAGATATGAAAGCAATTATTATCGACGATGAACGTTTGGCGCGCCAAGAGCTAAAAAATTTATTAGCAGTTCACAAAGACATTGAAGTTATTGCAGAATGCAACAATGCAGAATCAGCTAAACAAAAAATAGCAGAACTAAATCCTGATGTTATTTTCTTAGATATACAAATGCCAGGGAAAACAGGTTTAGAGCTTATTGAGGAGGTGTCGGCTTTACCAGATGTAGTTTTCGTAACGGCTTATGACGAATATGCTATTAAAGCTTTTGAAGTAAACGCTTATGACTATTTATTAAAACCTGTTTCTCCTGAACGTTTAGCTGAAACTATCAAAAAATTAACACTTAAAGAAAGCGTTGATAAAAAAGAAAACACAACACCGCTTACAGAAGAAGATCAGGTCTTTATTAAAGACGGCGAAAAATGCTGGTTTGTGCGTTTAAATAACATTCGCTTATTTGAAAGCGAAGGGAATTATGTTCGTGTATATTTTGATTCTCATCGCCCTTTAATTTTGAGAAGCTTAAATAGCTTAGAAGAACGACTAAATGAAAAACAATTTTTTAGAGCAAGCCGAAAACATATTGTAAACTTAAGTTGGGTAGACTCGATAGAAACCTGGTTTAACGGAGGATTAATGATGAAATTAAAAGGCGGTCAAGAAGTAGAAATTTCGCGCCGACAAGCTGTTAGATTAAAAGATATGATGAGTCTATAGGGATTCGTATATTCGCAAAATAGTTTTATAAAATACCATGAAGAATAAAGAAGAAATACCAGACGATTTATTAGGCGATATTGTTCCAGAAATAAATCCAGAAAAATTATTTGATGAAAAAGAATACGCTACCCTTATTATTGGCAGCGAAGGGATGAGTAAAAAAGACACCAATAATGCAGATCTTTTAACACTATTAATAAGTAGTAAATCTACCCGAGAAGAAAAAGACGAAGCGCTTATTCAGTTAAAAGAAAATAAAGCGCAAGATTTTATAATGGGTGCCATTATTAAAACAAAAAAACCTGAGCACAAAGCCTTATTAATTTCTGCTTGTTGGGAAACAGGCTTAGATTTCAGTAAGCATTTTCACACATTTATTGATTTAATTGGACACGAAAACTTTGCTGTATCTATAGAAGCATTTACCGTTATACAAGAAATGGAAACTGAAATAGAACCTGATTTATTAAAAAAAGCACTTACCATATTAAAAAAAGTAAAAACGCCAAGCCTCTCTGTTTCTGATGTCATTGAGTTAATTACGCAACGATTAAATTCATAACCTGTGTCTAAAAAATTACAACTCATTATTGCATATTCATTTCTAACGGGTTCTATTTTCTCTCAAGAAATAATAGAACCTTCCGTTAAAAAAATAAAAATAGAAAAAGAATCCTATTTTGTTAAAGCAGCTTTTGACGAAGCAGACTATAAAGTAATAGCTTTTGATAGATATGGTAATCCTCACTCCCAAGCAATTAAATCTTTTACAATCAAATATGTAGATGGTAAAACAACCTACGAAGCACCTGTTGATGGCAATATATTTCCTAATAAAACCATACAATTTTTAACTAAAAAAAGAAAGTATGCTACCAAAATTTGCTTGTCAAAAATTATAGCCGAAGACAAAGACGGTCATTTTGAGAAGCTTCCTGAACTTTGCGACATCGTTATTTTTCCTGATTGTAAAAAAGTAAACACTAAATAAATACTTTTTTGGAAAACTATTTTTTACCGAAATAACCTAAATTGGTAGTAATGCCAAAAGTGTGTGAGTTGCCAGCTAAACTAAATTTAGAGTAACCATAATTCAAATGAAATTTGTAAACTTTAAATCCAAATCCTAGCGATAACCCATTAGCAACTTTTTTATCTGTTAAAGACATCTCGGTGCTTTTACGGTAGTTATAAGCTACACGCAGCATAAAGTTTTTAGTAATAATAATTTCTGTTCCAAATGTGAAATGCCTTCCTAAATTATCAAACCAAGCCGCTGTTTTAGATTGTGTTTTTACGGAAGGTTTATTGGTAAATGGATCAATCGAATTCTCTTGATTCAACGCACTCGTATAAGTCAAATCCCACTTAAATAATTGATCATATAATACAATAATGCGAAAAGGTGCTTTATTTATTTTTTTACTAAAACCAATTTGTATATCCGATGGTAATGGGTCTTTACTGCTATTTGGAGAGTATGACTTCCACTGTCTACCATAATTTTTAGCTAATAAAGATGCGGTGAAATTCTTTTTATTATGATAAGTCAATCCAACATCTACAACATTTCCAAAAGAAGAATAAATATCATAATGAGAATAAATAGTTTTTAATGCTATGCCTAGCGATAATGACGAATCTTTATTTAAAGTCTTAGCAAAACTTAAATTCAAACAGTAATCTGATGCTTTAAATGTTCCTGTTTGTATGTCGTATTCATCTCTTCCATCAAATTTCCCATAACTAAAAAACTGCAAGCCTACTCCAAACGTACCATATTTCTTGAGTTTAGAAGCAAATGCAAAATTTCCATAATTTAAATCAGAAATATAATTGACATAATTAAATGTTAATTGCCGAGCGCAACCTGGATTTAGCAATGCTGGATTACTATGCGCCAAATTCACATCATTGTCCCAAATAGCCATTGTTGCTCCACCTAAGGCATTAGAACGAGCTGGAATTGGCAATTCTAAAATTGGAAATGCTTTCGTGCCAGATATCTGACCAAACAAACTAGTTGCTGATAAAATATACAAATATGCTGCTATTTTTTTCAATGTTTATAGAACGATTGAATGTCTCATTTATTGTTTACTATGAATTAGATTTAAAAACATTTGTTTCAACCCAACCTTTACCCCACTCTTCTTTTTCTTGAGCCGTCCAAATTTCTGGATAAAAAATACGTTTTTGAAAACGTGGCGGTAAATACTTTTGCCAATTAGTTCCGCCAGTAGCTGCAATATCCTCTGTATTTTGTTGTAAATACCTTACAGCACTCTTGTAATGCATCAATGGCCAATTAATATTGACATTGATATCTAATACTTTCAAGGCATTGATTAATTTTTGATTTTGCTTGTCTTTTTCAGGTAAAGCCTTATACTTAGCCCACATGTTTTTTGTTTGATACTCATTTGCTAAAGCAATAAATTCTTTAGCGTATTTTTTCTCAAACTGATTAAGTGTTAATGTTTTTTTACCAGTAGAAAGTTCAGTTGCACCTTTATTCCAATAAATATTTTGAAACATCTCTTCTATACTAGCATTTTTTCCTTCAAAAGTTGGGCGCACATCCTTATCTACTAAATTGAAAAAATCAGTAGCGCAGATTTCTATTTTACGATATTGAGCACTCTGAAAACCGCTAGCAGGAAGCAACGCCATACGATAGCGTAAAAATTGTTCTTTTTCCATACCATCAACCATAATTTCAAACGACTTAGTGAGTGATTCAAAATAACGATTGATACGCGTTATGCGTTCAGCAAAAAAATCAACACTTAAGGAATCTTTCCAACCTAAATTATGTCCATTTGGCAGGATATTTGGTCCATTGTTACCAATTTGATTCATTTCATGTAAACTCAGTTTAAAATACAATTCTGTAATTTGATGATACATGATAAAAATCTCTTCGTCAGGGAAATCTGTTTTAGGATTTTGTAATGTTAATAAAGTATCTAATTGAACATAATCCCAATAAGTTAAATAATTAGATAATAAAAGTCCATCTAAATATCCTTCGAGACTTTGTCCCATTAAGCTATATTTTTCTTCGAGTTGGTTTACTCTTTCTACAATTTCAGGTTTCAATTCCATTAGATTTTATTAAAAGCTCTAATGTAAAAAAAAGTAACCACAGAATCATCAATTTAAATTAAAAAAGATAAATCTGTGGCTAAAAAACATGAAATATGCAAATCTTTACTTGACCTCTGAAGTTGCATTTGCTAAATTATTTGCGCTAATAATATCAAGCTTAACAGAGCCGATTAATAATTTAGCCTGAGCGCGCAGTGGAACATGGTTTTTATCGTCTGAAATCCATACGTTTAAATCATCTTCATGCTTAAATATTCTTCCTTTTTGAACAATTGGTCTGAATTTTAAACATTTGAATTTACCAATTTCAGTTTTGATTTCGTCCTTACCAACATAACGAATTTTCATTGGCCAAATCTCTTTATCTACAATACTATTAATTTGAAAAACATCACCTTCTTTAGCATTAGACAAATCTAAATTACGAGCCGAATAAAATGCGGAGATCATATCCTGAGTGCCTTCTGGAATATCTATTTTTTCACCTGCTCCAACATCAACCTTATTTGTATAATGATTAAATGTATAATCTTGATTAATTACAACACCACCTTCGTATACGCGTCTAACAAACATCCAAGGTAATAAAGCATTTTTATCAATAAATGTTTCATATCGATCTCGAACTTTAAAAAACCAATCGAAGGTTCCTCTTGAATAACCATTTCCAACAATATGATACACCTGACGCCCAGAAACATCTATTACATCAGGTTTTACCTCAAGTGTTGCAATACCAGCATCAATAATTCCATAGTGTAATTTATAGGATAAAATTTCTCCGGCTTTGAATGCGTCATTTTGTTTGAATGGCAATTCTTTTAAAACCACATTATCAGGTTGTTGAAGAATTTGCTCTAACTTATTTTGAGTAGAAATATAGTGGCCAGCAGAACATAAAGCCAAAGTTGCCATAACAGCTGTTGTGATAAGTGCAATATGTTTAATTGTTTTCATGTTAGATTTTATTATTTTTTTATTGCCACATGGTATACTCTGTTTAGTCATTTGTGTTGATTGCAAACGTGGGTATTTCATGTCTAATTTGTTTCGCTTTATAAATTCAAAACTTGTGCCAATATAAAGATACAAAATTTTAGAATGTTAAAATATGCAAATTCTTAATAGATTAAAATGCATTAATTAATTACCATGATACAAGTGATGTGAAATCATTTATTGTTGAAGTAAAATAATTACTATTATTTCTTAATTTTATTCAAGTATCTTCTAAATAACTCAGATAAATTCTGAAATTCTTCTCTGTAAAAAATACCAACACCTTGTGTAAAAGGTCCTCCACTATTTAAAATTTGAGTATTATCATTACTTCGATTAAAGCCCTTAACACGGTATCTTCCAGACTGTGAAAGTTTATACTCAATGCTTACATCACCAATTAAATTACTGCTATTACTGCTTTTGTTTGCATTATTGTTAACACCAAAATTACCATCAATAGTTAAGCGGTTATTAAATAATTGTTTATTAAGAGTAAGGTCCAATTGATCATTACTAAGTCCTGTCCCTGGCCTGTAATTAACTCCCACATCAATATCTTTTGTTACGCCATTTAGCCAATTACTTAATTTATTGCTCAACATTTCAGAGCCTGTAGCAGCTGCTGCACCAGTGGCACTGATGCCACCACCGCCACTTACAGATACAGGTGTAATAAAACTTCTTAATAATAATAATGAAAACACTTGACGATTTAACTCATTAGGATCTGATAAAATACTTTTGATAATAGATCGAGAATTCTCATCAATTGTTGGTAAATCTATACCAAACGTAATATCGGGTTGCGTTAATTTATTTCTCATGTATAATTTACACTCAACAGGATAACGCTTGCCAGAAGAATCTGCTGGATAAATAGGTCTAACAGAAGCACGTTGCCTATAGGCAGCTTCAATATCAATAACTGCTTTATATACATTTCCGTTCCACTTAATATTGCTTCCTTTTTTAATATCAAATTTTTTGGTAATGAAATTTTCAAGCGTAAATAGATAATCACCCGAAGTCAAGTTATAATCACCAAACATATCAAATTTCCCTTTGGAATTTATTTTCATATTCAAATTCCCTTCACCTTTTGCTTTAATTACGTCTCCTGATTTTTCGTCAAAAATAAGTTGTACTTCTGCATCAGGTGTAGCTTCTAAATTAAAATCCAATGAAAAATTAGAAGGAGTTATATTTGATATTTGCTTTATAGTATCTTTTGTAACAAAATGGATGAAATCATTCTTACCCATTTCTGCAGGCCCATCTAAAGGAATATACATATGAGTACCAGCATTCGTTTTCATATTAATATCCATTTTAATATTATCTAAAAATCCATATAAACCAGCATTTCCAGAGGCATAAGCGGTACCGTAATAAGTTGAATTATTAGCTGATGTTGTATTTAATAACATTAATTTATTTGTATTAACGTCAAAATCTATTCGCATATTTTTGAAATTATCATGAAAAATATTTCCTGATAAAACTCCACTATTACCAACTTTATCACGAACCTCAATATTATCAAAGTTTATTTGCTTAGGCTTTATTTCTATGTTTCCACTTAGACCATATTGAACATTTAAAAAATCGACTAATATTAAGCCCGTCAATAATTTAAATTTTCCATTAATCTCAGGTCTATCTATGGTACCAGTAATTGTACCGCTGCCATTTATGAACCCTCTTTTAATCGTCAAAATATTTTTTAAAAATGGTTGAAGAAGAGAAATATCAAGTGGCTCTGCCCGAAAAGTGATATCAAGGTTTTCTGTCGTTTTTTTGGGAAAATAAAACCCATTAAATTGAAAATTTTTCAATTGATTGCCATCCAAATCAGTACCAAACGCAGAATAGCCATTGATACTCATCGCTTCTTTTATAGGATTATATTCACTAGTTATTTCACCATTACCAATCAGTCGATTGTTGAAGATGAATTTATCAAAATTAATATCGCTATTGATGAGGGTTTGCCCGAATGCGGCATTTACATTAACATTACCAGTAACCGAACCATCCATACTGATTTGAGAATGAACTAATAACCCATTGAACTGATTAAGCTTAAAGTTTTGTATAAATACATTTATTTTATCTTCATGCTTGTTAGACATTATTCCATCAAACGTAATCAACTGATTTTGATTATAAAACGTAATAGGATTAACAGTTACAGCATAAACTGTATCAATAGAAATAACATTTTCTTTAACTAATTGCCATGTACTATCTGAGATTGTGAATTTTGATTTTTGAATAGACACATCGACTTTGCTATTTCCGAAATAAGCATTACCAGATATACTTCCAGCGTTATTGGGTGACATGAAATTATTCCAACCAATATCAAATTTAGACATTCTGTCATTTGAGATAATATTGAGAGATGGATTTTGAAAGGCAAAACTATCTGTAATATTTATTTTTTTTGAGTTATATAAAACATTTATTCCACCTGGTAAAGAATTAATAACTAATTTATTTTGTTTGAATTTAACTCCACTGTAATTAACCATATCACTTGTTGTGTTTAGATATAAATAATTAATACCCGCATCGAAAGAACCGCTAATTAGGGTATTTGGGCTAATCATCAAATTTTTCAAGAACAATTCTTTTACTATGGTGAAGTTTTTTACTTTAACTTTTATATCAGCCCTGTCATTAAAAATATGCCTAGTGGTTGTTTTAAAAAATGTTGGGAAGTAGGAATTAAAGTATTGTTTAAAGGCATTTGGCAAAGTGCTTAACTTATATTTTCCTTCTAATTGTATGTTAGCAATATTAGAATTGAGCTTAATATTTTTAATTGCATCAGCCTGATCTAATTCCAAATTAAAACTACTTAGCTTATATTCATTTTCTGAATTAGTATATATCGTATTATCAAAATTGACAATGCCTGACAAATTATCAATTCCGTCTCCATTCAGATCTATAAGTATTTGCGATGCTATTTTGCCATTTAATTGTGGGGTAGATAAATGTGTTTTTTCTAAATCAAAATTATTGATGGTTGAGATGAAATCCATTTTCGGAACTTTTTTATTAAAATCAATTGTTCCATCAAAATCAAAATCAGCATTAGGGTCTTTACTAATCAAATTACCTTTAAATATTTTATCTTTAAATAATCCATCTACTTTAACGTTTTCATAATTATAGTTATTATACGTAATCGATTTTATATTCCCATCCAACGAAGTATTCATACTATTAACCTCAAAACCTTTACCATTAATTTTAGCGGAAAGTGAAACAGGGCCTACCAAACCTATACTTGGAAATAATTTTGAAATATTAAAATTATTAGATTGAAGTGTACCTGAATATTCTACAAGCTTCGTATCTGTGACATTTTTTAATGCCAAATCTGTTTTTATACTTCCAATAGATGTTTTAAAAGTACCGTAGGTTACAAAATTATCTAACAAACCATCAAATTTTCCATAGTAATCAACTACACCTAATTTACTAAATTCACTAGGTAACTTTAAATAAGTTGGTTTTTTGAAGGGAGGTAATGGAAATGATTCTAAATCGGCTTTTGAGGTTGCCAATTTATCTGCATCAAAATGAATAAACGTAGATTTAAAATCGGGTAAACCAGTCATGCTGATATCTCCTTTAAACGCAGTATTCTTGCCGTATGTGACATCCATTTTAGTTCCACTCAAATCGTTCACATAACCACGAACTTTGCCTTTAATTAAAAAAGTTTCATTAAACCCATTAATATCTTCTGCAAAATAAGTAACATCTTTCATACACAGTTTTGTGCTGTCTTTAAGATTTCCTTTCATATAAATCTTCGTGATAAAATCAGTATAATCAATCCAATGATCATATTTGAATTGAATACTGCCTTTCACTAAACTATTTTCTGTTTTTAAATACAAACTATCACAATTAAGCTCTGTGGAAGATATACGAGCCTTTGTTGTTAAATTTTTAAGCACTATACCACACTGTTCCTTTGCGCTCAAATGTGTTATCTGTGCAAAAATAGTATCACCTCTAAAATCTATATCCGAAAATGTACCGTATACATTAGATACATGAATATTCTTGTAATTCATATTTTGAACAACCTTATTGGTATCCTTTAATATATGATACGTAAAATCGACATTATTCAATTTCAATGCTCCATACTTAATAATCCAAGGAGCTGTGGTATCTTTTTTAGTTGAATCTGCTGAAGAAAAATAATCCGCTAAAAATTGAAAATTAAAGTCTTCTTCATTTTTGTATTTTAGTAACTTCACTTTTACATCTGTTAATTCAGCTTCATCTAAATTTAAATGGCGTAACTTATAATCAAACCCACTCACATCAAGTCTTATGCTTTTACCTGATAAAAGGGTATCTCCATGCTTATCTCCTACAAAGATTCCTTCGAGCGTTACATTTTTGATGAATGAAATTTTAAGTCTATCAATTTCTACTTTTGTACCTAGTTCTTTACTTAGGTAATTGGTTGCTCTGTGAGCTGCCCAAGTTTGAAACGTTTCTGTTTGTCCAACGAAAAACAACATCAGTAAAAGTGCAAGCACCAATAATACCGAAAACAATACTGTTTTCAATAATATTCTTGTAATTTTACCGAGCGTTTTCATTGAGTATAAAAATAATGATTAATACTGAGGATATATATATTTTAGGCATCGAATCGAGTTGCGATGATACCTCTTGTGCGATTATAAAAAACGGCCTACTGTTATCAAATGTAACCGCCAATCAAAGCATTCATGAGCAGTATGGTGGCGTTATTCCCGAATTAGCTAGTAGAGATCATCAAAAAAATATAGTCCCTGTTATAGATGCAGCTATAAAAAAAGCAAATGCCAATTTATCACAAATTAATGCTATTGCTGTAACACGAGGTCCTGGTTTAAGTGGCAGCTTGTTAGTGGGTTTATCCTTTGCCAAATCATTATCGCTGGCATTACAGATTCCTTTGATAGAAGTAAATCACATGCAAGGACATATATTAGCGCATTTTATCGGAGAAGTTTCAGGTTCAGAATTTCAAGTTTCGAGTTCGAATAACCTAACTCAAACTTCAAACAACTTAAAACCAGAAACGTCAAACCTTAAACCATCATTTCCTTTTCTATGCCTTACTGTGAGCGGTGGGCATACACAGATTGTAAAAGTCATCTCTCATTTAGAATTTGAATTACTAGCTGAAACAGAAGATGATGCTGTGGGTGAAGCATTTGATAAGGCTGCTAAAATTTTAGGACTACCCTACCCTGGCGGTCCTTTGATAGATAAATATGCAAAGCTTGGAGATGCTAGTAAATACAAGTTTCCTATGCCACAGCTTAAAAATAATAATTACAGTTTTAGTGGCATTAAGACTTCTTTTTTATACTTCATTCAAGACCATGTAAAAGAAAACCCCCATTTTATTGAGGAGAATCTGAATGATATCTGCGCATCTTATCAAGCTCATTTAATAAAGTATTTACTTAAAAATGTATTAGCTGTTAGTAAAGAAACCAATATCAAACAAATAGCTATTGCAGGAGGTGTATCCGCCAATTCAGGATTAAGAACTGAATTAGATTTATTAGGAGACAAACATCAATGGCAAACTTATATTCCGAAATTTGAATATTGTACTGATAATGCTGCTATGATAGCGATTACAGGTTATTATAAGTATTTACAAAAAGAATTTTGTGGTCTAGACGCTACGCCTTTAGCGAGATATTCCATTTAAAAACATTTCTCGCAGATGAAACGCAAAGTTTCGCAGATAAAACAAATAAAATCTCCGCAACTCAGTGAGAAAAAACATATTTCTACTTAGTATTAAACTCATTCATACACCTTGATAAGCCAATAAATGTAAAGGCTTTGATGGCATCTGCTGCTATTTTAATGCGATCGTTCAACGTCTTTTTTTCTTCGTCGCTCCATTTACCCAATACATAATTTACCTGGCTCCCCTTATTAAATTCGTTACTGATACCAAATCGTAAACGTGCATAATTCGTTGTATTTAATATTTCTTGAATATTCTTCAATCCATTATGCCCGCCATCGCTACCTTTAGGGCCAAGCCTAATTTTACCAAATGGCAAAGCTAATTCATCCACAATGACTAAGCAATTATCTAAAGCTATTTTCTCGGTTTGTAACCAATAATTAAGGGCTTTTCCACTAAGATTCATGTAAGTAGTTGGCTTAATTAAAATTAATTGCTTGCCTTTATATTTTAGTTCAGCTACATCTGCTAATCTATCCGATTTAAATTTTATATCATGTTCTTTGGCAAGATAATCTAATACATCAAAGCCTATATTATGTCGTGTATGAGCATACTCATCGCCAATATTTCCTAAACCAACTATTAAAAATTTACTCATGGCATAAAGGTATTATTTTTATAAAAAACTGGTTAATAAAGGACATAAAATAAATATAAATTTTATTTTGAGATATAAAATTAATGCTTATACTTGTATCATCATTTAGATAATTACATAATCTTGTAATATCAAAAAATCACAAAACTCATTAAAAAACAAAACACAATTTTTTAATTATTATTCCCCTTATTAAACATAACTATGTTTGAAGTTCAAGATTTAAGTAGCAGAGCCTTACCTCAGCTAAAAGACATTTGTAAGCAATTTGGTATAGATTCTAAAGGATTAACTAAGCCTGATATGGTTTTAAAAATTGTAGATGCTCAAATGGCAAATACTGAATTAGCGGCACAATTAGTGAATCAGTTCCCTAAAAAAGAAAGTGTAAAAGTTGAAGCTATTGCAGCTGAAGGCGCAGAAGAAAAAAAACCTAAAAAACCTCGTATTACAAAACCTTTAGCTGGATCTGGAATACAAAAAGAACCTTCACCTTTGTTAAAAGAAACAAAACAAGAACCGACATTATTTCAAGAGGTGCCTAATTTAAAAGTTGAGACGACTAAAACTGATGTAGTAAATGCTGATGCAAGTGCTGGTATTCAAGATTCAGTTTCTAACGAAACAAAAGAAGAGCCTGTTCGTAAAGTACCTGTTCATAATCATCCACCAAGAAATCAGCAAAATCAACCCAAGCATCATAATCAATCAAAACCTAATCATCCTCAACAACATCAACAAAAAGAAGCTCGAACGGAAGATGGTGAAATTAAACAGGTTGTTAATAATGACTTTGCTATAAATATTGAAACTGAAGAAAAGCCTCAAACTCCAGACGGTATGGAAATGCATGATGCTAAGGAGAATGAACAAAAGCAACATCACAATCAACAACCTAAACCAGAGCGTGTTTATTATAATTTTGATGGCATTGCTATTGGCGAAGGCGTATTAGAAATGATGCCTGATGGTTATGGTTTTTTACGCAGTTCAGATTATAATTATTTAAGTTCACCAGATGATATATATGTTTCTCAAGCACAAATTAAATTATTTGGATTAAAAACAGGAGATGTTGTGAGAGGTGGAATTCGTCCACCAAAAGATGGAGAAAAATTCTTTCCTCTTGTAAAAGTTGATGAAATAAATGGAAGAGAACCTTCTTATATTAGAGACAGGGTTCCGTTTGATTATTTAACACCATTATTTCCTTCAGAAAAATTAAAATTAACTGGACATCCTTTACAAAATAACAGCACGCGTATCATCGATATGTTTGCACCTATTGGTAAAGGACAACGTGGATTAATTGTAGCTCAGCCAAAAACTGGGAAAACTGTTTTATTAAAAGATATCGCTAATGCTATAGCTTACAATCATCCTGAAGTTTATTTAATTATTTTGTTAATAGATGAACGTCCTGAAGAAGTAACTGATATGGCTCGCAGCGTGAAGGCAGAGGTTGTTGCATCTACATTTGATGAACCTGCAGAAAAGCATGTGAAAATTGCAAATATCGTTTTAGAAAAGGCAAAACGCATGGTAGAATGTGGGCATGATGTTGTTATTTTATTAGATAGTATTACTCGTATGGCACGTGCCTATAATACCGTTGCTCCTTCAAGCGGAAAAGTATTATCGGGCGGTGTAGAAGCAAATGCTTTACAAAAACCAAAACGTTTTTTTGGGGCAGCTCGTAAAATTGAAAATGGGGGCTCATTAACAATTATTGCAACTGCACTTACAGAAACTGGTTCTAAAATGGATGAAGTTATTTTTGAAGAGTTTAAAGGAACAGGTAACATGGAATTACAATTGGATAGAAAAATTGCTAACCGTCGTGTTTTCCCTGCCGTTGATTTATCATCCTCTTCAACTCGTAGAGATGATTTGTTATTAGATAAAGACACCTTGCAGCGACTTTGGGTTTTACGAAAACATTTATCAGATATGAATCCTATAGAGGCAATGGAGTTTTTATTAAACCAAATGAGTAAAACAAGAACAAACGAAGAGTTTTTAATCAGCATGAATCGTTAAGAATTTAGATAATGAAAAACAGACCTTTAGTTTTAGGAATAGTTTATAGTATTTTAGTTATTATATTTAAGCTCATAATTGTTTTAGGCGGTTACGGCTTAAGTAAGTTTGGTTTTTTCTTTTCGCACATAATAAGTGTAGTTGCAATTGCTCCCTTTATTTTCTTTACAATTAAATTAACCAAAGCCGACAATGGCGGATTTATTGGCGGTAAAGAAGCTTTAAAAACAGGCCTTAAAATGCTCGTAGTTGCTGCCATAATTACCTCAGCTTATAACTACATAGAGTTTGAATGGAAATGGAAAGACCTATCTATTGAATATTATAATAGCCAAACATTTAAAGATATTTTAGCTACTAAACCAAAATTTACATCTGCCGAACATCCTAAAATAATTTCGGAAGCCATCAATGAGCTATCGGCTTTTAAAGCTGTAACTGGTAAATTATTTATTTTATTCTTTTTTAGTGTAAGTGCTGCTTTTATTAGCGCTGTATTTTTAAGGAAAGGTAGATAATACCACAATCTTCATAAACCCCTATAAACAGAAGTTTATAGGGGTTTTTAATTTATTAATTATTCGACAACAAACAATTGCAATTAACTATATACGAATCTAAACAGTTAAGAACCGAATAAAGTTTTGAGGTGGACTTACCTTTGTATCGTCAATTTGATGAAGCGCTTCAAAATTAAATGACACGAAAAATTAATAATTATAAAACAACTTAAAAAAAAAGAAATCATGAACAACACATTAAGAAACCGCGTACAATTAATTGGAAATTTAGGTAATGCACCAGAGATTAAAACTTTTGATGGAAATAAAAAAGTAGCAAAATTATCTTTAGCAACAACTGAAAAA
>CAILKE010000045.1 GCA_903834765.1 uncultured Bacteroidota bacterium
AAATATTTATTTAATAATTTACTCCTTACGCCGTGGCTATGCGCTTTTGACTGAACAGAGTGAGATGCGCAAACAATTGCGAAGCACACTTACTTCATGCGCGTTGGGAATCAAGCTTTTTCGCATCCGTTTATGGTGAAAATGTGCTTGGTTTGCGATAGCCAAAATACCTCGTGTCACGAGGTAAAAAATAGGTTTGGAAATTTAAGATTGTTTGAAAAAATTGTCTTTTTGTAGGTTTGTTGTCCTGGAATACTTTGAGACGAAAGCTATATTGTCGACCGTAAAGTATTATTAGTAATGTCGCTGTGGCAATTGGTACTAACTTGCTTATATCGGTTATCTAATATACCAAAATTTTCGGTTATATATTCATCAATATTTGTTGATTGATAGAACGTTTTAATTTTTTTTGGAAAAAAATAACGTTTAATTTTTATTCAAATGCTTGGCTAAACTATATCCCATACTAAAGCAGGCTTGTAATAAATAGCCTCCTGTGGGTGCATCCCAATCAAGCATTTCTCCTATGCAGTAATGATGAGGGAGTTTAATTAATTCTAAATTTTTGGTTACCTCGGTTGTTTGGATTCCACCAACCGTGGAGATTGCTTCATCTAAGGGTGCAAAATCGTTGAGGGATATGGGATAAAATTTAATTAGTTTACTTATATAGTCTGGCGAATGGTATTGCTCTTTATTAGTAATAAATTTTAAAAGTTGAATTTGTATGCTCGTTAAATTCAATTTATTTTCTAACCTATCTTTCATTGATAAACGAGCATTGTCTTGCAAACGATTTTTAATTTCTAATTCACTCAAGTCAGGTTTAAAATCAATAGTGATTGTTGCTTTTTTTTCTGAGTGGAGTTGTTCTCTTATAGTCTTGCTTAGGGCGTAAATGCCACTTCCTTCTATTCCAAATTGAGTTAAGATTGCTTCTCCTTTTTTAGAAAAGTTACCACAGGTAAATTCACAATTTTTGAGCGCTTGCCCTTCTATTAAAGTTAATAATGAAGCATCCCAATTTATTTTGTATGCACAATTGGACGGTACAAAAGGAAGGGCAACGATATGCTTTTCTGTAAAATAATTTAACCATTGTCCATCACTACCAGTCACTTTCCAACTGCCGCCTCCAAGTGCAAATACTGTAATATCAGGTTTTACATTGACTGTAGTTTGTTTATGTTCAAAGACTAACTCGTCTTTATGCCAACCTTTCCATGTATAGTTGAAGTGAAGGTTAACTTGATTTTGCAACATTATTTTTTCAATAGCTTGTAATACTTCTATTGGTTTTATTCCTTTTTTGGGGAATACACGTTTGCTTGTTCCAACGTATGTTTCTATGCCTATGGAGGCTAACCAATTTCGGAAATCACTATTTGTAAATTGTTTTAAAAATGGAGTGATGAATTCTTTTGGATGATATCGATTGATAAATGCATCAAGCTCTTCGGAATGCGTTAAGTTAAATCCGCCTTTACCGGCTACCAAAAACTTACGTCCCAAAGCTGAATTCTTTTCGTAAATTGAAATATGATACTTAATCTTATCAAGACTACAGGCAAGCATCAACGAAGCAGGACCTCCGCCAATAATTGCTATATGTTTTTTTTTAGTCATGGTTTAAGTCAGATATATAGCCTTTGAAAGCACAGAAAACATTATCAACACAGAGATGCAGAGGCTAAAGAAAAACACAGAATTTTTTTTTCTGTGGACTCTAAACTCTTAAACTCTCTGTTGAAAAATCAACAACTATCTGGATGAAACTATTACGATGTAAAGTATTTATAAAACAAAGGAATTGTTTCGATGCCTTTATAGTAATTAAATAAGCCATAATGTTCATTAGGTGAATGAAGCGCATCGCTATCTAATCCGAAACCAAATAAAATACTATCCATTCCTAATTCTTTTTTAAATAAAGCAACAATAGGAATACTTCCTCCGCCAAAAGTTGGAACTGGTTTTTTACCATAAGCCTCTTCCATGGCTTTACTAGCTGAAACATAACCTTTAGAATTAATTGGAACTAATACTGGTTCTCCACCATGATGAGCTGTTACTTTAACTTTCACTGATTTAGGAGCAATGCTTTCAAAATGTTTCGCGAAAATTTCGCTAATGTTATGAGAGTTTTGATTAGGTACTAAACGCATGGATATTTTTGCAAAGGCTTTCGAAGGCAATACTGTTTTGGCCCCTTCGCCAGTGTATCCGCCCCAAATTCCATTTACATCTAAAGTTGGACGAATGCCAGTGCGTTCATTAGTAGTATAACCTTTTTCACCACGCTCTTCTAGTATATCCAAATCTTTTTTAAAGTCGTTCAAATCAAATGGTGCTTTAGCCATTTCAGCTCTATCGGAATCATTATAATTGATCACATCATCATAAAAAGCAGGGATGGTAATATGATTGTTTTCATCATGGCAACTAGCGATCATTTTACATAAAATATTAATTGGATTTGCTACAGCACCGCCATATACACCACTATGTAAATCTCTATTTGGACCAGTAACTTCAACTTCCATATAAGCCAAGCCTCTTAATCCAGCGTCAATACTAGGTGTATCGTTGGCAATGATAGATGTATCTGAAATTAAAATAATATCACCTTTTAATTTTTCTTTGTTTTCAATGATCCAAGGTCCTAAATTCGCAGAACCAACTTCTTCTTCACCTTCAATCATAAATTTCACATTACAAGGTAAGGTGTTTGTTTTCATCATGGTTTCAAAGGCTTTTACGTGCATATACATTTGCCCTTTATCATCGCAACTTCCACGAGCAAAAATAGCACCTTCAGGATGAATCTCTGTTTTTTTAATTACTGGTTCAAAAGGCGGAGAATCCCATAAATTAAGAGGATCAGCTGGTTGCACATCGTAATGTCCATAAACAACTACGGTAGGTTTTGCAGGGTCAATTATTTTTTCGGCATATACAACTGGATAACCTTTAGTTTGACAAATTTCAACATTATCCGCTCCTGCTTCTATCAGTCTTTGTTTTACAGCTTCAGCTGTTTTTTCCATATCGGTTTTATGCTCTAGTTTTGCACTGATAGATGGGATTTTAAGTAGATCTAATAATTCATTTAAAAATCGCTCTTTATTTGAATTGATATAAGGCTTAAGTTGAGAGTAGTCCATGATTTGATTGTTTTTTTTGCGCTAAATTAGGATAATTATTGCAGTTTAATATATACTAAGTTAAAAATTTGAAGAATCGTTGTTGAATGACTATTTTTGATAGATTAAATTTTCAGGTATCAGTTTTATAAAAACATATATCGTTATTGTTTTTTTGCTAGTTGCAAAATTAGCAGATGCCACACATATAGTTGGTGGAGAAATATACTATGATAATTTAGGAGGAAACAACTATAAAATACATATGAAAGTGTATAGAGATTGTATTAATGGCGTTCCTCCATTTGATGACCCAGCCTTTTTTACTGTTTTCAATGCATCGGGTGGGGTAGTAACAACATTAAACGTTTCTTTAACAAGCAGCATAACAGTACCGCCTACAAACAACAGTCCATGCGCTCCTGCAGCAAATGGTGTAGCATGTGTTGAGGAAGCAATATACGAAACTACTATTAATTTACCTCCATTAATAGGAGGGTATTATATAGTATATCAAAGATGTTGTCGTAATGGAACAATTCTAAATTTAATAAATCCGGGAAATGTAGGGGCAACATATTGGGAGCATATTCCAGGGCCAGAAGTGGTTACAGTAAATAGTAGCCCACGTTTTAACTTCCGACCTCCCATTTATATTTGCGCCAATAATCCAATTGCGTTTGATCATTCAGCAATTGACCCTGATGGTGATTCTTTGGTTTATTCTTTATGCACTCCATTTGATGGATTAAATACTTTGTGTCCAGTAATAGATCCTGCAAATGTTAATTGTCCAGCGGCTAATACTCCTCCTCCTTATATTTCGGTACCATTTGTTGCACCATATTCATCTAGTTACCCTTTAGCATCTAGTCCAGCAATTAATATCAATCCTGTAACTGGTTTTTTAAATGGATCACCAAACATACTTGGGCAATGGGTAGTAGGTGTTTGTGTTAGTGAATATAGGCAAGGTGTATTGATAGGAACTCACCATCGTGATTTTCAGTTTAATGTAATTAATTGCCCTTTTGTAGTTCAAGCAGGCATAGTCTCTCAAACAACATCTAATAACGGACAAGGAACTGGTTATTGTAATGGATTCACAGTAACCTTTTCTAATGCAAGTACTTTAGGTACCACCTATCATTGGGATTTCGGAGTTTCATCTACATTAGCAGATACTTCAAATTTATTTAACCCAATTTTTACTTTTCCTGCACCTGGAGATTATACGGTAACTTTAATTGCTAATCCAAGCAATTTGTGTGCTGATACAACTTTCCAAGTTTTTCATATTCACCCGTTATTATCCCCTAGTTTTTTGCAACCTACCAATCAATGTCTAAATGGCAATCTGTTTAATTTCGCTGCTGGCGGTTCATATCAAGGTAATGGAACTATTACTTGGAATTTTGGAAATAATGCTGTTCCGTTAACTGCAAATACTGTATCTGTCAATAATGTTACTTATTCATTACCTGGTATAAATACAGTTAGCTTAACAGTTGCAGAAAATGGATGTACCGCCACAGTAACGCATACATTAGAAGTAGCACAAAATCCAGTAGCTAACATCGGTAGTTATCCAACTATTGGTTGTTCGCCATTAACCTTTACTGTTCAAAATCAAAGCACAACTGGGCCTTATATTACCTATTTATGGTCATTTAGTGATGGAACGACTTCTACTAATATAAGTCCAACTATTACATTTGTAAATCCTGGAGTATATTCTTTTACCTTATCAGCTATGTCAAATCAGGTATGTATTGATACGACAAATATGGCAAGCGTGAGTAGCATTACAGTTGCACCTTCGCCAATAGCTCAATTTAATGTAACTCCAAACGACATTCAATGTTTTAATGGACATGTATTTAATTTTAATAATTTAAGTACAACCTTTGGCTCTGCTACTTATACTTGGAGTTTTGGAGCTAATGCAAATCCAATATCTTCCAATGCGTTAAATGTTTCTAATCTTACATATACTGCAGCAGGCATTTATCCTGTCACACTTTCTGTTAATGAAAATGGTTGTTTAAATGCTTATTCGCATAATGTAGCATTGTATAATAATCCAGTAGCGGCATTAGGAAATTATTCTTTAACTGGTTGCGATCCAATGTCGGTTATATTTGCAAACTCTAGTACGAGTGCTTCGCCTTTAACTTATTTATGGAGTTTCAGTGATGGAACAACTTCTTCTCAAGCTAATCCAACACATGTATTTACGCCACCAGGTGTGTATAGTTTATCTTTATCTATATCAACAAATAGTTTATGTGTTGCTACGAGCAGTGTACAATCGGTTAATAGCATCACAGTTAATCCTTCGCCAGTTGGTGGTTTTACAGCTACTCCAATTGTTACTTCTATTTTTGACGCAGACATTACCTTTTATGATCTATCATCGAATGATGTGGTAAGTTGGAATTATAATTTTGCAGATGGTACAAGTTCTTCTATAGAAAATCCATTTCATACATATACACAATATGGTAATTATCAAGTTATACAAACAGTTAATAATCGCTTTGGTTGCCCGGATTCAGCAACTATATTAATTAAAATCCTTCCTGAGTTTAGATTTTGGATACCAAATTGTTACACACCTGGTAATCATGATGGGTTGAATGATGTGTTTAAACCAATAGTTTTTGGAGTTGAAGAGTATACGTTTTATATTTTCAATAGATGGGGAGAGTTAATATATAAGACAGATGATACTGATCAGGGTTGGGACGGTTCCTTTAAAGGAAAACCAAGTCCCAACGATGTATATGTTTGGAAAATAGATTTCAAAAATATCGTTTCCAAAGAACATGAATCCCACATTGGACATGTTACTTTATTGAATTAACAGAATTATATTTACTAATTATATTTTTTTCTTAGAGGGGCTATTAGTATGAGTCCAACAATGAAATAGATAATTAATGTTAGAATAGAATTTCTCATGCCACCAGTAACTTGGCTAATGACACCGAAAGAAATGGTTCCTATAATCATTCCTAGTTTTTCAATTACATCATAAAAACTGAAATAAGAAGTATTATCATCTGTTTCGGGTAAATATTTAGAATAGGTAGATCGTGACAAGGATTGAACACCACCCATTACTAAGCCAACTAAAAAAGCAACAATGTAAAATTGCATAGGCGTTCTAACAACTAGAAAAGTGAATACACAAATGAAAACCCATATACAAATTGATATCATTAAGGATTTAATATTGCCGATTTTAGTTGAGATCCAAGAGAATAAAAAAGAACCAGCTATTCCAACAAATTGAATTATTAAAATACTAATGATTAAAGCGCTCGTTTTATTTTTTTCAGCATCTTCGCCTATTCCCCAGTCTATTTCATTTCTTGCAAATAATACAGCAACAACCATAATGGTTTGAACTCCCATATTATAGAAAAAGTAACTTGATAAAAAACGTTTTAATTGAGGCATGTGTTTAATTTGTGTAAACACGCCTCTTAATTCTTTAAATCCTTTTGACAACAATGCAGACTTATCAGAACCATGAGGACTATGAGCTTTTACAGGCAAATGTTTAAATGTGTATTGAGCAAATCCAATCCACCAAATTCCAACTAATAAAAAACTAAATTTTGCTGGAACATGAAAAACCATAATACTAATTAAACAAATAATTAGTAATAATGAACTTCCAAAATAACCCATAGCAAAACCTTTGGCGCTTACAGCATCTTGTTCGCTTAATTCAGCTATTTCAGGTAAGTAAGAATTATAGTATACCAAACTTCCCCAAAAACCAATGGTAGCAGTAATGAACGGTATAAAGCTTAATTCTAAATTTATTCTATTAAAGAAAAATAAACCCATGCAAGAGATTGCTCCCAAGTAACAAAAAAATTGTAAAAAGCGTTTTTTGTTCCCCAAATAATCAGCAATACCACTTAAAATAGGAGTTATTATAACAACGATGGATAAGGCAAAGGCATAAACGAAAGAATAGATGTTTTGATTTTCGAATTCAAATCCTAAAAAAGTAACAGTATGCCCTATAAAATTTTTGGCTTCATCATGCGTAGTTACATAATCATAAAAATTAGGAAATATAGCTGATGTGATAACTAATGGGAATACTGAATTTGCCCAATCATAAAAGGTCCACGCTCGGATTGTTTTTTTATTTCCTTTTTCCATGTGTTATTAAGTATAGTTAAGTTATTATAAATACGTATTAATTTAAATAATGATTTTCATTTAGTAAAACGTCTCATTATTTTTCAAATTTACAATAAAAAATGAGGTAATAAAGTACAAAGCCTGATAGGAAATTTTCCCATCAGGCTTCATAACTTTTATAAATTATTTAAACTATTTTTTGTAGTTTATAATTGGCTAGTTGGACAAACATATTCTGTCACTTTAAATTTTTTGGTGTCTTTAATAGCATTAAAGCCACCAGCCACATTAATTAAATTTCTAAAGCCTCTGGCTTGAAGTATTGAAATGAAAACCATTGAACGGTAACCCGACAAACAATGTACATAGTATGTTTTGTTTTTGTCAATTTTAACCATACTATCGTTAATAATATCAAGGGGCGCATTGATAGCATCTTTTACATGTTCACTATTATATTCGCTCGCTTTTCTAACATCTAATATAATTACAGGTGATTTTTCATTTATAGACACCAGCTCATCAACACTGATGGATTTGATCTCATCAGTTTCTTTAGCGGCGTCTTGCCAGGCTTTAAATCCACCTTTTAAAAAGCCTAAAACGTTATCGTAGCCAACTCTTGCTAATCGTGTAATTACTTCTTCTTCTCTACCATCATCAGCAACTATTAATAACTCTTGTTTAACGCTTGGAATTAAAGTTCCAACCCATGTTGCAAAACTTCCATCAATACAAATGTTTATGCAATTTGGAATAAATCCTTTGTTAAAGACTTGAGCGTTTCTTGTATCTATTATCAATGCATCTGTTTCATTAGCAACTACTTCAAATTCAATAGCGGTTAATGCTTTTTTTCCTCTAGCCATTACTTGATCAATGCTCTCGTAACCTTTAATATTCAATAACACGTTTTGAGGAAAATAACCAGGAGGAGGCACTAATCCAGTTAATATTTCTTTGATGAATTGTTCTTTGGTTAGCTTAGGATTGAGAGCATAATTCACTTGTTTTTGATGTCCTAAAGTATCGGTTGTTTCTTTACTCATGTTTTTACCACAAGCACTTCCTGCACCATGATTAGGGTATACAATCAAGTCGTCACTTAATGGCATAATTCTGTTGCGCAATGAATCGAATAAATATCCAGCTAATTTTTCTTCTGTTAAATCAGCTATTACGTGTTGTGCTAAATCAGGGCGTCCTACATCTCCAATAAATAAAGTGTCTCCACTTATGATGCCATGCTCTTTACCTTTTTCATCGATAAGTAAATAGGTTGTGCTTTCCATAGTGTGCCCAGGTGTATGAATTACTTTAACACTGTAATTCCCTACTTTAAAGACTTGATTATCCTCTGAGGTAATAGCCTTATATGCTGGTTTGGCAGTTGGACCAAAAACAATTTCTGCGCCTGCATTTTTCATTAAGTCTAAATGACCACTCACAAAATCTGCATGAAAATGTGTTTCAAAAACGTATTTAATTCTCGCATTATCTTTTTTAGCACGATCGATGTATGGCTTTACTTCTCTTAATGGATCAAAGATTGCTGCTTCGCCGTTGTTTTCTATATAGTATGCTGCATGAGCAATACATCCTGTGTAAATTTGTTCTACTTTCATATATTTAATTTTAATGATTTATATTTTGGTCCCATTTATTTTTAAGTAAAACTTAAGGACATCTAATTGTACATTTTTTATAATAGCTTAATCTACATGTTTATCTTTATTGTTATCAGTTCTTTTTTTTGTAGGAGAAAGTTTGTAAATTAAATATCCAAACCCAACACCTAAGTGAAGAAGAACTATAATGAAAATGATGGTTGATAACATAATCCTACAAAAAATATTGTTCAAAGTTCTGCATCCTTCATAGAAATAACTATGAGGAAAATCAGTATTTAAATGATTTTTTGTCTATTATCAATAATTAACAAATGGAGCTTATTGATAATTAAAAGTTTTCAAGTCTGAAAAATAAATTAATAGTAAAAACAAAAATAAGATAATAGAAGTATTTGAAATATTCTTCATGGTATTAATAAGGTTAAATCAATAATCCCGCAATGTCATACTTATCCTATCTTGATTATAGAATTTTATAATATTAAGCTAATAAATTCTTAAATATTTAATCCAAAAAAGCTGTTCATACACTCGTTTTTTTTACTATATTTGCCCGAATTTTAACACCGAAAATTCAACCAAATGGCTTCATCATTTTTAGAGAACAAATTTGTTCCAGAAGGATTAACTTACGACGACGTTTTATTAGTACCTGCTTACTCCGAAGTATTACCTCGCGAGGTAAATATTGCAAGTAGTTTTACTAAAAATATCAAAATAAATTCACCCATCGTTTCCGCGGCAATGGATACCGTTACCGAATATCAAATGGCTATTACCATGGCTCAAGAAGGTGGAATTGGTGTGTTACATAAAAATATGACCATTGAGGAGCAGGCACGTCACGTGCGTAAGGTAAAGCGTAGCGAAAGTGGAATGATCGTTGACCCCTTAACAGTGCTTCAAACAGCTACTATTAGCGATGTATTGGATATAATGGCAGAAAATAAAATTGGTGGTGTACCAGTAGTTGATGCCAATAAAACGTTTGTAGGTATTGTTACCAATAGAGATTTACGTTTCGAAAAGAATTTAAAAAAATTGATCAAAGAAGTTATGACACCTGCAAGTAAGTCTATTATCGCTTCTCAAGGTGTTACATTAAAACAGGCAGAAGATATTTTACAAGATCATAAAATCGAAAAACTACCAATCTTAGATAAAAACAAAAAACTAATAGGGTTAATTACATATAAAGATATTATCAAAATTAAAGTTCGTCCCAACGCCGCTAAAGATGAGTTAGGCAGATTGAGAGTAGCTGCAGCTGTTGGTGTTACTCACGATACAATGTTACGCGTAGATGCTCTAGTAGCAGCCGGTGTAGATGCTATTATTATTGATACAGCTCATGGTCATTCCAAAGGAGTTATTAATATGCTGAAAGAAGTAAAAAAGAAATACAAAAAATTAGACGTAATCGTTGGTAACATTGCTACAGGTGATGCGGCTTTAGCATTACTAAAAGCTGGTGCTGACGGGGTTAAAGTTGGTATTGGTCCAGGTTCTATTTGCACAACCCGTATTATTGCAGGTGTTGGCGTTCCTCAGTTATCAGCTATTATGAGTGTGGCTGAAGCACTAAAAGGACGTTTACCAATTATTGCAGATGGTGGTATTCGTTTCACTGGTGATATCGTGAAAGCTATTGCCGCAGGTGCAAGCACAGTGATGATGGGTGGCATGTTTGCAGGAGTAGAAGAAAGTCCAGGAGAAACAATTATTTTTGAAGGACGACAATTTAAAGCGTACCGAGGAATGGGTTCTTTAGAGGCTATGCAAAAAGGTTCTAAAGATCGTTATTTTCAAGATGCTGAAGATGATATTAAAAAATTAGTACCCGAGGGTATTAGTGGTCGTGTTCCATACAAAGGACATTTAGCAGATGTGATGTATCAATTGATAGGTGGTTTAAGAGCTGGTATGGGGTATTGTGGTTCTAAAACTATCAAAGATTTACAACTAGCTAAATTTACAAAAATTACTACAGCGGGTATTAAAGAAAGCCATCCGCATGATGTTGTGATAACCAGAGAATCACCAAATTACACTCGCTAAAGCGAATATTAAATTATAAATTTTGAATGTTAAATTAACAGCTATTTCAAAATTCAACATTTAAAATTCAACATTTAAAATAATTAAAATATGATATTACCAATAGTTGTTTACGGCGACCCGGTTTTAAGAAAAAAGTGTGTGGACATTGAGAAAACGCACCCAAACTTAGATCAAATAATTAAAGACATGTATGAAACCATGTATGATGCCAATGGTGTTGGAATTGCTGCGCCGCAAGTAGGAAAACCAATTCGTTTATTTTTAGTAGATGCATCTCCCTTTGCTGAAGTGGATGAAGATGAAGAACCAGAATATAGTGAAGCTGAAATGAAGGAAATGAATGGATTTAAAAGAACATTCATAAACGCACGTATCATTGAAGAAGTAGGTGAAGAGTGGAAGTTCAACGAAGGCTGTTTAAGCATACCTAAAATTAGAGAAGATGTATTGCGTAAACCGGATGTGACGATTGAATATTTTGATGAGAATTTTAAAAAACATACTGAAACTTTCACAGGCGTAATAGCTCGTGTTATTCAGCACGAATACGATCATATAGAAGGCATTCTATTTACTGATAAAATAAACCCATTCAAACGTAAATTAATTGCTGGAAAATTAACGGATATTTCTAAGGGTAAATTCAAAGCAGATTATAAAACACGAGTATATCAACCAAAACGATAATCAATGATAAAACCTAATTATAGTTTAAAAGCATTTGCTTCCATTTCATTAGCGATAGTATTAGTTTCTTGCGGTGGTAATGGCGATGAAAAAAAAACAGAAGTAGTAAAAACAGATACCGTTGTTGTCAATAATGGCAACTGCTCTTCATTTTACCGTGATGCCAAATCCTTGGATAGTACATTAATGAAAGAAACTACAGTAAAGAAGGATTTAGCTGAACGTGCTATTAATGCATTTAATACATACGCATCTGAATGTATGAATGATAGTTTAGCACCTATTTTTTTATTGAAGGCAGGGCAAGTAGCTCAATCAATCGCTAATTATAAACAAGCTGAAGTTTTATTAAGAAAATGTACTACAGCTTTTCCTAACTTCAGAAACCGAGGAGCGGCTTTGTTTTTGTTAGCGCAATTATTTGATGAATCAACTATGTTGAATAACGAGGCTGAAGCTAAAACTATATATGAAGACATCATCAAATCATATCCAAGCACTGCCTGGGCAAGAGATGCTAAAGCTTCTATTGCTAATTTAGGTAAAACAGATGAGCAATTGATTCAAGAATTTTTAAAGAAAAATAAATAAACTTTGTTATAAACCTATTTCGTTAATCTAAAAGTAAAAAACGCCCTAAATACTTAGTATTTAGGGCGTTTTTGTTCGTTTAATATACTGCAAATTACTTATCGCGTTTTTTTAACCATTCAGTAACTGCAGGTGCTAATTCTTTTTGAGATTTAGATCCCACAAATACACCTATATGACCACCTTTAAAGCTATAAAGTTCTTTATCATTAGAGCCAACATAATCGTTTAAAGGGATAGAGGAGGTAGGAGGAACCAAATGATCTTCTGTTGCATAAATATTTAATAAATTACACGTCAGATTTTTTAAGTTTACTTTTTTACCACCAACTTCTAATTCTCCTTTAATCAATTTATTTTGTTGATAGAGATCTTTCATAAATTGCAAGTAGCAAGCTCCAGTTTGATCAGGACTTTCACTAATCCATTTTTCCATACGCAAAAAATTAAGCAACTTATCTTCACTTTCCATGGCGTTAGTTAGAGCTAATTGCTTTTGAGCTTTCATCATCGGTTTTAAAGAGTCGAACCCTTCGTTAAGGAATTCACCAGGTATGATGCCGTCAAAACCTTCAACCAATTTGTCAAAATCCATGTTCTTACTCCAACGGAATAATAAACCATCATTTGTTCCGAATTCAACAGGAGTTACATGTGTTACTAAGTTTTTAATTTTGTTGGGATACAACGATGAGTAAATTACACTAAAGGTACCACCTTGGCATATACTTAAAATATTAATTTTCTCAACCCTGTTTTTCTTACGCATAAAATCAACACAATTATTAATATAGCCATTGATATAATCATCCATGCTAATGAATTTATCGGCTTTTGAAGGATAACCCCAATCTATTAAATATACATCTAGTCCGGCAGCTAATAAATTACGGATGTAACTTCTATCAGGCTGAATATCTAACATTTTATAGGTGTTCACTAAAGCATAAACAATTAATACTGGTGTTTTATAAGTTGATTCAGTTTCTCTGTCATATTTATAAAGTGTCATTTTATCTTCACTATAAACAGCAGTTTTAGGAGAAGTAGCAATGTCAATGTCTTTGATATTATTTAGTGCTTCGTAGCTTTTCAGCATTTTAGAGTTAACATTATTAATCTCTTCTAATATTGTGTGTTCCATAGTAAAACAAAGTTTTGTGAGATAAAATTACAATTTATTATTTTTAATTATTGTAGATTTTATTAAATGATTTTTTGTATTGAGATATTTAGTAATTAGAAATAAAAAAAGCTGCTAATTTTATCAGCAGCTTTTTTTGTTTAAAAGAATAATTATTTCTTTTTTGCTTTAGCAGCTTTTTCTTCATCAAACAATTCAACTGATGCCGCATTTTGCATTGCTAGTTTTGTTTGTAAATCTTTTACTGTTTTTTTTAAGTCATAGATGGTTTGATAAACTTCTTCCATTTCACTTTTAAACATAATTGGATATTGTTCAAATACATTTTCAAATTGCTTCTCAAAATGTTTTTTCACATCCATTGTTAAGTTTAATGCTTCACCTTTTACTTTGCTAAATTCTTCAGTAGCAAATAATTCAGTAAACATCGTTTCGTTTTTCTTAATCCATTGGTTATATAACTCAGAAGATGTAGGCATCGTAAAAGAACCAGGAGTCATATTTTGATATTTCTCTTGAGTCTCTTTAGCTAAGCTTTCCATAGATGATTGCATAGTTTTGTATAAAAATAGTTGCAATTCAGATTGTTTAATGCTGTATTCAGCAACTTTATCCATTAAAGCAATAGTAGTTTCGATGTTTTCTTTTTCTTTACCAGGATTAGCTAATTTCAATAATGGTTCAAATGTTTTTCCAAACACGTTGTTCATTTTAGAATACAAATCTTTCATTTGCTCAGAGTTTCCGCTAAATAATTCAGGGAATTGAGCTTTCATATTTTGCATTTGCTCAAAATACTCTTTTCCTAAATTATTTTGATTCACGAAAAAACCTTGAACTTGCTTCATAGAATTTTCATAAACATCTTTTAAATTGTTGTTGTTAAAAAAAGAACCAAATACTTCTTCAGTCATTTTTTTGTAATTATCAGTTGTATAAATGTTTTTCCAAGTTTCCATGCTAAAATCAGAATTTTTGATAGCAGACATCATTGGTTGAAACACTTCTTGCATTTTCAAATACGTTTGAGATCCTTCATACATATTTTTGAACATATCTGCATTAAATGGATTAGTCATGTTTTTAGAAAATGTATCATAAGATGTATTCATAGAACCCATCCAGCTATTGTATATGTTAGTCCAAGCATTGTTCATTGTAGAAAAACTTGCATTCACATCATTTGCGTTTTTTCCGTAGTTTAATGCTGAATTATAGATTGATTGGTTAAAATCAGTCATTTGTTTCATGGCAGTCATTTGTTGAGCATACCAATTTTTAAAGAACTCTTCTGGTTTAGTATTACTGTTAACAAATGGATTAGCACCATTTACTTGCATGCCACTGAACATTGCAGCTTGTTTTTCCATCATATCTTTTAAAATATTTTGGCTTTCAGTAGCTGCATTTCCTGTAGCAAAAGCTGATTGAAATTTTTTCGCTGAATCCATCCAAGTATTCATCGCGTTTGATTGAGCTTCCATTAAATTGTCAATCATTGGGTTGTTTGTTTTCATTGTTTGTAGTTTAAATTTTATAAATTAGAATAACGTCTTAATAGCTGAAAATCAGTTTGTTAAGTCGTGATTCTCAATTTCGGTGCAAATATCGGTTTTTTTTCGACAGGTGTCAAGTATTTTCATATTAAATATTTGTTAAATCAGACTAATTTGTTTTAGAGAAGAAAGTCTACGATATATTAAAGCCTTTAAAATATTTCTAGAACAGGGTTTATGCTTAACAATTTTTTCTAATTTTATAAGATGTTTGAATTGCTTAAAGGTTATGATAGAAACTTGTTGCTTGGTATTAATTCTCATCATAATGAATGGATGGATGTGGTTATGTTTTACATATCCGAAATCTGGATTTGTTTACCATTATTTATTTATTGGGTTAGCTTATTTATTAAAAAATATGAAATTAAAAAAGTGATGATATTACTATTTTTTCTAGTGGCTTTAATAACTTTAACCGACCAAACATCTAATAGAGTAAAGCATTCTGTTAAAAGGTATAGACCTACTCATAACCTTGAAATCAAAGATCAGATACATACTGTAAATGATTATCAAGGCGGACAATATGGTTTCTTTTCTGGTCATGCCGCTAATTCATTTGGTATAGCGATGCTTCTGTTTTTGTTATTTAAAGAACATTCTATTTTAATAAGGAGTTCATTTTTTGTATGGGCAGGAATTACTGCTTATAGCCGTCTTTATTTGGGAGTGCATTATCCTTCCGATATTTTGGTGGGTATAGTTGTTGGTTTAATTTGGGGTTATGTTATTTATCAATTAATTCAGTTTACATTTAAAAAATATTTTAATGAGGTTATTTCTGTTTAGTTCATTTATCTCTGCTTTTGCTTTTGGCCAATTACCCGAAACCGATATTTGGTTAGTTCAATTAGAAAAAAAAGATAATAAACTTATTTATACAAACCCTTTGAACATTAATAATAGAGTAGGGTACGACAATCAACCAACTTTTTCTTCCGATGCCAAATCAATTTTATATGTAAGTATAAAAGAGGATAAACAGGCAGACATATATCAATATAACATTAAATCAAAAGTTCATACCGCATTAACCAAAACGCAAACCAGCGAGTATTCTCCAACCATTGTTCCTGATGGCTCAGGATTTTCTTGTGTAGTAGTTGAAATGGATTCGTCTCAACGCGTTTGGCAATTTAAGATGGATGGCTCATTTAATAAAATAATAGCAGAACAGGTCGATTCTGTTGGCTATCATACATGGTTAAGTAAAGACACTCTGTTGTATTATAAATTAACAAATCCGCATAGTTTAAGAGCCATCAACATCAAAACAAATGTTGATGTTTGGTTATGTAATAATCCAAGTCGTGCATTTAAAAAAATAAGGAGCACAACTAATTTCATCTATGCTATAAAAGACAGCGCCAGTATGACTTTTAGAATCTATAATCCTACTATAAGAGAAAGTAAAATATATACGACCTATGCATCTATTAACGAAGATTTTATGTGGCATCCTGAACTTGGTTTAATAAAATCAGAAAACGCGGATTTGTTAAAGTATAATGAGCAAACTAAATTATGGGAAACATTGTTCAGTTTTGCTCCGTTAGGAATTAAAAAAATAACACGTTTCGTATTTGATAGTAAAACCAAGCAATTAGCAGTTGTGAGTAATTTGTAATTATGGAAAAATACATTGATGGCTATCTATTCTCAACAGATAAAGAGAAATTACAACACGCATACATACACCATTTTTTAAGTGAAGAAAGTTATTGGGCAAAAAACATCCCAATTCATATTGTTGAAAAAGCAATAGAAGGAAGTATTTGCTTTGCTGTATATGATAAGCAGCAACAAATTGGCTTTGCTCGCGTCATAACTGACCATGCAACTTTCGGATATTTAGCCGATGTATTTATTGAAAAGGCCTACAGAAGCAAAGGCTTATCAAAAGAGTTAATGAATTTTATAATGGAACAATCTGTTATTAAAACATTACGTCGTTTTATGCTTGCTACTAAAGATGCTCATAGTCTTTATAATCAATTTGGCTTCAATGCATTGAAAGAACCAGATCGTTTTATGGAAATTAAATCTTTTGAAACGTATTGATAGTAGCACTTTTATATTTTATAGTCTTTTGTTGGATAATTTATAAATTACCCTTTTTCAAAGATGTTCACATTTCTTTTAAATGGATTTCAGTCATTTTATTTTTTAAGATACTTGGATGCTTTGCCTATTATTGGTTTTATTTCGGAAGCAATACAAGTGGGCCTCAGGGCGATAGTTATGACACTTTAACTGGCGCTGATATTATGTTTCAGGCAATTTATCAAAATCCGATGGACTATATAAAAATGCTGTTTGGTATCCATTCCGAATTAGAAACAGATGCGTTATATAAATCGTATTTTGATTATATTAATGATTGGAGTCAGGAAAATCCAGCAGATAATTTTTTCTTAAACGATAATAGAACTTCTGTGCGTTTTCATGCGTTTGTTCGCTTTTTTTCCTTTGGTCATTATGCTGTGCATGCTTTGTCTATGCTAATTGTTTCATTTGCTGGACAGTTTGCTTTTTATAAAACGTTTAAATCATATTTTCCTCAAAAAGAAAAATTACTAATGGCTATCATTTTTTTCGTCCCGTCCGTTTTATTTTGGTCGTCGGGTGTGTTAAAAGAACCATTAGCACTATGTTTGATGGGCTTTTTTCTATACTCATTTTTTAAAATATTTATCTACCAACATTATCATCTTAAAACAATTTTTTTCCTTATCGCCACAGTTTTATTATTTGTGGTCTTAAAGCCATACATCCTTATGTTGCTGATACTTCCATTAACTGTATTTGTTTTCGTGCAAAAATTGCAAGTAAAAAAAGTAGCCTTATGTTATGCCATATCTCTAATTACTATTTTCAGTTTATCATTGATTACTTTGAAATATGTCTTTTATAAAGATGTTGTAAAAACAATTGTTGTCCGACAAAATGATTTTATCAATTTAAGTAAAGGCGGTATTTTTTTTAGGAATACTGAAAATTATGTTCGCTTGAATCCTAATGATACCAATCAATTTACGTTTGTAGATTCTGAAAGAACAACATGTAAAATAAAACCACATACTAAGTTAATGTATTGGAAAATAAATCATGACAACGATACCATTTTCGTTAATGACAATCAAGATACTTCTATTTATAGATTTGTATCTTCCTGTATGCCATCGGGCTCAGCTATTTCCATGCAACGCTTAACATACTCAGTGTCATCTTTTGCAAAATTATTACCAATAGCATTTTTTAACGTCATAGCAAAACCGTTTTTTTATGACAGTCACTCATCATCCGAATTAGTTGCTTCTCTTGAAAATTTAGGCTACGTACTATTTTTTATTTTCTGCTTTGTATTTCATCAAAGCAAGGGTGTAGATAAAAACATGCTGTACTTATGTATTAGCATTACCATTACCGCGTTTTTACTGATAGGCTTAACAACAACTGTTATGGGAGCCATAGTTAGGTACAAAGTTCCGTTTATTAATTTTCTATTGATGATACCTCTCCTTTATTTGGATGCAGGCATTTTAAAAAGAATTCCTTTGATTAAAAAAATTATTAATTAATATATATTAAGATTTAAACCAAAAAGGTATTATACATTCTTTCCGAACCAATTATTGTTTCTTGCCCATGTCCACTATACACGGTCATATCATCACCTAAGGGCAATAATTTTTGTTTAATGGATGTTATCAATGTTTCATAGTTACCCATTGGCAAATCTGTGCGACCGATACAAGCATAAAACAACACATCGCCACTAATCATAAATTTATCCGCTTTATTAAAAAAGGTAATGCTTCCGGGCGAGTGGCCTGGTGTATGCACAATTTCTAAGGCAGAATTTCCAAAGGATACAATATCCCCTTCGTTTAATAATACTTTAGGCATTGGGCTCTGATCTACTTTTAACCCATACATATTGGCTGATATCGAATGATGTTCAATAAAGTAAATATCATCTTGATGCATTTCAGGCAATAAATTATAAGTATCTAATATATATCGATTGCCATTAATATGATCAATATGGCCATGAGTCAGCAGTAAATGAACAGGTTTTAAGTCATTCTTCGAAATGAAATCACTGAGTTGTTTATTTTCGGTGTGATTATAATTACCTGGATCAATAATTACACATTCCTTTGTTTCGTCCCACAAAATATAAGTGTTTTCACTCATAGGTCCGAATGTAAAATAATGAATAGATATCATATTTTTTTTGCTAAATTTAGGGCTTATTATTTAATTTTAATGAAACGTTTTCTTTTTTTAATTAGTATAGTATTGTGTATTAAAACCACCCATGCTCAATTTTACTATGGCTCTCAATTAGAGTTTGGTAAAAACCGTATGCAATACCAAACGTTTAATTGGACGTATTTTGATTTTGATCGTTTCAGAGTTTATTTGTATGAGGGCGGCCAAGAAATTGCTCGTTACGCTGCAGTCTCAGTCAATCGTCAATTGCCTATCTTGGAAAAACGATTAGACATTCAAATGGATGATAAAATTGAAGTAGTTGTTTATAATAACCAAAATGATTTCAGGCAAAGTAATATTGGATTAGCTGCGGAAGAAACAGGTAATATTGGTGGAGTTACCCGAATCATTGGCAACAAAATATTTTTATATTTCAATGGTTCTCATGCTGATTTAGATAAACAAATTAGAGCTACTATTGCTGAATTAATGATTGATCAAATGATGTATGGAGGCAGAGCGCGTGATGTTGTCCGAAATTCATCTTTACTAACATTACCATATTGGTTTAAAAGTGGCTTGATTGCTTATCTTTCAGAAGGATGGAATTCGACGATTGATAATAGAGTGATGGATGCGATTCATAATGATCGTTTTAATAAATTTAATCAGCTAACTGGTAAAGATGCAACTTTAGCAGGGCATACTATGTGGTATTATGTATCAGATACCTATGGCGAGTCTGTTATTCCCAATTTGTTATACATGACAAAAGTCAGTCGTAATCCCAATAATGCATTTTTATATGTTTTGGGAACTTCTGTTCAAAGTATGACGAATGATTTCACAAATGTATTTGCTAAACGTTATTTTGATTACCGAGATACAACTCGTAAAACACCAAAAGCTGAAAGCGTTATTGTTAAACAAAAACAAGCAAGACATTATTATCAATTAAAAGTGAGTCCAGATGGACAAAAAATCCTCTACGCTACCAGTGAAATGGGGCAATATAGAGTATACCTTAATACGATTGGAGATAAAAAGAAAAAACGTCTTTTAAAATTATATCCAAAATTAGAACGAATCGAAGACAATAGTTACCCTCTTTTAGGATGGCATCCAAATAATTCAGTAGTATCCATGATTTACGAGCGAAAAAACATTTTAAAACTTCACACGTATGACTCTGATACCAAAGAAAAAGTAAAACGTAATATTACCGGATTTGAGAAAATTAATTCTTATTCATTTTCGCATGATGGTAAACGTATCGTCATAAGTGCTGTTAAAAAAGGAAAAGGACAATCGGATATTTTTATTTACTCTCTAAATACTGGTGGAGTAGAACAAATAACGAATGACTCTTGGGACGACAATAATCCTGTTTTTGTTGATAATTCAAAAGGTATTTTGTTCGAATCAAACAGAACACACGATACCATTAAAGCTAATGAAGACGCTAAATTGTATTTTAAATTTTCGAAAAATAATGATATCTTTTTTTATAACGCACAAGCAAAATCAACTGTTTTGTATCGCGTAACTAATACTTCTGATGTTAATGAAACGCAATCACAAGAATACAGCAAAGGAGTGATATCATTTTTAAGTGAAGCAAATGGCGTTTATAACCGTTATATCGGCGTTTTAGATAGCTCTATTTCGTTTGTTGATACCATTGAGCATTATCGATATTTTTATAATAACAGAGCAATTACTAATTATTCTCGTAATATTTTAGAACATAACATCAATGCTCGTTTTACTAGTTTTGCCGAAATTATTGTAAATAATAATCAAGAAAAATTACTTGTATCACCTTTGGTTCCTTTATCCGAATTGGTTACAACAAAGCCTAATAATACTTGGTTTAAATCTGCACCTCGAAGTAATTTATCTGACCCAGATAAAATAATTATTAATAACCCAGTCCGTCAAGATCAACTAACAACGCCTCAATCAGATACTGCTATAAAACAAAGCGAGGGTATTGATTTTGAAAATTATAATATTAATGGCGCTAAGAAAAAAGATCCACCTGTTGTTCGTCAACCAGTTAATAATGCTAATCAGTCATTAGCAACCGCTAATCCTGATGCAAAAGGAAGTATTGATAAAGGAGAATTACGTTTTCCTATACAGCAAAATTATTATACCAATTTTCGAACAGATCAAGTTGTCACACAATTAGACAATTCCTTTTTAGGCGCCAGTTACCAGAGATTTGCAGGCGGTAGTAGCCCTGTGTATTTAAATCCAGGAATAAATGCATTATTTAAAATCGGATTAAGTGATTTATTTGAAGATAAACGTATAGTGGCTGGTTTCCGAATAGCAGGAAGTTTAAACAATGAATATTTATTAAGTTGGGAGAATCGAATTCATAATGTGGATCGACAATTAGTGTTGCATCGCCAATCATTTTTAAAAGTAAATGGTTATGCTGGGCTTTCTAAAATTCAAACGCACGATGCACGTTATACATGGAAAATTCCGTTTAGCGAAGTAGCAGCTGTTAAATTCTCATTGATGTATCGAATAGATAGAACGGTATTTGCTTCGGTAAGTGATGAGAGTTTGCCTAAACCAAATGTATACGATAATTATGGTGGGGCAAAATTGGAATATATATATGATAATACTCAAAAAAAAGGAATTAATCTATATAACGGTACTCGATTTAAATTATGGACAGAGTATTGGCGTTTAATAAAATCAGATAGACACGATTTAATTACAATGGGATTTGATTTTCGTAATTACAAAAAAGTACATCGCGATTTAATATGGTGTAATCGCTTGGCAGGAGCCACTTCGCTGGGAACCGACCGTTTGATTTATTATTTAGGTGGAGTTGATAACTGGATTAACCCATCATTTAATTCTAACATAAACATTGTTAATCAAGATCAATATCAATTTCAAACATTGGCAACAAACCTCCGAGGCTTTAAACAAAACATCCGTAATGGAAATAATTTCGTAGCATTTAATAGCGAATTACGTTGGCCTATATTTAAATATTTAATTAATCGCCCTATTCGTTCCGATTTTATTCAAAATTTTCAAATAATTGGCTTTGGAGATATCGGCATGGCTTGGTATGGATCTAATCCTTATAGTGATGCGAATGTTTTAAATAAGAATACATACACGGGTAATCCAGTAACATTAGTGATTTATAATCAGAAAGAACCTATTGTTGGTGGTACAGGTTTTGGATTAAGATCCCGTTTATTGGGCTATTTTATTAGAGTAGATTTCGCTTGGGGTATCGACGATCGTAAATTTCAAAAAGAAATGACTTACTTATCATTAAGTACTGATTTTTAATTTGAATACTGAAAGTTAAATTAAACTGTTAAAAAAAAATTGAATAATTAAATGCAACAGAATAAATCTATGACGTTAACAATACTTTTTATTTTGCTTGCAGTTGGTCTATTAGCAGGATTTTTGAGCGGTATGGTTGGTATTGGCGGTGGAATAATTATCGTTCCTGTATTGGTTTACTTTTTAGGTTTTTCTCAACATCAAGCTCAAGGTACCACTCTTTTTATGTTTTTACTACCAATTGGTATTTTGGGAGTAATGAATTATCATAAACAAGGTTATGTAGATTATAAAACAGCATTAATAATATGTTCTACATTTATATTTGGCAGCTATTTTGGAAGTAAATTATCTATTTCATTAGATCAAAAAACAATCAAACAAATTTTCGGTGCTATTATAATATTGCTTGGGGCAAAAATGTTATTTTGGAAATAAACCCTTTACATTATTTTTTTAATTACATATTGATGAATGAAATTTTTTTATTTGTTTTAGGAAAATTATTCACAAGATAAATCTATTAACAATTGGATGTTATTTAAAATTTTAGAGAATAAAAGTTGAGTGTTTACGGTATATTTGAGTTGATTTAGTTTAATAAAATAGTTAAAGTCTAGATAGTTTTTTTGGTTGGATTAAAAAAAGTATTATTTTTGTCGCCCGTTGTTTGATAGAGTTTAAGGAGTATGTGTTGTTAGATTAATTATTTTCAAAAAAGGTTAAAAAATTTGAAA
>CAILKE010000046.1 GCA_903834765.1 uncultured Bacteroidota bacterium
AAAAAAAAAAGTAACGCCTTTACTCTCATAAAAAGTTTAACAATGTCTGAAAAAAGATATTTTAAAATATTTTCAGAAAGACATACAATTGGCGAACAGAACAAATATTTAGCTCTGTTTGATGAAATAGATAAAGCAAATGAAGAAAATGACCCTGATTTAATTAAGAATTTAAAAAAACAAGGTATAACTGGCGATTTTATTTCTGCAGATAAAAATTATTTATACCAGCTTATCTTAAGAAGTTTAAATGTTTTTCATGATTCAAAAACTTACAATATCGAAATTAAACAATTGCTCATGTCTATTGAAATTCTTTTTCATAAAGGCTTATATCAGGAGTGTCTTAAGTTAATTTCTAAGGCTGAAGCATTGGCCGAAGAATGTGAAAATTTTCAATTGATGATTGATATTTTAATGTGGAAGAAAAAATGTAGTGGCTATTCTTTAGGTTTACAAAAAGCTGCAGAAGTTAATTTATCAATTGATAAATACATCTTATTAATAAATAATTTAAAAACTATTACAGATTTATATTATGAAAGTTACTCTTTACAAATTAGTAATGAAAAGCCTCGAGATAAAGAGATTATAAAAAAATTAGAGAATATTCTTAAAAAACCAGAATTACAGTCAGAAAACAATGCATTATCTTTTTCCGCTAAAGTGTTCTATCATCTAACTTACTCAAATTATTTTAATTTGATCGATAATAAAGAAAAAGAATTAGAGCATCTTCAGAAACTTATTGATATAGTTAATGAATCTAAAACATATGCTATAGAAAATCCCTTAGATTATGTATCTATTTATAATAGATTATTGGGAATAAAAAAACACTTTATTACGCCTTCATTTTTTGGTGATATAAAGCGATTAAAAGAGTTTTGTAGTAATGTTCTTATTAGAAAAGAAATAATTTCACAACGTGTATTTGTTCATACTAATACACATGAAATTGAATTTTATTTAATTAATAATAAGTTTCAAGAAGCATTAAATAAAATTAAAGAAATTGAAAAAGAAATCTCAAAATATAACTTAGATATTGAACCCTATCATTTAATCTATTTTTACTATTTACATGCAATAACTTTGGTTTATACTGGTGAATTTCATAAATCTTTAAAATACATTAATAGTATTTTAAATAATTTCAATAGTGATTCTAGGCCTCAGGTGTTTTTAAGAGTTCAAGTCTTAAATGTAATAGTCCATTATGAGTTAAAAAATAACATGTTAGTCTTGTCTTTATCAAAACAATTATTGAAAAAGAATGCAATTCAAAAAATTCTCATAGAAAGCGAAGAAAAATTATTAAAAGCATTTTCTAAGATTGCTGAAGATAAATATTTAACGCTAAAAGATGAATTAGCAGTTTTTAAAAATTTATCTGAAGATTTTAATTATGAAAAAAGTAAACTAAATTTTTCAATTAATAGCCTTTTAGACAATTATAATAAATGGTTAACTGCAAAGTTAAAACGTAAATTAGTTTCTGATATTTATAAATAGTATAATTTTATTTTAAGATAAATGTTTCGCTCTTATATGGAATAATGACTTCTTCGTAACCCTCTTTCATTAATTTTTCTTTAAATGCTATTTTAGACTCAAGCTCGCCATGTACTAAAAATATTTTTTTAACTAATTTAGTGTCTTGGCAAGATAAAAATCTTATGAGTTCACCGTAATCAGCGTGTGCACTATAGGAATCAATAATTTCTATATCCGCTTTTACATCATGAATTTCACCAAATATTTTTACGCTTTTTTGTTTTTCCCTTATGCGACCGCCAAGTGAATTTGGCGTGCAGTAGCCAACTACCAATATTGTATTTTTTGGATCAGATATGTTATTTGCTAAGTGATGTTTAATTCTTCCTGCATCCATCATCCCTGATGCTGAAATAATTATACATGGTTCTTTGCTAGTGTTTAAAGCAATCGAATCAACTTTGTCCTGTATGTATTTTAAATTATTAAAGCCAAATGGGTCAGCATCAGTTTTAATATATTTCTGTAATTTTTCATTAAAGCATACTACATTTTCGCGCATAATATTTGTAATACTAGTAGACATAGGACTATCCACATACACCTTAATATTAGGTAATAAGCCGTTGTTTTTTAATTTGTCTAAAATAAAAACAATTTCTTGCGTTCTTCCCAAACTAAATGCAGGAATAATTAATTTCCCTTTTTTCTCAACGCATGTATGCCTAACAACATTTAATAAATGTAATTCTGCATCTATATCTACTTCATGCAATCTGTCTCCATAGGTTGATTCACAAATAATATAATCTGCCTGAGGAAATATTTCAGGATCCTTTAATAACAGATCATTGTATCGCCCAACGTCTCCTGTAAATGTTAGTCGTGAAGTCTTATCATTATTATGTTTTAATTTAAGGTTAACAATTGCACTCCCTAAAATATGTCCTGCATCAGTAAAAGTAAGAGTTACTTCTGGATTTAAATGAAAATCAGCATGGTAAGGAATTGTTTTAAAATGTTTCATGCAACGATCAACATCTTTTGATGTGTATAAAGGTGTTAATGGTTCTTGATTTTTTTCTAATCTTCTTTTATTCAAATATTCAATATCATTTTCATGAATTTTAGCACTATCATATAATAGCACTTCAACCACGGCTAGAGTAGGGGGTGTGCAATAAATAGAACCTAAAAAACCTTTTTTAACTAATAAAGGTAAGTTACCAGAATGATCTATATGTGCATGAGACAAAACCACCACATCTATTTCTGATGGTTCAAAATTCATGTTTCTGTTAAGGACATCGCTTTCTTTTCCGCTTCCTTGATATAATCCGCAATCTAATAATATTTTAAATCCATTGTCAGTTGTCACAAGGTGCTTACTACCAGTTACTGTTTCAGTAGCGCCTAAAAATTTCACGTCCATAAATCAAAGTTAATTTTCTTAAAAGGTTTAAATAGTGATATAAATCATTATTTAAAATGATATAAGTAATCTTATATAAATATTTAGGCTTTAAATTCGCTATCGCATTTAGTTTGCAATGCAGAATTTAATTTTTAATTATCACTTTATTTTTTTTTGATGAATACGATATTAGTACCTACTGATTTTTCTGATACAGCAGAGAATGCACTAAATTACGCCATTAATATGGCTAACTCTTTTTCAGCAAATTTAATTTTGTTGCACATTAATCAAATACCTGTAAGTACTCCCGAATTTGGAATTGCGGCATACAATTTTTCTGAAATTAGAAAAGATAGTTTGGATGCTTTAAATGAGAAGGCTCTAAAAATAAAAAAAGATTACCCACAAATTTCTGAAGTTTTATTTTTTTCTGAAATTGGAGATTCATCTGACTTGATTGTTGAATTTTCTAAAGACCATGATGTAGACATTGTAGTAATGGGAAACAGCGGTCATGGAAGTAAGTTCAAGAAAAACATATTTGGTAGTACTTCTGTGGCTGTGGCAAAGAAAATTAAATTGCCATTAATTATTGTTCCTCCTGAAGTGAAGTACAAAAAAATTACTAAGATTGTTTATGCCTGTTCTTATGATGAACATATTGAAAAAAGTACTTCATTGATGAAAGTTCAAAGTTTAAACCTTGTATTTAATAGTTTATTAACTGTTTTACATGTGATCCCTGATAATCATTTAATTGATGAAAAAGAAGCAAATATTGATGTATATGTTGAAAATAAATTAGCTACAACCAAGCATAGCACTTTTATTATTACAGAAAATAATGTAAGTGAAGGAATTCTTGATTTTGTAAATGATCACGAAATGGATATGATTATTGTGGAACCTCAAAAACACTCTTTATTTCATTCAATTTTTAATTCAAGCGTTACTAATGAACTAGCTTTTTTTAGCCCTATTCCTGTTTTAATTATACATGGTTAAACTAATATAAAAACCTTTATTTTTTCGGTTTTATTATGTATTAAAATATTAATGAATTGAATTATTTAAAAATATTTTTTTGTTTATACTTTTTTTTCGAATGAATTTTATCACTTAAATAACTGATAATTATCAGATATGTAGATTTTGTCAATATTTAATTTCGTAACGTGAAAGTTTTAGAAAAATCAAAAGTTCGGTCTACATGTTTTCATTGCGGAGAAGATGTGGTGGCTGAAGACTTGGTAATTGACAATAAACTTTTTTGTTGCTCTGGTTGTAAGACTGTATATGAAATTATCAACAAGAGCGATTTATGTCAGTATTATGATATAACGAATTACCCCGGAATTAATCAAAAAACGAAAGTGCGTGAAGGTAAATTCGATTTTTTAGATGATGAAAAAATTATAGATAAGCTTATACATTTTAAGGATGAATCTCAACAGCATGTTATTTTTTATTTGCCACAAATGCATTGCAGTTCTTGTATTTGGATATTAGAACATCTCAATAAGATTGATAAAGGCATCATTAAATCTCAGGTCAATTTTATAAAAAAAGAAGTTACTGTTATTTATGATTTTAAAACAACGTCTCTTAAAAAAGTAGCTGAAAGCCTCACTTTAATTGGCTATGAGCCTCATATTAATTTAAGTGATGTTAATTCAAAAAAATTAAAAAATATGATAGAACTAAAATTATCAAATTAGGAATTGCTGGTTTTTGTTTTGGCAATATTATGATGCTAAGTTTTCCAGAATATTTTTCTTTAGTAAAATTGGAAGACCCCGCTTTGAAATCTTTTTTTAATTATTTGAATTTATTTTTATCCTTACCTGTATTTTTTTATTCAGCATCGGATTTTTTTGTATCTGGATTTAGAGGTTTACGTCAAAGGTTTTTAAATATTGACGCTCCAATAGCATTAGCTGTATTAATTACCTTTAGCAGGAGTCTTTATGAAATTCTTTCCAACACTGGTTCTGGTTATTTAGATTCTATGAGTGGCATTGTTTTTTTTATGCTTATTGGTCGTTATTTCCAAAACAGAACTTATCAAAGTATTTCATTTGATCGTGATTATACCTCATATTTTCCTTTAGGAGTTAGTGTTTTGAATGATGATGGTTATGAAAAACAAATGTCAGTTGCAGATTTAAAAGTTGGTGATCGCATTAAAATTCATAACGATGAAATTATTCCGGCTGATGCTATTTTATTTATGGGTAAAGCCACTATTGATTATAGCTTTGTAACAGGCGAGTCCTTACCTATTGATAAATCAATTGGAGAAATCGTCTACGCAGGCGGCAAGCAAACATCAGGAGCAATTGAACTAGAAGTTGTAAAAGAAGTGTCTCAGAGTTATCTAACGCAATTATGGAATAATGAGACATTTCAGACAGATAAAGAGGTAGTTAAGGTCTCATTTATAAATCTAATTAGTCGTTATTTTACTTATGTGTTATTTACCATTGCTTTGTCATCTGCAACATACTGGTATTTTCATGATACAACCAAAGTATGGAGTGCATTAACAGCTGTTTTAATTGTGGCTTGTCCTTGCGCATTATTATTAAGTGCCACATTTACAAATGGTAATATGATTCGTGTTTTAAATAAGTATAAATTATACGTTAAAAATTCTAGTGTTATTGAACGCATGTCGAGTATCGATACTATTGTATTTGATAAAACGGGAACAATTACTGAACAACGTAAATCCGAAATAGTATATCAAGGACATGATTTAACGGCAGAACAATCACAATTGATTCGCTCGCTTGCTAATCAATCCAATCATCCTTTAAGTAAAAGCATTATATCACATTTGATATTTAATAAAACATTATCCGTTAAGAATTATAAAGATTTCAAAGGATTTGGTACTTCAGCTTCAATCAATGGAAATATTGTTAAGATGGGTTCTTCAGAATTTGTTATAAGACAAAAATCAATATATGTAAATTCAGGAAGTAGAGTTTATTTAAGCATTAATGATGAATTTTTAGGTTGTTTTATTGTAAAAAATATGTATCGTGAAGGGTTAGAAAAAATAGTATCATCCTTAGGTTCTCAGTTTGAGTTGATAATATTATCAGGAGATAATGAGTCAGAAGCTAATTATTTAAGAACATTGTTTGGAGAAAAAACTAGAATGTTTTTTAATCAGAAACCAGAAGATAAATTAAACTACATTAAAAAACTTCAGAGTCAACACAAAAAAGTATTAATGATTGGTGATGGTTTAAACGATGCTGGAGCATTGATGCAAAGCAACGTTGGTATAGCTATCAGCGATGACACAAATAATTTTTCACCAGCTTGCGATGCAGTTCTATCTGGTAAACAATTCACCTTATTAAAAGAATTAATCAAATACTGTAGAAAAGAAAAGACTATTATTTATGCTAGTTTCACTTTATCAATCATTTATAATTTCGTAGGTCTTTTCTTTGCTGTTCAAGGAAATTTACAACCTGTTATCGCAGCTATTTTAATGCCGGTAAGTTCAATTAGCATTGTCTTATTAACAATAGGCATGAGTACTTTCTATGAGTTAAAATTAAAAAAATACAAACCATGATAAAAATCATTTTCAATAATGATTAACGTCAATTTGAAGCATAAATAACAATTTAATTTTACAACCAAAATGAGCGTCCTCTTTATACTTATCTCAGCCAGTTTGATTATCGCTATTGGATTTTTAGTAGCCTTTATTTGGTCAGTAAAATCAGGTCAATACGACGATGATTATACACCTTCAGTCAGAATGCTTTTCGATGATGAAATAGTAAGTAATAAATCAACTGATTTAACTAATAAACAAAAAAATACAAACGATTAAAATACAACTTATGGAATTAGAAAAATTTAAGTATGACAACCAAATTGTGAAAATGTTTTCCATTGCCACCGTTTTATGGGGTATAGTCGGAATGTTAGTAGGGGTAATTGTGGCAATACAAATGTTTGTACCGGCATTAAGCTTTGACATACCATATACTTCGTTTGGCAGATTAAGACCATTACATACTAATGCTGTTATTTTTGCTTTTGTTGGTAATGGTATTTTTATGGGTGTATATTATTCATTACAGCGTTTAGTAAAAGCTCGCATGTTTAGTGACATGTTGGGCAGAATTCATTTTTGGGGATGGCAATTAATTATTGTATTAGCAGCTTTATCTTTATTAATGGGCTATACTACTGGAAAAGAATATGCTGAGTTAGAATGGCCAATTGATATTTTAATCACGTTAGTTTGGGTAGTATTTGGTTGGAATATGTTTGGAACAATCATCAAACGTAGAGAGCGCCATTTATATGTAGCAATCTGGTTTTATATTGCCACGTTTGTTACAGTAGCGATGTTACATATTACTAATTCTATGGAAATTCCAGTATCATTAACTAAATCATATTCTTGGTATGCAGGTGTTCAAGATGCTTTGGTTCAATGGTGGTATGGGCATAATGCTGTTGCATTTTTCTTAACCACACCATACTTAGGATTGATGTATTATTTTATACCTAAGGCAGCTAATCGTCCAGTTTATTCTTATAGATTGTCTATCATCCATTTTTGGGCATTAATTTTCTTATATATTTGGGCAGGGCCTCACCATTTATTATACACTGCCGTTCCTGATTGGGCACAATCATTAGGCGTTGTATTTTCGGTGATGTTAATAGCGCCATCTTGGGGTGGAATGATTAATGGATTATTAACTCTACGTGGCGCTTGGGATAAAGTGCGTGAAGATGTTGTATTAAAATTCATGGTTGTGGCAGTAACCGCTTATGGTATGGCTACGTTTGAAGGTCCTATGTTATCTCTGAAAAGTGTAAGTGCTATTGCACATTATACGGATTGGATTGTAGCTCATGTGCATGTGGGCGCATTAGGTTGGAATGGATTTTTAACGTTTGGTATTTTATATTTTTTAATACCAAAAATGTATCGTACTAAATTATATTCTCAAAAATTAGCTAATACACATTTCTGGATTGGAACGTTAGGTATCTTAATATATGCTGTTCCAATGTATTGGGCTGGTTTTATGCAAAGTTCTATGTGGAAAGATTTCACTCCAGAAGGCCAATTAAAATGGCAGTTTTTAGACACAGTTACTAAAATGATTCCTTTTTATGCAGCGCGTTCTATTGGTGGTACTTTGTATTTAGTTGGAGCAATTATTATGGCATTTAACTTATACAAAACGGCTAAAGCAGGTTCTTTCTTAGCCGATGAAGATGCAGAAGCAATGGCTTTAACTAATAATTACAAAGGACATTCTACTGATCACTGGCACCGTTGGATTGAACGTAAACCAATTCAGTTAATGATTGTGAGTTTAGTGGTTGTAATTATTGGAGGTGTGATTGAAATTGTACCGACATTCTTAGTAAAGTCTAATATTCCAACTATAGCAAGTGTGAAACCATATACTCCATTAGAATTAGAAGGTAGAGATATTTATATTAGAGAAGGATGTTATGTGTGCCACTCGCAAATGATTCGTCCGTTTAGAAGTGAAACTGCTCGTTATGGTGAGTACTCAAAAGCAGGAGAGTTTGTATATGACCATCCGTTCCAATGGGGAAGTAAACGAACAGGTCCCGATTTAGCAAGAGAAGGTGGTAAATACCCAGATAGTTGGCATTATAACCACATGTTAGAGCCAAATTCTATGTCGCCAGGATCTATCATGCCAACATATTCTTGGTTGTTAGATGATGATTTAGATGTATCTACATTAAAAGCTAAAATAAAAGCAATGCAAACTTTAGGAGTACCGTATCCTGAAGGATATGCTGATATTGCTGAAATTGATTTGAATAAACAAGCAGAAAAAATTGCAGCTAATTTAAAAAAAGATGGTATTGAAACATCGCCTAAAAAAGAGATTATTGCTATGATAGCCTATTTACAACGTATGGGAACGGATATTAAAAAAACATCAGTAGCAGATACTTTAAAAAAATAAATTAAGAATAAAAAAACTTTGACAATGAAATTTATTAATTATTTAGAAACGATAGCAGGAGTGAGTATTTACCCTCTTGTATCCTTAATTATGTTTTTTGTGTTTTTTGCTGTTGTAACATTTTACGTTATTAAAGCAGATAAACATTACATCGACAGAGCTAAAAATATCCCTTTGGAATTACCTAATCCATCTCAAGATTAATAATTATAGAACTATTAAATATCTACATATGAATCATACTGTAAAATCTAAACTAAAATGGCTGTCTTGTATGTTAGCCTTACCAGCTATTACATTTGCTCAAGATACAGAACCTGCAACTTCTTCATATTTTTCAAATCCACTATTTGATACTTTAGTGGTTGCTATTTTGTTATTAATGATATTAATTGTTGCGATGAGTAATGTCCTTAAAAACTTAACGCAAAGCGAGTATTTTCAGAAAAAGTATATAACTAAATTAGAAGATCAATCATCTAATTCTACAAAAATAATTGCTTTGCTAGCTATGTTCAGTTTGATGGGTGAACAATTATTAGCACAAACTGCAGTTCCAGTTAAAGCAGTTGTTATTGATGATTGGAGAATTGGTGGCTTAGACGGATTTACATTTTATTTTTTAATTACACTAATTGTTATTGAATCTATTGCCATTTTCATCTTATTTAATTTAATTAAAGGTTTTATTAAATCAGATACAATTGCTGTTAAAACTGTTGTTGATAAAACTACAGGTGAAATAAAAGTTGTTACTAAAAAAACAATTATTGATAAACTAAATGCCTCTGTTGATATTGAAAAGGAAGGAGAAATCATGTTGGATCATGATTATGATGGTATTAAAGAATTAGATAATAATTTACCACCTTGGTGGAAATATGGTTTCTATCTTACAATTTTAATTGGTGTTATATATTTAATCAACTTTCATATTCTTGGTACGGGTGATTTGCAAGGCGAGGAATACACGAAAGCAATGGCTCAAGCTAAAATCGAAATTGAAGAATTTATGAAAACGTCTGCTAATAATGTGGATGAAACCAATGTTAAAATGCTTGAAGGTGCTGAAATTACTGCTGGTAAAGAAATTTATACTGCTAATTGTGTTGCCTGTCATGGTAAATTAGGTGAAGGTGGTGTAGGCCCAAATTTAACAGATGCTTATTGGATACATAGTGGTGGTATTGCGGATATTTTTAAAACAATTAAATATGGTTGGGCCGATAAAGGCATGAAGTCTTGGAAAGAAGATTTATCACCAAAACAAATTGCCCAAATATCAAGTTACATTAAAACATTAGCAGGAACCAATCCTCCTAATGGAAAGACTCCGCAAGGTGATATATATTCTGAGTCTGATAATAAAATTTTAAGCGATTCTACTTTTCTTGTTATTGATAGTTTAACATTAAAAAAAATAAAAAAAGATAGTTTGACTATAATAAAATAAAAAATGAGCAAAAGCTCACATTATGGAACTAGATAATAAGAATGAAAGTTTTAGAGATAGCATTGCTACTATAGATAAACAAGGGAAAAGAGCTTGGATTTTCCCTAAAAAACCAAGTGGTAAATTATATAACTTAAGGGCTTATTTAACATATGTATATTTATTAGTATTTTTTGGTTTGCCATTTATTAAATTAAATGGCGAACCATTATTTTTGATGGATATTCTTCACAAAAAATTTATTTTATTTGGAATGATTTTTTGGCCACAAGATTTTTTTATCTTTGGTTTGGGAATGCTTATTTTCATTGTGTTTATAGCATTATTCACTGTAGTATTTGGTCGTGTGTTTTGTGGTTGGGCCTGTCCTCAAACTATATTTATGGAAATGATTTTCCGCAGAATAGAGTATTTGATAGAAGGTGATGCTAATCATCAAAGAGAGCTAAAACAAGCAACATGGGATAAGGAAAAAATACTAAAAAGAGTTTTGAAATTTATTTTGTTTGTTGCTATATCCTATTTAATAGCTAATACGTTATTATGTTATTTAATTAGTTTTGATGAAGTAGCTAAAATGTATACTGAGCCATTTACTGAACATACCGGAGGTTTATCAGCATTAGTGATTTTTACATTTGTATTTTACTTTGTTTATTCTTACTTAAGAGAGCAAGTGTGTTTGATTGTTTGTCCCTATGGCCGAATGCAAGGCGTTCTTTTAGATAAAGATTCTATCGTGGTTGCATACGATTATGAAAGAGGAGAACCTAGACATAAAATTAAAAAAAATGAAGACCACGGAAAAGGCGATTGTATTGATTGCGGTTTATGTGTAAAGGTTTGTCCAACAGGTATAGACATCAGAAACGGAACACAGTTAGAATGTGTTAATTGTACAGCTTGTATTGATGAATGCGATAGCGTGATGGAAAAAGTTGATTTGCCAATAGGTTTAATTCGTTATGCGTCAGAAAATGGCATCAAGAATAAACAAAAGTTAAGATTTACAACTCGTATGAAGGCCTATACTGCAGTATTAGTTGTGTTAATGGGAATAGAAGTTTTTTTGCTTACCACTCGCTCAGATTATGATGCTACGATTTTAAGAGCAAAAGGAATGTTGTATCAAGATCAACCAAATGATAAGATAAGTAATTTGTATACAATTAAATTAGTAAATAAAACACGTAAAAGTTTACCTGTAGAAATTAAAGTTGAAAATTTACCAGCTGAAATACAATTAGTAGGTAAAGCTTTAACAGTCAAAAATGAAGATGTTTCTGAAGGAGAATTTTTTGTAATCCTTAAAAAGAGTGATGTGAAACAGAGAAAATCAATATTGGAAATAGGCGTCTACTCTAATAATAAAAAAATAAAAACAGTTAAAACGAATTTTTTAAGTAATATTTCACGAAGTAAATAAAAGATTATTATGAGTTGGGGAAAAAAAATTACCGTATTGTATTTAAGCTTTGTCGCTTTAATCGTAACCTTAGTCGTATTGTGTTTCCAACAAAAAGTGGAGTTAGAAACGAAAGACTACTATGCCCAAGAAATTAAATTTCAAGATAAAATTGATGCCATTAGTAATGAGAAGAATCTTGCATCAACGATTACGCATCAGCTTCTAGAAAATCAAATTATTTTAAATGCCGATACTTCTTTAGTAAGCAAGGATTTTGAAGGTACAATCAATTTCTATAGACCATCAGATTCTAGTAAGGATATGAATTTAAAAATGAACTTTAACAATAATCAACAAATAATAAATGCTTCTGTAATGATTCATGGTGTCTATAAAATGCAATTATCATGGGTAAGTAATGGAACCAAATATTTTAAAGAAGATGTGATTTTCATCAAATAATATGGAACTGGTTATAGCAGCTATATCTTTAGGTTTGTTAGGTAGTTTTCACTGCATTGGTATGTGCGGTCCTATAGCTTTAGCATTACCTGTTCATCAGTATTCACCTCTTAAAAAATATGTTGGAATTTTTTTATACAATTTTGGACGTGTTGCAACATATACTTTTTTAGGCATATTGTTTGGGTTATTAGGACAATCTTTCTTTATAGGGGGCTTTCAGCAAATTGTTTCTATTACTATCGGAATTTTATTATTAGTATCGGTAATCCTTACTCAAACCAAATGGTTCAATGTACCAAGCTTTGGTTTTATCTATATCTCAATAAATAAAGTAAAACAACAATTAGGGAATTTATTTAATAAAAAAGGATTACACTTTTTGTTTTTCATTGGTTTATTAAATGGACTTTTGCCTTGTGGTTTAGTGTATTTAGGAATTGCCGGAGCTATTGCTACGGGGAATTATATTCGAGGCGCTGAGTTTATGTTTTATTTTGGAGTAGGTACAGTTCCTGTGATGTATGCAGTTGCTTTCTTAGGGCAATTTATCACAGTAAAATATAGAAATCATATTCGTCAAGTAATGCCATATGTGGTTTCGTTTATGGCCGTATTATTAATTTTGAGAGGATTAAATTTAGGAATTCCTTATGTGAGTCCTGAGTTTGAAAAAAACACGAATACGGTTTCTTGTTGCGAAAAACCTAGCCAAGACAATAAACAAGAATTCAAGCCGATTAAATCATGTTGTCATAAAAAATAAACTATGTTTTGGGAAAAATATTCATACTCACAAATAAAAAGTAAGGTTTTTGAATCGTTAAGTAAAAACACGAATTACCGTACAGAAAATATTATTGGTATTCCAGGAACTTTTTTGGATACTGATATCTTTTATGATGACGCACCATTTTTAAAGGATGCCCCGTTTTTATCAACCTTAATAGCTAATCCTAATCATATTGGGGTTCATACTTTTGGAGATGAGCATGAAGATTTTTTCGCTGGCACACAAGAATTAGAAAAAGACCTTATAAAAATTTGTGCTGAAGAAATATTTTCAGCTGAGCCAAATACTTATGATGGTTATGTGGCAAGTGGAGGAACAGAAGCAAACATTGAAGCCTTATGGATTTATCGTAATTATTATAAGAAAGAATATAGCGCTTCTGTTAATGAAATAGCAGTTGTTTATTCAGCGGACACACATTATTCTATACCAAAGGGAATTGACTTATTAAATTTAAAGAGTATTGAGTTAGATGTTCATCCAGTTTCGAGAGAAATCGTCATCAAAGATTTAGAACAAAAAATAGAAAGAGCATTAGCAAAAGGAATTAAATATTTTATCATCAATATGAATATGTCAACCACCATGTTTGGTTCTGTGGATGATATTGATAAAGTTACCTCATTTTTAAATTTAGTACACATTAATTATAAGTTACATGTAGATGGAGCATACGGTGGCTTTATATACCCATTTACGAATCGACAAAATTCATATAATTTTAAAAATAAAGATATTTCTTCCTTTTCTATTGATGGACATAAAATGTTACAAGCGCCATATGGAACAGGGATTTTCTTAGCAAGGAAAGATTTGTTACAATATGTTTGCACAAATGAAGCGGGTTATGTTAAAGGAAAAGATTTTACATTATGCGGAAGCCGTTCAGGTGCTAATGCGGTATGTGTTTGGATGATATTGAGAATTCATGGCTCAGAAGGGTGGAACGTGAAAATGCGTCAGTTAGTTGATCTTACATCATCTATTTGCGAAAAACTAAATCAATGGAATATTCATTATTTCAGACATCCCGATTTAAATATCGTAACGATAGATGCTAATTATATGAGTCGCGATTTAGCAGATAAATATCATTTAGTTCCCGATAATCATAATGAAAAGCCTAATTGGTATAAAATAGTGGTAATGCCTCATGTAAAGCAAGGAATCATTGATAATTTTATGACAGAGTTAGAAAACGAACAACATAAAAGATTTAAATAATATTTGGAGGCAGCGCAAATTTTGGCAAAAAATGGCATGAGATTGATCCTACCTATCCAATAATTTATGTATTAAATTTTATAGGGATTATTCATCTCAAAATAGATAATGATTTTAATTACATGTAATTCAAAATGATGGACTTAGTTTCAAAATATAATATACAGGCGCCTCGCTACACTAGTTACCCAACTGTTCCATATTGGGATAATAATTTAAATGAAGAAAAATGGATTGAACATATTAAACATGCTTTTATAAAATATAATAAAGATGGCATTAGTTTATACATACATTTGCCATACTGCGAAAGCCTTTGCACCTATTGCGCTTGTAATACACGAATCACCGTTAATCATAAGGTAGAAACACCGTACATTGAATCTTTATTAAAAGAGTGGCAGTTATATTTGAATCAATTTGATGGCAAACCTTTAATTAAAGAAATACATTTAGGAGGAGGCACACCAACTTTTTTTTCACCGGAAAATTTAACCTATTTATTGAGTTCTATTTTAAGTACAGTTGACATTGCGCCTAATCATGATTTTAGTTTCGAAGGTCATCCAAGTAATACAACCAAAGCACATTTAAGAGCTTTGTATGATTTAGGTTTCGAGCGTGTCAGTTTTGGCATACAAGATTTTGATGAAAAAGTACAAGATACCATCAATCGTTATCAAACATTTGAAGAGGTGAAACAAGTGATGAATGATGCGAGAGAAATTGGTTATACATCTATTAACTTTGATTTGGTATATGGTTTACCTTATCAAACAATCGAATCTATTAAAGATACCATCACTAAAATTATTTCATTAAATCCTGAACGTATTGCATTTTATAGTTATGCTCATGTGCCATGGTTAAAACCTGGTCAACGAAAATATTCTGAAAAAGATTTACCTGCTGACGCATATAAAAGAAGTTTATATGAAAAAGGAAAAGAATTATTTTTGAATGCCAAGTATTTGGATATTGGTATGGATCATTTTGCTTTACCGAATGATGCTCTATTTGACGCTTTTAATAATGGAAGTTTACATCGCAATTTCATGGGCTATACAACAAACACTACTAAATTATTAATTGGGTTAGGCTGCTCATCTATCAGTGATACTTGGGATGGCTTTGCACAAAATATTAAAACCGTTGAAGAATATCAAAAAATAGTAAATGAAGGACATTTTCCTATTTTTAAAGGGCATTCATTAACAGAAGAAGATTTAGTAATTCGTCAACATGTCTTAAATCTAATGTGTCAGCATAAAACAAATATTGATAGGTATTACTTTGAAGCTGAAGATAAATTTAATGATTTTATTAAAGATGGATTAATAGTAGTAGAAGATGATATTATTTATATTACAGAAAATGGTAAATTGTTTTTGCGAAACGTTTGTTTAGCATTTGATAAGCGCTATTGGAAAAAAGTTCCTGATGGTAATTTATTTAGCACAACAGCCTAAATATGAAGCAAGATATACAAACCTTAGAAGATATAAAGTTAATGGTAAATACTTTTTACGACCGTATTCAAAAAAATGAAACATTAGGCCTATCAAATATTGATTTCAATCATTTTTTTAATTGACAAATGTCAATAATCAAAATAGTTTTTTGAAATAATTTTATAATAAATTAATAAAACAACTATCATGGAAAAGGCAATTAACATTAAAACAAGTGATTATTCACAAGCATCTAAGATTTCTAAAAAAAATAAATACGATTTGTTTATTGAAAATTTAAATTTCAGTTATTTTGGTTTGATTAGTATGACAATCTTAATAGGAAGTATTATTGGAGGAATTGCTGCTGCAATTATCTTAGGTAACGAAGCCCCTATTTGGGAGTTGGGATTATGCGCAGCGGTTTCTATGGCAAACAATACTGCTGCTATAGGACAAGCACCAACTAAATGGGTATTCAATTTGTTTGTGCTTAGTATCTTTGTAAATATATTAATGATTGTGATGAATTTATTTTAATGGCTAAATGATTTTGTAAAACCTTAATCCTACAAAGATGACAATAATCATTTTTGTAGGATTGTTTTTTTTAAGTAAATTAGTTAAACAAAATATAAATTATGAGCCAAGAAATAAAAGATGACCATTGGGAAAATTTATATGTATTTGCTAAACATTTAGCGGATGCTAATAAAAGTTTTGTTGAAATTGAAAAACAATTGAAATCTAAAACAGATGATTCTATTATGGTTGCTGAAATGTTAACGCAAATTAAAAAAGTGCGTCATGCTGTTAAAACCAAAAATGGGTTAGTTAAACTTGCCTTTGGTGCTATGTTTTTACTCTTAGGATTTATAATAACTGTATTTAATTTTCACGCCAATCAATCTTTTACCATGGTAATGTATAGTTTTACTACTATAGGTTTATTACTTCTGTTTTGGGGACTTTATGATATTATTGGGTAGTAAATAATCTGATATAAATCATTCCTTATTGTTGATGTTTATCATTTGAGATTTCTTTCAGTTGAAATACTATATAGTAAAATTTCAACTATGCACAACGAACATTCTTTTTAGATTAATTCCTAGTGTCATCTTACTTGTGTTTTATTTAAGTTGAAATTTATATTTATTGCGCTTATTATGTAATATTTACAGCTCAATTATTTTTAATATTAGCCAATAAGAGTAAATGAAATGTGAAAGTAAACGGGTTTATTTATTTTTTTATTTTCATTAAAATCTTACATGCTTAATATTAACATATTTATTGTTTTATATAATCACTCAATTAGCACGACATTTGTAGAGAACATTATATAAAACATATTATCATGAAAACAAATAAATTTAACCCAAGATTTAATAACTTTTTTGGAAAAGTAATCATATTACAATCCTTAATATTTATTCTTTTAACCTTACCATCAAGTGTAATTTCACAAAACAATAAAAAATCACCATTTCGTTTAGGTGCTGGTGTTGGAGCTCATGTGTCAGGAAATGCTCATGGCGGTGTATATGACATTTATGGTAGTTTAACTAACGGAAAAAGTGTGTTTTCGATTGGAGCATGTATTCAAAATCGTTCGAATCCAATTTGTGGAGGAAAAGCATCTTTTTCTTATGTAATTACCAATCCAGATAATTATTCAAAGGTTGGAATTAATGATTTAGAAGTAGATAAACTACAATTATATTTATTTTCATTCTGTCAATATATTCATAAGTCTGGGTTAAGTTCAAGTGCTATTCAACGAGAGAAAAATTTAGAGGTTGCTAACGAACCAGTAATTGATTTGAATTCCTTAAAACTATCTACAATTGAAGCAGGAGCAGGATTGGGACTAAATTATAAAATTAACAAGAAATTAGTTTGGAGCAATTATATAGGCATAAGCACATTTTATCATTTAAATTATAATGACAATTTTCACTCAAATGAGATTGCTCCTGTTCTGATTGTAGGTACTTCTTTTGGTATAAATTTTTATAAAAAATAAATAACATGAGAATTCAAAAAGTAATATTTTCATCTTATATGGTTTTTTAAATAGTTAACTTTTTAAAGATATAGTTTATGAACTTTTATGATTTTAGAATTAATGAATTGCTTTAGTTTGATTTTTTGATATAATAATTTTTTAGTTTAAGTTATATAAATTTTGTATCTATTCATTCAACTATTTTTGATTCTTTTTTCTTATTCTCAATAATCTTTACTATAAGTAACTTTTATCACACAGTTTTATGTTATTGTGTCTTACCTTTGTTGAGCAGAAGCATTTTATTTAAAAAGTAATCGATATGTTAATTATTAATATACTTTATTCGATGATCTTTAACAAATGTTCGAGATATAATCAAAGGGATGTAATCAAACAGTAAAAACAGAGCGGCAATAAGCGTAAAAATAAATTATAAAAATTAAAATCATGTTAAATAAATTAAAAAATGCCTTAGGCTTTGGTCCAAAAGTAAATTATAAAGAGTTAGTTATGCATGGTGCCCAAATAATAGATGTCAGGTCTCCTAGCGAATTCGCTTCGGGACATGTGAAAGGAAGTGTAAACATTCCATTAAACCAATTATCATCACAGATAAATAAAATAAAGAAAAATTCACCAATTATTACTTGTTGTGCTAGTGGTATGAGAAGTGCATCTGCTAAATCAACATTAAGCATTTTAGGATTTAAAGAAGTTTATAATGGTGGTGGTTGGATGAGTCTAAATGGAAAAATATCTTAATGAAATACCCATCATCACTGCAAAGTAAATAATAATGTAGATGAAAGAAAACCTTTTGAAAATTATTAAGCAATATTATTTAAATATGAAACTAGATCAAATAAAACAACGCTTGTTATCAAACTGGACACTATGGCGTATCACGCGTTTAGTATTATCCCTTGTGTTTATTGTTAATGGCATCGTTAAGTTAGATTATATTTTATTAATAGGTGGCGTATTTTTGTTAGGTCATGCTTTAATAAATGCTTGCGTAGGCGGAAATTGTGAAATACCTCAAACTAAAACTCATGAGTAATTTTAATAACATCATCAATTCTGATAAACCCGTATTAGTAGATTTCTTTGCCGAATGGTGCGGTCCATGTAAAACCATGGCTCCCATTTTAAAAGACACTAAAGCTAAGATAGGCGATAATGCAACGATTATCAAAATAGACATCGATAAAAATCCAGAAGTTGCAAAAGCCTATCAGATAAGAAGCGTTCCAACTTTAATGATTTTTAAAAATGGGAAACCAGTATGGAAACAATCAGGTGTTGTGCCTGCTGCTGAGTTAGTTAAATTATTTATTCAATTTCAATAAAAAGCTTAAATTTTAGTAATTATATTACTTTATCTTGAATTGAATAAATATAGTTGTTCGTTCGCCGAAATTTATAGTAGCTTTCCTATAATTCTTTTATTTTCTAAAAATATTTAATAGATCTAATCAATTTCTATTGTATATTTATTAAAACAATTTAGGATATATGAAAAAAATACTTTTTACTTTATGTTTATTTACTGCTATTACCTCTGAATTATTTGCAAATACAGGTGATACAACTTGGGTTACAATTTATAATAATCGTAAGATTACTCAGTATGGTAATTATGATACATCGGCTGTATTGCCTACAGGTAAGCGCTTTCGTAAGATACGATTACATTATATTTTAGGTAGATATGCTTGTCCATCAGGTACACAATACTGTGGTTCTTGGGATTATACTACGCAAATATATGTAAAACCTGCAGGTGCTGATACTGTAGAGATTGCTAGAGTCATAACGCCTTATGCTACAGATTGGTTATCAACCAATAGGAAGAATGATTATATCATAGATGTTACGGATTACGCTTCTTTATTAAATGGTAATTTAGATTTTAGGTACGTCTATCAAGGCTATTCATGGGGCTTTACAGTGACACTTAAATTAGAATTAATTGAAGGTGTTCCGCCAATGGATGCACAGTCAGTTAAAAATATTTATGATGGTTATTTTTCTTATGGCAACGTTTCTGATCCAATAGAAAATCATTTAGTCGCTAAGTCATTTCAATATAATAGTCCGAGTACAAATGCTTTTATTAAAAACACCATTAGTGGACATGGCTCTGATGATAATGGTTGTGGCGAATTTTGTAGTAAGTATTATGAATTAAAAATTAATAACACAACAATTTCTCAAAAACAATTATGGCGAAACGATTGTGGAGTCAATGATATTTACCCTCAAACAGGAACATGGTTATATGAACGTGCTAATTGGTGTCCTGGATCTGTTGTTAAACCTATTACTCATAATTTAAGTGCTTTAACAACTCCTTCTTCAACCTTTTCCGTAGATATTGATATGGAGCCATATAGTGTTGCTAATCAATCAAACTTAGGCGGATTTAATGTTGTATCTCAACTAATTAATTATTCTGCACCAAATTATTCTGTGGATGTAGCTGTTGAAGATATAATAGCTCCAACGGATGATGCAAATTATTTCCGTTCAAATAATGTTTGTTCAAACCCCAAAGTGAAAATAAAAAATGTAGGATCAACAGCTGTTACTTCTGTGGTATTTAATTATAATTTAGTTGGTGGCGCTGTGCAATCTTTCACTTGGACTGGAAATCTGCCGTTCTTAAAAGATACAATAGTTGATTTGGGCCCAAGCATTGCTATGTTTAATGGAAATAATTCAAGTCAGTTTGTAGTATCAATTGCCAAAGTAAATGGTGTTGCCGGTGATCAAAATCCATTTAACGATAGATATCAATCTATTATAAAACCAGTAAAATCATACCCAAGTAAATTTGTTGTGTTTTTTGCTACTAATGCAGCAACAAGTCCCATAAATCCTGGTTTTAATGAAGCACATTGGAAAATTATTGATCAATCAGGGGCAGTTGTTGCAAGCAGGTTAAATAATTTGAATAGTAAAGTATTTAGAGATACGCTAACACTTCCTAATGGTTGTTATACATTCATAACTGATGATGATGGTTGTGATGGTATCTCTTGGTGGGTATATCCTAATTATCCTGTTAATCCAGGAACTGGGACGTTAAGATTTAGTTCTGCTACAACCCCGGCTACATTAAAGACATTTAATGGAGATTTTGGTTGTCAAATTATTGAACGCTTTACTGTTGGTTATGCATTGGATGTTAATGAAATTTCTGAACCAAATGTTAACTTTCAATTGTTTCCAAATCCTTCATCAGATTTAGTAAATATGTTATTAGATATGTCAACTAAACAAGATGTAAGCTATATCATAACTGATGTTACAGGCAAACAAGTATATGCGGATAAATTAATGAATATTAGTTCAGATATATATCCAATTAATACTACTCATTTAGTAAGTGGTTTATATTTTGTGACGTGTAAGTTTGATGGCGGTAAACAATTGACTCAAAAGTTGATCATTCACAAATAAATAATTGTTGCTATATTTAATTTATTACACCTATTGGGGAATAAACCTAATAGGTGTTTTTTTTAACCTATATAATATTTGTTTTAATTAGTCCCTAAAAAACAATAATTTCACACACACCTTATACAATAGCTATGTCCTCTATTAATCAAAAAGATAACCAATTTGTTTGGCATCCATTTACACATTTAAGTAGCGCCGAAAATGCTATCCATATTGTAAAAGGCGAGGGCGCTTATTTTTATGATGTTGATGGTAATAAGCTTTTAGATGGTATTTCATCATGGTGGGTTAATTTACACGGACATTGCCATCCTTATATTTCTCAAAAAGTAAACGAACAATTACATACACTTGAACATACTATATTTAGTGGATTTACCCATACTCCTGCGGTTACATTGGCTGAAAGGTTAATTTGGCATTTACCCAAAAATCAATCTAAAATTTTTTATTCTGATAATGGCTCTACGGCAGTTGAAGTAGCTTTAAAAATGACGTTGCAGTATTTTCATAATCAAGGTATTACCAAAAAAAAATTCATAGCCTTCGAAAATGCTTATCATGGTGATACTTTTGGAAGTATGAGTGTTGGCGCACGAAATGTATTTAATAATGCCTTCGAAAATTTATTGTTTGACGTCATTCATATTCCTTTGCCTACTTCTGATAATATTGATGAATTGAATGATACCTTAGAAGTTTGGTTTAACAATCACAAAGATATAGCTGGTTTTATTTTTGAACCATTAGTTCAAGGTGCTGCCGGAATGTTAATGTATGAAGACAAACATTTAGATGAACTGATGTCAATCTGCAAAAAACATCAAGTAATTTGTATTGCAGACGAAGTAATGACAGGCTTTGGCAGAACAGGTCGTTTTTTTGCAAGCGAGTATTTAACTCAACAGCCTGATATCATCTGTTTATCAAAAGGATTAACAGGCGGTTATATGCCATTAGGTGTAACGAGTTGCGCGCAATTTATTTACGATGCTTATTTAAGCGATGATAAAACCAAAACTTTTTTTCATGGTCATAGCTATACGGCTAATGCTACGGCCTGTTCGGCAGGATTAGCAAGTTTAGATTTAATGGAGAAAGAGGAAACGATTGAACAAATATTAATGATTTCACAATCGAATCATGATTTTGTTTTGAAACATAAAAGTCATAAAGCTTTAAAAGATTGCAGATCTAAAGGCACTATTTTAGCTTTAGAAATAAATACAGAAGAACATACACATTATTTGAATAAAGCTTCAGAAAGTATCGCCACTTATTTTTTAAAGAAACATATTATCGTTAGACCTCTAGGAAACATCTTATATTTAATTCCACCATACTGTATTACTAATCAAGAATTGAAAGATGTTTACGCAGTTATAGAAGGTTTTTTAGAACAACTTTAGTTAGTAAAAATGTTGCATACGTTGTTAAGAATGCTTTAGGATTTACCAAAACGGATTTGGTGTTTTGGCTTGACTTTTTTCAATGAAAAAAACGAAAAAAGAAATGATTTTTTGAAAGCACTTAATTTAACTATGAAACTTAATTAACCCCTCAATTGGTGATTTAATTATATTTCCTATCGTAAATCCTTTTTGATGAGCTGCTTCTATTAAAAGTTCTTTATAATAATAACCTATGGAACCTACAGAATTTACAGGTAATTGTAAAGCATTGGTATATTTTGATACCTGTGCATCAAAAAAATCAAGAAAACAATTTTTAATTAATTCTTTGATGAATGAATCATTATTGTAATTAGAAAGAAATAAACACACACCTGCCAAATACCTACTAGGCATAGGCTTTTTGTACATATTTTCTAAAATGACTTCACGGTGGTAACCAACTTTTTCAAAAGCTGATTTCAAATGTAGAGGTAATTTATCATCAAAATAATATTGTATGAAGGTTTTTCCAATGACAGCGCCACTTCCATGATCACCGAAAAAATAGCCAACAGATGGTACATTTTCAATAACATTGACACCATTGTATAAGCAACTGTTACTGCCAGTACCTAAAATACAGGCTATTCCATTTTCCTTGCCACATAAAGCTCTGGCAGCAGCTAGTAAATCGTGGTTTACTTCAGAAGGAATATTTCCAAATGCTAAATACAAGCCTTGCTTCACAACTTGAATTTTATCAGGGGTAGAACAACCGGCCCCATAATAGGCTATTTGTTTAATCGTATCTAATTGGTCTATTATAACTGGTAATAACAGCGATTTAATTTCAGTACTAATATCTTCACTACTCTGAAAATAGGGGTTAAAACCAATAGTTTGAAACTGAATAATGATGTTATTATTTTGTAATAAAACCCAATCGGTTTTTGTAGAACCGCTATCTGCAATTAATATGGACATACGAACAGTATTTTCGTAAAAATAATCATTTTTTTAAATGGATGTTAGATTAAGACTTTTACAGAAACTTTTAGTCATCTCTATTAAATAGAATTTTTTAGGCGAACAAATTTTTAAAAGCGCAGTTTACATGGGTAAATGAGCTTCCGATAGCTATCGGAATTAAAAATGAAGTTCAACGACACCCGAACGAAGTGAACACATGGATACCCTTAATAAAAATAAAAATAGAAAGCCGTAAAAAGGCATTTAATAGAGGTGAGCATTAACCTTTTTATTATCTTTAATCCCTATGTTTAACATTTCATACCTTATATACCAATTTTTTCAAAAACGTAAACTCGTATTTATTATTTTGATTTTAGGAGTATGTGGTGTTTTAGGATTTTTCGCTTCTAAGATCCAGCTGGAAGAAGATATCACTCGATTTGTTCCATCCGATAAAAACTCTAACTCCATTAATTCGATCTTAGATAATTTAAAATCAAAAGACAAGTTAATTGTTCATCTATCATCTAAAAAGACTGATAATATTAATAAATTGATTGAACAGAGCGATTCGGTATATGCCAAATTAACTAAGCAATTATATAAGACAGATTATGCAGATATGACTTTTACCCTATCTGACGATCGAATGCAGCAGGTATATGATTTGTTCTATCAAAATTTACCACTGTTTTTAGAAGAGTCTGATTATCAAAAGATAAATAATTTCATTCAAAAAGATAGTATTGATGCTACTCTCAAAAAAAATTACGATGTCTTACTTTCCCCATCTGGCATTGCTCTTAGCAAATACATACAGCGTGATCCTTTAAATTTCACACCCATTGCTTTAAAAAAATTGAAGAACATTCAGTTAGACGAAAACTTTGAAACCTATCATAATCATATTGTCACTAAAGATCATCAACATGTATTATTGTTTATTACACCTTCGCATTTACCAAGTGATACCAAGGGAAATACACATTTGATAAATACTGTAGATAGTATCTGCAAGTCAATTTCAAAATTAGATCAAAGTGTATTAATAGAGTCGTTTGGTGCTTGTGTTGTATCGGCCGGAAATGCCACACAAATTAAAACGGATAGTATTTTAACATCGTCTATCGCTATCGTTTTAATTGCCTTACTATTGGGATTGTATTTCAAAAATCCTTTGGTAACCGTTTTCATTTTATTCCCCGTAGGTTTTGGGATGGCTTTTGCATTAAGCTTTTTATTTTTATTGAAAGGTGTTGTTTCTGCAATTGCTGTTGGAGCAGGAGCAGTCGTTTTGGGAATAGCGATTAATTATTCGCTACATTTTTTCACACACTACAAACATACGCGAGATATCAAAACGGTATTAAGTGATTTAACAACGCCTATGCTTATAGGTTGCACAACAACGGTTGGCGCATTCTTTAGCTTACTATTCGCTAAATCGGAAGCATTACACGATTTTGGCTTATTTGCAGGCTTCTCGCTAATAGGCGCCATGTTATTTTCTATTTTGGTGTTACCCCAATTATTGAAATTTAGTTTTAGAAAAGAAACGAATTCGGATATAGAGTCTATTCCAACACATTCTTGGATCGATAAATTTACTGCTTATCGTTTTGATAAAAACAAGATTATTGTTATCTCTGCATTTATACTAACCATTGTATTCTCTTATTTTGCAGGGAATGTAGTCTTTGAAAGCGATATGAATAAAATGAGTTTCATGACAATTGAAACTCGCCAGGCAGAAAAAAACTTAGACGCTATTAATAATTTTGCAGCACGATCGGTGTATGTTTTCAGTAATGGTAATAATCTTAACGAAGCACTTGAGAATAATAAAATAGTGTCTAGTACTTTAAATGACTTAAAAAATAAACTACTCATTAAAAAATTCTCTTCGGTGAGTAGTTTATTAATCTCTGATAAAGAGCAATTAGAGCGAATTAACAGATGGAATGATTTTTTTACAGTTTCAAAAAAAGAGGAACTGAAACAACAATTAATGACTTTAGGTTTAAACTATAAATTTAAACCAACCGCTTTTCAATCATTTTATACTTTGTTAGATAAGCGCTACACCCCTTTATCGAAAGCAGATTCGGATACATTAACTAAATTATTATTTAAAGAATGGATCGGCTCTGTTAATCAAAAACCATCAATCATCAATCATATTAAAGTAGATGCAGATAAGAGAAAATTAATTTATGAAGCTTTTCAAAATAATCCAAATATTGTAGTTTTTGATAAACAAAATTTAACGTCAAAATTTGTTGATGTGATTAGTTCTGACTTTAATACTATTCTGTTCTTAACGTCAATACTCGTATTTGCCTTTATGTTGGTTAATCATGGTCGTATCGAATTAGCCATCATTAATTTTTTACCGATGTTGATAAGTTGGTTGTGGATATTAGGTATTATGGGTTTGTGCGGCATTAAATTCAATGTCATTAATATCATCATTTCAACCTTTATTTTTGGTTTAGGCGATGACTATAGCATATTCATTATGGATGGCCTTTTAAACGAATATAAATTCGGAAAGAAAACCTTAGACTCTTTTAAATCTTCCATTTTATTATCTGCTTTAATTACCATCATAGGAATTGGCGTGATGATCTTTGCCAAACATCCAGCTCTGCAATCCATCGCGTTAATTGCCATTATAGGCATGGCATGCGTCGTGTTTATTTCTTTTATTGTTCAACCACTATTATTTAATTGGTTAGTACTCAACAGACGATATCGAGGCTTACAACCATATACCGCAAAATACTTGCTAATAACTAGGATTAGCTTTATCGGCTTTATCATTGGCTCTTTGTTCATTATGCTATGCGGCATTATTTTATTCACCATTTTCCCTGCTAATAAACGGACTCGTAAACTCATTTTTCATTACATCATTATGTATGTGATGCGTATGGCATTGGCATCTTTTTTCAATGTCAAAAAAACGATCATTAACGAAAACACAGGCGACATCTCTAAACCTGCCATCATTGTTTCCAATCATCAATCCAATATTGATTTAGCTCTTGTATTACAACTACATCCAAAAATAATTGTGTTTGCAAACGACAAAGTATTTAATTCACCTTTTTACGGTAAGATCGTTCGTATGGCTGATTACTTCCAGGTTTCAGAAGGTTACGAAAACAGCATCCCGAAATTACAGGCTTTGGTCAAAGAAGGTTATTCCATATTAATTTTCCCTGAAGGCACACGCAGTGCAAATGGCGAGATGCGTCGTTTTCATAAAGGTGCTTTTTATTTAGCTCAACAATTACAGTTAGACATCATGCCATTATTAATCCACGGGGCTGGAGACGTTGAAACGAAAGGCGATTTCCATTTTAAAGATGGAGAATTAACCGTAAAAATTTTAAAACGAATTACTCCTGATGATGCTTCTTTTGGATTGACATACCAAGAACGCGCCAAAGCAATAAGTCAGTATATGCGTTCCGAATACCAATCGATAAAGGAATTACGAGAAACTGTTCATTATTTCAGACCACGTTTACTTAAAAATTATATTTACAAAGGGCCTTTACTTGAATGGTATTGTAAAATTAAAACAGGACTCGAAAATAATTACCAACTCTTTGAAAGTCTTATGCCTAAACAAGGAAAGATCGTGGATGTTGGCTGTGGATATGGCTTTTTACCATATATGCTGATGTATAAAAGTAAAGCTCGTCAAATTTTAGGTGTTGATTTTGATGAAGAAAAAATAGAAGTGGCAGATAATTGCGTACATAAAACGAGTAATATGTCATTTAAGGTAGGAGACGTATCTCAATTTGATTTTCCTTATGCAGATGGATTCATCATCAGTGATGTATTACATTATTTACCGGAGCAACAACAGATAACCGTGATTCAAAATTGCATTTCTAAATTAAATAAAAACGGCGTGTTAGTGATACGAGATGCTGATAAAGACCTTGCTACACGACAAAAAGGAACCTGGTATACTGAATTTATGAGTACTAATTTAGGCTTTAATAAAACAAGTGGTGGACAATTACATTTTGCGAGCGGTAAGCTTATTAAAGATACTGTTGCACAATTTCCAAACGTAACTTTAGAAGTTATAGATAACACTAAACTGACTTCTAATATTATTTATGTAGTAAGGAACTCGGGTAGAATTTAATTTTTACTTAACTTAGTAACAGATGGTAAAGTATAGATTTACAAAAATTAATTATTGAATAACCTTTTTTGTGAACAACTAGTGTGGACCTCATTTTTTTATCATGATAAAAAAAATAATATATGTGCTTTTAGTAATCTGCTCCATACAAGCGTATGGACAGCAAGGGTTTAATTGGGTCGATGATATCGGCGGGGTCACTGGTAGTGCAGTGAGTTATGCAATAACAGCAGATAGTGTTGGTAATGTTTATACAACAGGTTACTTTAGTTATACGGTTGATATAAACCCTGGCGTAATGGTTGATAATAGGGTTGCTAACGGCGCTGAAGATATATTTATAACAAAAGTAGATGCTAATGGCAATTTTTTATGGGCAAAAAACATAGGAGGTGCAGGTGCACTTAACGAAGGTCGTGCTATAAGTATAGATACTGCCGGCAATGTATATCTTACAGGTTTTTTTGGGGGAACAACTGATTTTGATCCAGGTATTGGCGTATACAACTTAATCTCGAATGGTGGCAGAGAAATTTTTATTTTAAAATTAACAGCCAATGGTGATTTTGTGTGGGCTAAAGCTATAGGAAGTAGTAACTTTGATGAGGGGCTTGGGATTAAATTAGATAACAATGGACACGTATACACAACAGGTTATTTTGATGGCACGGTTGATTTTAACCCCAATGCAGGCATTTGTAATTTAACAGGAAGCGTAGATCCATTTATTTTAAAATTAGATACCGCTGGTAATTTTATCTGGGCTAAATCCATGACAGGATTGATGGATAATGATTATGGGAGTTCAATAACCATTGACGATGCCGAGAATGTGTATACTACTGGCGGATTTAATTTAACAGTTGATTTCGACCCCGGATCAAGCACCTATAACCTTATCAGTAATGGCGATTATGATATTTTTGTATCAAAATTGGATGCGAATGGTAATTTTGTGTGGGCAAAATCTATAGGAGGCACGCAACATGATGTTGGACGTGCACTTTGCTTAGATAGAACTGGTCATATATATATCACAGGGAGTTTTAGAGCATCAGTTGATTTTAATACTGGTGTAGGCGTATTTTATTTAAACACTTTAGCTAATAACGATGATGATGCTTTTATTTCTAAATTAGATACGGCTGGTAATTTTATGTGGGCACAAAAATTGGGTGGTTACGGCGGTCAATATGCATTTTCAATTACGGCAGATATGGTAGGCAATATTTATACAACTGGTTTTTTTACAAATACAGTAGATTTTGATCCAAGTACTGCCGTATACAGCCTTACTGCCGTTGGCTTAGAAGATATATTTATTTCTAAATTAAATACTAATGGGGATTTTATATGTGCTACGACTATAGGGAGTGTTGCAAACGATGTTGGATCTTCTATCTATGTTGATAAAAAAGGTAATGTATATACAACAGGTACTTTTATGAGCGTTATGGATTTTAATCCAGACCCAAATACTACATTTAATATAACACCACAGGGTGGTCCCGATGTGTTTATAAGTAAACTCTCTCAAACCTGCTTAACTAATGTAGCAATACAAAATTACAAAAACGAAAACAATACGATTGAATTGTTTCCAAACCCTGTGCAAAATATAGTCAATATACAATTACCAAAACCTATAGATAAATTTGATAACACAAACTATTTAATATTGTATGATGCAACTGGTAAAGAAACACTAAAAGAACCCATATACCATCAAAACTTTAGTTTAGATGTTTCTGCATTTGCTAAAGGATTTTATATGGTGGCAATTACTAAAGGAAACATTATTTTATACACCCATAAACTCATGATTAATTAATTCGATTTCTTTGTTTCAAAACAAAGAACGTCTAAATATCATCTAAGGAAAAAGATAGAAAGATAAATTAAAACATCAACATAAACTGCGTGTCGCTATCAGATTTAACTCCATTTTTCAAAGCCGGATTCCAGTCTTTCATACTATTTAAAGCCTCTTTCAAAAAATCCTTACACTCGCTGTAATCCTTACTAACATTATTAATCGACGTCACTTTTAATATGCCATTACTTAAAATCTTAGCCTTAATTAAAAAAGTACCTTGTAATTTCTGAGTGGAATTTGTTTTTTTATGATAGGTTAAAATATATTCTTTAATCGCAGTTTCGGTACCTTTAAAATAAGCAGGCACTGTTTGCATAGGCTTATTAGATGATGTATTTTGAGAAATAGTAGTGTATGCTTTAGTATCAGTTTCCATTCTATCGCCATCAGCATTACCTGCTACCGATTTATTTTCAGCTGCGCCTGTCGCTATCGTTGCAGGCTGTTGCTTGCTGGCTTCTTTTTTTAATGCATCTTTATATTTAACTGATTTTTCATAAGCGACAGTAACGTTTGCAGACTCTTCATTTTTGTTACTGGCAGGAACAGAAGAAACTTCATCAACTAATGCTTTTTTAGAATTATCAGCAGTTTCTAAAGTTTCAAAATCACCTACCTTATCTTGTTTAGTAACAACAGGCTCATTAATTATTCCATTACCAGCCACAATCATATCATTAGCCGAATTGTTGGCTTGCCTTGATTTACCAGCCAATCCTTCTAAGTTTTTTTGTGATTGTTCGGCTTCTTTTAAAGTTGAAGTTACCGCTTTACCATCTGTACTAACCTGTTTTTTGAAATTTGAATTAGTTGCATTTTCTTTTGTTTCAAGCGGCTTGTTTTCAGAGGTTGTTCCAGTATTAATAATAGTTGTTTCGTCAGATGGAGTAGGGGTGTTTTTTTCCTTTGCCTTAGTCTCATTTAATGCTATTGATTGATCAGAATCAATAGTTGATTTTTTAAAAAATAAAATAGATAAAGCCACAATTAGTAATAATGAAGCAGCGGCACTAAACCAAATAATTTTATATTTTTTAGAGTCAGATTCTTGATTTGAAGATGTAATAGTAGTGTTGGATACTTTTTTTGAAATGTCGCTTTGAACTTCATTTATTAAGTCTTTAGCTGTTTCAGCAGATGTATGAGCCTCAAAACCTTCCAGAGCTTCTTTCTCAAAATCATCTAATTCAGATAAATCAGCTTCTCTATTAGTGCGTATGTCTAATAGTATAACTAATTCTTCAGCAGTTAATGGAGTATGTTTTTTATGCTTATTCACTCGTTTTTTCTAATTTGATTTTTAAATTCCGTTTACCATTTTGGATAAAACTTTTCACTTCATTCATTGTGTAACCTGTCATATCAGCTATTTCCGTGTATGATTTCTCTTTTAAATAAAACAGTGTCACACATTTTTTTTGATCGTCGTTTAATTCATCAATTGCTATTTCAAGCGCTGAATATTGTTGTTCTTTTTCTTCAGCTTTGTTGTGATGCAAGCCATCGCCTGTTTCCATAAAATAATCTGCATTAACTTGCAAATCAATTTCTTTTTTTAATCTTGATTGCCGAGTTCGAATAATCATCAAGCAATGGTTTTTAGAAAAAGTATACAACCAGCTTTTAAAGTATTCAATATTATGTTTCAATAAATCAGCCAACAGCTTTTCGAAAATCTGCATGACGGCATCTTTGGCATCATCCTTATCTTTCAAATATTTTAAAGAAAGACCTAAAACCAAATGTGAATAACGTTTGTATAATATCCCCACAAACACATTGTTAGTTGTGATTTTATACTCTGTAATTAATTCGTTATCAGTGTAGTGGTTATATTTCTCTAAATGAATCAGTTATTTTTTTGATTATAAATATACTGTATATTTTTTACTTTGATAAGCACATTCTGTTTGTTATATTTGCTGATTAGGTATCTTGTTTAAGATTTTTCGTAATTGATTTAGCATTGAAACAAATATTAAAATATAGTTTATTTATTATTTTGGCTTTTACAAGTCTTAGCTTTCAGCAACAGCAAAGTTTCGACCCTAATGCTAAGGTAAAAGCCTGCTTTATCTATAATTTCACACGTTACTTCGAATGGCCTGAAAAAATGAAAACTGGTAATTTTATTATTCACATTATTGGTTCAAACTCAGTTTTAAATCAGGAACTTAATAAAATGGCCGCTAGTAAGCAGGTAGGAAATCAAAAGTTAGAAATCAAAAGTGGTTCTGCAATTGACGCTTCGTTAAAACCTCATATTATTTTTTTATTAACGGATGCCTCAGATATGCTGAAAGATGTAGCGTCTAAATTTAAAGGAAAAGGAACATTAGTCATTACAGAAAAGCCAGGATTAGCTAAAACAGGGTCTTCTATCAATTTTGTAATTGCAGACAATAAACAAAAATTTGAGTATAGTAAGAAAAATGCAGAAAAATCAGGATTAAAAACAAGTGAGGAGCTAAAAAGTTTAGCTATTGCAGTTGATTAAAAAAATGTATAAATTTGTATAAGTGATAACAGTTTCAAAATCATACCATTGGCTAACAAAAAGTAGTTTTTGCTTTTTGTTATGCTGTTTGATTTGGCATAACCAATATGCTCAAACGGATTCATTATTTAAAGCTCAAGATTTATGTTCTCAAAAGAAATTTGAGCAAGCTATTCAAATTATTGACAACGTAGTTAATCATATTGAAACCAAAGAAGACCCTTCCGCTTGGCATATTCGTTCATTTGCATACTTGCAATTATATACTCAAAGTGGTAAATATAATACTTCAAAAATCGGATTATTAGATACATCAGTTGCTTCAGCAGTTCAGTCTATGAAACTTGATATTAAAGGAGAATATAAAGACCAGAATGCTCAGTTTATTGAAAATAGTTCTAAAAAAATGTTCAATCTATGTATTGTTCTTCTTAAAGATTCTTTAAATAGTTCTAAATCTGATTTTTTTTATAATAAATACAAAAAAATAACAACATTAATTAAACCTGATTTTAATTTTAAAGAAAAAGATTTAGAATATTACAATGGAACAGGAAGTATATTTGTTGATTTGTACTTAAAAAATAAATCAAAAAAGGAATATCAAGATGTGGCAAAATTATCTCTGTTAAAAGCTATTGAGATTGATCCGAAAAATATTAGTGCCAACATCAACTTGGGAGTATTGTTTTATAATGAAGGCGTAGAATTAATGAACAAATTAGAATATGATGTCGATCTTTCTCAGTTAGATATTGTTCAAGAAAACGCTAAAAAATTATTTAAACAATCGTTACCATTTATGAATAAGGTATACGAATTAGAGCCTAAAGATGCCAGAGCCATAGATGGACTTGAGGGAATTTACCATGCTTTGAATGATGGAGAAATGGAGAATTTTTTCAAACAAAAAAAGCAAGCCTTAGATAAAAAATAAGAGGCAAAATTATGGCAATACGATTTACAATTGGCAGAAAAATAGGCACAGGATTTGGCATTTTGCTTTTCTTGACAATGATTGCCTTTATTTTGACAATTGTTACTGTTACCAAAAGTAAAGTTCAAACTGAATCGGTTGTAGGACAAGTAACACCAGCTGTATCTGCATTAAAACAATTTAATTTCTTATTGCAAAAATCTCAAACCTTAATGGCTAAATGGTATTACATTCAGTCAAAAAATGACGAGCCATTTAAAAATGAACTTCGTAACCTAATAGATAGAGATTATCCAAATATTAAAAATAAAATTCATTCACTATCCTCTGATTGGACACCGTCTGAAAAAGAGAAATTTTCTAATATTGAAAAATTCTCAGATGGTTTATTTACAGTTTACAAAACAGATATTATGTCGGTGTTGTCTACATGGGAATCGTACAAAGATGCTAATGTTTATTTTCCTGCACAGTTATCTTATGAAGATACGGAGGAAAAAATTAAGGTATTATATGGGCAGTTAAATGAACTCATTACTAAAAAAGAAACCTTTGCAGAAGCTACTACTGAGCAAATGTTTAATTCCTTTAATTTTTTACAACGTTTTGTAATATTTTTAGGATTAGGATTAATTATAGGCGGAATATTAATTGCTATTTATACCACTCGCTCAATTACCAAACCAATTCAACTTCTTAAAAAAATGTTGTTATCAATGGGCTTGGGTATTTTACCTAAAGAGCGCATCAATTACCGTACAGATGAAATAGGTGAAATGGGCATTGCTCTTAATAGTTTAGTTGAATCAATGGAAAGTACGACTGAGTTTGCTAAACAAACGGGTAAAGGTAATTTTGAAGCATATTATAAACCACTTAGTAAAGATGACTCGTTAGGCCATGCCTTATTAGTGATGCGTGATGGTTTATCAGAAAATGAACGAGTACTTGAACAAAAAGTAATAGAAAGAACTGAACAAGTTGTAAAGCAAAAAGAGGAAATTGAATTAAAAACCAAAGAATTAGAAATTTTATTTAAACAAGTAACAGATAGTATTCACTACGCTAAGAGAATTCAGGAGGCAATATTACCCCCTAATAGTTTAGTGAAAAATGTATTGCCAGAATCTTTTGTTTTGTATAAACCAAAAGATATCGTTAGTGGCGATTTCTATTGGATTGACAAAAAGAACGAATGGAGTTATTTTGCAGCAGTTGATTGTACGGGGCATGGAGTACCTGGTGCATTTATGAGTATTGTGGGTTATAACTTATTGAAAGATATTTTAAAAAATACAGAAAGTATTGCGCCATCCATCATTATGGATAAAATGAATGATGGTGTTGCTAATACTTTACATACTAATACCTCTGAAAAACAAACAAAGGACGGTATGGATATGACACTATGTGCTATTAATTATGACACACTCGAGTTGCAATTTGCAGGTGCTTTTAATCCATTGTATATTATACGCAATGGAGAATTATTGCAATTTAAAGCAGATAAATTTCCTGTAGGAATGTTTATTGGGGAGAATCAAAGTTTTACAAATAATACGATTCAATTACAAAAAGGTGATAGTATTTATGTTTTCTCTGACGGTTATGCTGATCAGTTTGGCGGTCCTAAAGGCAAAAAGTTTATGGCTGGTAATTTTAGAACGTTATTGGCGGATATTAGTAAATTCCCTATTGATCAACAAAAAGATAAATTAAACCAAACGATTGAAGAATGGCGTGGTAATTTAGAACAAGTTGACGATATTTTGATTATCGGAGTAAGAGTTTAATACTCTACATTTTCATCAATATTAATTAATTGTAAAATTTTCTCGAATATCCATCTAACTTACATTTACGCTTTGTAGTATCATCCAAGTAACTTACATTTGCAAAATGGAAAATAAATACCAAGATTTAATTGAACAAACCTTTGATTTCCCTCAAGAATCGTTTGAAGTTAAAGACAATGAATTATATTTTAATGATATCCCATTAATGGACGTTATTAAACAATACGGTACACCCTTAAAAATTACCTATTTACCTAAAATTACTTCTCAAATTCAAAAAGCCAAACGCATGTTTAATGTGGCTATGGCAAAAGCCGATTATAAAGGCAAGTATGTTTATTGCTATTGTACAAAAAGCTCACATTTTTCTTTTGTACTAGACGAAGTGCTTAAGAATGACGTTCATATAGAAACATCCTCTGCGTATGATATTCAAATATTGAAAGAACAGTTTAAAAAGAAGAAATTATCAAAGGAAACATTCATCATTTGTAATGGGTATAAAAAAACAAATTACAAGCAGTATATCTCTGATATGCTTAATGACGGATTCAATGTGATTCCTGTTTTAGATCATTTAGATGAATTTGACTTCTATAAAAAGAATGTCAAAGTACCTAAAACCAAACTTGGAATTAGAATAAGTACAGAAGAAGAACCATCATTTGCCTTCTATTCATCTCGACTCGGAGTTCGTTACACTGACATCATAAGTTTATATAAAGAGAAGATACAGCATAATCCAAAGTTTGAACTAAAGCTGTTACATTTCTTTATTAATAATGGAATTAAGGACACTATTTATTATTGGACAGAATTAAATAAATGTCTCAATATATATTTAGAGCTTAAAAAAATATGCCCAACTCTTGATTCTCTTAATATTGGTGGAGGTATGCCTATTCGAACTTCGTTGAGTTTTGATTACAGTTATGAATATATGGTTGAAGAAATAGTTTCTCAAATTAAAACGTTTTGTACCCAACATGAGATCGATGAACCTAATATCTTTACTGAATTTGGTTCGTTTACTGTGGCCGAAAGTGGAGCTACATTATACTCTATTATTGATCAAAAGCAACAAAACGACAGAGAACAGTGGTATATGATTGATAGCTCATTTATAACCACATTGCCAGATACTTGGGGAATTAATCAACGTTTTATACTCTTAGCTGTCAATAATTGGGATAAACAGTATGTGCCAGTCAATTTAGGTGGTTTAACTTGTGATAGTATGGATTATTATAACAGCGAAGCCCATACAAATCAGGTGTTTTTACCAAAGGTTCAAAAAACGGATAAACAACCATTATATGTTGGATTTTTCCATACTGGAGCTTATCAAGAGGCATTAAGTGGTTATGGTGGAACACAGCATTGTTTAGTTCCTGCACCCAAGCATGTTTTAATAGATAAAGACGATGACGGAAAAATAACCACTAAGCTTTTTGCAAAAGAACAAAGCTATAAATCGATGCTTAAAATTTTAGGATATTAATTTGTTAGTTTAAATCTAAATTGTAACTTTCGCTTTTAATAAACCCTATTTTTGAAATTAATTCAGCCAATATTATTCTCATTTCTATCTCTTAGCCTGATTTGTTTTTCGTGTGGGGGCAATCATAAGTCTGAAAATGCTATAACTGAGGGGGTTATCGAATATAAAGCAAATGTTATTAACGAGAATCATCCGTTGGCAAGTTTTGCGCCATCTACAGCTGCAGTAAAAATAAAAAACGATAAATGGATCTTGGAAATGAGCACAATGGGCATTTTCAGTATTTATTTTAGTTGTAATATGGAAAATAAGACCTTATCTCAGATGATCAAATACATGGATATTAAAAATGCATGTATAGAAACTGATTCAATGCTGATAGAGGAAAATAGTAAGTATAAGTTAACTTTTAAGGAAACAAACGAGACTAAAATGATTGCAGGATATAAATGCAAAAAAGTGATTGCTACAAAGGTTTCTGACCCATCTGTTACATTTGATGTTTATTATACGTTGGATATTGGTACTGAAAATTCAAATGAATTAACACCTTATAAGGAATTAAAGGGAATGCCTTTAGATTATCGCGTGTTGCGTTTAGGCTTAGAAATGCATTTTGTTGCAACTAGCATAAAAAATGAAGAAATTAAAGATTCCGATTTTGATATCCCTTCTTATTATAAAATTTTAACTCGTTCAGAGTTTGATAATGAATTTAATCGCTTATTTGCCGATTTTTTGTAAAAATAACCATTTAGCATATTTTTATCATTTCACTTTTAATAAATCGTTAATTTGCTATATCAATTTTAAATAGTCAACCGAAAAAAATAAAAAACTAAATCACATGAAAAAATTATTTTCTACTCTAGCTGTTGTTGCGTTATCAGCATTATCATTAAATGCACAATTAAAAGAAGGATCAGTTACTTATTCGATGAAAATAGAAGGCTTGCCTCCAGAACAAGCTGCAATGATGGGCGATATGGAAACGAAAGTAACTTTTAAAAATGATAGAGTGCTTACAGACGTGTCGTCCATGATGGGATCTCAAACCGTTTATACCGATTCGAAAGGAATGTTAATGTTGATTGACCAAATGGGTAATAAAATTGCTGTTAAACAAACTAAAGAAGAGATGGACAAAGCTGCTGCGAAGGAAAAAGATAAACCAGCTGATCCTAAAATTGAATATACCACTGAAACTAAAATGATTGCTGGTTACGAGTGTAAAAAAGCAATTGTAACAATAACTAAAAAAGATAAAACAGATGAAAAAGTTGATGTATGGTATAGCGAAAAATTTGATAATCCTAATAAAGATGGTAAAGGTCGCGGACAGGCTATTATGAAGGGCTTAAAAGGAATGGCTTTTGAATATTCTGGTGGTAATGGCGGAATGAAATTTAAAATGGTTGCAAAAGAAGTATCTACAGAGACTGTTGCTGATTCAAAATTTGAATTATCAACTGATGGTTATAAAATGATGACAATGGACGAAATGAAAGCCATGCAAGGAGGAAGATAATCTTTAATTTGTTATTAATAAAACGTTCGAAAAGTTAATCTTTTCGAACGTTTTTTAGTTTTACTAATTTCATTTTTTTTAATTTGAAATTACTTAATTGATTATGTTAACTTTTTATAAAATTAATTTTTTTAATTTATATGGGAAAAATAAATGCATCATTAAAATGGAAACTCTTTAAATAATTATTATTTTTACACAAATAATAACCATATGAAATAGCCATGTTTGCCGAAACACAAACACCAATTATTAAACTGGCTATACCATATGACAAAAAAAACAATAATTTAAACATATGAAACATCTATTTTTTTTAGTCTCCATAATAATTATAGCCACTGTTGGCATGTCTTGTAAATCCAAAAAAGAAACAACGACTTCAACTCAAACTGCAGAAGCTCAATCAGAAAAATTTCGCTTAGTTGTTTCTTTCATTAGTAAAGGCGCAGGTACTGATAAGACCAAAAGTGCTGCGCTTTTGGCCTACATAGGTGTTCATCCTAAAAAACCAACCTATACGGTTGCACATTGGGGCAGAGAAGGAGAAGCGGATTATTGTTTACATTTAACAGAGTTAACAAAATCTGAACAAGCTGATTTTGTAGCTAATGTTAATAAAATGATGGCTGGAAGCGATATGGTATTTGTAAAAGAAAATGCTGAGTCTGCCCATTCAAGAAAATAGGTGACGTTAAATAATGTAATTATACACTCCATTGGTGATTTATCAATGGAGTTTTTTTATTAATATGGAATAAATAGTAAACAGATAAAAACAATACATTTGTCTTTTAAATTTTAAAAATGAACTCCACCCAATTAAATTTTCAAAATAGAAATGCTCTAATCACATTTGGTTGTTTTACATTAATTTTTATAACCTATATTACTGGCTTTTGGAATGATTTAATTGACTTTGATGCACCTCAATATGCAAATATGTCTAAAGATATGTTCTTTACTAAAAGCTACTTGCAAGTTTATGATAAGGGACATGATTACTTAGATAAACCTCCTTTATTATTTTGGACATCTGTATTAAGCTATCACATTTTTGGTATTAATGATTTCGCTTATAGGTTGCCTTCTTTTATAATTTCTATTTTAGGATTATACTCTTTATACCGCTTTACTTTATTGTATTATAGTAAAAAAGTAGCCATTTACGCCGCATTAATTGCAGCTTCCAGCCAAGCTTATTTTTTAATGCAACATGATGTTAGAACTGATACACTTTTAACAGGATTTGTAATGTTTACGATGTGGCAAATAGCCATGTTTAATCAAACTGGAAAATTAAAGCATATTGTTTTAGGAGCAATCGGAATTGGTTTTGCTATGCTAAGCAAAGGTCCTATTGGACTAATGCTTCCTGTTATTGCATTCGGTAGTGATTTTATTTATAAACGCAATTGGAAAGCATTTTTTAAATGGCAATATCTTATAGTAATAGTTATTGCAGGCGTTATTTTAGCGCCAATGACCTATGGTTTGTATATGCAATTTGATATGCATCCTGAAATTGACAGCTACTTTATTAAAAGTCCTTCAGGGGTAAGGTTCTTTTATTGGACACAAAGTTTTGGGCGAATATTTGGTGATAATCCGCTGCCATCAAACTTCCCCGATCCATTTTTTTTATACCATAGTTTGTTATGGAGTTTGCTGCCTTGGCCATTGATTTTTATTATTGCCATGGTATATGATGTCAAAACAAAAATAAAAGCATTTAAAACAGATTATCTAAATGTGGAAGTGATGAGCACAGCTGGCTTTATTATAACAATCGTTATGCTATCAATGTCATCCTATCAATTACCCCATTACACCTTTATTATTCACCCTTTTGCTGCTATTATTATTTCTAATTTTTTAGTAAATGTGTTAGGCAACTTAAAATGGAAAAATGTATTTATCTATTTATCTGTTTTAGTATGGATTATTTGTGTGTCGCTAAGCTATTACATTATGTTTCTTGCTTTTGAAACATCAATACTTATTAAAGTTGTTACCTATGTATTATTTATAGCAGGAATTATTAGTCTATTCAAATTAAAATCAGAGTTAGAAACTAGGATTATTGTATGTGGTGTATTTATAGTATGTGCAGCTAATATTATGGTAAACACTGCTTTTTATAAGCCATGCTTTAAATTTCAATCAGACTCTGAAATAGCCAAAGCGATGAATGCCATGAACGTGAAACAGTATTATGTATATCATACAGAGGTAACAAATTCAGGGTATTTTTATTTTCATGGAAAAATTGACGAATTGTATTCATACAAAGAAATAAATTTAAATTCTCCAAATACTTCCGGCTGGGTTATGACTGACAGTATTGGGAAATTACAAATTGATTCCGTTTACACGATTAAAGAAAGTAAATTATTTTATGATTTCCCAGTATCAGGCTTAACAGCCGAATTCATTAATCCAAAAACAAGATTGACTCAATGCAAGAAAAATTACATCATTAAGCTCGAAAAAAAATAACGATTATCTGTTCATTTGGCTTGATATAAACGTCATACAATTCAAAATAAACCCTAAATTAGCCCCGAAATTTAAACCTCTTTATTATGGAAGTAAAAGATATCAAAGATTCTAGTTTAGCTCAAAACCCAGTAATTGGGCAAATGTTACAATACAATCACGAACAAATTTTATTTTGTAATGATAATGCAACAGGCCTTAAAGCTATTATTGCAATTCATAATACTGTCCTTGGGCCATCATTAGGAGGTACACGCATGTGGAACTATCATAATGAAATGGAAGCATTAACAGATGTTTTGCGTTTATCGCGTGGTATGACTTATAAATCTTCTGTGGCTGGTTTAAATCTTGGTGGTGGAAAAGCAGTTATTATAGGTGATTCTAAAAAAATAAAATCAGAAGCGTTATTGCGTCGTTTCGGAAAGTTTGTAAACAGCCTTGGTGGTAAGTATATTACTGCAGAAGACGTTGCAATGAGTAGCCGTGATATGGAAATCATTAAAATGGAAACGGATTACGTAAGCGGATTACCAGTGAATATGGGTGGTAGCGGAGATCCTTCGCCAGTAACTGCTTACGGTGTTTATGTGAGTATGAAGGCAAGTGCAAAAGAAGCTTTTGGATCGGATAGTTTGTCAGGAAAAAAAATATTAGTACAAGGTATCGGTAATGTTGGTATGCACTTAGTGGAACATTTAACCAAGGAAGGTGCTAAAGTATATATTAATGATATTAGCGAGGATCGTTTGAAATTAGTTGCTGATGCATTCAAAGCTGAGGTTGTTTCTGCAGATAGTATGTTTGATCTGGATATTGATATTTATGCACCATGTGCTTTAGGCGCTACAGTTAACGACGATACTTTATCTAAATTAAAATGCAAAGTAATATGTGGTGCTGCTAATAATCAATTAGCAGATGAAAAAAAACATGGAGAGTTAGTGTTAGCAAAAGGTATTTTGTATGCTCCTGATTTTGTAGTAAATGCCGGAGGAATCATTAACGTATATTATGAGCTAGAAGGCTATAATAGAGAACGCGCTATGGCTCATGCAGAAAAAATTTACGATACAACGTGGAATATTTTTCAAACAGCAAAAATACAAAATATACCAACATATGCTGCTGCTAATAAAATAGCCGAACAACGAATAGAAAGTATTGCACGCATTAACTCAGTACTTTAAAATTAAAGATTAAATTGATTATAAATTTCACGTACTAAATACTAATAACAAAAAATCGTTCTTTATGCTAAACAGACGTTACCTTCGAATAAAAACTATGCAATCCTTGTATTCATTCTTTCAACAAGAAAATGCAGATGCAATTTCTCACGAAAAAGATTTATTTAAAAGTTTAGATAAAATTTACGATTTATACGTTTATATATTAGTTTTATTTACTGATATGCACCATGTAGCATTATTAGTTTCCGAAGAAAATAAAAATAAACGCTTACCTACTAAGGAAGACTTAGAGCCTAACTTACGATTTATTGAAAATAGTTTATTGGTTCGTTTAACTAATAATGATGATTTAAAAAAGGAAGTGTTAAACCGTAAAATTTCCTGGCAAAGTGATTTTGATTTAGTTCGCAAGCTATATGCCGAATTAAAACAAACAGATTTGTATAAAGATTATATGTCTTCTACAACTCCTTCAGCTAAAGAAGATAAGCAGTTTTTAATTTCTGTTGCTACTGAGTTTTTATATCAGCATGATTTACTAAACCACTTATTTGAAGAGAAAAATTTGCATTGGGCTGATGATACCTTCGGTGCTTTCTCAATGGTAGCTCGCACTTTCGAGAATTTTTCAGGAACTATTCAATTAACCTCTTTATATAAAGACAAGGAAGATGATCAGCAATTTATTTCAACGCTATTTAGAAAAACGATTGCAGGAAATAAAGAATACGAGAAACTCATTGATGAAAAAACAAAAAACTGGGAATTAGAACGTATTGCCTCTATGGATGTATTGCTTATGAAAATGGCTCTTGCTGAGTTTTTGAATGCGAGTAATGTGCCTGTTAAAGTATCCTTAAACGAGTATATTGATATATCTAAGGAATACAGCACACCTAATAGCAAAACTTTTATAAATGGTGTATTAGATAAAATTATTGCCGATTTAAAACGTGATAATAAAATTCAAAAGACAGGTAGAGGCTTGATGGAAGGGAATTAGGAGTTATTCTGATGAAATTATTAATCCTAGATAATTACGATAGTTTTACTTACAACTTAGTTCATTTAATTGAAAAGGTTAGTACTATTAAATTTGAAGTTATAAGGAATGATCAAATTTCATTAGAAGATATTCAGCATTTCGATAGTATCCTTTTATCTCCCGGACCTGGATTGCCAAGTTCTGCAGGTATTATGCCTGAACTCATTAAACAATACGGCTCTACTAAAAATATCTTAGGTGTTTGTCTTGGTATGCAAGCTATTGGAGAAGCATATGGTGCAACACTCAATAATTTAGACAAGGTTTGTCACGGTCAATCAACTCCTATTCATATTTTAGAAGATGATGAATTATTTAAAAATTGTCCGAATGAATTTACGGTTGGTCGTTACCATTCGTGGGTAGTCAATAAAATTAATTTTCCAGTTTCTTTGCAAATTACAGCTCAAGATCATGATGGAAATATTATGGCATTGAAACATAAAACTCATAATGTAAGAGGCGTTCAATTCCATCCAGAATCTATCCTTTCGGAGTATGGAGATTTAATCATGAGTAATTGGTTAAATAGTAATTTGTAGCGTATAAACAGAGATTTGTATATTCGTATTAAATTCGTACTCTAAAATATGAAAACTCTCAAATCCATAGGCTATTCAATTGAATTAGGTTCCGATTCTTTAAGACAATTAAATCAGTTTTTGAAAAACGAAAACTATAGTTCTTACTTTATTATCTGCGACGAAAACACTCTTAACCATTGTTTACCGGCATTGTTATCGTCGAGTATGATATTAAAAGACGCTGAGGTCATAGAAATTGAAAGTGGAGAAGCTTCGAAAGACTTAGAAATAGCTAGCCATATTTGGCAAACACTCATAGAATTGAAAGCAGATAAACAATCACTCATTATTAATTTAGGTGGTGGTGTTGTATCTGATTTAGGTGGCTTTGTGGCATCTGTTTATAAGCGAGGGATTGATTTCATAAATATTCCTACTAGCTTATTATCTATGGCGGATGCCAGTGTTGGAGGAAAAACAGGCATTGATTTCGGAGCTGTTAAAAATGTGATTGGAACAATTAAGCAACCGAAAGGCGTATTTATTAACTTTGATTTTTTAAAGAGTTTGCCTGAAAGGCATGTAAATAATGGCTTAGCGGAGGTTTATAAAATGGCACTAATAAGTGACGCTCAATTTTGGAAAAAGCTTTCGGATAGAACTAATGACGATGATTTGGAATATGTCATTACTAAAAGTATCACGCTTAAAAATACTATTGTAAAAAAAGACCCACTTGAAAAAAATATTCGTAAGGCATTAAACTTCGGACATACTGTTGGGCATGCCATTGAATCTGTTTTATTAGGTACTAAAAATGAATTGCTTCATGGCGAAGCCATTGTGATTGGAATGATGGCAGAGGCTTGGCTATCATATCAAAAAAAAGGACTTACTAAAACCGAATTAAACTATATTGTTTCTGTTCTTAAAACTAAATTTAATCCACAAGCTATTCATACATCATACACGAATGCTATTGTCGATTTATCACTAAACGATAAAAAGAATTCTAAAAACGAAATTCGTTGTGTGCTGTTAAATGGAGTAGGGGATTATAAAATAGATGTGGCTATTACGCCTGTACAAATTAAGAAAGCTTTAGAATATTATAATTCTGTGGTAGAATAATTATTACTGCCTTTTATCAATGCCCCAAAGAAGCTTATTTCGAAGTGTTTCAAAAAAATGTTGACCTTCTAAATTGATCATGTGAAATTTAAACTGGGCTTTTTTAATTACTAACTCCGATTGATTTTTGAGAGTTTGAGATCGAGAATCTAAGGACACATTAAAGCTTTCACTTCTACCGCTTACTTTAAAGCTAATCGTTTTGTTATTTGAAATAACTATAGGTCTTACATTTAAATTATGAGGCGCAATAGGAGTAATAATAAAATTATCCGAATCAGGCATCATAATTGGTCCGCCACAACTAAGTGAATATGCTGTAGATCCAGTTGGTGTTGATACAATTAAGCCATCGGCAAAATATGAGTTTAAAAAAACACCATCTACGTATGTGTCAATATTAATCATAGCGCTCGATTCTTTTTTGTGAATGGTACATTCGTTGAGCGCATAATTTACACCTTTAAAGCAATCTGTGGCATTATCTAATTCAATGAGTTCACGCTTATCAAGCGTATATTTCTCTTTGGTTATTAATTTAATTGCGTTGGCGAAATCTTCTTTATAAACTGTTGCTAAAAAACCTAATCTTCCTGTATTGACCCCAAGTACAGGAATCCCTGATTTCCGAACATAATCTAATGTTTCGAGCATCGTGCCATCTCCACCTAAAGAAATAACAACATCTGCTTTCGCAATTAATTCTTCTGAATTTGAAAAAGTACTAAATACAAATGGTTTCGATTGTGTGGTGTTTAAAAAATCCTGATAAGGTTTAAAAACAACAATCTGGAAATGCTCTTGAGTAGATAATATCTGTAGTTGCTCTATATAATCAGCGCGATTATCCTTAGTATTACGAGCATATACAGCTATTGTCATAGATTAGTGTAGCTTTAGATATTTAAAAAATGAAGAAATTCGTCCAATCGATTTTTCATTCCATTTTCGAAATCGCCATGTTGAAACGAAGCTTTCACGATATAATTATAACGATAAAATGCTTGTAAAATACGAGACAAATCTTCTACATTTAATTTCAATGTAACTTCAACCTTTGTGCTATCAGGAAGTGACGACACGTGAGCACTTAATATTTTAGCATCGTTACCTTCAATAATATTAGAAATATGTGTTAATGAATAATCTGCTTGATTAACTTCTAAGACTATAACGCCGCCCGGATTTTGAACAGAAGCCATACTTGAAAGGTTTGCTAGCAAGCCTTTTAACGTAATGCAGCCCTTATATAATTCTTTATCATCTAACACAGCAATCAGCGTCAAATTAAAAGACATCATTAATTTTAATAAATCGTAAGTATGCTGATAGTTATGAATAATAGGCTTTAATAATGGAATCTTAAGCTCTTCAATCGTTTCATCAGGACGGTTATAGTCCATTAAATCTGTTTCAGAAACCAAGCCAATTAATTCTCTATCTTTTACTACCGCTAAATGCGACACTTTAAATTGTTCCATCCAATCTAAAGCCATCTCAACGGTGTCGGTATGTTTTAGAGGAGGAATTTCATCGGTTATTAAATCGGCTACTAACATAAAACAAAAGTACTTTTTTTATGAGATAATTACTTGTTTTTGGCTGATTATTTTTTAGAATTATGAACTGCTATTTGAGTTTAAAAACTTTATATTTGATGCAAAAAATATATCATATGGTTTCCTTTGATAATACTGAAAATGCTTTTAAAGCTAAAACTAACGCAGATCTCACTAAATCTTATTGGCTATTTAAGTTAGTAAGTAATCCTGCAATGGTTAATTTTGGAGCTAAAGTAGCGCCTTTGTCTTTAAACATAGGTTTTAAAGGAATAATCAAAAATACCATATTTAAGCAATTTGTTGGTGGAGAAACAATTCATGATTGTAGTAATACCATTGTGGAATTAGGCAAATATAATATTGGTACTATTTTAGATTATAGTGTTGAAGGTAAAGAAAGTGAGGCTGATTTTGATGCCTGTTTAAATGAAACTCTTGAAACCATTGAAAAAGCTAAGCATGAGAAGCATATCCCGTTTTGTGTATTTAAAGTAACTGGCCTTGCGCGTTTTGCGTTATTAGAAAAAGTTAGTGCGAATGAAGCATTATCTGATGCCGAAATAAACGAATATAATCAGGTAAAATTTAGAGTAAGCAAGATTTGCAAAGCGGCTCATGATGCTAATCAAGCCATATTTATTGATGCAGAAGAAAGTTGGATACAGCAGGCAATAGATGATTTGGCTGATGATAATATGAGTAAGCACAATCTCTCAAAACCTATTGTTTACAATACGTTTCAATTATACCGCCATGATCGATTAGATTTTTTGAAGGCTTCATTTAAAAAAGCACAGGAAGGAAATTATTTTTTAGGTGCTAAGTTAGTTCGTGGTGCATATATGGAAAAGGAACGCGAGAGAGCAATTGAAAAAAAATATTCTTCACCGATTAATAAAGATAAAGAGTCATCAGACAAATTATATAATGATACTATTTTATTTTGCGTGGAGCACATTGATAAAATTGCTTTTTGCGCCGGATCACACAACGAACAAAGTGCATTGTATTTAGCTCAATTAATGGCTGAAAAGAACTTACCTAAAAACCATCCACATATTTCTTTTGCACAATTATATGGCATGAGTGATCATATTAGTTATAATTTGTCATTAGAAGGTTATAATGTAGCTAAATACGTGCCTTATGGACCCGTTAAGGAAGTTCTCCCATATTTGATTCGTCGAGCACAAGAAAACACCTCTGTTAAAGGACAAACAGGACGAGAGTTAAGTTTGATTATTAAGGAAAAAGCCAGAAGGAAAGCTTAATTATTCTAAGTAAGTAATAATTGGATAATGATCTGTTAAGGTTTCTGTTAGATGATGGTATTTTTTAGATTTGAAGTCTTTACTATGTAAAATATAATCAATTCTGAAACGAGGAAATTTACCAGCGTATGTTTGTTCAAAGCCTGAACCTGATTCAATAAAGGCATCCTTTAAGTTCCCACGAATAGTATGATATACATAGGATGCGGGTGTATCATTAAAGTCCCCACATAATATGATTTTATATCTACAATTAGCAATATGCACATTGATAACATCAGCTTGCTTACCTCGTTTGACGAAAGCTCGTTTTAACCTTCGTAATATACTTTTACTTTTCTCTACTTCATCTTTCGTATCTGTACTATCATCTTTTACTTGGGCTATAAATTTATAGTCTGCTTTACTAAAGCTAATTGATTGTAGGTGCATATTGTAAATACGTACAGTGTCTTTTTTTATAATAACATCTGTATAAATACAAATATTATTAGAGCGAGTATTGAATTCTATTTTTCCTTTTTTAAAAATGGGGTATTTTGTAAACGTTGCAATTCCCCAGTGGTCTTCATTTCGCAGCGTTGTTGTATATTCGATATGGTTGTTTTTAGCTGTTAATAAATTAGTAACTGTATCTATATTATTAAAATCCCCCTTTTGCTCTGAAGTATAAAATTCTTGTAAACATAATATATCAGGGTTTTCTTCAGCAAGTGATGTTAAAATTAAATTTCTACTTTGTGAGTTTTTGCTCCAATTATACAGATCAAAGAGCATAGAATTGTAACTCATTACTTTAATATCTTTGTTGGATATATTTTTATTAGAAAAATCTATTTGAATAAATCCTAAACAAGTTTTGGCACTTATTAATATAGCAATCATTGAAAATAATCCATGTACGCGGAATTGCGAAAACCAATAAATAATGAATCCAACGTTTACTAAAAGAAAAATAGGAAATGCCAATCCGAAAAAAGCTAATATCCAAAAACTATCAGGAGATATATATTTGGAGGCAACGGAAAATAATAAACTAATAATGAAAATGTAATTTATCCATAGTAATAACCGATTAAGCCTAGAAAGCTTATTAGCATTACGTTTCACGATCATTGATCTTAATTGCGGAATAGATATGTTGGATAAAAAGCTGATAGTTGTATTGTGTTTGATAGAAGGCTAATTGCGTATATTGTTATAATTGATTATGTTTTTTAGGAGAATATGTTAAATATCAAATTTTTAAATAATCACACCATCTTTCATTACTAACTTCCTATCTGCCATGTTCGCAAGGGTTTCGTTGTGTGTAACAACAACGATGGTTTGTTTCAATTCATCTCTCAACTTAAAAAACAATTGATGTAAATTTTGAGCATTTTCGCTATCCAAGTTTCCACTTGGCTCATCTGCAAAAATCACTTTAGGATTGTTAATTAAGGCTCTTGCAACAGCTACACGTTGTTGTTCTCCTCCTGATAATTCAGAGGGTTTGTGATGCGCTCTGTCTTTTAAACCTAATAGATCTAATAATTCCAACGCCTTTAATTCAGCATCTTTTTTAGATGTTTTATTGATGAAGGCAGGGATACAAATATTTTCAATGGCAGTAAATTCGGGCAACAAATGATGAAATTGAAATACAAAACCTATATGTTGATTACGGAATGACGCTAATTTTTTTTCATTAAGTGATGTTATATTTTCATTATTAAATAGGATCTCACCAGAGGTAGCTCTATCTAAAGTTCCTAAAATGGTAAGTAGGGTTGTTTTGCCAGCACCTGAAGAACCAACAATAGAGATAACTTCGGAAGGCATAATGTGTAAATCAACACCTTTAAGTACTTCTAAGTTGCCATATTTTTTATGTATATTTTTTGCTATGATCAATGTTTGTTATAAGTGTTTAGTTGTTAAATTAAATATTTGAACAATGTTTCAAGATTATAGTTTATCATTCACTATTTCCTTTTACTTCTCTTTTATCTCTTCAATCTTTTTAAATCCCTTACTTAGATATTACCTTCAATTCAGTTCGTCTGTTTTTTGCTTTATTTTCAGGAGTATCATTAGGTACTTTCGGTTTAGTGTCTCCGTAACCCTTATATGATAAGCGTGTTGCAACAATGGCTCCTTTAGTTATAATATAATCATATACTGCTTTTGCTCTATTTTCTGATAATGTTTTGTTAGCAACTTTATCGCCTGTATTATCGGTATGTCCGCCAAACTCAATTTTTAAGGTTGAATTAGTTTTTAGAAATGAACTGATTTTTTCTAACTCTGCTTTTGATTCAGGTTTTAAATCCCATTTATTCACGTCAAAAAATACATTTTTTAATTCTATTGTAAAGCCTGTATCAATTGGTTGTAGAGGAATTTGGAGCTGAAAGGGTTTTGTATAATCAGCTACTTTATCTTTCAACGAAAAATTATCACTGTAAAATAAATAACCATTTTTACTCACGTTTACTAGGTAGTTGTGATTGGATGTTAATGTAACTAAAAACTCTCCTGCGCTATTACTAAAGGCTTTGGTAACGGATTGTTGTGTTTCAAGATCTATTAATTCAAAAGATGCTTCTAAAGGAGCTTTTGTTTTAGCATTAAAGGTTAGCCCTTTCACATAAGTGATTTTTTCAGGACGAATATTTTCGGGCAATTCAAATTGGTAAATATCTAAGCCTCCGTATCCACCTTCTCTTTCACTTGCCATATAGGCTATTTTACCGTTAGCATCTACCAAAAAACTATTTTCATCAGTAACTGTATTAATTGGATAGCCTAAGTTTACTGCTTTTCCCCAACTACCATCCGCTTGGCGTTTACTCATGAAAATATCTAATCCTCCCATACCCGGATGCCCTTCGCTACTAAAATATAGTGTTTGATTATCAGGATGGATAAACACGCTTTCTTCTTTAAAAGGTGTATTAATGTTATTTGATAATAATACTGCTTCACCAAATTTACCATCGTTACCAATGGTTGAACTATAGATGTCTGGATTTTTAATGCCTTGTCGAGTAACTGAACCTCTAATAAAATAAAGTGTTTTACCATCACTACTAAAACTTGGTTGAGTTTCCCAATTAGCAGTGTTTATCTGTTGACCAGCATTAACAGCCTTAGACCAAACACCGTTAATTTTTTGAGAATAAAAGATGTCGCAACTGCCGTAACCCTTTCTATCGGAAGATCCATAATCACCTGTCATTTCCATGCACGAAGCAAAAAACATAACTTGTCCATCAGCACTCAGTGTTGGCGCACCTTCGTTTCCTAGGGTATTCACTGAGCTAATTGGAAACGCTTTTTGCCAAATATCTCCTACTTTATTACTCATAAAAAAATCTTCGTTTTGAGGAGCATTTACACCTTCACCTTCTCTTATATTTCTGGTAAACATAAAGGTTTTACCGTCAGCTGTTATTGCAGGAAAGTATTCGTAATTATTTGTATTTATTCCTGTTCCAAGATTTATTAATTTAAAGGGTTGTGGGTTTTTCATTGCATTAACGCCAAATTTCGCATTCTTCAAATACTGTTCGGCTTGTTCCTTTGTATTTGGATTTATGCGATCAAATTTTAAATATGTTTCTAAATTTTTTTGTGCACCTTCGTAATCGGCTGATAATAGTTGTGCTAAACCTAAATCATAAAAATTACGAGGAAAAAATTTCGGATTGATATCGATTGCTTTTTGAAAATGATCAATAGCCTCTTTGGTTCTGTGCTTTTCCATTAGTAAGTAGGCTAGAGCAGAATGAGCTTCGATAAATTTAGGATCTTCTTGTAAGCATTTATTTAAGTACTTTTCAGCATCTATGTCTTTACGGATTTCATAATTATGTTTTCCTTCTTCGTAATACTTAATTGCTTTTTTATTAGTACTCGTATATCCTCCAGGTGGAAGATTGTTTTGAGCACAAAAGTTTTGAATAATAAAAAGTAAAGATAATAGTATAAAAAGAAGTTTCATTTTTATTGACGAGTTTTATAGTTTAAATATAACGATTCTATAAAAAATAGATACGTACAAAATACTAATAAAAGCTAAATCCTAGAGTTATTTTGTGACATTTTTTAACCATTGTAAAGCTTTATTCCTGTCTTCAAAAAACCTTGTTGGCACAATTGGTTTATTAATTTTTAAGAATAAATTTCCAATAATGGTTTCGTGTAATTTATTACTACAAAGTGCTAATGCCGCCACATGTTTTGAATATTCTTTTGAAGCACCTGCTCTTCTTGCATCTCCTGAAACATCAACGTTTTCTTCGGCTTCCATTAATACGTGAAATTTTTTATCAGGCATATAGTTTACTGATAGGTCTCTGGATTCCCATACGTCTTTTTCCTGCAGGGTTATATTTTTCTTAACCCTAAACTCTATCAATAAATCATCATGAATGGTCATTAAAAATGCATCTGTTTCAAATTGTTTCATTTGTGCGGATTTACAAGTTATAAATATATATTTTTTGAAATTATTTTATGAAAAGGAATCATTAAAATCAGCAAAGAAATCTAAATAAAAAAAGGTCTTTACTAAATTAAGCAAAGACCTTTTTTTCAAATTATTATAATCTTATTGAAGGATAATTCGTTTTGTTTTAGATATTGTTTTTGATTTTAAAGTTACAAAGTAAACACCAGCTGAATTGCTTGATAAATCTATCTTTATAGTTCCTCCATTTGATTGTGTTTGTTTTACTTCTTTTACTGTTTGCCCAAGAGTATTAATAACTGAGATTGTAAAATCTTGTGCATTTAATAAGTCGATTGTTATATTTAATTCACCGTTTGTAGGATTAGGAAATAATGACATTTCAACATTTGAGTTATTTTCATCTATACTATTTGGAATAGTACATACTGTTGATGTATTTAAAGATGTTCTTCTTGCACAACTAGCCATAACAGCTTGCATACGTGCTTTTTGACCAGCTGTAAACATTACCATACATTTATCATCACTATAATCCATATAATTTTGATAATTTACCCCTGGTGAGGTTGAAGAACAAGCATCAGTTACAACCGCTCCATTTGTTGAAGGACAAGTGTAATTTTCGCCACCTTGATTTGGAGTATCTGCTACATTATCACTTCCAGAGCAGGCTGAACCATCGTCACCCCAAATATGGTATAGTCCTAACCAGTGTCCAGTTTCATGTGTTAATGTTCTTCCTTTATTATAGGTACCGTCATTGTTTAATCCAGTATAATGCCAATCTAATGCTACACCATCTGTATTTGCAGCACCACCAAAACCAGCTAAATCACCAATAGTAGGAGTTCCAGAGCTAGTTACTGTTGGGAATTGAGCATAACCTAATGTCCCTGCATCAGCACCTCCAAATTCTAATACAAAAACGTTATAGTATTTAGTAGGATCCCAAGAGGTCGCAGGTTTAACATTTGATTCAATATAAGACATAGACCATGTAGTGCCTGTTAAACTTTTTGAAGATGCTAAAACTCTATCAATACCAGGTTCTGCTAATGTTGCGCCAGTTGGACTAACTTTCGCTGCACAAAAATTGATTTGAATGTCTGAGCTATTAGCAATAAATGTAGATTGAGTAACGTAAGTTGTGAAATCAGTATTTAATTTTCTATAATCTGCATTTAATGCAGCTATCTGAGAATTTATAAATGCCGCATTTAGATTTCTAGTAGGCACAGTCGCTGAAGTTCCAACTGCTTGTCCAGTGTGTATAATGTGGAAAATAATTGGAATATTATAAACAACAGCCGATTTTTTACCATTTGCAAACTGTTCATTTTTTTGCATCATAGCTTGAAAAGCTTCTTCATATGAAGAATTAAGGGCAGGTGTGCCACACTTTCTTTTTACTGGTTCGGATTCCTCTATTTTACTTATTTGATTCTCTAAAGTAAAGTTATTAGTCTTTTTTTGAAGTTTAGAATTGTTATTTTGAGCAAAGGATGCAAGTATTCCTATAGTCAATGATATTGTAGTAAATGTTTTTCTCATATTAAATATTTTAGTTATGCATAGTTACAAAAATTATTTAATAAAAACAAGAGCAAATACTACTTTTGAGGTGAAATAGTTAATGCCAGTTTTATGTCTTATAGAATACTGATAATTGAAGATGAAGAATCCTTAAGAAATACTCTAAAATTAAATTTAGAGTTAGAGCAATATAATGTTTCAACTTGTGGCGATGGCAAAGACTCCATTGAATCTGTTAAAACGTTTCGCCCTGATTTAATATTGCTTGATATTATGATGCCCACAATTAGTGGAATTGATGTATACAAAGAGTTAAGAGACAAAGGTATTAACACACCAATTATTTTTTTAACGGCTAAAAATAATGCACAAGATAAAATTGAAGGTTTAAAATTAGGCGCTGATGATTACATTACTAAACCTTTTGATTTAGAAGAATTATTGTTAAGAATTAATATTACATTGAAGCGAAACACAGTTAAACCATCATATTCAGATGTTTTTAAATTCGGTAGTTGTGAAATAAATTTTTTGACCTTTAAAATTATTTCTATTGATGGTAAAGAGGAGACATTATCTAAACGAGAATTGGCATTTTTAAAAATGTTGGTCGATAATTTAAATAATGTAGTATCTCGTGATGCAATATTAGATAGGCTCTGGACAAAAGACGATAACCCTTCATCAAGAACGATAGATAATTACATATTAAATTTTAGAAAATTATTTGAGATTAACCCAAAAGAACCTGTTCATTTTTTATCTCTTAGAGGCGTAGGATATAAATTTTGTGTTTAAATTTTAGTGAAACGTTTCGTTTTTACTCCTTCAATTAATACATCTTCGATAAACATAGTTAACGGTCGTACCCATAAATTTGTACCTTCGGGTTGGTAGGTTGCTTTGTAAATCACTAATAAATTTAAGGTTTCGTGATCCTTTGCAATGGCAATAACTTCATAGATGTTACCTTTAAAATGCTTATACAATCCTAATTCTAAATCCATTTTTTTCTCTAATGTGTTTTAATTCCTTAAGTCAATTTAACTTGTATGATCAGATATAATTACCCAATGATTATTTATTTTTTTCCATAATAACGTAAAATGTCCACCTGCGGGTTTTTCTTTATTTAAAGCCCATTTACCAATAACATAAATGCTTGTTTTAGATAATTGAGTAGCTTCAATAATGTTGAAAGTTAATATACCCATCGCTTCTTTATTAGGATATGATTTCACATAATTATCAAATGTTTTTTGCCAACCATAGGAAATTCCTTTACTACCAATAAATTTAAGGCTATCGCTTTTCCAATAGTACTTCATGAAATCATGAATGTTTCCATTATTCCACGCTTGCTCTTGTTCAGACATATTGAGTAAAACTTTCTTTACTTCTTTTTGAGAAAATAGAGTCATTGATAATGTTATAAGTAGTGTGAAAATTAGTTGTTTCATGTTGGTAAAATTAATAAAAAGACCTACATTTGTACCTCGTTCTTTAAAACACTTATTAAGAAAAGCTGAGGGATACGCCCAACGAAGCTTTACCAACCCTTTTAGTAATGTTGAATTTTAAATTATGAATGATAAATGAATTAAATAATTCAACATTTAAAATTTATCATTTAAAATTTCCTAAAGAAGGTGGGAATTCGTCTCAAAATAATTGAGAAAAATAAGTAGAATTGATTTTATAAATAATTACAAAAAACATATAAATCTCTTCTGCAATTGCGGAAGAGATTTTTTTATTTCAGAAAAATGAATACGATACAACAGGAATTAGAAAAAAGAGTATTAGTCATTGATGGCGCAATGGGCTCCATGATTCAACAATATAAATTAACTGAAAAAGATTTTAGAGGAAAGCGTTTTGCAGATTGGCACAAGGATTTACAAGGAAATAACGACTTGTTATCTATCACTCAGCCACAAATTATAAAAACGATTCATAAAGAATATTTAAAGGCTGGTGCTGATATCATAGAAACTAATACGTTTAGCGATACAACTATTGCTATGGCAGATTATGATATGCAAGAATTTGTGTATGAATTAAATTATGAATCAGCTAAAATTGCAAAAGAAGCCATCACAGAGTTTTTACTTGAATATCCAACAACTGAAAACAAACAACGTTTCGTTGCTGGTGCAATCGGGCCAACCAATCGCACCTTATCTTTATCACCAAATGTAAATGATCCAGGTTACAGAGCAATTACGTTTGATGAATTAGTAGAAGCTTATACCGAACAAGTGCGTGGCTTAATTGATGGTGGTGCTGATTTATTATTAATTGAAACTATTTTTGATACACTTAATGCAAAAGCAGCATTATTCGCGATTCAAAACTATTGCGAAAAAATAGATAAAAAAATGCCGGTGATGGTGTCTGGAACCATTACGGATGCTAGTGGTAGAACCTTATCAGGACAAACAACCGAAGCCTTTTTAAATTCAGTTTCCCATGTAGATTTATTAAGCGTTGGTTTAAACTGCGCGCTTGGTGCAAAAGATATGCGACCGTATTTAGAAGAACTTTCTAATAAAGCGCCATTCTTTGTAAGTGCTTATCCTAATGCAGGTTTACCAAATCAGTTTGGAGAGTACGATCAAGATGCTCATGAAATGGGACATCAAATCGAAGACTTTTTAAAAGCAGGTTTTTTAAATATAGTAGGCGGATGCTGTGGAACAACGCCTTCACATATCAAACGTATTGCTGAATTAGCTAAAGACGCAAAACCTCGCAAAAAACCTCAACCTGATACATTAATGCACTTAAGTGGGTTAGAGCCGTATACGCTTACTCCCGAAAGTAATTTCTTAAATGTAGGAGAAAGAACAAACGTGACTGGTTCTAAAAAATTCTTACGTTTAATTAAAGAAGGTAATTTCGAAGAAGCATTGTCTATTGCTAAAGACCAAGTAGATGGTGGTGCTCAAGTCATTGATGTAAATATGGATGAGGGGATGTTGGATAGCGAACAAGCCATGACAACCTTTTTAAATTTAATTGCATCTGAGCCTGATATTTCTCGTGTGCCCATTATGATTGATTCCAGTAAATGGACTGTAATTGAAGCCGGATTAAAATGCGTTCAAGGAAAAGCAATCGTTAATTCTATTTCATTAAAAGAAGGAGAAGAAAAATTTGTTGAACAAGCGAATAAAATAAAACAATATGGTGCAGCTGTTATTGTGATGGCTTTTGATGAAGTTGGACAAGCAGATACATTTGAACGTCGCAAAGAAATTTGTAAACGCGCCTATGATATTTTAGTAGATAAAGTTCATTTCCCTGCTCAAGATATTATTTTTGATCCTAATATTTTTCCAGTAGCAACTGGTATGGAAGAGCATCGTTTGAATGCGTTGGACTTTTTTAACTCTACCAAATGGATTAAAGATAATTTACCCTATGCCAAAGTAAGTGGCGGTGTAAGTAACGTGTCTTTTTCGTTCAGAGGAAATGATCATGTGCGAGAAGCTATTCATAGTGCTTTTTTATACCATGCCGTTAAAGCGGGTATGGATATGGGTATAGTAAATCCTGCGCAATTGGTTGTGTATGATGATATTGATAAAACCTTATTGGAATTAGTAGAAGATGTATTATTAAATCGCAGAGACGATGCAACTGAACGCTTAGTTGAACATGCTGAATCTTTAAAGGGAATTACAAAAGAAAAAACTGAAAAAGATGAAGAGTGGAGGAAGGGTTCTGTAGAATCTCGCTTAAGCTATGCTTTAGTAAAAGGTTTAGTAGAGCATATTGATGCTGATACAGAAGAAGCTCGCCAGAAATTAGGGAGACCATTACATGTGATTGAAGGTCCTTTAATGGATGGAATGAACGTAGTAGGTGACTTATTTGGGCAAGGAAAAATGTTTTTACCACAGGTTGTAAAAAGCGCTCGTGTTATGAAAAAAGCAGTTGCTTATTTGGAACCTTATTTATTAAAAGAAAAAGAAGATAATGCTAAAGCAGGAATAATTGGCGATGGTAGAACAAATGCTGGTAAAATTTTAATGGCTACTGTAAAAGGCGATGTACATGATATTGGAAAAAATATTGTAGGCGTTGTATTAGCTTGTAATAACTATGAAATCATTGATTTAGGAGTTATGGTTTCTTGTGATAAAATTTTAGAAGAAGCAAAAAAACATAATGTAGATATCATCGGATTAAGTGGATTAATCACGCCATCCTTAGATGAAATGGTTCATGTAGCTAAAGAAATGGAACGTTTAAATTTCAAACTACCATTGATGATTGGGGGCGCTACAACTTCTAAAGTGCATACAGCAGTGAAAATTGCACAAAATTATTCTGGACCAGTTATTCATGTAAACGATGCTAGTAAATCAGTTCCTGTAGCAAGTAGTTTAATTTCAAATGAATTGCGCGATGCGTTTATGGCAGACATCAATAAAGATTATGAGCGTGTGCGTGAACAAAATAAAAATGCTCAATCTCAAAATAAATTAATTTCAATAGCTGAAGCCAGAGAAAATAAGTTCCCAATAGATTGGAGCAAAACAGAAATTGCTAAACCAAATTTTATTGGAAATAAAGTATTTGATAATTACGATTTAAAAGAAATAGCTGAATATATTGATTGGACGCCATTCTTCCATAGTTGGGAAATGAAAGGGTCTTATCCTAGAATTTTAACGGATGCTACTCGAGGAGCTGAAGCCACTAAATTATTTAATGATGCTCAAAGCATGCTTGCTAAAATCATTTCCGAAAAATGGTTACAAGCAAAAGCGGTTATAGGAATCTACCCAGCTAATACTGTGAATGATGACGATACGGAAGTGTATGATGAAAAAGGAAATGTACTTTGTATATTTCATTCTTTACGTCAACAAAGTAAAAAACCAGCAGGACAATATAATATTGCTTTATCAGATTTTGTTAAACCTAAATCTGTCACTTCGAGCGTGTCACTTCGAGCGGAGTCGAGAAGCGAGAAGAATGATTACATCGGTTCATTCGCTTTAACAACAGGCATTGGTATTGATGCACACGTTGCTCGTTTCGAAGCAGATCATGATGACTACAGTGCTATTATGTTAAAAGCTTTAGCAGATAGATTAGCAGAAGCCTTTGCAGAATTAATGCATAAAAAAGTGCGTACAGAAATTTGGGGCTATGCTAAAGACGAAAACTTTAAAAATGAAGATTTAATTAAGGAAGAATACGCAGGTATTCGTCCAGCACCAGGTTATCCTGCCCAACCGGATCATACAGAGAAAAACACCATTTGGAAATTATTAGATGTAGAAAAAAACACAGGCATTATTTTAACCGAAAGTCTAGCTATGGTTCCAACTGCTGCAGTAAGTGGTTTATACCTTGCGCATCCTCAATCTCATTATTTTGGCTTAGGGAAAATCAATAAAGAGCAAGTGGAGGACTATGCCAAACGTAAAAACATGAAATTTGAAGAGATTGAGCGTTGGTTAGGAAGTGTTTTAGCTTATTAATATCCATAAAATTCCTTTTGAACACAGTAAGTAATTTAGTACATTTACCCTGTTATGTCTAAAATTACGATTGCCATAGATGGATATTCTTCATGCGGAAAAAGCACTTTAGCTAGGTCTTTAGCCCAAAAATTACATTATAATTATATTGATACAGGGGCTATGTATAGGGCAGTAACGCTTTACTGTTTAAGAAATAATATTATCAGTAATTCTACGGTTGATTTGCAAAAATTGTTATCAGAGCTCAAAAACATTGAAGTATCGTTCGCCTATAATACACTTACTAAAACATCAGAAGTCCTTTTAAATAATGAACATGTAGAGAAAGAGATTCGTATGATGGAAGTCGCCAATCATGTAAGTGCTATTAGTTCTATTAAAGAGGTTCGAGAAAAAATGGTTTTGTTGCAACGACAAATGGGTAAGGGAAAAGGTGTGATTATGGATGGAAGAGACATTGGTACTCATGTTTTTCCAGATGCTGAATTAAAGTTATTTATGACGGCGGATAATAATGTGCGGACTCAAAGACGATTAGATGAATTAAGTAGTAAAGGAGAGTATCTTACATTTGATGAAGTAAAGCATAATTTAGAGAAACGAGATCATGACGACTCTACGCGAAAGGAAAGCCCTCTGCTGCAAGCCGAAGACGCTGTAGTTCTTGATAATACAGATATAAGCAAAGAAGAACAGGTTGAATTTGTGATAAAATTAATAAATGATTTTTTACTAACGAGAGATTCCTTAGTAGAAAAAATCTGATTAAAAAACATTAGTATATTAAATTCGCTTTTTTTATTATGGCAAAAACCACCACTAAACAAGTTAAAGAATTAAGCTCATCAAAAAATAATACTTTGTTTGATCGATTTGAAAATTGGGCAGACTTAAATAACAAAAAATTATTTTTTGGATTTTTAGCGTTATCATTATTATTTTCTGTATTACTTTTTAATGCGCGTATTAGTGAAGCACATGATGATGCATTATATTTAGAGGGAGGATGGCGTTACGTGAATGAGTTTCCAACGTATTTCTATACTCAAAATGCCCCGTTATATGTTATGTTTTTGGGCTTAATGACTAAAGTTTTTGGATTTAAGTTGTTTTTATTTAAAATCATGAATGTTATTTTTAATTTTTTTTCTGTTTACTTTTTTTTCAAAGCATTTAATAAACGTATTCCTTTTTTTGTATTAGTTCCGGTAATGATATTTGTTAGTTGTAATCATTTGATACAGTACTTTGCGAGTATGACATTTACGGAAGCTTTTTATTTATTTCTTCAATCGTTGTTTTTCTATTTCTTTTTTAAATTATATGATGCCCTGCAAAAAGATGCGAATGGCATGAAACATTTAAAGCAATTTTTATTAGTGGGCCTTTTTGCTTTTTTAATAGCTACTTGTAAAAGTGCTGCCATTGTTGCTGTTCCAGTCTTTATTCTTTTTTTCTTATTAGAAAAACAATGGAAAAATGCGGGTATTGCCTTAGGTAGTTATTTAGTATTTAAAATTCCTTATGAAATTATAGTTAAGCTAATTTGGTCAGCTCCCAATCAATTTGCTGGACAAACTAAAATTTTACTTTTGAAAGATCCATACGACAAAGCTGGTGGTAATGATGATTTTGCCGGTTTTATAGGCCGTTTTATGGATAATTGTAATTTATATTTAAGTAAGCGCTTCTTTCAATTGTTAGGTTTAAGAGATGAAAATTCAACCGAGGTTTATGGTTTATTGGCTTTTATAGTAGTAGCAGTTACTTTATTAGCTCTCTATAAGGTCTTTAAAGACCAAAACAAACCTTTGGTATTTTTCGGATTATTCACAGGTGCTCAATTACTATTATCATTTGTTATTTTACAAGCTAGATGGGATCAACCGCGTATTGTATTAATCTGTATGCCAATAATGCTTATTTTAATTTATAGCTTATTTTATAACACTGTTAAAAAATCAAGTATGGGACAAAGTATATATCTAGTAGTAATTGTATTACTATGTGGCTCTACGTTATTATCTTCATTTAAACGTGCTTCTATAAATTTACCAATTGTTAAGAAAAATTTTGCAGGAAATATATTTTATGGTTACACACCTGATTGGCAAAATTTCTTAAAATGTAGCCGTTGGTGTGCTGATAGTTTGCCAGTAAATACGCTTGTTGCAAGTCGGAAAGCGCCGATGAGTTTTGTGTATGGAAATGGTAAGAAATTCTTTCCAATATATAGTGTTATAAAAAAAGATTCTTTAACGCAACAATCAAATCCAGATAGTGCCTTAGCATACTTCAATGAAAATCATGTGACTCATATTATGATCGGTAGTTTGCGGATTAATCCCCTTCAAAATACAGGCGACGTGATAAATACGGTTCATAATATTGTTCAACCTATTATGGTAAAATATCCTGAAAAATTAAAATTAATTCATACAGAAGGATTAAGTGAGCCGACTTACATTTATGAAATTACTAAATAATCAAATTTATGGCATCAACCATTAGTATATCATTTGGTAATTTGTTATTTAAAAATTGCTTTCCATTATATAAAATTACTTACAAATTTTTTAAGCAAAAACAAGATGCTTATGAAATTTCACTTATGAAGCGATTCATTAAGCCAAACGACGTTGTTCTTGATATAGGCGCAAATATTGGCTTTTATGCCGAAATACTTTCAGGAATAGTTGGCTCTAATGGAAAGGTGCATTGCTTTGAACCTGATGTCACAAATTTCAAGCATTTAGAAAAACGCTGTAAAGCTTTATCGAATGTATCTATAAATAATAAAGCAGTGGCTGATAAAACACAAACACTTAAAATTTATACATCTAAAAAATTAAATGTCGATCATCGAACATATAAACCTGATGATTATGATCAAGAAATAAATATTGATGCGGTTTCAATTGATGAATATTTAAATGGACATTCAATCAATTTTATTAAAATGGACATACAAGGATTCGAAATGAGCGCTGTTAAAGGTATGACAGAGACTTTAAAAAACCATGACTTAAAACTATTATCTGAATTTTGGCCTTACGGTATGCGAAAAGCAGGAACAAGCGTATTAGATTACTTTCAGTTTTTAAAACAATTTCAATTCTATATTTATTTAATTGAGAATAATAACTTGGTAGAATTAACCGAAGAAAAAGTAAAAACCTTTTTGGACTTACCAGAGAGTTCGTATATGAATATTTTTGCCAGTAAAGACCGTGTTTAAAAAATATACCATCCCATTTGATTTAGATGATCCTCGTGCAACCTTGGCTCACAGAGATATTATTTTACAAAAACCATTTTTAAAAAGGTTGTATACCGAATGGTATCAACAGTTTATAGAAACCAGCGAGTCTGTTGGTAAAGGCATTTATGTGGAAATAGGATCGGGTGGAGGGTTTTTAAAAGACGTATTTCCAGAGGTTGTTACTTCCGATATTTTAGATTTGCCGGTGGTGGATAAAGTATTTAGTGCTGAGCACTTGCCTTATCAAGCCAATGAATTAGGATGTATCATGATGTTAAATGTATTTCATCATATACCTAAACCTTATTTGTTTTTACAAGAAGCGCAGCGTACTCTAATAAAAGGAGGAAAAATCATTATGATAGAGCCTGCTAATTCGGCTTTAGGGCGCTTTATTTATAAGCGTTTTCATCATGAGCCTTTCGAAGAAAATGGACCACGAGAGATAGAGCCTGGTAATCCTTTAAGTAACTCTAATCAGGCATTACCATATATTTATTTTGAAAGAGACTTAGAACAATTTGCGAAAGATTACCCTCAATTAAAAATAAATAAAATTACCTATCACACGCCATTTATGTATGTTTTAAGTGGTGGTGTATCGCGTAGTTCATTAATTCCATATATGATGTATGGCTTTGCAAAAGGTATTGAATGGCTGAGTAAACCATTTAGTAAGCATTTAGGGCTTTTTTGTACGGTAGAGATTGAGAAAGTTTAGATTCTAAATTAATACACTTTGAATCGCTAATTCATAGCCGTTTAAGCCAAAACCACTAATACTTCCCTTGCAGTGTTTTCCTAAATAAGAAACATGTCTGTAGTCTTCTCTTGAAAAAACATTACTTATATGCACTTCAACAACAGGCGTTTTAATACCCGCAACGGCATCAGCAATTGCTATAGATGTATGCGTGTAAGCACCTGCATTTAAAATGATAGCATCATAAGTAAATCCAATCTCATGGAGTTTATTAATAAGCTCTCCTTCTATATTGCTTTGATAATAGGTAAGATCAATGGTTGGAAATTTTTGTTCTATGGTTTTGAAATAATCTTCAAAAGAACTTGAACCATATATTTCTTTTTCTCTGATTCCTAAAAGATTCAAATTTGGCCCATTGATTATTGCTATCTTTAACACGATATTTATTTTTTTAATTCTATCAAAATTACACAAAAATTGAGCCTTTGGAAAACAAATATTACTGATTTTAAATACTATTTACAAGTAGAAAAATCTCTTTCTATTAATTCAGTGACTTCTTATGAAGATGATATTACTAAATTAATGATATTTATTGAAATGACTTATCCTTCAAAAAAGCCAGCTGATTTGACTTTACAAGATTTACAAGCATTTTTAAAATATATTTCTGATTTTAATTTCACTGAAACAACTCAATCTCGCATTATCTCTGGTATTAAACATTTTTATAAATTTTTAATTTTAGAAAATTATGTGCAAATCAATCCTGCTGAATTACTTGAAACGCCTCGAATTAAACGCAAACTTCCCGTTTTTTTAAGTGTAGAAGAAATAGATTTAATTCTATCTTTTAATGATAGAAGCACTCCTGAAGGTGAGCGTAACATGGCAATGTTGGAAACGCTTTATAGTTGTGGATTGCGCGTAAGCGAACTCATTTCATTGAAATTAACAAATTTACATATCAATGAAGGGTTTATATCCGTTATTGGAAAAGGAAATAAGGAAAGGCTTATACCCATTGGTAAATCAGCACTTAAGCTCATTCAAAATTATGTGAATAATCATCGTAATCATATTGCTATAAAAAAAAACAGTGAGGATATGATTTTTTTAAGTAAAAGAGGAACGCCTATTACTCGTCAAATGGTGTTTTATGTATTAAAAGATTTGGCTGAAAAAGCAGGTATAAAAAAACAATTGAGTCCTCATACGTTTAGGCATTCATTTGCTACCCATCTTGTTGAAGGTGGTGCTGATTTAAGGGCAGTACAGGAAATGTTGGGGCATGAAAGTATTACTACAACTGAAATTTATACGCACTTAGATCAATATTTTTTAAGAGAAAATATTTTAAGTTATCACCCAAGAAATAGACAAAAGAATACATAAAAAACTGTTCTAATTTTATTAGAACAGTTTTCAATTTAGTTTTTAAACATTTTCAAAAGCTGACTCAGCTTATCTTTTAGTTCTGTGCGAACAATAATTTTATCAAGGAAACCATGCTCTAAAACAAACTCTGCTGTTTGAAAGCCTTTCGGTAAATCTTTACCAATAGTTTCTTTTACTACTCGAGGACCTGCAAAACCAATTAATGCACCTGGTTCAGAGATATTTAAATCGCCTAACATAGCATAACTTGCTGTAACCCCACCTGTTGTTGGGTCAGTACATAACGATATATATGGTATACCAGCTTTATCCATCAATGATAATTTGGCAGCTGTTTTAGCCATTTGCATTAAAGAAAAAGCAGCTTCCATCATACGAGCACCACCGGATTTTGAAATAATCAAAAGTGGCGTTTTTGTTTTTAAACAAAAATCAATAGAACGAGAAATTTTTTCACCTACAACACTCCCCATTGATCCGCCTATGAATCCAAAGTCCATACAGCATACAACTAAATCATTACCGTTTACCTTACCATATCCACTTCTTAAGGCGTCTTTTAATCCGGATTTTTTGATGGTATCAACTAATCTGTCTGCATATTTTTTTGTGTCGGTAAATTCTAACGGATCACCACTTACTAAATTTTCATGTAATTCAGTAAACTGATTGTCATCAAAAATAATCTCAAAATATTCTGCACTACCAATACGCTCGTGGTAACCACAATCAATACAAACATGCTTGTTAGACTTATGATCTTGTGCCGTATGTATTTTTTTACAAGAAGGACATTTATACCATAATCCTTCAGGAGTTTCTCTTTTCTCTATGGTAGTAGTGGTAATACCTTCTTTTAATCTTTTAAACCAACCCATTTTTTAAATTTTAAATTTTAAATTTTAAATTAAAAATTATAAATGATGTAATTCAACATTCATAATTTTTCTACCGATAGCTATCGGTACAACATTTCTTATGCTACTGTAATTGTTTTGTCTAAATATACGTCTTGAATAGTGTTTAATAATTCAACACCTTCTTTCATTGGTTTTTGAAATGCTTTACGTCCCGAAATTAATCCTTGTCCTCCACCACGCTTATTAATAACTGCCGTAGTAACAGCTTCAGCTAAATCAGATGCACCTTTACTTTCTCCACCACTATTAATTAAGCCAATTTTACCCATATAGCAATTGGCTACCTGGTAACGGCATAAATCAATCGGATGATCTGTCGTTAATTCAGAATATACTTTTGGATGTGTTTTTCCATAATTTAAAGCAGTGTAACCTCCGTTCTTATCAGACATTTTTTGTTTAATAATATCTGCTTGAATAGTAACGCCTAAATGATTTGCTTGAGATGATAAATCAGCAGCAGTGTGGTAATCAACACCATCTTTTTTGAAAGCATTATTACGCGTGTAGCACCATAAAATAGTTGCCATTCCTAATTGATGAGCACGTTCAAATGCTTGAGCTACTTCAACAATTTGACGTCCAGACTCTGGAGAACCAAAGTAGATTGTCGCTCCAACGGCTACAGCGCCCATATTATAGGCATCTTCAACGGTTCCAAACATAATTTGGTCAAATTTATTTGGGTAAGAAATAAATTCGTTATGATTAATCTTTACAATAAATGGAATTTTATGTGCGTATTTTCTAGCAACAGATCCTAATACACCATAAGTAGATGCAACAGCATTACAACCACCTTCAATAGCTAATTTTACAATATTTTCGCTATCAAAATAAATAGGATTTGGCGCAAATGAAGCACCAGCACTATGCTCTATGCCTTGATCAACTGGTAAGATACTCATATATCCTGTATCAGCTAATCTTCCATTACCGTATAATTGAGCTAAGCTTCTTAATACTTGAGGACTGCGATTGCTATATACAAATGTTTGGTCGATAAAATTTGAGTTGGGAATAACAACATGTTCTTTCGAAATTGTTTTACAAGTATGGTTTAATAATCCATCAGCTTGAGTTCCTAATAAATCGGTTATTTTAGACATAGTGATTTCTTTTTTAAGGCTACAAATTTAATCAAATATTGATAAAATACACAAAAAAACCCCGAATGTTCGGGGTTTAATATTCAATTTTATTATATTGTAGTTAAATTATTCAGCTACTTGTACCATTTTAAATGGAATGTTGATGATTGCTTGATAATCTTCACCTGCTTCTAACATATCCTCATCATCTTCTTCATAATGCCAGTTAATAGTTACCGCACTTCCGCCTTTATGAATAGCTTCTAATTTTTTAAATACATCTAATATGCATTTTGATGAGCTAGTGTTAAAATACTCTAATTGTATATTAACAGTTGTTACAGGCTTAGATGCTGTAGAGTATTTGTCTAAAGAGTCAATCAATGGTTTATAAAATTCAATTGAATTTTCAGGGATTGAACGACCTTTAATTTCTAGAACACCAGCTTGAATATCAAATGATATAGTAGGTGTTTTTGGTGTACCTTCGATTGCGTATTTTTCCATAGTGGCTTTATTTTTATATTAGTTGTGTTTTATATTAGTTGTGGTTGTGTTACTTTAATAATTAGTGTAAAGAAAGAAACTTTCTTGTCAATTTCCAAAAAATTATATTCTAATTTTTCACCAGTTTTTCGAGCAATGTCTATCATTCCTAATCCTCCTCCTCCTTTTAGTGACATTTCTCCATTATTTAATACTGATTTATAATATTCTTTAAGTTGATCCTTAGTTAAATTATTAACTTCATCTAATCTACTTTTCAGTCCAAAAATATTTTCACTTAGTATGTAATTTCCAGTAATAATGTTATATTCTCCATGGTTTTTTGCTATCATAAAAATAGCACTTCTATTTTTATCACCATTTTCATTGGTAGCATCATCCATATGGTGATATAGATTTTGCAAGCATTCTACTAAAACATTATATACTTTCTTTTTTGTTTTTGGTTCCTCCTGCATATTATCCATTTTATTCTCCATAATTTGAAGAATAGAAGTGAGTAATTCAGAAGTTATATCACCTTTAAAAGAGAGAAGGATGTTATTCTTCTCCATTTTATCGTATATGTTAAATGCATCAATCATGAACCTTATATAGGATTTAAATTTAAAATTACTTCATAGTAAATGTAAATGTTTGACCATCTACAGTAAAGGTAGCTTGGTCATCTAAAGAACCATTTCCGAAATCAACCGTTCTCGTTTTAAATCCATCGGGGGTTAATTCTAAAGTGCCAGACGTAATAAATTTGTAATTAGAAGGCTTAAACAACGGTGTTGTAATATTTGTAGTAAACGTACGACCTTCTCTGTTTGTGCCATTTGAAGCACCACTGATGGTGAAATCACCGTTTATATTTTTAGTTAACGTTTTATCACAATCATAATAAATATTCCAGCTACTAGAAGTGCAGTGACCTCCTATGACTTTAGTAGTTAAGGTATTCGCTGATTTGGTAATGATTACAGAGCCATCATATAAAACGCCATCAACGGTATAATTATTAAAAGAAACAGTGGTTGTTGCTACCGCTGTATTTGTACCAGAAATCATTGACCACTTATGAGTAGATTTAATAATAATTTTACCTGATTTAGTAATACCATCATTATCGACACATCCTGCATAATTTATTTCAAAGGTTACTGGACCATTAGTATAGGATCCAACGGCATCCGTAATTGTATCAGACAGGTTAGTTGTAGCAACCGACCAGGTACCACAAGTAGATGTAGTTTTAAATCCTAAATTTTTTGGAGAGCCTGAACCTTTTGAATTTACATTAGGAGCAATAGTCATAAACTGTTGTTCACAAATAGCATTATCAACTACTGATTGAGTTTCATTATCAACAGTGGTAGTTTTCTTGCAAGATTCGAATGTAATTAATAATGTTGAAATAATAATGAATAATGAGATTGCAGATTTTTTCATTGATAAATAATTTATAATTCAAGTTAATAAAAAAAAAGAGCTAAAACCACATCAAATATAAAAAAAAATTATTTAAATACTATTTTTGTTTTTTATATTTTTATTCCAATTACTAAAACATCATCAACCTGTTCATAATTAGCTTTCCAATCATTAAATTGACTCTCCAATTCTTGTTTTTGTTGTTGCATTGTTAAATGATGAATTGAAATTAAGTTTTGATAGAAGTTTTTTACCATAAATTTTTTACCTTTTTCGCCACCAAATTGATCAGCATATCCATCGCTAAATAAATAAATAGAATCATTTGTGTTTAAATGTAGTTTATGTGTTGTATATATCCTATTTGAATCTAATTGAGAGCCTCCTATAGGATATTTATCCCCTTCTGTTTTTTCTAACTCACCTGTGGATTTTATCAATACTAGGGTTCGGAAAGCACCTGACCACAAACATTCTTTTGTTTTTGTATTAATTGCAATAATAGAAATATCCATTCCATCATTGTTATCTGAAGTATGTTGGTCTTGTTTTAGAGCAGTCTGAACACCTTTATGCAGTTCCTTTAAAATATCGCCAGGATTATAAATGCCTTTTTCTGATACAATTTGATTTAATAAATTATGACCAATCATACTCATAAAGGCCCCAGGAACTCCATGTCCAGTGCAATCTACTACGGCCAATATTTTATTATCTCCCAATTCTTCGAACCAATAAAAATCACCACTTACTATATCTTTTGGTTTATAAAAGATAAAGGAGTTCTTAAAGCTTGAAAATATTAATTCTTGTGGCGGAAGAATAGCTTCTTGTATGCGTTTAGCGTACTCTATACTACTCGTAATATCATAGTTTTTTTGCGCTAATTCTTTTGTACGGTCTTTTACTTTATTTTCTAATATTTTATTTACCTTTTTAATGGAATTTGTTCTGTAATTTATAAAACCAAAAATTAAAGTAATAGAAGATATAACAGTTATTATATAGAACCATAATGTTTTATACCAAGGTGGGATAACCTTAATCGTAATTTGATAAGGAATCTCATTCCATATACCATCAGCATTATTTGCTAGTATTTTAAAAGTATAGGTACCGCCAGACAATTCAGTATAAGAAATAAAACGTTGGTCAGAAGGTGATGACCACTCGAGATCTTTCCCCTCTAATTTATACATGAATTTAGTTTTTTCAGGTGAAGAATAATTTTGAGCAATTATTTCAAATGTGAAATAATTTTCTTTATAAGAAAGTTCAAGGTATTTTTTGAAAAGCATGGAACTGTCGGTCATTATTTCTTTTCCTTGGCGAGAAAACGAATAAATAAATGCATTTGGAACTATTTTATTTTCAATCAAGGTATTGGGATTAAAAAAATTAACGCCGTTTAATCCTCCAATCAAAATGCTGCCATCAGAGCAAACTAATGCCGCCCCTTGATTAAACTCCTTACTTTGAAGTCCATCACTAATGGTATAATTTTTAAACATGCTAACATTATTTAAATTATTGGGGTTAAATTTACTGAGCCCATTATTAGTAGGTAACCATAAATTACCTTTATTGTCAGCTAGGGCATCGTATACATAGTTATTTGCTAAACCATCAATTTCAGTATAGTGTTTAAATTCTTTAGTGCTGGTATTATAGTTATTTAAACCATTAGTTGTAGATATCCAATACGTCCCGTTTTTATCTTTTCTAACATTATTCACGATATTAGAACTTAAGGATTTTTTAGTGTCGGAATGTATTATGTATTCTATTTGTGGTTTTTTAGCGTTTTTTGAAAATTCTAATACGCAAATTCCCTCATCACCAGTACAAACCCATAACTTATTTTTTTCAAAATCAAAATAGAGTGACAATATTTTGTTGGAACTTAATCCATCATTGATAGAATATTGAATAGTTTCTAGAGTATTGGGGTCAATACTAAATAAACCCTTGTTGTATGTTCCAACCCATATTATGCCATTATTATCAGCAATTATTTTATTAATTTCAGCAGTCTCAAAATAATGATTCAATAGTTTAGTTGTTTTTTGAGTTTGAATATCAAAGTTATATAACCCTTGAGAAATTGTACCTATCCATATTTTGCCTTTATTGTCTTCATAAAGCGATTGAATAGTTGTAGGGTTATATTTGCTAATAAGTAACTTATTAATAAAGGTTTTTGTGTCTTTATTAAATTCATATAAGCCATTATTTGATCCAATGTATAAGCCCTTATTTTTAGTTTCTAAAAAACAATTGATAATATTGTTATCATTTACTTTTCCATTTTTAAAATGAGCAAAGGTTTGGTAAGAATTAAAATTAATGCCTATACCATTATCTTCTGAGCCAACCCAAATATTTTGATTGTTATCAATGAATAGGTATAATAATGTGTTACTTATTAGAGAATTATTATCTAGTGGGTCATGAATGTTAATACTGTAATTTGAGGTTGTTGTATTGTATTTTATAAGCCCACCAAGAGTTGCTATAAATATATTAGGAGAATTAGGATCTTGTTTTATATCTCTAATCTGATTGAAGAGAAAGTTGTCTTTTCCGAAATTAATTTTTTTAATCAATTTCCCTGAGATTTCATTAATTACATAAACACCACCTTGAGCAGCTCCTAAATATAAGTTTGCATCTTTTTGTTCAATTGTCATCAACGCATATTTATATAAATCAACATTAGGGTCGTTTAATTCCTTTGGATTATAGAAGGGTACAAGCTCCTTAGTATTTGACTTATATTCATAAATTCCATAACGAGGCGCAACAATTAATAGTTTATTAGATTTAGTTTTGAAAACGCTTGTAATGTAAAAATCTGTTGAGAGATTGTTTGGCTTGACTAATTCAAAGGTTTTACGATTTTTATCGAAAATAACTAAACCCTTTTCTGTCCCAATGATCAGGTGATCTTTATCAATGGATTTGATACTCTTAACGGCTTGAGATGTAATGCTATTTTTAGTTGAGTTTGGAATGTAGTTTGAAAAAGTTTCGTTGTATCGATTGTAAACAGATAATCCAGATGACTGAGTTCCAAAATACATGAGACCTTTTTCGTCTTCATATATACAATTGATAATGTTAGATGAAATTGATTTTTTATCAGAAGGATTGTTTTTAAAAACTTTAAAATGATAGCCGTCATAACGATTTAAGCCATCTTGAGTGCCAATCCAAATAAAGCCCTGCGAATCTTGAAAGATAGATTGAACGGTGACTTGAGATAAACCAGCGTCATTGCCCAAATGTTTAAATTTTAAATCTTGTGCTTTTACAAAAAAATGGCTATGTAAAATAAAGACAAAGGATGCCAACCATTTGGATATATTTTTGTAATAAATGTTCATAGTAGATTATAAAATTAATAAAATTGTGCAAAACCATAATTTATTTTTTCATAACCTTGCAAATGGTTTAGATTTTTAATTATTTAAGATTCCTAAGCGTTTTATAACATTGAAAGTGATGAATTTAAAAAACAAAAAAGATATTGTATTTTTAGTATTAGCTGGATTTTTTATTACCAACGCTATAGTAGCTGAATTAATAGGAGGGAAGTTGGTTACCTTTTTCGGATTATTTACACAAAGTATTGGTATTATTTTATGGCCAATTATTTTTTTACTCACCGATTTAATAAACGAATATTTTGGTAAAGATGGCGTGCGAAAATTAACCTATATCACAATTGCTTTAATTAGCTTTACGTTTATTATCCTATCCATTGCATTAAATATTGAGGCTACTTCTTTTTCACCAGTAACTGATGATGTTTTTCGCAAAGTTTTTGGACAATCGCAATGGATTATTGTTGGCAGTATCATTGCTTTCTTAGTATCACAATTAGTGGATGTATATGTGTTTTGGTTTTTTAAATCGATTACTGGTAATAGGCATATTTGGTTAAGAGCAACAGGTAGTACTTTGGTTAGTCAATTAGTAGATACATTTGTAGTTCAGTATATTGCTTTTGTTTTGCCAGGCAAATGGGCATTTCACGAGTTTTTACGAAATGCAAGTTGGGGTTACTCATTTAAATTATTAGTAGCCTTGGCTTTAATACCTCTTATTTATATAGGTCATCATATTATAGGACGGTACATTAAAAAGGACGAACTATCTTCTACTTAAGATCACTCAATGAGAGCGTACTTTCTTGCGGCATTTAGCTTAGTTGTTGCATTAAAATGCCACCATTCGCTTGTAATTCCTGTAAATCCAGCCTTAAACATTACTTGTCGTAAAAGCAATCTATTAGCCAGTGCATTTTTAGTTAGTTTTCCTTCCGAATAAAATTGTTTTTCTTTTTTAGGCTTACTTAATTCTTCAAATGAATCAAACTCAGTTCCCATATTTAGTAAAATGGCATCATTACTAATAATACCAATATCCACAGCTGCTCCGTAGTTGTGTAAGGATAAATCATGGGGATGCGCCAGATAATTTATTTTATCTTTTGCGGGCATATCAAAATCATTCCACATTTGAGTTTGCGCACTAAGTGGTCGAGTGGCATCAAACACAATGATATTGTAGTAAGGGAATTGTTGTTTCAAAAAATATTGGGCATTACATAATTTAATAGCAACCTCGCATGGTAAGTAACAGTCTTGTAAGCCTTGGTAAATAGGTTTTTTTAAGAAGTTTTGAGAAGTAGAATAATGTAGCGAAACTCGGATACTCGTATCTAATGAGTTAATGTTGATGAGCTCTTTTCCAACAAATTGTTTTTCTAAAGCACAACTATCTTTAACATAAATAGGATGTGAAGTGTTGTCTGTTTTATTAATAGGAGGTTTGCTATACTCAACATGCCGCGTGTTTTCTTTGCATGAAATGAATAATATGCTAATAAGAAAAACGTATCCAAACCTTAACATTAATGAACAGGGTATACTACAAAATTACGTGGGGTTTCATAGAGTGTAATTTCTAATTCATATTTAAGATCAATTTTTTTTCGGAGTATTTCGTAGGTAATGCGTGCTATGTTTTCGGCAGTTGGATTTAAATTTGCAAATTCTAAAGTGTCTAAATTCAAATTTTTATGATCAAACCGTTCAATTATTTCAGATTTAATAAGTTCGTTTAATATTTTTAAATCGAATAAATACCCAGTTTCCTCATTCACATCTCCAGTCAATTTCACGATTAAATCGTAATTATGTCCGTGATAGTTAGGATTATTACATAAACCAAAAACGTCTGTGTTTGTTTTTTCATCCCACTTAGGATTATGTAATCGATGTGCAGAGTTAAAATTTGCTTTTCTAAATACAGCTGTTTTCATTTGAGTTATTTGAGGGGTTAAAGATACTTAATTTTTACGTTCTTTGTCTTGAAACAAAGAACCAAAATTCATATAAACTCATTTTTTACAACAAAGTTTAAATGGTCATTTCTACTTCTATTAATATCCTCCTAGCTGTCTCTTAAATCTCTTTTGTCTGTTTAGTCCCTTAACGCATCAATGTTTACAATAAGTATCTATTAATTTAATTGCCATTTCATCACCTAGGCTATCGGCTTTATTTAAATCATCACAAGCGCCTTGCTTATCTTTACTAGCAAACTTTACGGCGGCACGATTTACAAAAGCTTCACCATAATTAAATTTCAATTTAATAGCAATATCAAAGTCTTTTAGTGCTTCTACAAATTGTTTATTCTCTCCTTTAGCCACACCTCTGTAATTAAAACTAACTGGATTTTTATCATTTAGCTTAATCGCCTCATCTAAATCTACAATAGCGTTGGTATTATCTCCTGTTTCTATTTTACAGGCACCACGAGAAATGAGAGCACCTTCTTCTTTAGGAAAGGCTTCTAAATATACACTCCAATCAGTTACTGCATTTTTATAATCTCGTGTTTCAAATCTGGCCTTAGCTCTTGATTTGTATACTTCATATATTGGCTTTTCTGCCGACATTAATTTAATGGCTTCATTAAATTCTTTAACGGCATATGCGTATTCTTTTAGTGCAAATTTACATTCTCCTTTCAAAACAATGGCTTCTATGTATTGAGGGTTGATTTCGGTTGCTTTTGAACAAATATCAAACGCGCCTTTATAACCTTTGCCATCAAACATGAGTTTAGCTTTGTAGTAAAATAATTCTGCATCATCTTGTTTTTGATTAAGCGCTGAGTCCATTACTGCTTTTGCTTCTTTATACCGTTTAGTTTGATAATATAAAATGCCTAGGGTTTTTTCGCTCTCAAAATTGTTGATTGTTAGTTTTAAAGCTATCAATAAGTCTTTTTCAGCTCCTTTGTAATCTTCTAGTTTTATTTTAGCGATAGCCATTTTATTATAAGCATCTGTATAATTGGGATTTAGTTTAATGGCTTTTTTAAATTGATTAATAGATTCTTTAAATTGAGCCGAGTCTAACAGCTTACAACCATTTTTATAAGCAGCTAGTTCTTGATTTGTGGTGTCCTTTTGCGAATAACAACTTAAATTAAGAAGCAGATATACAATTCCTAATATATAGCTAAAGTTACCGTTCATAAAATTATAGAGTGATTATTCATTTGGATGCTTAAATTTACATAAACAAATTAAAAAAAGCGAAACTATGTCATTTTTAATCATTCTTTTAGTTATAGGATTACTTATTGTTTTCCTATCATTTGTTACAGTGCAACAAGGCACTATAGCTGTTATTACTGTATTTGGAAAGTACAAACGTATTTTAACTCCTGGTTTAAATATGAAAATTCCTTTTATTGAAAAAGTGTATAAAAAAATATCGATACAAAACAGAAGTGTAGAATTGGGTTTTCAGGCAGTTACCAATGATCAAGCCAATGTTAATTTCACGGCTATGTTGCTATATGCTGTAATTAATCAAGGAGAAGAGGCTATTAAAAATGTAGCTTTTAAATTTATTGATGATAAAAATTTAATGCAAGCTTTGGTGCGTTCTATCGAAGGTTCGGTTAGAGCATTTGTATCTACTAAAAAACAATCGGAAGTGTTATCCTTACGCAGAGATATCGTAGAAGCTGTTAAAGAGCAATTAGACGTTAGCCTTGAAGAATGGGGATATCATTTGATTGATTTACAATTAAATGATATAACGTTTGATGAAGAGGTGATTCGTTCTATGGCAAAAGTTGTGGCTAGTAATAATTTAAAAGCAGCTGCTGAAAACGAAGGACAAGCCTTGTTAATTACTCGAACAAAAGCAGCCGAAGCTGAAGGTAATTTTATTAAAATATCGGCAAATGCAGAAAAAGAAGCGGCTCAATTGCGTGGCCAAGGTATTGCCTTATTTAGAGCTGAAGTAGCCAAGGGTATGGCAGAAGCAGCAAAAGAAATGCAAGAATGTAATTTAGATTCTTCGTTAATTTTGTTTAGCATGTGGACAGAATCTGTTAAAAACTTTGCCGAACAAGGTAAAGGGAATGTTATTTTCTTAGATGGAAGTGTAGAGGGTATGGATAAAACCATGAAACAAATGATGGCTCTTACTCAGAAAGAAATAGGAGCAAAAAAATAAATTTGTTCTATATTTGAATTCAATAAAAATGAGTTTAAAAAAACATTAAATCTAAAATAACGAAACGCTAATAATATCACACAAAAAGTACCCATTAACATTAAGTTTGATGTAAACAAACATTTATATTAATTATGTGTTTATCATTTAGCGCAGACGGCACGACTTATTAAAACTAAAAACAAACAATAATATCTACAAATGAAAAAACAATTATTTACCATTTTAGCAGGAGCAGGTTTATGCTTAGGTTCTTATGCTCAGCTACAAAATCAAGGATTGACACTTAAGCCTTGTAATACTTACGCAGCCATGGAAGAAGTTTTTACAGCCGATCCATCTGCAAAGTCACGTTATAATTTAATGCAATCTCAATTGGAACTAGAATATCAGCAGGCTATTCATCAACAAGCATTATCAAAAACTGCTGCAGTAACTTACACTATACCTGTAGTATTTCATATTTTGCATTTAGGAGGGTCAGAAAATATTTCTGATGCAACAGTTATTGCAGCAATGACTCAAATTAATAAAGATTATTCAAAGTTAGGATCTGATACCTCTGCCATTAGTTCATTGTTTTCTTCTTTATATGTAAAAGCTAACATTACTTTTGCATTAGCTAAAAAGGATCCAAATGGTAATTGTACAAATGGAATTATTCATCATTATGACGCAAATACCAATTGGGTTCAATCAAGTTCGCCTTACAGTTATTCAGGTTCAGGAACAAACAGATGGCCTACAAATAAATATTTAAATGTATATGTCGTAAAATGTATTGAAGGAGGAGCTAGTTCTCCATGTCCACCGGTAAGTAGTTTTATTGGAGGCTATACTTATTTACCAGGAACTTGGGCAACAAATTCTTCAAGTGATGCTATAGTTTATCGTTCAGATCAACTATCTGGTTTATCGGCAAGAGCTTTAAGTCATGAAATTGGACATTGGTTAAACTTGAGTCATACCTTTGGTAATACTAATAATCCTGGAGTTACTTGTGGTAATGATGCGGTTTCTGATACACCTCCAACTAAAGGGAATTTCAGTACCTGCCCTTCAAGTGGAGGAACAAATACATGCGATCCTAGCACTAATCAAAACGTAGAAAATTTTATGGATTATTCTTCTTGTCCAAAAATGTTCACTCAAGGCCAAGTAACAGCTATGAGAACTGCTATTGCAAGCGCAACTTCAGGCCGAAGCAATCTTATTTCCGCTACAAATTTAACAGCCACAGGCTTATCAGGAACTTATACCTGCTCACCAGTTGCTGATTTTAAAGTGAATAAAACGATATTATGTTCTGGACAAACACTTACTTTTACAGATTTAAGTCAAGTTGGAACATCTGGAACTCTTGCTTGGAATTTCCAAGGAGGAACACCAGCAACTTCTACAGCATCATCGGTAGTAGTTACTTATCCAACAGCAGGTACATACTCTGTTAGTTTAATAGCAACTAATGCCAATGGCACTAACACCAAAAATCAACTATCTTATGTTAAAGTTACAAATGGAGCTAGCGGTATTGCTACTCCTTATAGTCAAAATTTTGAAGTAGCGGGTTTACCTGCTGATATCTCTGTAATTAATGGTAATACTGGTTCAATAACTTGGTCACAAAACACAGCTACTGGCGGAAATTCAACTTCAAAAAGTATTTATTTAAATAATGCATCAGCTAGTACTGGTGGTAATTTAGATATTTTTGAAACTTCTATTTTCGATTTTAGCAATACAACTAATGTAAGTTTATCTTATTGGTACGCGTATGCTAAAAAATCAGCTACTCAAGTTGATACATTTAAAGTACAATATAGTTTTGATTGTGGCGGTTCATGGAGTAATGTGATAGGGATTCCTTCAATTGCAACAATGGCTTCGAATACAGGTGGTACTTCATCAGCGGCTTTTGTTCCAACTGCCGCACAATGGAAGCAGGCAAATATTGCAAGCTCTTTATTAACCACTCTTAACAATAAGCCAAGTGTGAAATTCCGTTTTTATTTTAGAGCTGATGCAACTGTAGGTAGTTCAAACAACATTTACATTGATGAAATAAATTTATCAGGATCGGTTGGTTTAAATGAATTAGAAAATATGATTGGCTTAACTATTTATCCTAACCCAACCAATGCAAGTTCAACTATTGATTTTACAATAACTGGAAATGAAACAAGCAAAATATCTGTTACGGATATTGTTGGGCGTGTAGTAGAAGAATCAGCTACACCGGTTATAAATGGCAAAAATGTATCATATACTGTTAATAAAAATGGCGCTTTAGCTAAAGGAATTTACATTGTAAATATTGATGTAAACAACCAACGCATCTCTAAAAAATTAATTATTGAATAATTAACTTTATGTCATTTAAAAGCCCCTTTTTATTTCTAACAGGGGGCTTTTTTGTTTGCTTCGGTATTTCAGTAAACTAAGTAACCGAGGCATTTTACTTGAATGATGCAAAGAAGATGAAATACAACTTCTCCTTAGCATTTCAAATGAAGCGGAGCGGGAATAACTTTTAAAAGTGAAAAATAAATAAAAATTAAAAACAAAAGTCTATTTTTGATTGGCACAATAAAAAGGGAAGACTTCAGTATGAAAAAACAACAAAAGAAAAATAACTTATTCATAGCATGTTTAATAGTTGGATTATTTGTTTTAATCCCAGCTTTTGTAATAAAAAAAAATGAAGATAAAAATCAGAAATACAAAAACTGGTTATCAACTGAAGGTATTGTAACGAAATGCAATCGTTCTAGTATATCAAACGGAACAAGTAATTTTGGAAGCAAAACTTCTAGTTCCACAACTTTTGAAGAGGTGACATTTTCTTATAACATAGATGGGGAAGAAAAATCAAGTATAACTAAAACAAGTAACGCTATAAAAACAGTTAACAATGCTCCATTAATAGAAGGCTGTAAAATTCACATTTTATATAATCCAACAAATCATCAAGATATTATTGTTGACGTTATAAAAGTAGATCAATTAAATAGTGATAATCTATTTATAGCATCATTCGTTCTAATTACAATAGGTTTTTTAGGTGTCATAATATCTATCGTTAATCGAAGAAAAACTATAACCCCTGATGCTTAGATTTCACTTCTTGTCCCGCTCCTATGCATTTTAATTGCGCGGAACGTTAAACACAACTAAAAAATTAATTATTGAATAAGAATCAAGAGATTATTTATAATTTTAACGCTGTTAAGAAGATTCTTAACAGCGTTTTTATTAATCCCAAAATTACTAGCCATGCTTGGTTTAAAATTAGGAACAGACCCTCGCTGGGTAAATATTGTTGAGAAAAACATTGAAGAGATATTAACAGATCATGCCTATTGCGAGCAAAAAGCAGCTACTAATGCATTGTCTATTTTAATAAGCTATCCTTATCATACCGATTTAGTGGACGACATGCTCTCTTTGGCAAAGGAAGAATTAACGCATTTTGAAATGGTGCATCAAAAAATAAAAGACAGAGGATTAACTCTTGGTTTTGAGCGTAAAGATGAATATGTGGGCGAGTTATACAAGTTTATGCGCAAGGGCCATCGCAAAGAAATAGTACTGATTGATCGTTTGCTTTTTGGTGCGATGATAGAGGCTCGCAGTTGCGAACGATTTAAGTTATTGTCGGAGCAAATAAATGATGCTGATTTAAAAGAATTTTATAGAGAATTGATGATCAGTGAAGCAGGGCATTACACGTTGTTTATTGGATTTGCACGTAAATATGGTAACGACGTAGAAGATGTTGATGCGCGTTGGGAACAATGGCTCGAATATGAGGCAAACGTTTTAAAAAACTATGGCAAAAAAGAAACGATTCATGGGTAAACTTCAAACTTTAAGAATTGACGCATTTAATTAACTACCGCATACATTGGTAATGGTGCGATTTAGCTTGACTTTAGTTTCTTTTGGTCAAGCAAAAGAAAAATAAAAACAAAGTATTGAGCGAACTTTAATCATCCCATATAGTTATTCACTATTTATTCAAAACGACCTTAAGTTTCAAAAAACTTTATCTAATTTTGCGCACCTTATTAAACTAAAAAACAACAACATATTATGTCATTTATCCATTCCATTGTAGCTCGTCAAATATTAGATTCTCGCGGAAATCCTACCATTGAGGTAGATGTGATTACCGATCAAGGCGTTTTAGGCAGAGCGGCTGTGCCATCAGGTGCATCAACAGGCATGCACGAAGCAGTTGAATTAAGAGATAATGATAAAACACAGTATTTAGGAAAAGGCGTATTGCGTGCCGTGAATAATGTAAACACGGTTATAGTAGAGCGTTTAAAAGGTATGTACATCTTTGATCAAGCGGAGTTAGACAAAACGATGATAGAATTAGATGGCACGCCAAATAAAGGAAATTTAGGAGCTAATGCTATTTTAGGCGTTTCGTTGGCTGCTGCCAGAGCTGCATCTGAAGCTTGCGGACAACCTATGTATCGTTATGTAGGCGGAGTAAATGCTAATTTATTGCCAATTCCGATGATGAATATTTTAAATGGTGGTTCGCATGCAGATAATGGAATCGATTTTCAAGAGTTTATGATTATGCCTATTGGCGCTAGTAGTTTTAGCGAAGGCTTGCGCATGGGTACAGAAATTTTTCATCATTTAAAAGCGGTACTTAAATCTCAAGGATTAGCAACCAATGTAGGTGATGAAGGTGGATTTGCTCCTAACTTTAAAAATAACGAAGAAGCGATTAAGGCAGTAATGCAGGCTATTGATAAAGCAGGCTACAAAGCAGGCGAAGACATTTACATAGCCATGGATGCGGCTTCTTCAGAATTTTATAATGCAGAAGAAAAAGTGTATCATTTCAAAAAATCAACAGGGGATAAATTAACATCGGCGCAGATGGTTGATTTTTGGGCTGATTGGAGAAAAAAATACCCTATTATTTCTATTGAAGATGGTTTTGCTGAAGAAGATTGGGCTGGTTGGAAATTAATGACAGATAAATTAGGAGCTAATACACAATTAGTTGGTGATGATTTATTTGTAACAAACGTTGATTTCTTATCTAAAGGAATTAAGATGGGCGTAGCAAATTCTATCTTAGTGAAAGTAAATCAGATAGGTACGCTAACTGAAACAATTAATGCAGTGCAAATGGCACAAACAAATAGTTATACCTCAGTAATGAGCCACCGCAGTGGAGAAACAGAAGATACAACAATTGCTGATTTAGCTGTAGCTTTAAGTTGTGGGCAAATTAAAACTGGCTCAGCATCTCGTAGCGACCGGATAGCTAAATATAATCAGTTATTGCGTATCGAAGAGCAATTAGGTAGCAATGCTAGGTATTTAGGAAAAGACTTTAAGTTTATTGCAAAATAAAGAGTTTAATTTTAGAGGAATAACTCCATAGAAGGTATATTTTCTAAAAAAGGTTTAGTGGTTAATTCACTAAACCTTTTTTATGCCTTTAATATTGGGTAACACAGGCCTTTTGGTTGTAATTTTTATGTTAAGTTCAATTATTATTCAAATTATTTTAAGCTAGCGTGAGAATCCCTCTATTATTTGCTAATAAATGATACTAACGGTTTAATTTTATTGATAGTTTAGAGTAATTCCTAAAAATGGAAAAAATAACAAGCGAGTTCTTTTTTTGTTTTGAATTTTGTTATTTCGCAGTCGATTTTAAAATTAAGATGTTTTTTGTAAAATGTCTTAATTTTTAATTGGAATAAATTGCCTCTTACTGTAATGTTTAAGGATTAAAAAGTTCGTTTGATTTATAAACAAGTATGAGCATTAATTTTAACAATAATAGAGCAAATAAAAAATCGTCAAAATCAGATAATATATAATTTTTAATAATTCAAAATCATGAATAAACCCTTATCCATAATTTTTTTAATGTTTTTTGTTTTTTCAATACATGCAAAAAACATCAGCCAACTACCAATTAATGGTGAGCATGTAGAGAATCAAAAAATCGCATTTGGTGAAGCATTTTCTTACAAGTTAGATGATAATACTTCTTGGAAAATCATTAACAGTGAAACTTTTTCAGTTTTGAATTCAGGCACTGGATCAATTGAAAAAATGACATTTTCCACTCCCGGAAATTTTGAAATTGAAATCTCTGAAGTTATTAGTACAAGCGCAAATGATTGTAAACATGGCCACTTTCCTCATAAAATTATGATAGAGGTTAGTCCAATTAAAATGATATTTGATTTCGCCACAATTAAGTTTAGTAATGAAATTATTGGTGGTCAATCGCAATCTAGTAATGAAATTTCTGTAGATGTATATATTGAAAGCTTTAATAATGAAAAAGTTGTTTTTAACGATGGAAAAGTTATTAGTGCTGGGGTAGGGGTTAATATTGATGGGACATTAAAAAGTAATGGTGCCGCTTTAAAACAAGGTATTAATCATCTTGTGTATACATTAAAAGGGCAGGCAACTCGTGGAACTTATATTATGTTTGATTTTTTAGACATCAATAACCAAACTGTAAGCTACACTTATCCATCTATTATTAAATAATATTTTTATATGAATTCTTTAATTAAATTACAATTTAACATGAAACATAAAATTCTGATAGGCTTAATGCTATCATTATTTTCTACAACAGGAATAATAGCTCAATGTGGATTTTTACCTACCTGTTCAAGTACTAATTATTTGCACTTTGGTATGGGCTCAACGACCAATGCAACAAGTTTAGAGTATGACAATTTCGTTTCTGCTTACCATAGTACCGTTGTAAGAACTTCTTCTGGAGTTTATAAAGTGTGGGGAGAGGATATGGCTAATGATGGAGCAACAGATGTATTAGCTCCAACACTAATCAATAGTATTAATTACCCAGCTCTCGGAAGCGCCTCTGTATTGAAAGTAGGCCTTGCATCACAAAATGGAAATACGGTACAAGGAGTTTTATTGGCAACCGATGGTTTATACGCTTGGTCATTTGAGAATTCAATTTTACATACTAATATTACTAGTAGTACTGCTTTTCAAAAATTAACCATTAATGGTCAGACAGACGGCTTACCTGCTGGAGTAAACCCTACTGATGTTAAAATGATGTTTGCTACTTATCACACTTTAGCAATAGTAACTTGTTCTGGAGCTGTATATGTAATCACTTGTGGTCGAGCCGAAAATACTGGCACTGGAATAACCGGTGCTATAAGTGCTGCCAATGCAGTTAAGTGGTTTCAGGTTACAGAAGCAACTGCAGGAAATCCAAATATATCTAATGTTATTCAAATAAGAGGAACTGAGAATACGTTGTTCGCTCTAAAATCGGACGGAACATTATGGACTTGGGGACAGGAAACCTATTTAGGTAATGGTTCTCTTCAGGCAGCTATCAGTCGTGCAACCTTAATGACATCACCACCTAATGCTAACCCAATCAAAATGATTGGAGCAACAAGTGAAGGCGCAGTTGCTAGTTATTATGTATTGAATGCAGATGGAAACTTGTATGGATTAGGCGGAAATACTTTGAAACAACTAGGTGACTGGACAGCTACAGATAGAACAGGTTGGGTTCAACCAAGATACAATTCAGCTGCTGGACCAGTAATGAATAATATCCATTGGATCTCTCCTCAAGAGCAAACTGATCAGTTTGCAAATATTAATGTTCTTACTGTTGATTCAACAAACTATAATTGGGGTCACCAAGATGGAGCAATGTTAGGAAGGGGAGCAGGAGTTAATGGTAACTATGATCCAGGTATTCCGGGTGGATTAACAGTAGCGGATAAAGTTTTAGCAGTTGAAACAGGTGGACATACATCGATGTTGGCAAAAAAATGTCAAGATTTCTTTGGATACGTTGGTCATAGAGTGAGAGGAAGTATGGGAGATGGAACCACTAATACTACTAACGAGAATGTTTATACATTTGCAACTGCCATTGTATATATCTGTGGTGCCAGTACAATTGATGTGGGAGTATCAGGAACACCCACTTTTGGTCCAACTGGATTGTATTGTAATGGATCTTCAACAAACTTATTACCTTCACCAAGTGGTGGAGTATTGAGTATTTCTTCAGGGCCAGCAACACTTGCAGGCACAGTTATTACTTTTACTGGAACCGGTACAACCACAGTAAATGTTCAATATATGGTTGCTTTACCGGGTTGCTCTGTTGTGAAAACAGCAACTACAACTTTATTAACAGAAAATTGTTCTATACCACCAGTAGCAGTTACGAATTCATTAACCACGCTTCAAAACACTGTTACCACAGGAGATTTATCAACCAATGATACAGGAGTAGGTGCCAGTAATAGTCCAACATTTACAGTTACTCAACCTTCAGCAACCACAGGAACAATAACTGTAAATGCATCCACAGGTGGCTATACATTTACCCCAAATCCAAGTTATGTGGGTTCAGGAAGTACAACTTATACTTTATGTAATAATACAGGAAGTTGTTCAAGTACAACCATTACTTACACGGTTAATTCGATACCGTCATTAACAGTTACAGCATCATCTACATCCCTTTGTGTCGGATCTTCGTCATCATTAACTGTAACAGGAGCGAATAGCTATACTTGGAATCCAGGTAATTCAACTGGATCAACTATAATTGTTACACCATCTGTAACAACTATCTATACTGTAACAGGTGCAAATGCTGCAGGAATTACAAATACGCAAACTGTAAGTGTAACAGTAAATTCTTTACCAACATTAACAGCTACAGCATCGTCGTCAGCAATTTGTATTGGTGGTACAGCAACTTTAACATCAAGCGGCGCAACAACTTATACATGGAATCCAAGTGCGTCAACAGGAACAGCGGTAGTTGTTACTCCAACTGCAACAACTGTTTATACAGTAACAGGAACTAATGCAAGTGGCTGTATAAATTCAGAAACCGTTAGTTTAACAGTAAATACTTTGCCAACTGCAGGAATAACCAATAGCACAGGCACTACTACATTAAATTGTACAACCACATCAATTAATGTTACAGCAACAGGCGGAACAAGTTATGCTTGGTCTGGCGGTTTAGGAAGTTCAGCAACTGCTACAATTACAAATCCAGGAACCTATACAGTAACAGCAACCGGAGCCAATGGTTGTAGTTCGCAATCAGTGATTACGGTTTCTCAAAACACCACTGCACCAACTGTAGGAATAACCAATAGCACAGGCACAACAACTTTAAATTGTACAACTACATCAATTAATGTTACAGCAACTGGAGGGACAAGTTATACATGGTCTGGCGGTTTAGGAAGTTTAGCAACTGCTACAATTACAAATCCAGGAACCTATACCGTAACTGCAACCGGAGCAAATGGTTGTAGTTCGCAATCAGTGATTACGGTTTCTCAAAACACCACTGCGCCAACTGTAGGAATAACCAATAGCACAGGTACTACTACTTTAAATTGTACAACAACAGCTATTAATGTTACAGCAACAGGAGGAACAAGTTATACTTGGTCTGGTGGTTTAGGAATTTCAGCAACCGCAACGATTACTAATCCAGGAACATATACTGTAACAGCAACAGGAACCAATGGTTGTACCTCACAATCGGTTATTGTTGTTACACAAAACACAACAGCACCAACAGCAGGTATTACTAACAGCACAGGCACAACGACATTAAACTGTATAACAACAGCAATCAATGTAACAGCCACAGGCGGTTCAACTTATGCATGGTCAGGAGGTTTAGGAAGTTTAGCAACAGCAACGATTACTAATCCAGGAACATATACTGTAACATCAACAGGAACCAATGGTTGTACCTCACAATCGGTTATTGCAGTAACACAAAACACAACCGCACCAACCGCAGGTATTACTAATAGCACAGGCACAACAACTTTAAATTGTACAACAACAGCAATCAATGTTACAGCCACAGGCGGAACAAGTTATACTTGGTCAGGCGGTTTAGGAAGTTCATCAACAGCAACGATTACTAATCCAGGAACATATACTGTAACTGCAACAGCAGCCAATGGCTGTACCTCACAATCGGTTATTGCAGTAACACAAAACACAACAGCACCAACAGTAGGCATTACTAATAGCACAGGCACAACG
>CAILKE010000047.1 GCA_903834765.1 uncultured Bacteroidota bacterium
ATGCAATGGCTATTTATGCAACATTCAAGGGAAAAACTGAATAATAAAAAAACAAACGTTAAATAAAACTTGCTAAGCATATAGTTTGGTAAATTAATCTCATTAAAGACTAGTACGCAAAAATTTTAGTAACTGTAAAGTGTGATTAATTTTTTATACCCAATGAAAAATAGGTACTTCGCTTTTGCAAAAATCCAATAAATATTTAAAAGATAATGGTTAAAAATCGAGTGACCAACCATTGTGACAAAAAATGTGTTAATAAGATAAAAAAAAGAATAAGTAAAGTTTTTCTAGTATTTTTAGCAATAATTATGCGCACTCTATTTTTCTATACTTTGTTATTAGTCCTATGCATCAATTCCTATGCTCAAAATAAAACTATTGACTCACTCCTTATCAATTTAAATACACAAAAAGAAGACACAAATAAAGTAAAAACACTAAAAAATTTATGCTGGCGCTTTGGAGATATTGGAGATTACGAAAAGGCTATTAGTTATGCCAGTAAAGGAATAACTCTAGCTCAAAATTTAAATTTCAAAAAAGGACTTTCAATGTGTTATACTGAAATTGGAATTATTTATGAGAGTCAAAGCAATTATCCAAAGGCATTGGAATGTCATACCAAGGCCTTAAAAATTAATGAAGAATTAGGAAATAAAAAAGGTATTTCGATCAGCTTTGATAATATTGGAATGATTTATCACAACCAAAGTAATTACCCTAAGGCATTAGAGTACTATACGAAATCATTAAAAATAGACGAAGAATTTGGAAATAAAAAAGGAATTTCGAAGTGCTACAATAATATTGGAATTATATATGATGAACAAAAAAATTACACAAAAGCATTAGAATATTATACGAAATCCTTAAAAATAGACAAAGTATTAGGAGAAAAATATGGGATGTCAAAATGTTACAACAATTTTGGAGGGATTTATTATGCCCAAAGTAATTATTCTAAGGCATTAGAATATTATACCAAGGCATTAAAAATAGATGAAGAATTAGGAGATAAAAAAGGTATCGCAGTTGTATTGTTAAATTTAAGTCAATTAAATAATGAATTAAAAAAATATTCATTTGCAAAAAAACAAACAGAACAAGTGATTTCTATTTCAAAAGAAATTGGAGAAATTGAAAATATGCGTTTGGCTTATGAGGAATTAGCAAAGGCTGAAGAAGGCTTAGGCAATTTTAAAGCAGCATACCTAAATCATAAAAAGTTCAAAGAACTTACCGATAGTATTTTTAATAAAGAAAACTCCGAGCAATTGAGTGATATAAAAACCAATTATGAAGTAGAAAAAAAAGAAGCCCAATTAAAAGCTAAAGCCGAGTCTCAGGAATTAATAAATAACGAACAAAAAAAAAGACAGCAATTTATAATATATGCAGTAGCTGGTATTTTATTAGTAGTAATTATTTTTTCTGCACTTTTATATAAACGTTTTAGGTTAACTAATAAGCAAAAACAAATCATTGAACTTAAAGAAAAAGAAACCCAGCAACAAAACGAAATAATAAAAGTTCAAAAACTGCTTGTTGAAGAAAAACAAAAAGAGATTATTGAATCTATTAGCTATGCTAAGAGGCTTCAAGAAGCAATCTTACCCCCACAAGACTTTGTTAACGCACACCTAAAAAACAATTTTATATATTACCAACCTAAAGACATCGTTGCTGGTGACTTTTATTGGAGTGAAAAAGTTGGTGATTTATTTTTTATCGCTGTTGCAGACAGCACTGGACATGGTGTCCCTGGCGCAATGGTATCGGTTGTTTGCAGTAATGCGTTGAACAGAACTATAAAAGAATTCAACTTAATTGAAACAGGAAAAATTCTTGATAAAACAAGAGATTTGGTTATAGAAACCTTTGAAAAAAGCGTTAGTGAAATAAAAGACGGAATGGATATTTCACTTTTATGTATTGACTCTAAAAATAAAAATATTTATTGGAGCGGTGCGAATAATTCTTTATGGTATATTAATGAAAATGAATTAAAGGAAATAAAAGCTGACAAACAACCTATAGGAAAAATCGACTGTCCTAAACAATTTACTACACATCAAATAGAATACAAAAAGGAAACCACTTTTTATTTATTTACAGACGGGCTTGCAGATCAATTTGGCGGACCTAATGGAAAGAAATTTAAATATAAGCCATTTAAAGAATTACTGATTTCAATTAATCAAAAAACTATGCAAGAACAGGCAAACATTATTGAACAGGCTATTGATAACTGGAAAAATGATTTAGAACAAGTTGACGACATTTGTGTCATAGGAATTAAAATTTAATCCGCTCTGTCAGCTAACGCGCTATAAAGAAAGGGATGCAAGAGCAGCGAATCAAAGAAAGACAGTTATTATTTTTTTGCTTTCCTCAAAAAGATTTGTACTTTTAATTTAGGTTTGAGGTTATAAACAGCTTGACGATTTCAAAATTAGCTCTAGGCGAAGTCGAAATCGTAATAATCAATGTTATAAATTATATATATAAGCGTAAGTATCAATCTAACAATTTTAATTAAATACAAAATCTAAAAAAATGAAAAAATTTATGCTTGATATCCTATTAAATGGATTGGACAATGAAACAAGAATGAAATTACTGCCAAAAGAACAAGAGGTTGTGAAAGAGTTGGAAGAAAATGGAACTATTGTAAATAACTTTATAAAACTTGATATGTCTGGGATTTTTATTGTAATGATGGCTGCTGATACTGATGATGTGCATACAAAACTTTCAGCTTTGCCATACTACCCTTATATGAAAATTAATATTATTCCAGTGAGAGTTGTTAACAGCATTAATCAATAACATTAGCTTTTACAAATCTTTTGGCTCTTGAACGCAGCGGCGCAAACTTGAAGCTGAGTTATTCTAAAAAACTTTATCAACACATTTAAAATTTATTTGCCCAAAGTCACACAAACTCACTCTGCCTATTTGTAGTTTGATGAAAACAAAAATGCTTCATTTATACGAGATAAATGAAGCATTTTAAATTTAAATACAATTACATAAAAATAGTTTGTGTTCTATCTGGCCCAATTGAAACAATACTAATAGGCACTTCAACTAATTTTTCAATATACTTTACATAATCAATTAAAGTTTTAGGTAAGGTATCTTTAGAAGTCATCTTTGTTAAATCTTCGGCCCAACCTTTTACTTCTTCGTAAACTGGCGTTACATCTGCGGGTTCGATGCTGTAAGGCAAATAATCAATTTTTTGTCCTTTGTGCATATAGTGTGTACATACTTGTAAGGTATCAAAATCAGATAATACATCTGCTTTCATCATCATCAATTCTGTTACACCATTAATAGCAATAGCGTATTTCAATGCCGGAATATCTAACCAACCACAACGACGGGCGCGTCCTGTTGTTGCACCAAACTCGCGTCCTATCTGGCGAATCTTCTCCCCTACTTCATTATCTAACTCTGTTGGAAAAGGTCCACTGCCAACACGTGTACAATATGCTTTAAAAATTCCAATGACGTTTCCAATTTTATTAGGTGCAATACCTAAACCATTGCAAGCCCCTGCGCAAATTGTATTAGATGAAGTAACAAAAGGATAAGATCCAAAATCAATATCTAGCAATGAGCCTTGCGCACCTTCAGCTAAAATCTTTTGTCCTTTTTTAATCGCATCATTAATAAAGTGTTCGCTGTCAATAAAGGTTAATTTTTTTAATTCTTCTATCGCAGCAAACCATGTAGGTTCCAGCTCGCTTAAATTATAATCGTAGTTATAGAATGCTAATAACTGCTTGTGTTTTTCAACTAAGGTGTTATATTTTTCTTTAAAATTAGGACTTTCGATATCACCAATTCTTAAACCATTACGGCCTGTTTTGTCCATATACGTTGGTCCAATTCCTTTTAAAGTAGAACCAATTTTATCTTTGCCTTTAGCAGCTTCGCTGGCAGCATCAATTAAACGATGCGTTGGTAAAATTAAATGGGCGCGTTTACTAATGACTAATTTCTTAGCAAAATCAACCCCTAAGCCGGTTAACGCATCGATTTCTTTTTTGAAAATAACTGGATCAATCACTACACCATTGCCTATTACGTTAAGTGCTGTTGGATGAAAAATACCACTAGGAATAGTATGTAATACGTGCTTTATTCCGTTAAACTCAAGAGTATGCCCTGCGTTTGGTCCGCCTTGAAAGCGAGCAATAATATCGTACTTAGGTGTAAGTACATCCACAATTTTTCCTTTTCCTTCGTCGCCCCATTGAAGGCCTAATAGTACATCAGCTTTAATCATAATTTTTACACTTTTTAGAAAGCGTTCAAATTTACACTTATCAGTTAATATGGGATAAATAACAAATTAACAATTAAGCCATGTTATTAAAAATTCGACAAAACAAGCATTACGAATTAAAGAAAGAATTAGTTTTAACTAATGATTAGAGCGTAACAAATAATTGCTCCATATGTTTTTATAGATTAAATTATTATATTCGTTGAGATATATTTTTAAGAATGGTACAGAAAGAGATTTTATTAGAGGTTAAAAATTTAGTGACTGAATTTAAGTCTGATGGCGAATTAATTAAAGCTGTTAACAATGTATCATTTACCCTACATAAAGGCGAAACCATTGGCATAGTTGGCGAAAGCGGCTCTGGTAAATCAGTAACCTCTCTTTCCATCATGCAATTAATTCCTAATCCTCCAGGTCGTGTTACCGGTGGAGATATATTATATCACTCTAAACATAAAGGAACTATTAACTTACGTAATATACCTGTTAAAGAAATGCGTTCGTTTAGAGGGAATGAAATTGCAATGATTTTCCAAGAACCCATGACTAGCCTTAATCCTGTTTATTCTTGCGGAAATCAAGTTATGGAAGCTATTTTGTTACACCAAAAAGTAACAAAAAAAGAAGCCAAAAATAAAACCATTAAATTATTTGAGCAGGTTCAATTACCAGATCCAGAGCGGATTTTTAAATCATATCCTCACGAAATTTCTGGTGGACAAAAACAAAGAGTAATGATTGCCATGGCTATGAGTTGCAATCCACGCGTATTAATAGCCGATGAGCCTACAACAGCTTTGGATGTTACTGTGCAGAAAACCATTTTAGATTTGATGCTCAAGTTGCAAAAGGAGCATGATATGGGTATAATGTTTATTACCCACGATTTAGGTGTTATTGCTGAGTTAGCAGATAAAGTAATGGTTATGTATAAAGGTAAAGTGGTAGAGCAAGGGCCTGTTTTAGAAATTTTCAGCAATCCAAAACATCCATATACAAAGAGTTTACTTGCTTGTCGTCCGCCATTAGATAAGCGTATTGTACGTTTACCCGTATCGTCCGATTTTATGAAAACCGATGAAGAAGGTAATATGATTGAAATTGCCAAAACAGTAAGTGAGGCTATTAATAGCGTCATCGTTACGAAAGAACACAGAGTAGCTGAACATAAAATATTATATAGCCGAGATAAAATATTAGAACTTCAAAATATTAAAACTTACTTCCCTAAAAATAAATCATTTTTTGGTAAAACAAAAGAATGGGTAAAAGCCGTTGATGATGTAACCCTAGATGTATACGAAGGAGAAACGCTAGGCTTAGTAGGAGAAAGTGGCTGCGGCAAAACAACTTTAGGAAGAACAATTTTAAGATTAAATGAACCAACTGAAGGAAAAATATATTTTCAACGAAACGATTTGTTGCGCTTGAAAGACGAAGACATGAGACACTTGAGAAAAGATATGCAAATTATTTTTCAAGACCCCTACTCTTCTTTGAATCCTCGTATCACTATTGGTGAAGCCATTTTGGAGCCCATGGTCGTTCATAATATTTTTTCGAACAACAGCCAACGCAAAGAACGCGTTATTGAACTACTAAATAAAGTAGGTTTAGAAGCCAAACAGTTTAACCGTTACCCACATGAGTTTAGTGGTGGTCAACGTCAACGTGTTTGCATAGCTAGAGCCTTAGCGCTTAATCCGAAATTTATTATTTGTGATGAAAGTGTGAGTGCCCTCGATGTATCGGTGCAAGCGCAAGTATTGAATTTATTGAATGATCTGAAACGCGAATTTAAGTTTACTTATATTTTTATTTCACACGATTTATCAGTTGTGAAATTTATGAGCGACCGTATGGCGGTAATGCAAAAAGGAAAAATCATAGAAATGGGCGATGCAGATAGCATTTACTTAAATCCTCAAACCAATTACACAAAAGAACTCATTAACTCTATTCCAAAAGGACAACTTGCCGACATTAGATCAAGCATCGAAAAAAAAAGAATCTCTGATCTAATTAGTTAATCTTTTTTTATGTTCGACTTTTTCAAACAACTCACTAACCCCGAAAGCATTATCAGCTATGGAGGTTTGTGGTTATTATTATTTGTTGTATTTGCAGAAACAGGTTTACTCATTGGTTTCTTTTTACCAGGAGATTCTCTCATTTTTGTATCGGGCTTATTATGTGCCACCAAGCCACACTTACTCAATACGTCGTTCCCTGCTCTTTTGATTTTATTAATATCAGCTGCTGTTTTGGGAAATGTCTTTGGATATTGGTTCGGAAAAAAAACAGGAGAAACCTTGTACAAAAAAGAAGATAGTTTCTTGTTTCGAAAAAGCCATTTAAAAACGACGTCTGATTTTTATGCTAAGCATGGTGGTAAAGCCTTAATATTAGGCCGTTTCCTGCCTATTATTCGAACCTTCGCGCCTATATTAGCAGGTGTGATCAAAATTGATTTTAAAACCTTTATGCTGTATAACATTATTGGTGCAGTTGCTTGGATAGGAAGCATTGCCAGCATCGCTTATTTTGTTGCTAAACAATATCCGCAAATAGAACATTATTTAGGATACATCATCATTGGATTAATTGTGATAACAACTATTCCTGTTTTGGTTACTTATCTAAAGAGCAAAGGAAAATAAGATTATTAATTGAACACAGATGACGCTGATTTACATGATTAAAATTGAATTGCTATTACTAAATCAAAATAATCTATATATCAGTATTTTTTAAGATTCATCCTGTTTTATCTGTGTGAATCTTAATAATCATTGTCATCTGCGTTCAATTATCATAAAAAGATGGAATATAAAACCCAACGCCAAACTTAATATACCTACCTTTAAGATTCTTAATCCTTTTACTGAAACTTAAATGAATAACCCCACCTTCGAAATCCCTGATAACATTGATGCCAAAGAAGCTGATTATTTGTATTTAAAAACATCAGGGATCATAAACGCAGGAAGCGGTTTATTTACATCCATTAAAATTTATAAGAATGAAGTAATTTCTCTTTTTAAAGGCGATATTTTATCTGACGTAGAAGCTAAACGTAGAGCTAATAAAAATTTGGATGGCTATTTCATTTCTATGCTTAACGGCTCCATTATGGACTCTCATCACGTGAAATGTTATGCCAAATACGCGAATGATGCCGAAGGCATGGCTGTATTGAAATTTAAAAATAACTCCAAAATTGCACTCGATGAAGATGACAATGTGTGTTTAGTTGCTTTAAGAAATATTACCAGCGGCGAAGAAATATTTTGTGGCTATGGTAAACCATACTGGGTAAAATTTAAAAAGAGTAATTATACTAAACTGAATTATTAAATAGTAAAATGTCAGTTCTTAACAATCTGCCTTATTAGCTTCCCATTATAAATAACAAATTTTACTTTTTAACAACCCGTTTACAAAAGCGCTTAATGCTTATTTTTGTATCAATGAGCGATTATTTAAATGAACTAAATCCTGCGCAACGATTAGCTGCACAAACCATTAATGGCCCCGTAATGATTATTGCAGGGGCTGGTTCTGGTAAAACCCGCGTATTAACCTACCGCATTGCCCATATATTACAACAAGGTAACGATGCATTTAATGTTTTATCCTTAACCTTTACCAATAAAGCTGCTCGCGAAATGAAAGATCGTATTGCGAAAATTGTTGGTACTAAAGAATCTAAAAATATATGGATGGGTACCTTCCACTCCATCTTTGCAAAGATACTTCGCTTTGAAGCTGAAAAACTAGGCTATCCAAGTAACTTCACTATTTACGATACGGATGACAGTAAAAGTGTAATCAAAGGTATTTTAAAACAACTGAACTTAGATGAGAAAATATACAAACCCTCATTGGTATTAAGTCGCATTTCATCTGCTAAAAATAGTTTGATTTCAGCTTCTCAATACGCTAATAACCCAATTACTCAAGCAGAAGACAGAGCCTCCCAAAAACCAATGTTAGGTCAGATTTATTTAGCCTATCAAAAAAAGAATTTCAAATCGGGTGCAATGGATTTTGACGATTTACTTTACAATACCAATGTTTTGTTACGCGATTTTCCAGATGTATTACTTAAGTATCAAAGTAAATTCAAATACATTTTAGTGGATGAGTACCAGGATACTAACTTTTCGCAATATGTGATTGTGAAACAATTAGCTGCAAGATTCCAAAACATTTGTGTAGTGGGTGATGACGCGCAAAGTATTTATTCGTTCCGTGGTGCTAACATTCAAAACATTTTAAACTTCGAAAAAGATTATCCGGATTTAAAAACCTTTAAACTCGAGCAAAATTACCGAAGCACACAAATGATTGTGAAAGCAGCAAGTGCGGTTATTGCAATCAATAAAGACCAATTCAAAAAAAATATTTTTACTGACAACGAAGATGGCGAAAAAATAAAAATTGTCCGTTCAAGTACCGATAACGAAGAAGGTCAAAAAACTGCGGCATCTATTCACGATACGCATTATACACATCAAGCACCTTATAAAGATTTCGCCATTTTATACCGCACCAATGCTCAATCTCGTTCGTTTGAGGAAGCCATGAGGAGATTAAATATTCCTTATAAAATCTACGGAGGCTTATCCTTTTACCAACGGAAAGAAATTAAAGATGCTTTAGCATATTTTCGTTTGTCAATCAATCATAATGACGATGAATCGTTGAAGCGTATTATTAATTATCCTGCAAGAGGTATAGGGCAAACAACCTTAGATAAAATTATGATTGCTGCTGCAGAGCATGATATTAGCATGTGGCAAGTGATTACGAACTTAAAAGATTTTGATATTGGTATCAATAGCGGTACAGCTAATAAAATTGAAGATTTCACAACATCCATCAAATCATTTTCGTTGATGTTGCCTTATAAGGATGCCTTCGAAAGTGCTAATTACATTGCTATTACCACTGGTATTGTAAAAGATTTGTATTCCGATAAAACACCTGAAGGTGTGAGTCGTTATGAAAACATTCAAGAATTATTAAATGGTATCAAAGATTTTGTGGATCAGCCCCGCACTCCGCAAGAAGAAGAATTAAAAGATGCCATCACACTAAATAATGTAATTGAACCTACCGAAATATTTGATAATCCGGAAGAGTTGGCAACGCTCAGAACCTTAGATGAGTTCATGCAGGAAATTACTTTACTTACTGATGTGGATAAGGAAAGTGATGATGAAAAAAATGCTGATAAAGTATCTATGATGACCATACATGCCTCTAAGGGATTAGAGTTTCCGTATGTATACATTGTAGGCTTGGAAGAAAATTTATTCCCATCTCAAATGGCTTTGCAAAGCCGCACTGAATTAGAAGAAGAGCGCCGTTTATTTTATGTTGCCATTACTCGTGCCGAAAAACGCGCTACCTGCAGCTTTGCAACAACACGTTACCGTTTTGGAAATATCATTTATTGCGAACCTAGTCGCTTTTTAGATGAATTGGATGAAAACTGTGTTGACTTCCCACAGGAGCCTGAAAAAAATCGCTTTAGCGATGACGTCTTTATGCGTCCAACCAAGCCATTTAGCAAGCCAATGGAAAGCATTGATTATAGAACTAAGCCTAGTACCTTTACTAAAAACGAACCTAAGCCTCTTAATTTTGTGCCACCCAAAAAATTAATCCCACTAAAAAATCGAATGGCGGCTACTAATATAGGTACTGATACAAGCGCGAATGCCAACTTACATGTAGGAAGTATTGTGGAACACGAAAAATTTGGTATTGGTGAAATTACAGATATTGAGGGTGTTTACCCCGAAGCCAAAGCAAAAATTATCTTTAAGTTAGCTGGCGAAAAGAATTTGTTATTGAAGTATGCAAAGTTAACGATAATCACCTAAAGTGCTTTCATCAATTCTTTCCAAACAACATCATCTGTTCTTGGCTTACAAACAATAGTTACTTTTTCTAATTTAATAGGATGAATAAATTCTGTTTTGTAAGAATGTAAATGAATGGAACCATTGGGGTTTGAACGATCATATCCGTATTTCAAATCACCCTTGATAGGACAGCCGATAGCCGATAATTGGGCACGGATTTGATGATGTCGGCCAGTAAATAAATTAATCTCTAACAAATGATAATTAGCAATAGATGCAATTAACGTATACGCTAACTCTGCTTTAAGAGCGCCATTTCTTTCTTCGTTATAGGCTTTTGATTTGTTGGTTTGTTCGTTTTTAATTAAGTAATGAGTTAAGCGCTCTGTTTGATGAGGCGGTTTATTTTTAACCACTGCCCAATATGTTTTTTGAATGGTTTTATCTCTAAATAATTCATTCATACGAGATAGGGCTTTGCTAGTTTTTGCAAAGATAACAATCCCCGAAACGGGCCTATCCAAGCGGTGACAAACTCCACAAAAAACATTTCCTGGTTTATTATCGCGTTGCTTAATAAAATTCTTTACCTTTTCTGATAAAGGCATATCACCTGTTTTGTCGCCTTGAACTATTTCAGATGATTTTTTATTAATAACAATCAAATGATTGTCTTCATATACAATTTGTGCGGCTTCAATTATTTCGTGTGAGGGGAACATAAGATCTTTTAAAGGTAACTAATTTTAAACTCAACTCTTCTATTCATGGCATGTTCGTCTTCACTGCATATAACGCCATTTCCGCAATTATTCACAAGATTAGTTTCACCGTAACCTTTCGCAATGATTCGATTCGAATCAATACCTTTACTAACAATATAAGCTTTAGCACTATTGGCACGCTTTTGACTTAACGTCATATTTTGAATATCACTTCCTCTACTATCACTATGAGCACTTAGTTCGATATTAAAATTCTTATTCGTTTGCATCGCCAAAATTACCTTATCCAACGTTTGTAATGACTGAGGCAGTAACTCCGTTTTATTCACTTCGAATAAAATAGACTCAACAATCGTTTCGGCAGAGCCGGCTGCTTTTTTAGCCGCTATTTCCCTGTCTAATAAGTTTAGCCACGGATCATCAACAAACACCTCTATTATTCTGCTTTGTTCGGAAGATAATGGTTTGTAATTAAATTTCTTGCCTTTTACCAATGAAACAAGCTTGATCAAATTATCCTCATTATCAAACACCATGATGTTATTAAAAGATTCAAGAATGTTTTTTTCGTTATCTGCATTTAAAAGTACTTGCTTATTATAAGGAGCATATTTAAACGAAAAATCACCTTGGCTATCTGTCATCCCTGAATCTATCGTTTCATACTGATCGTTCATTAATAAGACTTTCAAATTCGATAAAGGGTTATTTTTATTATCTCCATATAATTTTCCTTTCACATTCATTTTTAATTCCGAATCATCAATGACGATATCGTTAAAGGATGAGCTAGCGGTAGAAAGGAATTTATAATGATATCGTTTATTATTAATAGAATCGAGGCGTGTCACCAATTTATCCTTAACCGTGCATATCTCTATATGCTCATTCGCAGGTATATCAGAAGTATCTATTGCAAAACTATAGTTCTGACCAGAAAGTATTTTTGTAAATAAAAAATTACCTAATACATTGGTTTTTGATTTTTGGATGATGTTGTTTTTTGAACCCAATAAATAAACCACTCTATCAGTAACTATCTTTTTCGTTGTTCCATTTGTTGAAATTAATTTACCGCCTATGTTATACCTGAAATCATTATCGATAAGTTTATAAATAATAGCAACTGCGGATGAATTTTTAAAAACGCAGGTTTGATTAGCATCAGCTATTGCATAGGCAATTTTATCTTTGGAAGAAGATTCTAAGGTCACTTTAGCGTTGGTAGGATTTTCGATTTTTGATAACATAACGGATATTCCATCGGCCTCGTCGGCATCTACATGCTGAAATACAAATACACCAAAGTTGGTTGTTTGAGCTTGCGCAATCGTTTCTCCCTTTTTATTGATCAATAAAACCGTTTTATTTTTAAGAACAGATTTCTTATCATTATCTAAACTTATTTTCCCAGACAATTGCACATACTCTTTGGGTTTAGGAATATTTACAACTGACTTGACAGTATCTAAGATGACAGTGCGAACAATGTTTTTCAAAAAATGATTCATGTAAGTGGTATCATCCACAAATTTATTGACCCCATTAAAAACAATTTGGTGAAAAGGCTTTTGAAATTGAATAGTATCAAATCGTTCACCATCTCTTTGAAAAAACGGAATATCTAATTCATAAATCATATCTCTATTTCTCTTATCAACTGGTATATTAGCAAATACACGTAAATACATGATTTGGCATTTTTTATTGATTAAATAAACATCGTACGTTTTACCATAAGGTAATATGAGTTTAAACGTATTCGATTCATTCGTATTTATTTCATTAACTACTACATTACCATCTAATACTTTGATTTTTGTATTCAGTAATTTTTCGTTATTAAAAAAATCATGCCCAATAAATTTCAAAAAAAAGTCATCTTGCCCAAAACCTGATAAAACAGTAATAAAGGCAAGTAAGATTAAACTAAATTTCAGCTTCATAATTTATGTTTATTAAGTGTTTCTAAAACTTTAGAGCAACAAATTTGTAAGGTTTTATCTGAATAATTATCAATTGTTAGGACTAAAACAGGAATCTTAGTTTTATTTTTTAAAATATAATAAGTGTCCAACGATTTTTTAAGTGATGACAAATAATCAGGATCAATTGTTTTCTCAATTGTGCGTCCTCGTTTTTTGATATTTTTAATCAATAAAGGCACTTCAGTATTTATATAAACAACCAAATTAGGCTGTTTAATGGAAGCTTGCAGTGCTTTGAAATGTTTTTTAAAATACCGATAATCTTTTTGTGTCAAATTAGATTTGGCAAAACAAATACATTTATCAAAATGAAAATCACTTACTGTAACCTGACGCTGTTTTTTTGTTTTAAAATATGTTTGTAATTGTTTATGTCGATCTATCAGAAAAGAATATTCAGTAGGAAAAGCAAAAGTCTTACGGTCATTATAAAATAAGGGCAACAAGGCATTTTCTTCAAACTGCTCAGGTAAATATGTTGCTTTCAATTGTTTAGCAAGCGCTTTAGCTAAGGTCGTTTTTCCTGATCCTATATTTCCTTCTATACTAATAAACATCTATCTTATTTATAAAGCGTTACTTCCAATGCGTCTTCACATTCATTTAATAAATTAAATATACTTTTATTTAAAACAGGATGCAAGAAATCCGGAATAATATCACACAAAGGAATTAACACAAATTTCCTTAAATGTAATCGCGGATGTGGAACCGATAATTTAGGTGTATCAATGGTATCTCTATTATAAAATAAAATATCAATATCAATAGTTCTTGATGTGTAGATTTCGTTATTTAATCTTTCCCTTCCTAATTGTTTTTCTATATCTAACAAAACATCCATTAAATCTGAGCTTGATAAATTTGTACCAACAGCTAAACAAATATTTAAATAGGGTTGCTGATTAGTAACACCCCAAGCCGCAGTTTGATAGATTTTTGATGCATTCAGCAACTGCCCTACTCTTTCTGAAATTTCCGAAATTGCCAGCCGCAAACATGTTTCTCTATTACCTATATTACCACCCAAACATAAATAAGCTACATTCATATAATTATTGGTAAATGTAAATGAAAGTATGATACTTTTAATCAAAATTTTACTTTAATACACATATTTATGAAACAATTTTTCGGAGCATTTTTTGGCTCAATTCTAGGACTTTTGATAACCGGTATTATTGTCGCATTAATTGTTGTTGCATCTGTTATGGGAGCCTTAAAAGATACTATGGATGATGACGAATCATACACATCAAAACAAAACTCAGTATTACGACTCAATTTAAATGGAGAAATCAAAGAACGAAGTGTTAAAAATCCCTTTGAAAATCTGGACTTAGGACCATTAATGCCTAAATCAGGAATTGGGTTAAATGATATTTTAGCAAATCTTAAAAAAGCAAAAGCAGATAAAGATATTAAAGGTATTTATTTGGAAATCAGTGAACCTGTAGCCGGTTTTGCAACCTTAGAAGAAATACGAAATGCTTTATTGGATTTTAAATCATCAGGGAAATTTATCTACGCTTATTCGGAGGCATATTCTCAAAAAGCATACTACTTGGCCTCTACAGCCTCTAAACTATTTTTAAACCCACAAGGTGCTTTAGAAATTAAAGGCTTAAGTTCTCAAATGCTATTTTTTAAAAACATGCTCGAAAAATTAAATGTCGAAGTTCAAATATTTCGTCATGGTAAATTTAAAAGTGCTATTGAACCCTTTATGCTTGATAAAATGAGCGAAGCCAATCGTGCACAAGTAGAAACGTATTTAGGTTCTTTATGGAATCACATGATCGCAGGCATTAGTAAAAGCAGAGCCATTTCATTAAATGAAATCAACACAATGGCGAATGATTTATTGATTAGAACACCCGATGATGCTGTTAAATATAAATTAGTGGATGAATTAAAATACGAAGATGAAGTATTTAGTACTATCAAAAAAACGATTAGCCTTACCGAAAAAGATAAAATTTCGTTTGTTACGCTTGATAAATATATTCATGCTCCAGATGTATTGGTAAGATCTAAAAATAAAGTAGCCATTATTTATGCTGTTGGTGAAATCGTTAGCGGAGAAGGCGATGATAACAAAATTGGTAGTGTTGAAATTGCAAAAGCCATTAAAGATGCTCGATTAGATACAACGATCAAAGCCATTGTATTCCGTGTAAACTCCCCAGGTGGAAGCGCTTTAGCAAGTGATGTAATTTGGAGAGAAACAATTTTAGCACAAAAAGCAAAACCATTTGTTGTATCCATGGGCGATGTAGCCGCTAGTGGAGGTTATTACATTAGTTGTGCAGCCGATCGTATTTTTGCAGAGCCTAACACTATCACGGGATCTATTGGTGTATTTGGAATGATACCAAATGCTCAAAAAGCTTTATCCGAAAAATTAGGAATCACCGTTGATACTGTAAACACCAATAAACACAGTGATGTAGGAACTATTTTAAGAGGTGCTTCAGGTATCGAATACGATTACATTCAACAAAGCGTGGAACGTATTTATGATGTATTTATTTCGAAAGTAGCGCAAGGTCGACACACGCAAAAAAACAACATCGACAGCATTGGTCAAGGTAGAGTTTGGAGCGGAATAGATGCCCTTAAAATACATTTAGTGGATGAATTAGGTGGTATCTCTAATGCGGTTGCTTACGCAGTAAAATTAGCTAAACTCCCTAACTATAAAATAATTGACCTCCCTAAACAAAAAGATCCTTTACAAGAATTATTAGGTAATGGGAAAGAAGAAATGGAAACGCGCGCTATGAAAACGAACCTTGGCGAACAATACATATACATTAAACAATTAAAAAATGTGATGCAACTAAAAGGCATTCAAGCCCGCTTACCTTATGAAATGATTATTGAGTAGGTATAAATTAGTGCGCATTTACCTAATGAACTTCCAAGAGTAAGACAACTTTACACAGATAAGGGGACAGTCTCTGTTTTTTGTTATGCTGAACTTGTTTCAGCATCTCTAATCATCAGAGTTCGAACTAAGATCATTCTTAATAGAACTCGAATAACCAGAGTTCGACTCTTTGTGATTCGAAATCGAACCAAAATCATTTTTAATCGAACTCCGGTAATGGGGGTTTGACTATTTATCATTTTTAATCAAACTAGAATAACTGGAGTTCGACTCTTTGTGATGCGAATTCAAACTAAAGTCATTCTTAATCGAAATAGGTTTTGATATCCTTATGTGTCCACATTGCAAAAAAGGAAAGATGATTTTGGTCGGAACATTTTCAAGCAGAAAAGCTCCGCCATAAAAAAGGCTACAAAAAATCGTTCTTTGTTTATAAGGTTTACTTTTGCTGTTTTTACGGCTCAACTTTTTATGTACTTACATTTAGAAAAAAAACATAAATGAATTTAGAAATTTATTTTACCGGGTTTCAGTGTAGAAAAAAAATAAAAATTAAGAAAAACAAAACATTGCTTTTCCATAGAGAAATGAGACGATAGAAAGGCGGCTTCGTTCAACTCAATTGTATACGCAATTGCATGACTTGTTAAATATATTTTTTTTGATTAAATTGCGCATACAATCTTAAAAAGTTATGCGGCATGCTTGGGGACAGTGAAACTTGAAACATTCTAAAAGAAATTAAAACTATGAAGACATACTTAATTAACATTAATGGGAAAAGAAAAGGACCGATGACCATAGAAGAGGTTATGAAGGAAGAAATCGACTCCGAAACATTAGTTTGGTATGAAGGGCTTTCTGAATGGCAGAAAATTAAAGATGCTGATGATTTTAAAGACACAATTATTCCACCAAAAATACAACCAAAGATAAATTTTGTAAAAAATAATTTTCAGAAAAAGACCGCAGGATTTATTAAAAGATTTCTAATTGCTCTACTTATCAGTAGTATTTCTTCTCTTTTGTTATCTTGGATCAACTATCAAATCTGTATTTCATCGATTGATTGCGAAATGAAAAATATTGAAACATGGGCAGAGAAGGCAAGAGAAGAAAATAAGCAATACGATGAAAGTATGTTAGCAGTAGGAGGGTTAATCACTCATTCTGAAGATTTAGAATATTTACAATGTGCTGAATATAACAAATTCATAGTGCGCAATTTAGTTCAAAATAGATTTCAAAGGGAAGTTGTCATTAGCAATTTGTATCCATTTGAAGAAAAAGAAACGAGAATTAAATTCTATTTTGATTTAAGCGTAGAATTATTTGCTTTGCTTACATTCTTTTTTATATCATTGTATTTAAGTGTCAGAGTTTTAATTGGGTTTATTCGGTGGATGAAAAAGTATTCATCTTAACAACAAATAATTTAACTGTGGACCACCTTCTGAGTAAAATCAAAATACAATTGACGGCATTAAAAATATGAGCATTTGAGTTCATTGAATGACCGCTTTATTTGTGTCGGTGGACATAACTATATTAAATGCCGACAAGAAAGCACAACCGCATAACAGCACCTTCAAGAAATTGGCGGTTCAGTGGTTAAATGATCCCGAATGCTTTCGGGATTGTGCTTCGTATCAAGTTCGGTGGTGGCAGACAGTTTTGTGCTTCGAAATCCGCTTCTTCGTCAAGCGCCAAACCTTTATGGGCAAGCATTAAGCAGACCTCAAAGCCATTGGTAACATTAAAAGAAAAGGAACGCATAGTTCCATTTTTAAAGCATAATAATTATATCCAATATGTATTTTTTGATAGTATTCGGCTCTATGTTTTGCATAGTATTTCTCGCTTTGAATTGACCAAGCGTTTTCGCCTAATTTCTCTGACAAAAACCATTTTTCCAATAAACGACCTGCCCTACCATTTCCATCCATAAAAGGATGTATTTTCTCAAATATCAAGTGTATCATAGAAGCATAATAAAATATTTCTTTATGCGACAAATCACGATTCAACAACTCTTTTATGTCAAAAAACAATTTTTCAATTTCTACTTTTACAAATTCAGGTTCAACTGCCATATATTCAACCTTTCCACTACTAAAAATACCTACTTGTTGATTTCTCAATTTCCCTTTTTGGCTTTTGAGGGATAAAACTGTATTGCTTAAAATCTTATGTGCTTGTAAAAATGTTACTTGAGTTAATTTGTTTTTCATTGCAAAATTATAAGCAAGAATCAAATCGTCTATTTCTGTCATCTCTTTTGGTTTTGACTTTACTTTAAATTTTTTATTTTTTAGATAAGTGTCAATATCAATACTGTTTCCTTCAATATTAGAAGAATATGTTGCAGAGGACTGTATGTAATATTCAAAATCGTCTTTAGAATAAAAGTTTTTTGTTCTAAATTGATTAAACACATCAAACCAATCAATATTGAGTTTATTGGAATACTCATTTAAGTATTCAGCAGTAAGTATTTTTAAATGTTTACCCATTTGATAATTTTATTTTAAAAGTGGTGTAATTATCTACACCACTTTTTGATTTAAAACTTTGTAATCGCACCTGCTTTTAGTAACGCCATTTTAGCTACTTTTTCGGCTTCGGTTTTCGTTGTAAATGTACCGATAATTTCGCTTCCAGACAAGCCTCCTTTAAACTGTAATTCCATTTGTTTCATATCTGCACTAAACAGAATATCAATCAGCGTGGAGCGTTTTGTTGGTTTTGTTACAACCCAAAATTTTTGAACTTTACTCATATTATTGTAGTCGTTTTTCTATACCACGACAAAAGATTTTAGTTAATAATTAAAACCACATTTGGAAATATGCCAGCCCATAACATTGGGTTTGCAAAAGCGGTGGCTTATCGCTTCGTTTGACATTTTTTGCTATCTTTAACAGTTGTTCTTCGTTGGTAGTTTGGTTGTTAAAATCACCGCCGAACGCAAAGCTCCAAAACGTTAGTGATAAATAAAGAAAAAATGGAGAAACTTCTTATAGATAAATTAGTAGAGAATAAATGGGCGAGTCCATTTGATAATAATACACTTGAAATATTAATGTCGAATGAGGAATCAAGATATTTTATACAAAAATTTAGCGCATTATGTGATAGTGTCAATTATCAGTTTTCTTATCCTGGAAATTCATTCGAAAGAAAATTAATAAATATACTCAACCGAAAATATCAACTTGACAGTTTAATTGGTCCATGTTCAATTAGAAATAAATGTGAACAAAATAATGAATGGCTTTCAACATATGATAATTTGATAGAGGCTTTAAGAAATCATGCGAGTAAAATTAAATTTCGCAGATTTAAGGACGTTAATTTGAATTTCAGCGTAGTTACAGAAAATGATATAACATCTAATTTCGCTTCAGATGTATTAAATAATTTAGGAATAATAGCGACTTACAATACATTTATAAATATGGAGTAAGCAACCTTAAATATCAGCCACTAACAGTGTGCAAGCGCCATAACTCTGTCGCAGGCGCAACATAATGAAACATCGCCAAGCCCCAAACCGTTGATTAAGTATAAATTAGTGCAGATTTATTTATTTGCTTAATTTTATCCTCATGAAAAAAATCCTCTGTATAGATTCTAATCATTCCATCTTACATGAAACCCTTATTTCTAATGGCTTTCACTGTGATTTATTTTGGGATCAAACTGCTGATGAATTAAAAAAGCTATTACCAAATTACGAAGGCATCGTCATTCGTTCTAAATTTAAAATTACCAAACAACTCATAGATATAGCTACAAACCTTAAATGCATAGGGCGTGTAGGTGCTGGTATGGAAAATATTGATGTAGAATATGCCAACAGTAAAGGCATTATCTGCGTCAGCGCTCCTGAAGGAAACCGCGATGCGGTGGGCGAACATGCTTTAGGAATGTTATTGATGTTATTAAATAACCTAAAACGAGCAGATAATGAAGTTCGCCAAGGGATTTGGAAGCGAGCCGAAAACAGAGGTTTCGAAGTATCCGGTAAAACTATTGGCATTATTGGTTATGGCAACATGGGTTCTGCTTTTGCCAAGCGCTTGCAAGGTTTTTCGTGTAAAGTATTAGTGTACGATAAATATAAAACTGGTTTCGGAAATGAGTTTATAACTGAATCTACTTTAGAACAAATTCATGAAGAGGCTGATATCATTAGCATTCACACACCTTTAACCGACGAAACTAACTATCTCATAAATGATGCGTTTCTTTCTTCTTGCAAAAAGAATATTTATATAATCAATACTGCTCGCGGCAAATCCCTCAATACTGCTGATTTGGTAGCTCATTTAAAATCTGGTAAAGTACTAGGCGCTTGCTTGGATGTTTTAGAATACGAATCAACGTCTTTCGAAAACATTGATACCACCACCCTACCCGAACCCATGCAGTATTTATTAAAAAGTGAACAGGTTATTTTAACACCTCATATTGCTGGCTGGACAAATGAATCAAACTATAAAATGAGTTTGATTATTGCGGAGAAAATGAGTGAAGTTTTAAAGTAAGAGCTATAGTAAATATTTAGTTTTTTTGCTTTCTATCTTTTTGCTTAGATCAAAAAGAAACAATCACGCCTTGGCGTGACAAGTCAAAAATATGCGCCACGCTCCTCTCGAAATTCTACGTATTTTACGCTCCGCTAAATCCTTGAATTTTCGATTCACCGCCACTCTGCCCGCATTTTTGACAGGCCTACGCTCACATTATATTCAACATTTTCTTAAAAAGTAATCAATTTCGTTTGTTAGAAGAGTTTAAAAACACTGTTTAATTGTAGCTGTTTTCCTTCACAAAATTTTCAATACAGCAAAACATAAAAACCTCCCGATGTAAGGAGGTTTCTCAACAAAAACACTGATGGCAATTTAATTCAATTGTTTTTTAAAACCTTAGATAAAGACTTCTACGTTTTTTTCCTCCAACATCTTCTTTAAGTTTATCAAAGCATAACGCATTCTACCTAAAGCTGTATTAATAGAAACATCCGTCACTTCAGCTATTTCCTTAAAACTCATATCGTAATATGTTCGCATAATTACCACTTCCCTTTGATCAGGGGGTAATTCGCCTACTACACCTCTAATCAATTCTTTAAATTCTTTGGTCTCATTAGCGTCTTTTGAACTAGATACTGGTTCAGGTATGATATCAAAAATATCGACGCGTTCACCTTCATCGTTAGTAACCGACGAAATACTAGGCATTTTCTTAATTTTACGAAAATGATCAATCATTAAATTCTTGGCAATGCGCAATACCCAAGGCAAAAATTTACCTTCCTCGTTATATTGATGTTTCTTAAGTGTTTGGATTACCTTAAAGAATGTTTCCTGAAAAATATCTTCAGTTAATTCCTTATTACGACTAATTAAATATAAATACGAAAAAATACGGCGTTTGTGGCGTTTTACAAGAACAGAAAGAGATTCTTCATTACCATTCATATAAAGCTTAACAAGCTCGTTATCCGAAAGAAGTTCAATAGGCATAGACTACAATTAAATTATTAGTAAACAATAAAAATTTAAGTAGATGTGTCTGCTATATATTTCTTCTTTTTGAAATTGTCCGAGGACAAATTTGGTTAATGATATGCAAATTTAGCTATTTTTAACTAAAAGCAATTGTTAATTTGGGTAAAACTATGGTTTCAATTATTAAAAGAATGATCCTAACACGTGAAGTAATTTATCTACTTGACTATGCCATAATAATCGAGCCGATACTTCATCCGCTTTATCAGAGGCAAAATCGGTAATTATTAATGATACATCATTCGTTAAATCATCTTTTTGAATACGGAACTCAAAATAACTACCGTCATTTTTATCAAGCCACTGATATTTAATTAATTGAGGAGGAATTTCTTTTACTAATTTTGCTTGTTGAATTTGTCCTTCCCAGTTGAAGGTAAATACCCCATCTCTTATATTCACGTCATCACAAAACCATTCTGATAAACCACTTTCGGTACTTACAAACTCAAATACCATATCTTCAGAAGCTCTTACTACAAATTCCATTTCAAATTTACCATTTGGTTCTTTAATAAATTTTGAAGGTACTTCATTTACATCTTTACGAAATGTTGTTGGAGCAATAATAGGTTTTTTAATAATAGGCGCTTTTTCTTTCTTTACCTTAGCTACTTTTTCTGGTTTTATAACTGGTACTTTTATAACTTTTGGCTTTTCTATCTTAATAACAGGTGCAGGTATCGTTTTTACAACGGTCTTTTTAGGGACAACTTTAATAACTGTTTTTTTGGGAGCAATTTTTTTAACTACCGCTTTCTTTGCTAATGCCTTTTTTACAGGTTTAGCAACCTTTTTGATCACAACAGGGCGTGATACTTTTTTAACAGGTTTTGCCGCTTTTTTTACAACTACTTTCTTTGCAACTGATTTTTTAGTCACGACAGGGCGAGATACTTTTTTTACTACAGCTTTTTTAGTCACGCTCGGGCGAGATACTTTTTTAGCTAAAGGTTTTGCTTTTGCAATCGATTTTTTCGCAGGCTTTGCTTTTGCAGCTGATTTGGATGCTACTTTTTTGGTAACGGCTTTTTTTGCTACTACTTTTTTAGTATTAGTTTTAGCTGCTGCTTTTTTATTTTTTGACGAAACCTTAATTTTTGTCGACATAACCTATAATTTTTCGTGAAATATATAAAAAAAAATGTATTAAATGAAAAATATTTATTAAAAAAA
>CAILKE010000048.1 GCA_903834765.1 uncultured Bacteroidota bacterium
TGGTGTCTTCGAATGAAAAAGCATTTGGCCGCCAAAAGTTTAAAAGAAAAAATTACTTAAATCTGATAGCTATCGGATTTTGTTCTTTACTTCAAGACAAAGAACATATAAATATGATCTATGGAAAAAGATATAAAGAAAGCTTACCTATGTTTTAATGCCTTTGGACACGCTGTGCTTCAGGCTCGTGCCTTATTAAATATGTTGAGTTATACCAACCTTGACTATATCGATAGTTGTGGTACTGAAAAATCATCGGCAAGATTAGCCAATACCTCAGACACAAATGGTGTGAGTATAGAAAATGTAACGGTTAAATTATATCCTAATCCAAACAACGGAGAATTTACCTTAGCGTATGATTTAAAACAAACACCCGAAGCTACTATAAACATATCTGATATTACAGGTAACATAGTCTATACGGTTCAAATAACGAATGAGAATAATTTAATCAACATCAATACAACCGATTTAGGAAGTGGTTTATATTTTATCAAACTCCAAAATAACGACCGCTTATTATGGACTGATAAAGTAATGATTAGTAAATAAATTCATACATTTAAAAAACGCAGAGCAAAAGCTCTGCGTTTTTTTATTATCTTTAAACTTGTGAAACACTTCGTTTTAATATGTATGATGTTATGTTGTTTTGTTCCTATAAAACAGCAAGCACAAAACTTAGTGCCAAATCCTTCTTTTGAGCAACATACAGATTGCATAAATAATGGCATAAGTAATACAGTTCCTTGGAATACTATATGTAATGGTTCGGCTGGGGGTTGTTCTTTTTTACATCCTTGTAAATTAGACCCATATACTCAAGTACCATTTCAATTTTATGATGCTTGTTTACAAAGTTATCAAGTCCCACATTCAGGATTAGCTTATATAGAATTTGGGTCATTTGTAATGAGTTCTATTCAACAAGAGAACAATACTCCATTTGTAAAATTAATTGATACTCTAAAAGTTGGAAAAAACTATTGCGTTACTTATTATGTTAGTATGTGGAATAATGCTCGTTATAGTATAGATAAATTAGGGGCATTATTTACTTATACTGCATTTCCTATACGTATGCCAATAGCCTGTAATTCATCAAATACTGTCTCTGTTGTTGGATTATATACCCCGCAAGTCATAACGCCAGCAGGAGTTGTATTTGAAGACACGTTGAATTGGATGGAAGTAAGCGGTTCATTTATTGCTAATGGCAATGAAGTCTACTTATCTTTAGGTGATTTTTTTAAACAATCCCAGCATTTTATTAAAGATAGTTATCCAACCAATTGTAATGGATTAGCAGAATATTATGTAGATGATGTGAGCGTAGAAGAAGTGCAATTGGCTATGTGTAAAAACGATACAAGTATTTGCCCAACAGATAGTGTGCTATTAGGAAACAATATAAGCGAAGCCACATCCTATACTTGGTTACCCAATATAGGATTGAGTTGTAATACCTGTGCTAATCCCAAAGCAAGCCCTAATAGAACAACAACGTACACATTAACAAAAACACAGTGCAAAGCAGTGACAAAAGCAAGCATTACTGTAACTGTAAAAACAGATTGCACACCTAAAGTTACTATTAGCGAGATCCCTAATGTATTTACACCTAACGGAGATGGCATTAATGATACATTTAATTTTAGTATTGTAGGTGCAAGTAATGTGAGTTTTACTATTTATAATCGCTGGGGTAACATTGTTAAAAACTCAACACTTGCCACACACACATACATTTCATGGGATGGCAGAACTACGAGTGGCGAAGCGTGTAGCGAAGGCATTTATTTTTACACCTTGCAATATACCGATGCAAAAGGTGATACTCAAAAGAAAAATGGGTATGTGAGTTTGTTTAGGTAACTTAAAGAGACAAAAGAGATTTAAGGGACAGCAGAGACAAAACAGATGACTCGGAGTACACATGACCTTTTAAAATTTAGCGTAAAAAAATGAGTTTATCAAATGCGAAGGAATGTGCGAAGACGATTTGCTGTTTGAGCGCAGCGAGTTCAAATCGTCAGTTTGATGAACGATATTTTTTAGCGAAATTTTAAGCAGTCTTGAATTTTGTTTCTTTGTTTCAAGACAAAGAAAAAATAAATATGATCAATGGAAAAAGATATAAAGAAAGCTTAACTATGTTTTAATGCCTTTACATTATGCCGCGGCATTACAAATGCAGCGGAGCGGGGGGCGTGTATAGCCATCAAATAATTATTAAACAGACTCTAAGAAATACTGAAGAATTTATAGTTCTAGTTTCCTATAAATCCATTTCTTTTTACAATATTTGCATACTATCATCGTTATTAAACCTGTGCTGCAAAAAACTGTTTATACCTTTTTATTTATCATTTCTGTCTTTGCCATGTCGGCACAAACAGCCACGGTTACGGGTATCGTAAAAGACTCTGATGGTGTGGTAATTAGCGGAGTAGAGGTAGCGGTTTTAGAAGATGGTGCCAGGCATACTACCACCGATGAAAGTGGTTTTTATAGCTTGGAAATACCTGCTAATAAAGCAATTACGGTATCTATCTTTAACTTAAGCTACAAGCAACTCAATAAAAAAATAAATGCTAAAGAGGGTGAAAAAATAAGTTATAACCCCCGTTTAGATGTTAAAAATGTGATAGCCGTAAACGTTGTTTACGAAACCAAACGCGATGTGGAAATGACCACCATCGATCCCAAAAACATCTTTCAAATTCCTAGTCCTTCTGGTAATTTAGAGGATATTATTAAAACACAAATGGGAGTGAGCAGTAATAACGAACTCACCAGTGGCTATTCGGTTCGTGGTGGTAACTTCGACGAAAATTTAGTGTATGTAAATGATATAGAAGTCTATCGTCCGTTTTTGGCTCGCAGTGGGCAACAAGAGGGCTTAAGTTTTGCTAACCCCGATATGGTTAGCAATATTAATTTTTCGGCAGGTGGTTTCGAAGCCAAGTATGGCGATAAAATGTCGTCGGTATTAGATATTACCTACAAAAAACCGCAAAAGTTTGGAGGCACTGTTAGCGGTAGTTTATTGGGTGGTGCATTGCATTTACAAGGCGTTTCTAAAAACAGAGTATTAGCATGGAGCATTGGTTCTCGTTACAAATCAAACTCCTATTTGCTAAAAAGCCTTGATACCAAAGGCGAATACAAACCTCGTTTTTATGATGTACAGGCATTCTTAACCTTTACCCTAAATGAAAAATGGACGATTGAATATTTAGGAAATATCTCCAGTAATCAATATTTGGTTATTCCCGCTAATCGCGAAACAACCTTTGGAACAGTTAATAACGCTGTAAAGCTTAGTATCTATTTTGATGGACAAGAACTTACTCAATATACTACTTTCATGAGTGGGATATCCACCACTTTCCGACCAAATTCCCGCACCAAATTAAAATTAATTACATCAGCTTATAACGCTCAAGAAGAAGAAAAGTACACGGTGCAAGGTCAATATTACATTGATCAGTTGGAAGCGGATTTTGGAAAAGATAATTTCGGACAAGTCGCTTTTAATAGGGGAGTGGGAACCTTTTTAAATAACGGAAGAAATAGTATTAATGCCACCGTAGTAAATGTTGAGCACAAAGGAACGCGTCAAATTCGAAAAAACTCAGAACTATTATGGGGACTTCGTTACCAGCACGAATCCATTCAGGATAAATTAAGTGAGTGGCGAACCATTGATTCAGCCGGATATGTTAGCCCTTATAGTCCAACTGAAATTAATTTGATAGATGTTGTTAAAACAAAAATTAATTTAGAAAGTAACCGTGTACAAGGTTATTTACAATACAAATTTTCTAAGTGCTTTAGAGACTCTTCCATTGTGGCTGTGACGGGAGGAGTTCGTGCTAATTACTGGGATTACAACAAACAAACCGTTTTGTCTCCCCGAGTTACCTTAACATATAAGCCAAACTGGAAACGCGATATATTAGTGAAAGCTTCTTGGGGCTATTACTATCAACCGCCATTTTACAGAGAGATGAGAGGTTTTGATGGGCAACTCAATCCAAACATACAAGCACAACAATCCATTCATTATTTATTATCGTTCGATTATAACTTCAGAGCTTGGAATCGTCCTTTTAAATTAATAGTTGCGGGTTATTATAAAGACATGAAAGATCTAATTCCATACGAAATTGATAATACCCGTATTCGTTACTTCGCAAAAAACAATTCGGTAGGTTATGCCGAAGGTATTGACTTAAGAATTAATGGTGAGTTTATAAAAGGCGTAGAATCTTGGGCAACGATTGGTTTTTTAAAGACCATGGAAAATATTTCGGATGATCGGAAAGTGACGTACTTTAACAGCACTGGCGATACTATTATCAAAGGTTATACCTTTAATAACAAAGCTGTTGACAGCAGTGTAACCTATCCAGGTTACATTCCTCGCCCAACTGATCAGCGCGTTACCTTTGGTATGTTCTTTCAGGATTACATTCCAAAATTACCAAACTGTAAAATGTATTTGAATTTACAATTTGGGACTGGTTTACCATTTGGACCTCCCGGACATGACCGTTGGAAACAGGTTTTTAGAATGCCACCATACCGAAGAGTTGATATAGGATTTGCGTATCAGATCATCAAAGAAAATCATCACATTCCCAAACATAATCCGTTTCATCATTTGAAAGGTATGTTTTTGAGTTTAGAAGTATTTAACCTATTACAAATAGATAATACAGTTTCATATACGTGGATTACCGATGTAACCAACCGCCAATATGCCGTTCCCAATTATTTAACAAAGAGGCAGTTGAATATTAAATTGCAAGTGAAATTTTAGAATCGTCATTGCCATCACACCATAGCGTGAGAAGCAATCTCATTTTTATGATACGATGTTTGAGATTACGTTGTCGTACCTTCTCGTAATTACTCGCAGTATAATAGAGAGACCGAAGCGCCAAATAAAAACCTTAAAACTCCTTTTTAGCAGCAATTAACGTGTTTTTTAATAAAGAGGCAATTGTCATAGGACCTACACCACCCGGTACAGGCGTAATGTAAGATGCTTTTTGAGATACTTCGTCAAACTTTACATCGCCTACTAATTTAAATCCTTTTGGTAAACTAGCATCATCTACACGATTAATTCCCACATCAATAATCACAGCGCCTTGTTTTACCATATCAGCCGTTACAAAGTTTGGTTTACCAATGGCAGCAATAATGATATCTGCATTAAGCGTGTGTTCTTTTAAATTTTGAGTGTGGCTATGACATAGTGTTACCGTGCAATTACCAAGATTAGTGTTTTTAGCCATTAAAATACTCATAGGCGAACCTACAATGTGGCTGCGACCAATCACAACACAATGCTTGCCATCAGTAGGTATTTGGTAACGCTCTAATAGTTGCACTATACCAAAAGGAGTAGCACTCACGTATGTTGGCAAGTTTAATACTAAACGTCCCACATTAATAGGGTGGAAGCCATCGACATCCTTACTTGGCTTAATGGCTTCAATAATTTTTTGTTCAGATATATGACGTGGTAAAGGCAATTGCACAATGTACCCATCTATATCATCATCATTATTTAGTTCGTCTAATTTGGCTAATAATTTTTGCTCGGATATATAAGCTTCAAAACGAATCAAACTTGATTTGAAACCAACATTTTCACAGGCTTTTACTTTATTTTTTACATAGGTTTGAGATGCCGGATCATCACCCACTAAAATAGCTGCTAAATGTGGTTGTTTTTTGCCCTTAGCTAATAGTTCCTTTACTTCGATAGCTATTTCAGCTTGCAGATCAAGTGATATTTTTTTTCCATCAATTATTATCATAATTAAGATTTAAATATTGAGATTTTAGAATTAAGATTTTTTTAATCTCACTTCTAAAATCTTAAATCATAGTTTTACATTTTTGGCATACCGCCTGGCATATTCTTCATCAATTTTGCCATTTGGTTTTTATCACCCATCATGCGCATCATTTTACGAGTATCTTCAAACTGTTTCAATAATTTATTCACTTCTTGTATAGTTTGTCCGCTTCCCTTTGAGATACGCTGACGACGAGATCCATTGATTAACTCAGGTTGAGAGCGCTCTTTAGGTGTCATCGAACCAATGATGGCTTCAATACCTTTAAAAGCATCCTCGTTTATTTCGGCATCCTTCATTGCTTTACCCACACCTGGTATCATTCCTACTAAGTCTTTGATGTTACCCATTTTTTTAATTTGCTGTAACTGACCTAAAAAATCGTTAAAGTCAAATTGATTCTTTGCAATTTTTTTAGATAATTTTCTGGCTTCAACTTCGTCGTATTGTTCCTGAGCACGTTCTACTAAGGAAACTACGTCGCCCATTCCTAAGATTCTGTCAGCCATACGTTCTGGATAAAAAATATCCAAGGCTTCCATTTTCTCACCAGTACCAATAAATTTAATTGGTTTATTCACAACTGATTTAATCGATAAAGCGGCACCACCACGGGTATCGCCATCTAATTTGGTTAAGATAACACCATCAAAATCTAGTCGATCATTAAAGGCTTTTGCTGTATTTACAGCATCTTGCCCAGTCATAGCATCAACAACAAATAAAATTTCGTTGGGTTTAATAGCTGCTTTTAAATCAGCTATTTCGTTCATCATTTGTTCATCAACCGCCAAACGACCAGCAGTATCTATCAATACGATGCTATTTCCATTTTCTTTAGCTTGCTTAATAGCAGCTTCGGCAATTTTAATAGGATTTTTTTCGTCTCTGTTTGAGAAAACATCAACGCCAATTTGTTCACCCAATACATGCAATTGGTCAATAGCGGCCGGACGATAAACGTCGCACGCAACTAATAATGGTTTTTTACCTTTTTTAGTTTTTAAGAAGTTGGCTAATTTCCCTGTAAAGGTTGTTTTACCTGAACCTTGCAAACCACTCATTAATATAATGGTTGGATTTCCTCCTAAGAAGATTTCTTCCATTTTACCACCCATTAATTGAGTTAACTCATCGTGGGTAATTTTAATCATCAACTGCCCTGGTGAAACGGAGGTTAATACATTTTGTCCAAGTGCTTTTTCTTTAATACTATCAGTAAACGTTTTCGCTACTTTATAGTTAACATCGGCATCTAATAAGGCTTTACGAACTTCTTTCAACGTTTCAGCAACGTTAATTTCAGTTATTTTACCTTGACCTTTAAGGGTTTTGAAGGCTCTGTCGAGTTTATCGGATAAATTATCAAACATGTTTTTTTATTTTTTTGAAGTTGCAAAGATAATACATAATTGCATAAATTCGGTTGGCTAATCTTGATTGTTGAAGGGATTTTTAGTTTAAACTAAATCGCCATACAAATCAAAATCGCTGGCATCATTGATTTTTACTTTAGCAAAATCACCTATACGCACATAGTTATTATCAGTAGCTTTTACAAGGACTTCGTTATCTACGTCAGGGCTATCAAATTCGGTGCGACCAATAAAATAATCATTTTCTTTACGATCGAATAAGACATTATAAGTCTTACCAATTTTTTCTTGATTTAATGAATAAGAAATTTCTTGCTGCACTTTCATCACAGCATCGGCTCGTTCTTTTTTCACCTTCTCCTTCACATCATCTTTCAATAAGTATGCATGTGTGTTTTCTTCGTGAGAATAGGTGAAAATGCCTAAACGCTCAAATTTCGAATCAGAAACCCATTGTAACATCTCTTCATGATCTTTTTGGGTTTCTCCAGGATAACCAGCAATTAGAGTTGTTCTGATAGCTATGCCCGGGACTTTATCTCTTATTTCATTTACAGTGTTAATGGTTTTTTGTTTGGTAATACCACGTCTCATACTCTTGAGCATGTTATCACTAATGTGCTGCAATGGCATATCTAAATATTTACAAACATTATTTCGCTTATTCATCACATCTAACACATCCATTGGAAAACCGCTAGGAAAGGCATAATGTAAACGAATCCAATCAATACCTTCTACATCGCTTAATTTATCTATTAAAGACGCAAGCTCACGTTTTTTATAAATATCCAATCCGTAATAAGTTAAATCTTGTGCAATTAAGAGCAACTCACGTGTACCTTTACTGGCAAGAAGTTTAGCACGTGTTACTAATTCTTGTTGATCAACCGATACGTGTTTGCCACGCATTAATGGAATAGCACAGAAAGAACAAGGTCGGTCGCACCCCTCACTAATTTTAAAATAAGCATAATGGTGCGGAGTTGTCAATAAGCGTTCGCCTACTAATTCTTTCTTATAATCTGCTTTAAGTGTTTTTAATATTTTAGGTAATTCACGTGTGCCGAAGTAAGCATCTACATCAGGTATTTCTTTTTCCAGATCAGCTTTATAGCGTTCGCTCAAACAACCTGTTACATATAGCTTTTCGATGCTTCCTTCTTTTTTTGCTTCTACATAACGTAAAATGGTATCAATACTTTCTTGCTTTGCATTCTCTACAAAACCACAGGTGTTAATAATAACGATGTTATGTTTGTCTTCTGTACTTTCGTGTTCTACGTTAAAGTTATTGGCTTTTAATTGCCCCATTAATACTTCACTATCTACGATATTTTTGCTACAACCTAAGGTCACAACATTAACACTGTTTTTCTTTTGAGTTTTAGTTTTCATTTGTGGGTGCGAAGATACCAATTTACCTTCGTTTTTGGTTAGAAAAAACTATTTTTTACAAATAGAATTCTTCCCAAAAAATCTTAAGGCACTTGAAAGTTAATAGCCGCATTAACAGTGGTTGTTGAAATAGCACCTAATGTAAACGGAGTGCTTGTAGCGCTAAACCAATCGCCACTATTTATTGAACCATTCCCATCAGCATCATACATAGCATAAGCATAGTAAGTGCCTGGGTGCATGTAATTAAACGTAAATTGAAGATCGTTTGCCGTTAAAATAACATAACGAGATCTGTTTTTTAAGTTAAGTGTTGTGCCACTGTATAATGGTTGAGTAGATAATAATAAAAACACTTTATGACTCGTAATAGGCGTATAAGAAGTTGAATGGGAATAGTTAACGGTTGTTTTTCCTAAATAAGGCTGGGCAGTTTCAGGATAAGGATCTCCAGCAGGAACACCCGAAGTTGCATAATAAATACTTTCTGTTTGACCAACGAAGGTTGACGAGAAATCCTTAGTAAGTGATTTTACTGGGAAACTAAAATGACTAATTGCTGATTGACATGATGTCGAATCTTGAAGCTTCGATAACCATGTCATGTGAGGAGTTGCAGTGGTTTGCGTATTGTATTTATTGGTATAAGATTTAATAATCAAACTATCATTTTTAGTGATTACTTCTGTATACGCTCTTGATTTTCCTTTTAAGATTTCCGAAAAACGGTAGTAAGAAAATGTACCAGTTTCTGATACACTATCTGCTAAAAAGTAGGAAACACGCTCCATACCAACAAACGAACCACCATTTCGGAATGCGACTTTATAATCGTTATTATATTTTACGATAAAAAACGACATGAAAATATCATTCAATGTATCTAATTCATTTTTAGCAGAAATTTGATTTTCGGAAATAGGTCTAAAATCGACTATCCATTCAGGATAAGAACCTAAGCCGGTAGTTGAATTAACAGGACCATCCCAAATACCTTTTATTTTATTTAAAATCCCAAATCCTAATGTATTATCTATACTAGGACCAGTAACACCAGAAGTGGTTGTGCCTAGAGGCGCTTCCTGAGGTGATTTTTTATTTTCACAAGAAAAGATGAAAAGTACAGGAAATAACAATAGAAAGTAAATGAATTTCATAGTGAAAATTTTTACTATAAAAATACAATTTTTTATAATACTAATTAGCTTAGGTTAAAGCACTATAAAGGCTAATTCTTATTTTCTTTTTTCGTAAATTTTGCTTTTAGCTAACCCTAATTTATTGAAAAAGTGTGTAAAAGAAACACCTAATACACCCATTCCATAAGTAGCGCTTCGTTTAAAATTAATAGAACTTGCTTCTGGAAAGTATTTAGTAGGGCAAGTAACTTCTGCAATTTGGAAATCAGCATAAAAAATTTGAGAAATCATTTGATTATCAAATACAAAATCATCAGAGTTCGCATGATAATTAATGGTTTCTAAAATATCTCGGTTGAAAGCTCTATAGCCAGTATGGTATTCGCTTAACTTTTGATTAATTAAAATATTTTGAGTTAAGGTAAGCATACGGTTAAAAATATACTTATACATTGGCATACCACCTTTTAATGCGCCTTTACCAAGGATTCGCGAGCCAAATACTGCTGGATATAAATCGTTAGCAATAATATAACTCATACTTTGTATCAATTTTGGTGTATATTGATAATCTGGGTGAAGCATAATTACTATATCACCACCAAGCTCTAATGCTTTGTCGTAACATGTTTTTTGATTACCGCCATATCCTTTATTTTGTTCGTGACGAATAATATGTTTGATGCCAATTTCTGCACCTACCTCAGCAGTATTGTCTTTACTATGGTCATCTACTAATACAACTTCATCCACTATATCAAATGGAATTTCGTCGTATGTTCTTTTTAAGGTTAGAGCTGCATTATACGCTGGTAACACAACAACTATTTTTTTGCCATTTATCATAATCTCACAAAAATAACAAAGTTTCTATAATTAGCACAACATCATTTAAAAATATACTTTAAATTTAGCTTCTCAATAGTGAAAATTAAAACGCTCCATATCTATTTATTAAAGGCTTATTTACCGCCTTTCTTTTTAACATTATTCATAGGTAATTTTGTATTTTTTTTAATTCATGTATTTACTTATATGGATGATATTATTGGCAAAGGTATGAGTAATTGGGTACTGACACAGTTCTTCACTTATTCATTTATTTCGTTTATTCCAGCATCATTACCTTTAGCAGTGTTGCTTTCAGCTATTATGAGTTTTGGAAGTTTAGCCGAAAATTATGAATTAGCTGCGATGAAATCTTCCGGATTATCTCTTTTTAAAATCATCCGTCCTCTTTTTATATTTATTTTATTCTTGGCTGGTTTTTCTTTTATATTTAATAATTATATTTTGCCTAGTATCACATTAAAATCTTCACGTTTATTATGGGATATACGACAAGCAAAGCCGACATTAAGTATTAAAGAAGGAGTATATTATAATCAATTAGATGGTTATAGTATTAAGGTTGGTAAGAAAAATCCAGACGGTCAAACGCTATATAATTTAAGTATATACGATCATAGCGCTGGTTTAGGTAATAATGTTCAGTTGTATGCAGATAGTGGTTTCATGAAAACATCAGCTGATACAAATTATTTGCAAATACAACTAAATAGCGGAACCCGTTATGAGGATGTGATGCAGACTGATAAAGATAAAATTAGAAGACCACTGATGCAGTTATTATATAAAGAACTGAATGTGAATATAGATATGACTGGTTTTAAAATGAAAAATACAGAAGAGAGTTTATTTAAGGGTCATCATGAAATGATGGGGATCTCTCAAATTAACAGAGAAATTGACACGTTTAATTTACAAATAGACAATAAAAAAAGTATAATAAAAAACCAATTTAATTCTTATTTTATTCCCAGAACTCTTCATACCATTAGTCTTTCAGGTCAGCATTTAAACTTAGTGAAATTTTATTCTAAACTTAATACAGGCGAGTTTAAACGGAGTGTTGAAAATGCTCAAAATTTAGTTCGCAGTTCAAGCTCATTTATCGATACAATGATTGATGAAATAGCAGGCAAAGAAATACAAAAACTCGATTACCAAGCTGGTTGGCACAAAAAAATAAATATGCCTTTTGCATGTATTGTTCTCTTTTTTGTTGGCGCATCGCTTGGAGCCATTATACGAAAAGGAGGTATGGGATTACCAGTAGTTGTCGCAGTTATGTTTTTCTTAATGTATTATATGATTTCTATTGTTTTCGAGCGATTCATTTATAAGAGCATTTATCCGGTTTTTGTGGGAATGTGGTTTCCTATATTTATATTTTTACCTATAGGCATTTTCTTGACCTATAAAGCTGCCAAAGACTCAGCATTGTTTGATATTACAGCCTATACTGAGCCTTTTAAAAAACTTTTTAAAAAGAAAGTGAAAAATTAATTAGTAGAGTTTAAATACCATATGAAAATACTACAATTATGTAATAAAGCGCCTTACCCAGCAAATGACGGAAGCTCTATTGCTATTTGTAACTTAGCAGAAGGTATAGCTGATGAAGGTATAGAATTACATATTTTATCTGTTAACACTAAAAAACATTTTAAATCAGATAATACCATCCCTGTTTCATTTATAAAAAAAACAAATTATCAATCTGTTTATAAAGATACCAATACCAGTTTATTAGGTGCATTTACCAATTTATTTTCTCCTACATCTTATTTCGTAAGTAGATTTTTTTTTAAAGAATACGAAGAAGCCTTAATTAAAAAATTAACCGAAACTTATTTTGATGTTATTCAGTTAGAGGGTGTTTTCATGGCAACTTATATTTCTACAATAAGAAAATACTCTAATGCAAAAATTACCTTGAGGGCTCATAACATTGAACATCAAATATGGGAAAGACATTTACCTCACGAAAAAAATTGGCTTAAAAAACAATACCTCAACATACAAAGTAAGCGATTGAAAACATTTGAATTAGATGTTTTTTCTTTAGTAGATGCTGTTATAACTATTACAGATGAGGATAAGAAAGGTATTCAAAAATTTGCGCATCAACAAAAAATACATACTTGTTTAACAGGAATTAATTTAGAAACCTATAATCAAGTTCATCAACCTACTCAACCTAACACTGTTTTTCATTTTGCATCTATGGATTGGCTTCCAAATATTGAAGCTGTTGAATGGCTATTATCAAATGTTTGGAATGAAGTACTAATAAAAATACCTGATGCTCAATTAATACTGGCGGGTAGGGGAATGCCCGAAAAAATAAAGCAAGCTTCTTCTAAAAATATTACTATAATAGAAGATGTTGCAGACTCAGTACTGTTTTATGCTACTTATGATATTATGTTAGTGCCGTTATGGTCTGGTAGCGGACTTCGAATTAAATTGGTAGAAGGGTTAGCCTACGGTAAGGCAATCATTACAACTAGTATTGGAGCAGAAGGAATTCCTTACACTAAAAATAAAGAATTGTTAATTGCTGATACGCAAGAAGATTTCGTAAAGATGATAGTTGACCTATTATCTAATTCAAGCAAAAAACAACAGTTGCAGATTAATGCACGTGCATTAGCTGAAACTCATTTCGAATATAGAAAGTTAGCGTCCGAATTAATTCTATTTTATAATCAACTAATTTCAAAAAAATCGTAAATATCTGTGAACGTTATAATTAATGCTGAAATTTATACCGATGGTTCATGTCATACTCAGCATTGTATTGGAGCATGGGCATCTATTGTATTTATTGGAAATGAGAAAATAATATTAAGCGGTAAAGAAATCAACACCACTCATAATCGTATGGAGTTACTTGCCGTTATTAATGCTGTTCAGTATATACAAAATAACCATCCATTAATAAAAGAAATAAGGCTTGTATCTGATAGTCAATATGTAATTGGGTTAATTGATCGCCAATTTAAATTTATTAAAAGTAATTTTAAAACAAAATCAGGTAATGATATCCGAAATATAGATTTGGTTAAAGTTTTATTGGAGTTAGCAAATAGGACGAATCTGCAATTTGTTAAAATCAAAGCACACCAAAAACAATCTGAAGTTATAAATTATAACCTAGAAGTAGATAAAATTTGTAGAAAATTGGTTAGAGAAGCTGTTAAGATTGCATAATTTAGTTTTCAATAAAAAACTAAGATTCATACACTCATTAACATCCCCACTTTAATAGTTTTTAGGAATTTCATATACTAAACTCCTGTAATTTTCGTTTCTTTGTAGTTCATTAACAATCAATTAGTATTTTATTTTTTGAATAAACGTTTTTTATATTTTTTAATATTCATTTCTGTCATAGGTTCTATTCGAATCTATGCTCAGCTAAACCCTCCATCTCTTCGTTGTGCTTCAGTTAGTAATGTAAATGATGTGATTTTAACTTGGGTTATCCCAGCCGATCCTTCAAACACATTTTCGAGTTATGATATTTATTATTCCCCTGCAGGTATTGGATATTCGTTGTTAGGAACAGTAAATACATATACTCAAAATACCTTTACGCATGTTGGAGCAAATGCTAGTGCCCAGTCCAGATACTACTATATTATTACTAAAAGTAACGGAGGAACTTTATCTTCTGCTACTTCTAATACCTTACAATCGGTTTTTATGAATTTAAATGCCCCTCCAAGCGGGATAAATACATTAAGCTGGAATACAACAGGAACTCCTTTAGTGCCATCTGCCTCAACTACCTTCACTGTCAGTCGAGAAAATCCACCAACAATTTGGACAACTTTATATACAGGATCGGGGCAAAGTATAAAAGATACTATATCAGTTTGTAGCATTTTTTATAACTATAAAGTTCAAACATCTGATGTTCAAGGTTGTGTTTCTCAATCAAATATTAATGGTGGGCTTTATCACGACGGACAGTCACCTCTTTTGCCTTTATTAGATTCAGTATCGGTTAATTCAAGTGGAATATCTTCCTTAGGTTGGCAATCTTCTGCTAATTCTGGAGCTACCCGTTATGTTATTTATAAATTTATTAGTGGATTATGGATTGCTTGTGATACTATTAATGGAGGAAATAATACAGCATATACATATACTAATGTCGCAGTAGGATCAGAAACATTTTGTATAGCAGCATTAGATAGTTGCAAAAACATCACAATTCTTGGTCAAGGTCAATCGTCAATTTTTTTATCGGCTTCGTATGATTTATGCTCGCGAACAGCAAGTTTAAGCTGGACACCTTATGGTAATTTACCACAAGGTATTTTAAAATACGAAGTATATTGTTCTATAAATTCAGGAACCTTTAATAAGATTGGTGTTTCGAATAGCTCAACATATACTCATCCAAATTTAAATCCGGGAGACACCTATTGTTACTTTATAAGAGTAAAAAACGGTGATCAAACCATAACAGCAAGTTCTAATCAAACATGTCTTTTAGCTAAAGCACCTTCAGGCCCTGCTTACGTATATATCAATTCAGTGAGTGTTAACGCCAGTAATCAAGTAGAAATTACTTATTCTATTGATAATACAAAGGTTTATAAAGGTGCTGTTATTTTTAAATCAGTTGATAATGGATTAACTTATAGGCAGTTATCTTATCAAGCATATTCACTTGCGCCCTTTATTACTTTCGTTGATAAAGACGTAAAACCAAAAGAAAATAAATATTATTATAAAATTCAATTATCTGATAGCTGTGGAAATCCTGGCGTTTTTAGTGATTCCTCAAAAACAATTGTTCTTCATGTCAGTAATGATAATTCAAATATATTTTATAATACGCTCACTTGGGATGATTATGCTTATTGGTCTGGTAATGTTAATTCATATAATATTTACAGAGCAATTAATGGAGTTTTTGATCCTACACCTATAACTAATGTATTTTATGGCATTAGAACTTATGTGGATAATGTTGAGGGATTTGTAAGCGATCAAGGAAAGTTTTCCTATTATGTTGAAGCAGTTGAGGGAATGGGTAACATTTATGGGTTTAAAAACTCTTCTAGATCAAATATTGATGATGCTTATGTTGAAGCGGATGTATTTGTACCTAATGCTTTTGCTCCAAAAGGTATTAATAATATTTGGTTGCCTATTGCACAATATGTTGAAAAAACCGATTATAACGTGAAGGTTTTTGATCGTTGGGGAACAATTGTGTTTGAGACTAATAGTGATACAGAAGGCTGGAATGGAGCAAATACAAGCGATGAAGTTTATGTATATTTGATAGAATACAAAAATGCGCGTGGCGAATATATCCAACTTAATGGACATTTGAATTTGGTCAGATAATTAAGTATTTGCTTTTAACTCTTTGATTTGTTTTTTTAGTGTTTGAAATAATTCAGGTGTTTTTTGAGATCCAATTCGGTAAGTAAAACCAGAGTTATCTTTTAATTCGATAAATTCATCTCCACTTGTAAAAAATCTAATGATGCCTCTGCTATGCAGGTTATATACTGCTCTCCTGAAAATATTTTTTTTATACTTACTTTTTCTAATATGAGTGATAGTATCTAAATTAATTTTTACTCGACGAGCCGTCCAAAAACCATCAATAACTATATAGGTTGAAAAAACTTTAATATGTGTATGAAGCACATAAATTAGAGTAGTTGAAAGAATTAACATAAACATTCCTAATAAAAAAAATATTTTACCAGAATTCTGGATATCTATGGCAGGATAGTAGCCTATTCTAAATACTGCTACCTGAATGGGTTTTGGGTTTTCACTCCAATAATAACCAATAAAACAAAATAATGTAATTATTGTGCGCCAAATAATACTGAGCCGATTATGTCCCATGTATTGCTTCTCATTAAATAACGGTTTTTCTATTTGCACATTTTTTTATTAAAGGTACAAAAATGATTTAATATTTTAAGAGTCTGATCTAATTACAAGGAAAAAGTATAAAAAGCGAAAGTCTCGGCCACTACCCCGAGACTTTCTAACCAATTAATCTAGAACAAAACTTTACTAAAACTTACTACCTATTGTTATACCAATAGTCGTGCCGGAAATTTTTAAAGTTGATTTATCCACGTAATTTGGGTTATACATATAGTAATTTTCGCTACTTAAACTTTTGGTAAATGAAATATCAGCGTAAATTTTATTTTTCCTAATTCCTATGCCTCCTGTAAAAAATGTTTTGACAAAATCCCCACTAAATTTATCTCCAAAAGGGCTACCATACATGGCATAACCTAAACGAATAAACAATGGTTTTATATTTAATTCGCCGCCAACTCTTAAATTGGAACTTTGACTGTATTTACTTTTAATGGTTTCGTTAACCCCAATAAAAGTTGCTTGTCCAGTTTGTAAAGAATTTGACGAGGCATTTTGTAAAGATGCACTGCTATAATTAATAAAATCATAATCCACATTTAATGCACCTATTTTTTTGTATAGAAAGGCAATACTCCCTGTTAATTTTAATGGTGTATAAATTTTATAATTAAACTTTCCTCCAGGAGAAGGTGGATATTGAGAAGTGTATGAACCAGCATTATCAAATTCAGTTTTCATCGAATAGGTATAGGTATCTGTTAAATTATAAACGGTTGGAGAAACAAAACTTACTCCTAAGCGCATAAAATCAGCAGCTCTATAAATAACCCCTAATTTTAAATTATAGCCCGTACCAGTTGTTTTATAAGTTTCCTGATAATTTAAGTCTTTAAATCCACCAAGTAACGCTCCTGTTTGAGTATCTGTATAAATATTAATTGGGTAATTGTAAGTGGTGTTGTATAAACTTCCATTTTTTTTAATTCTCATTGAATCGTTTACATCAGATTCGCTATATACAGAATTATAACTATAAGATACAGATTCAATACCAATAGCTGCTCCTATGTATAATTTATCTTTATAACCATAGGCATAATTAATGTTCCAATCATTTAATCTTCCTGTTGTTTGTATACTTTTGGATTGTTTTAAATCATATTTTGTATTAACAAAACTATAATACTTACCGTTAAGCGTATCTAATACATAAGTTTCATAACCTAAGCCTGCAAATCCTCCATCTAAATTAGATACTGACACATTTTTTGTTGTTGCTAACATATCTTGTGTAATGCTTTTGTTTTTACTCATCCCCTCAATTAAGGTATTATTACTGAAATTTACAACCTGATTACAACCTAAGCCTAACGCATGATGATTATCTTTATTTGTTTTACTATCCCAAGCCCCAACTAATGTTAAACCATTAAAATTGACATTTGCTTTTAAATTATTATTAATTTCGCCATTATGAGTGGCATCAACTGAATTAAAAAGTAAGCCTAATGATAAATTAATGTCTCCCTTTTTGTATAAACCTATACCCGCTGGATTTATACCCATACATGAGCCGTCAGCTCCTAATGCCCCAAAAGAACCAGCCATAGCCTTACTTCGAGCCGTTCCTCCAAAATAAGTTTGAGAATAGCGCATAGCGTCAATATCATTTTGGGAAAAAAGTTGGATAGATAAAAGCAAGCTAAATGCCGTTATGATAATTAAAGTTTTCATAAATATGTTTTTGTATTTCAATTACACGGGGATGTAATTTCTATAAATCAAAAAGGTGTTAATGTTAAATATTTTTTTATCGCGGTCTATGTCCAGCCCCACCGCCATTATTTATTGGAGTTGAACCACCATTATTATTATTTGGGGTAGGTGTATTATTATGCTGCTGATAATTATTATTTCTTAAAGGTTCTTGATAATTTGGTTTTGTTTCAATAGGTTTTGTTTCATATTGATTTCTTGTTGGTCTTGTATCAATGTTATTATTATTATTAATGTTATTGATTGGCTGTTGTTCGTAGGTATTGTTATTTTGTTGTTGATGATATGAATTGTTATTTCTTACTCCATTATTACCATTTGTGTTTCCATTCGAATTAGTTGGTGTAGTATAAATATCAGCACTTGGCTCTATTTTATGTGTACCTTGGTTGACTCTTGTAGGTTTAGTATTTCCGTTATTATCATAAATAACGGATGATTTAATGTTATTTGTATTCTCAATCACATTACCTTTGCTGTCAACTCTGATAGGATTATTTTCATTTATGATTTTAACATGAGATAAAGGTTCGAATTTTACAGCTTGATTTTGATGTTCATTAACAGAACTAACAAATCTATTATAGTAGCTGTTGTCATTTGAGTTAGATGTCATTCCAGCACTAGATGTTCTATGTGCGTTACCTCCTCCGTGAGATCCACGAGGTCCATAAGTATATTGACTGTTGTTATCATAACTGTTGTAATAGCCCCAACCATTATTATAACCATTACCATAATAATTTCCATAATATCCACCGTAAGGATTATAACCTCCATATCCATAAGAATTATAACCATAAGCACCATATCCATAATAATTTCCATACCCGTATGGATAGTTATTCCATCCGTTATTATAGCCATTATAATAACCATTATAATAACCATTGTAATATCCATAACCATAAGAGTTGTTATAGCAATAAGGATTATAGCCATTATAGCCGTAGCTAGGATAGCTATTCCATCCATAACTATTATAAAAATTTGCTTGAGGATTGTAACTATAATTATTGTAACTATTTCCCCACCAACTATAACCATTATAAACACTCACGCCATAACTATAAGGGTTTTGGTTGTACCAATAAGAATTTGTGTAATAATTATCGTAATAGCTTAATCCGTTGATATTGTTATTGAAACGCTTAACACGCGTTGCGTATTCGTAATCATAATAATCGTCGTATTTAAACTCTCTGTCTTTGTATGCAGGATTAGCCTCATCTTTTGCTTTCTGAGCAAGCATTATGTTTGACAAAGAATCTGAATAACGTTTGTCGGCTATATCTTTTTGTTTCTTGCGAATATCTGCAATACGAGCTTCTTCTTTTTTATCTTCAGTTGGATTTGCATACATGTCGTCATTGAAAGAAACTATTTTTTGAGTCGCACATGACGACATTAGCAGAATAGCTAAGCCTGATATTATAACAAACTTGTTCATGTTATTAGTTTTTAAATTATGAGATGATTGAAACATCTAATAAAAGTTTAAATTTGCACGGGAATGCACTTGTAAATTTACAAAATAAGTGCCATCAATTTTATAATAATTTTATTTTAACATTTGTTAATAAATATGAGTAAAGAACTTACAACACGCGCTGAAGATTATAGTAAGTGGTATAATGATTTAGTAGTAAAAGCAGATTTAGCTGATCACTCTGCCGTAAGAGGCTGTATGGTTATTAAACCACACGGATATGCAATTTGGGAAAATATACAACAAACGTTAGATAAAATGTTTAAGGATACAGGACATGTTAACGCTTACTTTCCATTGTTTATTCCAAAAAGTTTATTTGAAGCTGAAGAAAAAAATGCGGAAGGTTTTGCAAAGGAATGTGCTGTTGTTACTCATTATCGTTTAAAAACAAATCCAAATGATAAAACAAAGTTAATTGTTGATCCAGAAGCGAAGCTAGAGGAAGAGCTTATTGTTCGTCCTACAAGCGAAGCTATTATTTGGAATACATACAAAGGTTGGATACAATCCTATAGAGATTTACCTTTATTAATTAATCAATGGGCTAATGTAGTTCGTTGGGAAATGCGTACTCGTTTGTTTTTGCGTACAGCCGAATTTCTATGGCAGGAGGGGCATACAGCTCATGCTACTAAAGAAGAAGCGATAATAGAAACAAAACAAATGTTAGATGTATATGCTGATTTTGTTGAAAATTGGATGGCTGTGCCTGTTGTAAAAGGAGTAAAAACAGCTAACGAGCGCTTTGCTGGAGCAGATGATACGTATTGTATTGAAGCATTAATGCAGGATGGCAAAGCTTTACAAGCTGGTACATCACACTTTTTAGGACAAAATTTTGCTAAAGCATTTGATGTTAAATTTGTAACTAAAGAAAATAAACAAGAATTTGTTTGGGCAACTTCTTGGGGAGTATCTACTCGTTTGATGGGCGCTTTAATTATGAGTCATAGTGATGATAACGGATTGGTAATACCTCCAAAATTAGCGCCTAATCAGGTAGTGATTATCCCCATTTATAAGGGAGACGAAGGATTAGCTAAAGTAAATGAAGTGGCTTTGCAAATAAAATCAAAATTAAATGCCAAAGGTATTAGTGTAAAATACGATAATAGAGATACTCAACGTCCAGGTTGGAAATTTGCAGAATATGAATTAAAAGGTGTGCCTGTCCGTATAGCAATAGGAGAGCGTGATTTGGCTAATGGAACAGTTGAAGTTGCCAGAAGAGATACTTTATCAAAGGAAACAGTTAGTATTGATGGTATCGATTCATTAATTGAAAAATTATTGGTAGATATACAGACTAATTTATTAGAACGTGCAAAGCAACGTACACAGAATTTAACTACAAAAGTAAATTCGTACGAAGAATTTAAAAAAGTATTAGATGAAAAAACTGGCTTTGTATTAGCTCATTGGGATGGTTCTTCAGAAACAGAAGAAAAAATTAAAGAAGAAACAAAAGCAACTATTCGATGTATTCCTTTGAATAATGAACAGGAAGTTGGTGTTTGTATATATAGCGGAAAGCCTAGTACACAAAGAGTTTTGTTTGCAAGAGCTTATTAATTCCTTATTTTTTTAGTTACATTAAAAATGCTCTTGAAGCATTTAAAAAAAAATTGGAATTTAAATTAGTACGAGTTTTAATACTAGCCCAGGATATGAAAGATATTTAAATGATAGTAATAATTAACTATTTATTTACAAATACTTTTATTCATAAGCTCCAGCGCTTGGAGGAGATGAACGAGGAACATTAGATATATCTGAACTGAGTATCGGATAGATGGATATGAAAGTTGTATTACCAATACCCTTAGCTGCAGATGATGTATTACTCAATTTAAAATTATAAGTTGATGGATCGACAAACTGAGCGGATTGATTAAATACATTACTAACTGAAGTTGTTCCAGTAAAAGCTGCAGTTTTAATTAAACAGCTATTAAATTGATATATTTTTGGTATGTAGGGATTGGGATTTCTAACATCAACCTCTAGTTCATTGCCCGCAGAGCCATCAATGATACAGTTTCCAAAATACAGGCTATCATATTGCGAAATATTGGTACCATCGTAATTATCGAGATGCACGCAAGGTTGAGAGCCTCTGCCACCATCTTTATTGAAATAATTAGCAAAGGTGTTGTGGAAGAAAACAGCATTACCTCCATTTGTAATGGCTGCGCAATATTCTTTACAATTACTAATGACATTATTGGCTGCCCAAATATTAAAAAATGAGGTGTAAAGTCCCCATTTAGAACAGTTTTTGATAATGGTGTTTGTTAATTTTACTTTGGTTGGCTGAGAAGCATTTAATAAAATATCAGCTTGTAAGCCAATAAATCCATTTTTGATGATTGCGTAATTGATGTAATTATCGGTATGACCTTCGTTTATCCAAATACGATCCCATTGTCCCGGTAAATCAGTATAATCGGCTTCTCTTCTGTCTCCTTGAAAGGTAACTTCATTACCATAAGTGCCATTTACTTGTAAGGTCCCGTACCTATATACCCATAAACCAGCATTTTGATGAAAGTATACTTTGACACCTGGATTAATCACTAATTTTTGAAGCGAATCAACTACTAACCAACCATATATAACATGTGGCTTATCGTCGTCAGGTTGACCCAACGCTCCACCTCCCCATGTAACAGTTACGGCAGTTGTTAGAGAAGATACCGTAGAGTATGGTAAAAAGCCTGTTTGATATTGAATAGCCTTATTTGGATAATGGTAGTGTGCATCTTGTCCCCATGCTTCGAGGGCAACTGATTGTTGATTACCATTAACGTCAAATAAAATTTTATCTTGAATAATTAAGGGGCTTAAAGCATTTGTAGGATTTACATTGACTTGAATAAAAATAAAAACACTATCGTTTGCTAATATCTCCACATTTGTAACTTCTTTGCCGGATACTCCATCTACATTCATAATGAATTGTGAAGAAGAACCCTGTTCTAATCTTACAGATGATATATTTATTTTTTGACTATTCAAGTTTCTAACTCTGATTTGGCGGGTAGCAGAGCCAATGGTTGTAAAAACGGTGTCAAATAACACTGAATCTTGGGAAAATGAAACGCTAGCTGAAGGGTCGGTTAATAGTTTGTCTTTTTTACAAGAAATAAAGCAAAAAGATAAACACAAAGTGGAAATTAGTATGATAATTAGGCGAGTCATAAGGCAAATTTATAATATTAATAACGGTAATTGAGGAATTTTATTTTATTTTAAAAATAATAGTTGTGTTTTAGAGTTTTTTACTATATTTGCATTCCAAATTTTTGAATAATAAATAAGATTAAAATAAAATGAAAGCAGAAATTCACCCAGAAAACTACAGACTTTGTGTATTTAAAGATATGTCTAACGGATACTCATTTTTAACTAAGTCATGTTCAGATACTAAAGATACTATCGTTCATGAAGATGGTATAGAATATCCATTAGTAAAATTAGATATTTCAATGACATCTCATCCGTTTTATACTGGTAAACAAATGTTAGTTGATACAGCGGGTCGTATTGATAAATTTAAAACTCGTTACTCTAAAAAAGCTTAATTATTTTTTAGTTATACTATTTAAAATCCATTCGTTTATGCGAATGGATTTTTTTTATTATATTACCTTAGCATAAATGAAGTTTTTGTTTTTATATACTGAAATAGCTGAATATTTTTTAGCGTGTTGTCATGAATTAACTAAGCATGGAGAGGTTCATATTGTTAGATGGGCTGTCAACAAAGAAGCTCCATTTAAATTTCAATTTAATGAACATATTAAAATTTATAATAAGGAAAACTATAATATCAAGGAATTACAAGAGTTAGTAAAGACAATTAATCCTTCAATTATAATTTGTAGTGGTTGGATTGATAGGGATTATTTAAAAATTACAAAAACGTATTACGGAAAAATACCAACAGTTATGACTTGCGATACGCATTGGACCGGAAGTTTGAAGCAGCAAATTGCAAGAGTACTTAGTAGATTTACTTTATTAAAAACATTTTCGCATGCTTGGGTTCCAGGTCAATCGCAAAAACAATATGCGCTGAGATTGGGATTTAAAGTTGGAAAGATACTCACTGGTTTTTACAGTTGTGATTTAATGCGTTTTGAATCAATTTATCAAAATCAGTTTCAGCAAAAACAAAAACAGTTTCCTAAACGATTTTTATTTGTTGGAAGATATGTTGAATTAAAAGGCATAAAAGAATTATGGAAAGCATTTATTGATTTAAATGATGAACAACCAAATGATTGGGAATTGTGGTGTTTAGGTGTTGGAGATATAACTCCAATCAAACACCCTAAGATTAAACATTTTGGTTTTGTGCAACCTTCTGATTTATCATCATATGCAAAGCAAACTGGTGTTTTTGTGTTGCCAAGCCGTTTTGAACCATGGGGTGTTGTTGTGCATGAATACGCTGCTTCTGGTTTTCCGCTTTTGTTAAGCAACCAAGTAGGGGCGAAAGAGCAGTTTTTACATGTAGATAAAAATGGTTTTGAATTTGAAGCAGGAAATATGGAATCAATTAAATTAGCATTAAAAAAAGTAATGGCTTTAAAGGATATTCAATTGCTTGATATGGGAGCAACATCAAATAAATTATCAAAATCTATATCGCCAAAAACTTGGGTAGATAGTTTACTTAGGATTTTGTAAAACTAAAGTGCGGCTAAAATGTTTTTTTCAACGCGCTCCAATAAATTATCTGTAGGATATTTTATAAACTTATCGCCTGTTACTTTTTCGTATAGTTCGATGTAACGTTCGGAAATTTCATTTACCCAAGCATCACTCATTTCAGGAATTTGTTGTCCTTCTTTACCTTGAAAACCATTGTCAATTAGCCAACGACGAACAAACTCTTTACTAAGTTGTTTTTGTTCTTCGTTATTATCTTGTCGTTTTTGGTATCCTTCTAAATAAAAATAACGTGAAGAATCTGGCGTATGAATTTCGTCCATTAAATATATTTTACCATCACATAATCCAAATTCATATTTTGTGTCAACTAAAATAAGCCCCATTTTATTTGCTATTTCCTGACCACGAGCATACAATTTGCGAGTATAATCTTCTAATTGGTTGTAATGCGCTTCAGATACTATACCTTGCTTTAAAATTTCTTCTCTACTAATATCTTCATCATGCCCTACAGAAGCCTTTGTAGTTGGTGTAATAATTGGTTCTGGAAATTTATCATTTTCTTTTAATCCGTCTGGTAAGATAACACCACATAATGTTCTTAATCCGTTATTATAAGTTCTTGCAGCATGCCCTGCTAAATAGCCACGAATAACCATTTCAACTTTAAATGGCTGGCAAACTCTACCTATACTAACTACTGGATCTGGCACAGCTATTACCCAATTTGGGATAATATCTTTTGTTGCTTCTAAAAACTTAGATGCAATTTGATTTAATACTTGTCCTTTGTAAGGTATTCCTTTAGGTAAAACTACGTCAAAAGCACTTATACGATCACTTGCCACCATTACTAATAATTTATCATCAATATTATAGACATCTCTTACTTTGCCTTTATAATAACTTTTTTGTTTTGGAAAATTAAAATGAGTAACAGTTAATGCTGACATAATTATTTATTTTGAGATCGTAAATATAGAAAATATTAAAGGATGTTATTCTGATTCATTGTTTTAATGGATGAATTTTCAATAGCTGCTGCTTCTTTTTTAAGATGATATTCTTCAGTTTTTTTTAAGTAATCTTCTTTGGTGTAGTAATATAACCACATATAGGCCATAAAGCCACCATACGTGTAATTTCCTTGCCTAGCTAACTGTAATAAAATAATTATTAATACAGCGTTAGAAATAAGCCAATGATAATCACTTATTTCATTCTCAGCATCTTTTTTGATGTAATAATTTTTGATAAACAAAAACATAAATATAATGCCAAATAAACCAGTTTCTGAAACAATTCGTAAGAGCATAGAATTTGCATCAGATGAATTATTTTTATATTCATTACCCATATAAGAATTGAGATTATATTTTTCGAATGCAATACCATGAGATCCTAATCCTGAACCAAATAAAGGATTACGAATAAAGTTTTCTTTAGCAACCACAAAATTGTTGTACTGCACAAAACTAGAACCGTGAATTTTTCCTAAGATATTTATTTTATGAGTCATCTGTTGCATGGCTCCTCCTTGGGATTGTATTGTTCCTTCTTTTTCTAAAATACCTTCAATATAAAGAGCACTTACTCCATCTATTCGTGATTTAAACTCATCTACATTATTATATAAATAATAAAAAATAATGAAAATTGCAGGTACGGCAAATATTAAATACCTTACTATACCATAGTTGATTAATAATAAAATTACTACGAATAATATCCCTAAATATGCTACAGAGGAAAATGTTAATAAATATGTTATAGCAATTAAAATAGATTTATTTCTATTTATAAAATAAGAAGTTCTGAAAAATAAATTATAAATTGAAATAAAAAAGGCAGGACCAATTGTAGACGCTACATAAGAAGGCTCACTAAAAAAACCATTAACACGCAGCCCAAAAAAACCTCCATCAGCTAATCCCCATTTATTTAATCCTAAATAGCGATAATCAAAACCATACTTGAAACCAATATTAAATGAAATCAGCTGAATAAGGCATATAACGCAAGATATTAAACAGAAATTTATATAAATAGAGAAGAATTTTTCAATATCTCTATCGTAATATTCAAATACATAATAAAAGAATAATACACCTATAAAAATATTTACATATATCTTTAAAAAGTCCGAAAATGTATCATTTTCAAAAAAAATATTTATAAACCCGAATATTAATAACGGAACGAAAATGTAAAATATTTGTGTCGGAAATCGATACTTAAAACTAAAAATTAATAATAGTATAATTAATGGGATATAATTAACATAAAATTCAAAAGCAAATTGTCTTTTAAATATGATGATACTGCTGAAAAATAAAATGGAAAAAATACCAAAGTCTATGAGCCTTTTTAACATTAGATAAATGTAAGCTTTTAAAATTATTTTAGTATTGATCTTGTAAAAAAAATGAATAAAATATATAATCAAACAGAGTGTTTTCGTTCATGAAAAAACTGTAATTTCGCTTATCTTAAAAATCTAAAATTATGCCTAAAGGAATTTATAAAGTACCCGTTGCGGTAAATGAACCTATTAAGAATTATGCTTCAAAAAGTATAGAAAGACTTGAATTACAAGCTATGTTAAAAGAATTACGTAGTAAGGAAATAGACATACCTATGTATATTGGAGATAAAGAAGTGAAAAGTGAAACTAAGGTTAGGTTATCTCCTCCTCACGACCATAAACATACGTTAGGTCATTTTAATAAAAGTGACAAAATACATGTAGAACAAGCAATTGCTGCTGCACTTGCGGCTAAAGATAAATGGGCTAGTTTAAGTTGGGAACATCGTGCCAGTATATTTTTGAAAGCAGCTGAATTAATAGCTGGTCCTTACAGAGCTAAATTAAATGCAGCGACTATGTTAGGTCAAAGTAAAAATGCTTATCAGGCAGAAATTGATAGTTCGTGTGAAATAATTGACTTTTTAAGATTTAATGTTCAGTACATGACTGAAATCTATGCTGATCAACCTGTTTCTGGGCCTGGTGTTTGGAATCGTTTGGAATGGCGACCTTTAGAGGGATTTATTTATGCATTAACTCCATTTAATTTTACAGCAATTGCAGGTAATCTTCCTACAAGTTGTGCTATGATGGGTAATGTGGTTGTATGGAAACCAAGTAATACTCAGGTATATAGTGCAAATGTTTTGATGGAAATATTTAAAAAAGCAGGTGTTCCAGATGGTGTTATTAATTTAATTTATCCAAGTGGACCTGATGCTGCAGATGTTGTGTTTAATCATAAAGACTTTGCTGGTATCCATTTCACAGGCAGTACTGAGGTTTTTCAAAATATTTGGCAAACAATCGGAAATAATATTCATAAGTATAAATCTTATCCTCGTATTGTAGGTGAAACGGGTGGTAAAGATTTCATCATGGCTCATAAATCGGCTGATGTTAAGGTTTTATCAACAGCTTTATCTCGTGGCGCATTTGAATATCAAGGACAAAAATGTTCTGCATGTTCTCGTGCTTATGTACCTTCAAATATTTGGGGCGAAGTAAAGGAATTGGTATTGGCTGATTTGAAGTCAATGAAAATGGGTCCTACAGAAGATTTCACCAACTTTATTAATGCAGTAATTGATGAAAAAAGTTTTGATAAACTCACTAAATATATTGATGCTGCAAAAAAAGATCCGAATGTAGGAATTATTGCAGGTGGAAATTATGATAAAAGCAAAGGGTATTTTATTGAACCGACTATTATTGTTGCAAAAGACGCCAAATATGTAACTATGTGCGAAGAATTATTCGGACCTGTATTAACATTATTTGTTTATGATGCAGAAAAGTTTGAAGAAACCTTAGCTTTAGTGGATTCAACTTCTATTTATGCATTAACTGGGGCTATTATAGCACAAGATCGTTATGCGATTGAAGTTGCGACTAAAGCGTTAAGTAACTCTGCAGGTAATTTTTACATTAATGATAAGTGTACGGGTGCGGTTGTTGGTCAGCAACCATTTGGTGGTGCAAGAGGCAGCGGTACAAATGATAAAGCAGGTGCAAAAATAAATTTATTGCGTTGGGTTTCTCCTCGTACGATTAAAGAAGTGTTTACGCCACCAACAGATTATAAATACCCGTTTTTACAAGCGGATTAATAATTTATTTAACAAAAAAAGAGTCTAATATTTTTATATTAGACTCTTTTTTTTTGATTTAAGAATCATTTAAAATTCATTAATACCATTTACTGTTGTGTACTTCATGGTATACTTAACACCTGGATTAATATATTTATAGGCGCTATGAGTCATAAGAGCCGCTTCATGAAAACCACATAAGATTAATTTCAATTTATTTTTATAAGTATTGATATCGCCAATTGCATAAACACCTTCTATGTTCGTCGAGTAATCTTCTGTATTTACTTCAATGGCGTTTTTATCAATGTTCAAATTCCAATTTTCAATTGGCCCTAATTTAGGGCTTAAACCGAATAAAGGAATTAAATGATCTGTTTCAATAACCGTATTTTCTCCCGTTTTTGGGTTAGTCATCGATACTTTTTCTAATTTATCTGAACCAGAAACAGATGTTAAATTAGTGTTTAATAATAATTTTATTTTCCCTTCTTCAGCTAGTTTCATCACTTTGTTAACGCTATCTGGCGCGCCTCTAAAGGATTCTGAACGATGAACCAATGTTAATTCCGAACAAATATCACTTAAGAAAATAGTCCAATCTAATGCACTATCTCCACCACCTGCAATTACCATACGTTGTCCGCGGTATTTCTCAGGATCCAAAATCATATAATTAATTCCTTTACCATTTTCAAAGTTGGTTAATCCTTCACATTCTGGTTTACGAGGTTCAAAACATCCCAAACCACCAGCAATAACTACCACTTTTGCATGAACTTCGGTTCCCAAATTAGTAACTAATACAAAATCTCTATCACCTCTTTTCTCTAAGGTTTCAATACGTTCGCCAAAAGTATAAGATGGATGAAACGGTTCTGCTTGCTTCAACAAATTATCAACTAATTCTTGAGCTAAAACACTTGGATATCCGGGTATATCATAGATCGGTTTTTTAGGATAAATTTCAGATAACTGACCACCGGCTTGAGGTAAATAATCAATTAAATGACAACGCATTTTTAATAAACCTGCTTCAAATATGGCAAACAAACCTACAGGACCTGCTCCTATAATCGCTAAATCAGTTGTAATCATTTTTTGTCTTTAAATAAATTTCGTGCAAAAGTAATCATTACAACAATATAATCACCTTAAAGTTTATCAACTGGTGTCAGCAATAAAATTCCAATTTCTTCGTTATATTCGTCATAAAAATGGTCATTTGCGAAAAGCAAACTCCCATTATTTAAGACTTCGTAAGCCTCGAACTTGAAGTTTTCTTGTCCGACACTCTGTTTTTTCTGGGAAGACTAACCAAACGCTTCAATCTCTTTTTTACAAAAATCAATAAGATCATCAAAAAATACAAAAAATTCTTCTTCTATTTCAGTATTGTGCTTTTCAATCAAAGGAATAGCTTCATTTAATTGATAACGATGCCTAATGCGATGATTTAAGTGCGTTAATATAGTATTCATACCTTCCAGAGATGAATAATTAAATAAGGCATTGTGTTCCGTCATATAACCATAAAATCGTTTGGCAGGCTCTGGTAAATAGTGATTGTTTTGATCTAATATTTTATATAAATCGGAGCAATAATTTTGTAAAGATAGGGTGGAGTATAGGGAGAAATTTTTAGCCAAATAATGATCATAAATCATATCCATTAATACGCCACTATATTTCCCAAAGTCTTTGCTAAATCTATGTTTGCTAGTTAAGTAAATTGGATGAACATCAGTATATGAATCAATTTTTCTATGCAAATAAATACCTTTGATAATTCCATCGGTTAATCCTTCAAATTTGTTTCCTTGAATAGAGTCTGCAATAAAATTTCCAATAATTAAGTCGGGTTTATTAAAAGACAGGAAGCTATGTGCTAAATAATTCAATGATTAACAAGTATGATGAGTTATGATTATTATAAGTAAATTTACGGAACTAATTTTGAAAAACTAACAATGATAAAAATTATAATAATAGCAGTTTTATCAATGTTTGCTAGCACTATGTTTGCATCACATTTAGCTCCTTTAGATACAACTAAAAAAATAGTTCATCATCCTAAAAAAAAGGTGAAGAAAAAAACGATTAGTAAAAATACCACAAAGGGTGCAACCGCATCAACTTTAATTAATACAGCCCAAAATAATGAGACGAATACTCATCAACACCCTAATCCGCTGCCCATAGCGCCGTCTTATAAGGACGGGCAACAAGCCATGTTGGATTTTATTAAAGCGAATGTGATTGTTCCTTCAGAAGTAAAAAAAAGTGGGATTACCATTACTGTTAATGTTGCATTTACGGTTGGTGTTGATGGTCAATTAAAAGATATAAAAGTTTTAAAAAAGGTTGGTATGGGCTGTGATGAAGAAGCGCTTCGTGTTGTTAAATTAATGCCAAATTGGAATCCAGGGAGAGTTGGACGAGTTAATACAGAAATGCCTTTTGCTATTGGAATAGAATTTAAAAACTAATGAATACATTTTTCGGAATTATACAAAACAATTCAGCTATCTTAAATGAAGATGAGTCGTTGCATTGTGTGAAGGTATTGCGACACAAAGTAGGCGATACAATACAAGTTATTGATGGTTTTGGTATTAGGGCTGTAGGAACAATTGTTGCTGCTCATGCTAAACAATGTGCTGTTGCTTTAACCAATAAAGAAATGGTAAATAAAACACGCAATTACTATTTACATGTCGCTATTGCGCCTACTAAAAATATTGAACGGATTGAATGGTTTGTAGAAAAAGCGATTGAAATTGGCGTTGATGAAATTACATTTTTACGTTGCAAAAATTCTGAACGAACTGTTGTAAAAGATGATAGAATGCGTAAGGTGTCTGAAAGTGCTTTAAAACAAAGCAAACAAACCTATTTGCCAAAATTAAATTCAGTTACTGATTTCAATGCATTTATAAAAAGTGCAACAGCTGATGTAAAATTAATTGCTCACTGCGAAGAACACACCAAAAAACAATTGAAGCAATATATTTCCAAAAATAAAACAACGCTTGCTTTAATTGGTCCAGAGGGCGATTTCAGTAAAGAAGAAATTACTTTAGCTACTTCGTTAAACTATCTTCCGGTTGCTTTAGGCGATAGCCGCTTGCGCACTGAAACAGCAGGTCTTTACGTTTGTAATGCTTTTTCGGTAGTTAACTCCTAATCCATGTAAAAAGAAAAACCCCATCAACTATGAGTTAATGGGGGTTAATATTTTTATTTAAAAATATTATTTAAACATTTATTTTTCTTTTGAAGGATTACGGTAATACGTTTTATCTTCTAAAAATTCTTGTATCGCTATTAAAGCTGGTTTAGGCATTTTTTCATAGTGTTTAGAGATTTCGATTTGTTCTCTGTTTTCAAAAATTTCTTCTAAATTGTCTGAATTACTAGCAAACTCAGCTAACTTAGCAGATAATTCTTCTTTTATTTCTGAGCTAATTTGATTAGCACGTTTAGAAATAATAGAAATTGATTCGTATAAATTACCCGTTGGTCCATCAAAATTTCTGATGTCGCGAGTTACTGTACTTGGTTCTGCGTTGCTTTTTTTGAAATCCATCTTACTGTGTTTTTATATTACTTTTCATTTTCTTACAACTTTCATAAATGCTTTCGGCTTTTAATGAATAGTTGCTATTGGGGTACAAATCTACTAATTTTAAATAACTTTCTATAGATAAATTTAATCTTTCTAACTTTTTGGTTTCCAAGCTGTTAATTGCTAATAAGTAATAAGAGTTAACTGTCGTGTACATTAACTCATCAATATAACGAGACTCAGGAAAGTCTTTCGCAAAATTATTACTAGAAGCTATCGCTGCTTTATAATCTCCAATATTAAAATATTGAATGGTAATATCGTGTTCTTTTCTTTCTAATTTTCCTCTCAATAAATCTGAAATTTTATTACAAGAATCTATACGAGAACTTTCAGGATATTGATCAATGAAATTTTGTAATTCAGCCATCGCATTCTTAGTGTCTGTTTGATCTAAATGATAGGCTGGAGAATTAAGATAATAGCAATAAGCATTTAAGAATAGGCATTCTTCGGCATGTTTACCGTTAGGAAAACTGCGTGCATAATTTTTGAAATGGTATTGAGATAAACCGTAATCTCCTTGGTAATAATTACAATACGAATAGTAGTAATAAATCTCTTCTGCTTTATCAGTTCCTTTATATACAGGAATTAATTCTTCAAATAAAGCCATAGCTTTCACGTAATTCCCTTTGGCATAGTATTGTTGAGCTCTTTCAAGTTTTAACTCATAGTTAGAACTTTTTAAAAGTTTGTTATAGCCATCACAACTTGTTAAAGTAATTGCTACAATTAAAATAAGGTATGTACTAATTTTTTTCAAAGAGGCTGTAAAGGTAATTTTTTTAATGAAAAAACACCTATTTATTTGTTAAAGAAAGTTATTTGATTTTTTAAATAAAAGATCTTAATTCAAATGATAGAAGAAAAAGAAAACAGCTGCTGCAGCCCATTTTTTATTGATATTTTTAGCATAACCAATTGTGCTATAGTTAGAGTTTTGCAACGTACCATTTTCTTTAATATAACCAATCGTTGAGTAATTAGAATTTTGAACGGTGCCATCTTGTTTGATATATCCTATGGTTGAGTAGTTTGAGTTTTGGATTGTTCCATCAGACTTAATATATCCCACGGTTGAATAATTAGAATTTTGAACGGTTCCATCTGATTTAATATATCCAATAGTAGAGTAATTGGAATTTTGAACAGAGCCATCATCCTTTATATATCCAACGGTAGAATAATTACTGTTTTGCACAGTTTGTGAGAAACTTAACTGCGTTATTACTATGAATAGTGAAAATAAAAAAAGTTTCATAAAAAAAGTTTTTAAGATAATTATATAAAGATAAAATATTATTTTAAACTTAGGTGATTAGATTTTATTTCATTTCCGTAAAATAAACTCGCTTGTTTATCAAATAATTCTGCAGAATCTGTTGTCAAAAATTGTACGCTTCCATTTTTTGAAATTAATGTCTCCATTTCTGGATGCCTCATTAAGTAATCTTTCAAACCATCAGCAACTATATGTCCTTGTGTTAATATGTTAACTTGTTTGGGCAAATGTTTTTCTATCAAAGATTTTAATAATGGATAGTGGGTACAACCTAAAATAATGGTATCAATATTTGCTGATTGTGAAAATAAATGATCTATATGTTTTTTTACAAAATATTCTGCGCCCGCACCACTCAATTCATTATTTTCAATTAAGGAAACCCACATAGGACAAGCTTCTTGAAACACTTTTATATCTGGATAAAACTTTTCTATTTCAATTACATAAGATTGAGAGGAGACAGTTCCGCTTGTTGCAAAAATGCCAACATGGTTGGTTTTAGTATAGTTTCCTACGATTTCGGTTGTAGGTCTTATTACACCAAGAACTCTTTTTTTAGAATCTATTAAAGGTAAATCTTTTTGTTGTATGGTTCTTAACGCCTTTGCTGAGGCGGTATTGCATGCAAGTATCACTAATTCACAACCATTATCAAAGAGTTGATTAACACATTGTAAGGTGTATTCGTACACTGTTTCAAAGGATCGAGATCCATAAGGAGCGCGTGCGTTATCGCCTAAATATAAGTAATCGAAGTGGGGGAGTGAACTTACTAATTCTTTTAAAATTGTTAGTCCGCCGTATCCTGAATCAAATACGCCTATAGGAGAATATGTTTTTTGCTCTTTTATAATCACCTCAAAATTAACTTATTATAATAAATTTAACAATTATTTTAAATTAGATGTTGTAACATCTAATTTTATACATACATTTGTGAACGAAATTTAATTCAACTTAAAAATAAAAAACAAAAAATGAAAACAACGTTTAAAACATTATTAGCTGTTGCAGCTATTTCGTTAAGTGCAAAAGCACAGACAAATCCGATAGCTATCGGATGGAATGTAGATGCTTCTCATAGTAAAATGGGATTTGCTGTAACTCATATGATGGTAAGTGAAACTGAGGGTAAATTTAAAATTTATGAAGGTAAAGTATCTTCTAAAACTGAAACAGATTTTACGGATGCGTCTATTGATTTTAAGATTGATGTAAACAGTGTTAATACTGATGATGAAAAACGCGATGGTCACTTAAAAAGTCCAGATTTTTTCGATGTTGCTAATTTCCCGAACATGACTTTTAAAAGTACTTCAATGAAAGCTAATCCTAAAATAAAAAATTCTTATATTTTAACTGGAGACTTGACTATGCATGGTGTTACTAAAAAAGTAACTTTAACTGCAATCGGAGCTTCAAAAGTTGTTAAAGATCCTTACGGGTTAATGCGTTATGCATTTAAAGTAACAGGTAAATTAAACCGTAAAGATTTTGGTTTAACCTGGAACGCAGCTTTAGAAGCAGGTGGTGTGGCAGTAAGTGAAGATGTTCGAATTGACTGTACAATCGAATTAACAAAAGCAAAATAATTTAAATTTTATATAATGATTCAAACCCCTTATGAGTATAACTTTATAAGGGGTTTGTTTTTTAATTCAATTTGAATAAAAAAAAATTAACAAGTTATCGTTAGTTTCTATTTATAAAACTGAGAATTAAAATTGCTTTTTAATATTATATTTATAGAATATATAAGTATATTGATTTTATGGCTAAAAAAGCATTTGTATTCCCAGGTCAAGGTTCGCAATTTCCTGGGATGGGTAAAGAACTTTATGATAACTCTGATAGTGCAAAAAAATTATTTCATCAAGCTAATGAAATTTTAGGGTTTAATATTACAGATATTATGTTTAATGGCTCTGATGAAGCGCTTAAACAAACTAATGTTACTCAGCCTGCTGTTTTTTTACATTCAGTTATATTGGCATCAACTATTGGTGATTCTGTTATTCCAGATATGGTTGCGGGGCATTCATTAGGAGAATTTTCGGCATTAGTTGCAAATAAAACATTGAGTTTCGAATCTGCATTAACGTTAGTTTCAAAAAGAGCACAAGCTATGCAAAAGGCTTGTGAGATTCAACCATCAACGATGGCAGCTGTTTTAAATTTAGATGATACAATTATAGAATCAATTTGTAAAGAAATTACTGATGCTGGAGATATTGTAGTTGCGGCTAATTATAACTGCCCCGGACAATTAGTTATTTCGGGCTCTATCAATGGAATAAATATTGCCTGCGAAAAAATGAAGGCAGCGGGAGCCAAACGTGCTATAGTATTGCCTGTTGGTGGTGCATTTCATTCGCCTTTAATGGAACCTGCTCGTGTTGAATTAGAAGCTGCAATTAATTCAACTTCTTTTAATCAACCAATATGCCCGGTATACCAAAATGTAACAGCTAATGCTGTTTCAAGTCCAGAAGATATTAAGAAAAATTTAATTTTACAATTAACGGCTCCTGTTAAGTGGACTCAAACTGTTATTCAAATGATAGCCGATGGTGCTTCTCATTTTACAGAAGTTGGTCCAGGCAAAGTGTTGCAAGGATTAGTTAAAAAAGTGAATCCTACAATTGAAACGATAAGCGCATAATCATGATAAAAAAAATAATAATAAGCAGTGTTTTATGTCATTTGTCATTTCATATGCATGCGCAATTTTTTAGAGGTATAGGTTTATTTATTGGGGTTACTGAATCTAGTCACCGGTATGTAAATACTCATCCTCAAGATGATACTACATTTTTACATACATATGCTGCGCCTTCGCATCGATCTGCTGAATATTTCAATTTTAGCGTAGGGCTTTTAGGCGAGTTTTTAAAATATGATCATGTACGTTGGCAAACTGAAATTGAATTTTGTAATAAAGGAGCTATCGAACGTCCTTTGTTAAACCGTTATACAGGTGAGCGTGGGGCTGCTGTTGCGAACTCCTATGGTAATTTGCAATGGAATAATTATTTAAAATATTTTTTCAATGAAGGATATAGAGGTACCCCCTACATTATGCTCGGCGCTCGGATAGAATATAATATCATGCGTGCTACTCCTGCTTATTCTGAAGTTTCAGGAGCTATTCCAAAATTAAGTGTAACACCTGATGTGGCTATTGGTTTTGAGTTTGTAAGCTATAATAAATTTAAGCCCTTTGTAGAATTGCATTATAATCCTGATTTAATTAAACTTCATGTAGGTGATGTAACCATGTGGAATCGTACGTTGGAATTAAGAGTTGGGATTATTTTCAGACCTAAAAAAGCCCTAGATGACTGCAATGCACCTCGATTTAGAGGTAAAAATTATTAATAATAGTATTAAACTTTGTAATTATGGTAATGACTAAAGATGTATTGTTTTCCTTAACAAAAGGTGCTTATGCTCCTCAAGAAGAAATGTTGGAAGTTGCTCGCAAAAAGGGGAAATTATATATTGGTATTCCTAAAGAAACAGCGTTTCAAGAAAATCGTGTTGCGTTAGTTCCCGATGCTGTTGCATTACTAGTAAATAATGGCCATCGTATTATTTTAGAAACCGGTGCAGGTAAAGCTGCTCATTTTGAAGATTCTGATTATAGCGAAGCAGGTGCCGAAATTGTGTTATCAGCAGAAGATGTGTTCAAAGCCGATATTATTTTAAAAATTGCTCCTCCTACTTTGTTAGAAATTGAATTAATGCAAACGAAACAAACTTTGTTTTCTGCATTACAATTAACAGTTCAACCCGAAGATTTTTTAAAAAAATTAATTGCTAAAAAATTAAATTGTTTAGCTTATGATATGATTACTGATGATGTAGGTATTTATCCTGTAATCAGGGCAATGGGTGAAATTGCAGGAGGCACCTCTATTTTAGTGGCAGCCGAATTATTAAGTAATGCTAATAATGGGGTTGGTTCTATCTTGGGCGGTATTAGTGGTATTTCTCCAACAGAGGTTGTGATTATTGGTGCAGGAACAGTTGGTGAGTTTGCTGCTCGTGCAGCTTTAGGTTTAGGAGCAACTGTAAAAGTATTTGATAATTCAACATCTCGTTTACGTAGGTTACAAAGTCAATTAGGAACACGTATTTTTACTTCGGTGATTGTGCCTAAAGTACTAGAAAAACATTTAAAGACAGCTGATGTTGCTATTGGAGCGCTTAGAGCATCTAAAGGAAGAACGCCATGTATTGTATCTGAAAATATGGTATCTGAAATGAAAACGGGTTCGGTTATAATTGATGTGAGTATTGATCAGGGTGGAGTGTTTGAAACATCAGCGGTGACTAACCATACAAAGCCTGTGTTTAGAAAACATGGTGTGATTCATTATTGCGTGCCTAATATTCCATCACGTGTTGCACGAACGGCTTCTTATGCTTTCAGTAATATATTCTCGCAAATATTAATGAATATGGGTGATGAAGGAGGGTTTGATAGCCTAGTTAGAAAGGATTCTGGCGTGAGAAATGGTGTTTATATTTATAATGGTATTTTAACTAATCAGTTCTTAGGAGAAACCTTTAATTTACCATTTAAAGACATCAATTTATTGATGGCTGCAATGTAACCCTTATAAACTAAAAATTAGTTTTTGATAAAAGCGTAGCTAATGATATTAGCACCCATCTTCAAGGCTTTTTCGTGGATCTCAGGGCTATCTTTGTGAACGTCGTAACTTTCCCAGCCATCACCTAAATCACATTCTGCGTCATAAAAGCAAATTAGGCGACCTTCGTAAATGAGTCCAAAGCCCTGTGGGGCTTTGTTATCGTGTTCGTGAATTTTTGGTAATCCTTTGTCGAAGTTAAAGCTTTGATGATAGATAGGATGTGAGAATGGGAGTTCTACAAATTCTAATTCTGGAAAAACTTTTTTAAGTTGAGTTCTGATAAATTTATCCATCCCATAATTATCAGATATATGAAGGAAACCACCAGATAATAAGTATTTACGCAAGTTATCAGCTTCTTGATAAGAAAATACCACATTGCCATGTCCTGTCATATGCACAAAAGGATAATTGAAAATTTCGGAACTGCCAACTTCAACTATTGCTTGTTCCGGATCGATGTTGGTTTTTAAATTGGTATTACAAAACTTAATTAAGTTAGGTAAGGATGTTTCGAGATTAGCATACCAGTCGCCTCCACCGCTATATTTCAATAATCCAATTTGATAGGTTTGAGAAAAAACACTGATTGTTTTTAATAAACAGATTGCAAATATGAAGGCGAATTTTTTATTCATTTGATATTAGAAGTTAAAAATTTATTGATGCCTTTTTATCCGATACAAATTTTGTTATTGCCAGGCAATAAGCAATTTTAAACAATGTTATACTAAAGATTGCTTCGTAAAGGAACACTCGCATTGACGTATATAAAGGTATTAACATATTAAATATAATCTATTACTGTTTTGCTAATTTGTAATTCTTTTTTTCTTCTGAGATCGGAACACCAATATCGGAAACAGTGAGTTTATCTTTTAATTCGGCATAACCATCTGCAGTAACTACAATATCATATTTACCTGCGGGTAATGCCATAATTAATTTACCATTGTTAGGGTTGGGAATAAAGCTAAACTCTTCTTTGGTTATTGAATTTATTGCTAAAATGTTAGCGATATAATCTTTAGGCTTATTTAAGGAATCTCCTAAAGTTATATTTCCTAAATAAATAGTCAGTTTTTGATTGACATCATTAAATCTCAGACGGTATATATCTAAATCTCCTAGTCCACCTGGTCTTAGAGCGCTAATATATCCAGCTCTGTTGTCATTTGTTAAACTAATGCTTCTGTCATCATCAGTTGTATTAATTGGATATCCAAGGTTTTGGGCAGGTGTCCATGTATTTTCTTCAGGATTCCAAGTGCTTTTAAATAAATCAAATCCTCCCATAGTATTATGTCCTTCAGATGAAAAATAGAGTGTTACTCCATCGGGAGAAAGATAAGGGAAATCTTCATTGTATGGTGTATTTATTTCATTTCCTAATTTGAAAGGATTGCTCCAGTTGCCGTTAGGTAATTTTCGGCAAATATAAATGTCAGTTGGAGATTCTCTATCCTCGCTTCGAACAAATACTAAAGTATTACCATCTGCACTAATAGAGGCGGAGTGTTCAATTTCTTTATTTATTGATTCAGAGAAAGGTACATATTTTACCCAAGTTCCATTTTTCTTTACTGTCGAATAAATGTCACCATACTTATCGATATGATCTATATAAATAAGCATTTCAGAGCCATCTGCTTTTAATCCAACAACTTGTTCATCTAAGTTTGAATTTATTTTAGTACCCATATTGATTGCTTTGGCCCATTGTCCGTTTTCTAAACTTGAAGTATAAATATCAGAAGCGTAATAACCATCAACCTCTAAATGATTTGCAGTTTGGCCTTTTCGACGAGTTGTAAAGGCTAAGAATTGCTCATCTTGAGTTATGAAGGGATAATAATCGGCAAATTCAGAATTAATTTCATTACCTAAATTAGTAAAAGATACGTTAACTGGATTAAGCATTAACTCTTTGGCATTGTTGCATATTTCAATTTGACGATCAGCTATTTTTTTTTGTTTAGGTACTAGTTGTTTAAATTTCTCAAAAGCTTTGATTGATTCATCTAATTTGTTTGCTAAACGGTATGCTTGTCCTAATCTTAAAAATACCTCTGACGAAGGTTTTGGTGCTTCAGCACAAAACTCTAAATGCTTGATAGCCTCCGTTTTATTGATATTAGTATTTAAATAACATTCCGCAATTTTGAAATGTAAACTAGCATCGTCTTTTTCTATCTTTAAAATTTCTTTATAGATTGGTAAAGCCATTACATAATTTCTATGACTCATGTGTTCATCTGCATCAGTTACATCGAAATGCTTAATTGTTTGTGCTAATAAACTAAAGGAGCAGAAGAAACAGCTAATAATATAAGACCTTAACATCATTGGGATTACAATTTATAAAATTAATTTAATAATCTTATTTATTTTTTCTGAGAAAGTTTAAACAATAGTTCTTTTTCGGCTTTGGTTAAATTTTCGTAACCATGTTTGGAAATTTTATCAAGCAACAAATCAATTGTTTGTTGATTGGCGAAATCAGCATTAGATGAGGCTTTTGATTTATTAGAGTAAACTACTTTTAAAGTTGTTTTTTTCTCTCGTTTTAAAAAAGATAAATCCGATAAATCTTTTCCATTTTTCAACATGTAACCAAAAAATAATCCGAACAACGCCCCTCCAAAGTGGGATATTTTTCCACCAGTATTTATATTAAAATCAATAATTGTAGACAAGGCAAAAATAAGCAATGCATAATATTTGTACTTCATTTCAATAATACCAAAAATACTTACTGGCAAATTGGGTATATAAACCGCTAAGCTAGCAACTATGCCTATAACAGCAGCTGATGCGCCAAGCAAATAAGAATGAGTAAAGTTGTTTGGAAATATAGCAGAAAGTATTAATAGTGTGATGCCACCTAATAAACCGCTCATGACATACACATAAACCAATTTTCTTTCATTTAAGAAATTTAAAAACGTTCTGGATGTGAAATACAATAGTAGCATATTGTAAAATAAATGACCTAAATCTTTATGAGCAAACATATAGGTTAGGATAGACCAGGGTTTATAAATAAACTCTGACAGATTTAAAGGAAGTGTTAAAAAATCAGCTATAACAGTTGAATGAAAGACGCCTGAACTAATGTTAAGAATAAAAAACAACGAAACATTTACTATTAATAGTATAGTTAGAGCATTGTGTTTTTGAAGTTCATATTTTAATTTATCGAAAAAAGCCATAATTATTGGAACAAGATCTTATTTAATTTTAATAGAAAAATGTTTTATTGCGTTTCCAAATCAGCATAATGATGACACCAACAACTAAGCCTCCTAAATGTGCAAAGTGCGCTACATTATCTCCAATGTTATTAGAAACCCCTGAAAATAATTCAAATAATCCATATCCAATCACAACGTATTTTGCTTTAATAGGAATTACAAAATAAAGATTAAGATAGGTATTTGGAAACATCATTGCAAAAGCCACTAATAATCCAAATAAAGCGCCTGATGCGCCTAAGCAAGAACTGTCGTAAATGTGTTGTTTTTGTTCGAGCATCGAGCTTAAATCCAAGGTATTTAAATAAGCAGAAATTTCAATATCTTGATAAAAATACACGGAGTATTGAGCCAAAGCAGCACCTAATCCACAGAGAATATAAAAATTAATAAAACGTTTAGCACCCCAAA
>CAILKE010000049.1 GCA_903834765.1 uncultured Bacteroidota bacterium
AAAATATTTTTATTTATTTTTGTAAAATGGATAAGATAAATATAGTCCCTTTAAGTATTAATAAAGCATTTCAAGGCAAAAGATTTAAAACAAAAGAATATGATATTTATATTCAAAATATGCTTTTTTTATTGCCTCATATTGATTTTATTCCTGAAAATGATATTAAATTATTTATTGAATTTGGCTTTAGTAGTAAGTTAAGTGATATTGATAATCCTTTAAAGCCATTTATTGATTGTTTAGTCAAGAAATACGGTGTAGATGACCGTTATATTACTGAGTTAAATGTCCGTAAAAAATCAGTATTAAAGGGTAATGAATATATTATTTTTGAAATTAGCTAAAATTAAATATATTAATTATCAGCAAGTTATAAAATAATTTAAAAAAAAGTATAAAAAAGTTTTTTTATATCAAATTAATGCTTACATTTGTATCATATTAATAACTTAAAAAAATAAAATATGAAAACAACATTTGAATTAAGAAATTGGTTAACAGCAAATAAAGAAACTATTTTAGCTGAATATGAAAAATTAAAAAAAGAGCGTTTTTTTAATGGTATTTCTTTGAAAGAATTTATGATTTTAGTTATGAATATGATGGCTAACAATAAACCAAAAAGCGAAAAAAGATGCGCTTCTTTATTACCTACTATTTTAGGTACTATTTCTTTTAATAACTCAACAATTAAATAAAAATAAAATGAAAATCAATCAAAAAGTATTCGCAATTATAAAAAAAGATACCAAAGAAATAGTAATGTTTGGTTTAAATGCAAGGTCAGTAAAAGAAGAATTTGATGAGTATTATGCAGATGATGATACAGTAATGCTTCAGCAAACTTTTATGTGTCAAGAAAAAATTAAAAAAGAAATAAGTATTTAAAACAAACTAACAATGGGACGTAAAAAACTAACTGACAAAATTAAGCAAGTGCCAATCGGTGTTAAAGAATCGGTTATTGAAGGACTTGGTAAACAAACAATCCAAACTGAGTGCGAAGATAGAGTTGAAAAACTTTGGAAGCAATTTGTAAACAATATTAAAAGAGATATGACAAATGGTATACGATAACCCAAATTTAAACCCGCCAAATGAAAGTGAACCTGAGTATATTCCAATGATATTAGTTCAAAATGGTGAAGCTGATATTGTTATAAAAGAGGATGACTTCGGGGAAATTTTTTTAACTCAAGAAGGTCATACAATTATACTTCAAAAATCTTCAATCGAAAATTTAATTAAACTATTAAAATTAATCAGATGACACAAAAAGAAATTATAAACGAGGGATTCAATCACGCAGCTCAAAACGACCAAAATTTAATAGGCTGGCTATTCTTAGCGATATGCTTTCTATTCTTAACCACATTCTTATTCATTTGCTTATGGTTTTACAGAGGCAATAAGATTAAAGGCTTAGAATATCAATTGAATCAATGCAAAGATGTAGAAGCCGTTTACAGGGCAAATAATGAATGTTTAACTAATGCTAATTTAAAAAAATATGAAACAAACTAAAGAACCGCCAAAAATGATACCATATTATGTTTACTATCCGTATTTTCAACTTGTACCGGCTAATAAGAAAGTAGAGCTGAGAAATTATATGAAGGTACATAGCCTTGGAGCTACATTTCAAAGTAACCGAATTGCAGAAGCTAAATTTATTCAATTAAAAAACTTTGTTAAAAATATGCATATTGACCAATTTAGCAAAGTTGGTGATACTAATGTAGAAGATGTATGGCAACAAGTCGAATTTCTAAAGGGATTAACTGATTTGATTAATTCAATAGATTTTAAGTTATTCAGCAACAAAGAAAGAAATGGCATAGTTGAAGAGCAAAAAAGATTATATAATCAATTAAACCTAAAACAAACAATCTAAACAAAATGGAACTAATAGGAATAGTAAAGGCAATCATGCCAATGAAAGAAAATAATACTTTTAGAAGTATTGAATTTGTAGTAACTGATAACAGTAACGAAAAATACCCTCAACATATACCAATGCAAGTAAGTCAAGGAAAATGTGAACTATTGAATGATATTAAGATAGGGGATGAAGTAACGGTTAATGCTAATGTTAATGGCAGGGAATATCAGGATAAGAATACACTTGAAACTAAATATTTTCTATCATTAAATGCGTGGAAAATAACAAAAAAATAATTAATAAAAAATTTTTTTATATGAAATAAATACTTTATTTTTGTAAACCGATAGGCATTTTAGGGAATGCAATTATAAAACTATCAACCGAACTAACCCATTCTATTAGCGCCCTAACGCTTTTGGTTTGGGTTTTTTAATTTAATAAATATTATGAAAATCACAATCGAAAAAACAGAAAAAATCAAAAGTGAAATTGAAATCACTTTGCCTTACTATTCAAAGTATGGTAAGCTATTCTACTACAAAGTAATTAACGAATTATTAATGCTAAAGGTTACAAGTCCTTACGATGACCAGCCTAATACTGAATTAACTAAATACTGTATTGATTCGGCATTTAGAGATGGAACTGAGCCTATTGAATATAGCGAGTTCAAAGAAGCATTAATAACAGCAACACAAAAAATTATAAATTCTTAAAAAATAATACTATGAGAGAAATTAATATTGACAGCATGAAATATCGTAAATCGACACACTTAGCAGGGATTGATGTTGAAACAATAATTGCAGAAAAAGGTAATTGCATCCTAACAATTAAAGAGGCATTCTATGATACCAATGTCGATGTATCAGGAAATAAGACTTCAGGTTACTTCTTAGAGTTCCACGAGAATGTTAAGCCAATGGTTGTTAATTCAATTAACCGTAAAGTGATAGGCAATATAGTTAAGGCAATAAAGAATTGCACATCAACTGATAGCCGTAATATTGGTAACTGGACTAATGTACAAATTGAACTGTTATTTGATGCTAATGTCAAAATGATGGGCAAAGTAGTTGGTGGGATTAGAATAGCTGAAAAATACACATTACCTACTCTTAAGCATCCAAGTACTGAGTTTGATAACTGTTATAAGGCAATCCATACAAGTGGATTTACTATTGATAAAATCAAATTAAAGTACATTGTATCGGCTGAGATTGAAAAATTATTATTAACTAAAAAAGACTAAGAAAATGGAAAAACTATTTAAAATAAGATGTTCCCAAATCGGGAAAATAATGAGTAACGCAAAAGTTAAAGGCGAATTAAGCCAAACGTGTAAAACTTACCTGCACGAATGGTATGCCAATGATAACGAGCAAATACATTCTAAATATATGGATAAAGGAAATGCCGTTGAACATGATTTGATTGACTTTATGGCTGAGCAATTAGGTTACGGAATGGCTGAAAAATGCATTGAATCTGCTTCTAATGAGTTTATTCAAGGTAGTTGCGATGTAATTACACATGATGCAATTATTGATGTGAAAGCGAGTTGGAATAAGAAAACTTTGCACCAACAAGTTTTAGACGGCTTAGACAAAGATTATGAACTACAGTTGCAAGGATATATGCATTTATACAATAGAACTAAAGCTGTTTTATTTTTTGGACTTATGAACACTCCTGAAACAAATTACAGCGAAGAAATTGTATACGAAGATATGCCTTCAAATGAACGGTGGATTGCTTATAATGTAGAATATAATCCCGAAGTAATTAAGGCTATTGAAGAACGAGTAATTCAATGCAGGGCTTATTTAACTGAGTATGATTTATTAATTAAAAACAAATTAGGTAAAGTAAATTAATATGAAAACAAAAGGGCAATTAGAATACTTAAAAATAAGAATTTTTACTAATATTGAAGACGATATCGAAACTAAATATGGTTTGTTTAGTCAAGGATATGATAATGGTTATATGCAATGTCAGGAGGATATGGCTGATAAAAATATGGAAAACATAACAATAAAATCAGTAACACATTGTCCTACTTGTGGTAGTGAATGTAAAGTAGAGGGTGATAATACGCATCATTATGTTCCTATTAAAAAATACATAGAGGAAGATGTGGCTGAAAATTATTTAGCACTCAAAGAACTATTTGAGAAAGTACTCAGGGAACATATAGCACTTGCTGAATTAAGAGATTTTTATAGGAATAAGATTAGCGAACTATAAAAACCGTTGCAATAACAGCACCAATAGCTCCAAATATAATTGCAATTTTTGAACGCTTTTGTTTCTTAATATCTTTTTTAAGAATGTCATTTATTGATTTCTGCCAGTTGTCATGTTCTTGTAGTGATGTGATTACTTCGCTTTGTTTATGAATTATAGACTGGTCTATTTGCATTATTGATTTATCCGTTGCTATTATAATACTATCACTTTGAATAACGCTATCACAATTAGCAACCGTATTATCATAGTATTTAAGGACTTCAATAGTATCACAAATATGGTGTATTAAGCTATTACGGTTACTTTCTTTTAGCTTTAAGTACTTTGCCTTATTTACTTTATTAACCTTCGTAAATGAGTCTAATTTAGCGATATAGATAGCCTCTTTTTTTTGCCATATCTTAACGGAATCTAAGCTAATTATTTTAGGCTCTTTTATTATAATGGTTGGTTTATCCTCACATTTATAACATAGCAATATAAAGATAATTACTACTAAGCTGAGTATTACATAAGGTCTAAGATTGTTGATCATCCTTACCATTTTTAAACTTTATAATTTGCTCAAATGTTACAATGCCTAAACATAGTACACATAGCAATAACCACACACATAAAGCATTAAATTGCTGTTCAATAGGTAATTTAAAGAAAGTGATATAAGCTCCCATCAATGCTGAAAACAAAGCAGTTAATTTACGACCTGAATAGCCTAAACTATGATTGTCTAATGACTTGAATAGATTTGATATAAATGATTTCATTATTTAGTTATTTGATAGGTTACAATTTCTCCACGCTTAATAGCTTGATTAATTTTATCATTTAATTGATTGAAAGCTAATGTACTTTCAGAAACTGTATCAATACCTTTTTTACGAGCAACTAACTGGCATCCAAGTGTATCGTCAGGCTTATTGCCACTATGAATACGGATGCCTTCAAAACCTTTAACATTAAGTAATAAAGGTAAGTAAACATCGTGTCCTCTTAATATACTAAAACGATTTGACTTAGTTACAACTACTTTATAAACACCATAAGGAATAGCTGTTTGACCGTAAACTTTAAGTTTATTGATTTCATCTAAGCTCATAGTATCTTTTAAACCTCTATCAGCATCCTCTAATACATAGCACTCAAAAGTACCATTAACCGTTAATGTACCTATCGTTGATTTGTTTGTGAATGTATCACGCTTTAAAATAATGTCCATTAGAATATACTTTCAATTTTAGTTTCACTCGGTAATACAGCATCCTTTTGTTTATATACTATATTAGATTTCTCTTTGCTTTTTTCGCCACAACAATCGGCTTTAATTTCTTCAATTTGATATTGTAAGTGTTCAACTTCATAATGTTTTTCAGTATATAATTCTCGAATATCGGACTTAATTGCAAAGTATAAAGATAGTACTGAAACCATTAAAGTTCCGAATTTAACTCCATTTTCTAAGGTTGCTAGATTAGTTGGTTTCATATAATTATTTCATATTTGGGTCTTTAACATAACCACCTGCACTGGCAGTCATTGTATTTCTTATTGATGCATCTCCTTTAGCTATTCCATTAGGACTTTGATTGATATATCTAATTCCTCTTGTGTTAGTTGAACTTTTTGTACTATTGGTAATAACTAATAACTGTTGAGGTTTTGATAATGTACAATTATTTATATTTACAAATTTAGATATTTTTTCAAATCCATCCTGAAAAGCTATTGTATAATTAGTACTACCACTTATTAGACTGATATTAGTTACAATTGCAGGACTACCACTAAAAAATTCATTCATTGTAATAGTTATACTATTTTCAATATTAATTAAACTTATTAATGCTTTATTAAAATCAATAATTGTGCAACTTCCTATTACTCTAAATATTCCATTTTTATTAAATATACCTTTAACATATTTAATTGTACCACCTGCATAATTTGCATATAAATTTGATACTGTTGGTAAAGTTAGTGTTTCACAATCTATAATAGTATTTAATCTAAAATCAAAACTGTTATAAATTGTATTCCAAACTGAATTACCTTTAAAAATAAAAGTTGATGAACCTGAAATAGTTTGGTTGCCATCTAAAGTACCATTCATACAATAAATATTAAAATTATTAATTACACTTGAAACATTACTTCCAATAAAATTATTAGAAAAATATAAATCATCATTTAAAGTAATTGTACTTGTAAATATTAATGTAAATGGACAAACAACTCCATTACAAGTAATATTACTGGCTCCAAAAAATGAAATTCCATTTGATGTACCAATTTGTGTATAACCTCCTGTTCCTAAATTTAAAGAAGCATTATTTAATCTTATAATATTATTAAAAGTAATAGTACCAACATAGTTAGTAAAATCAATTCCTGCTAAATTATTTGTTAATACATTAACAGTAAGATTTCCTGAAGTAGCTGTAAAGTCTACGGTATCTCCAGCAATAGGAACTACACCACCTGTCCACGCAGTTACTGCATTCCAATTCCCACCTAATATACTAACTGTTCTAACTGCCATTGTTTAGTAATTTCCTGCGTAAGCTATTGCATCTGTTTGGTCTTGAACACCTGCATAAACACTCATACATACTGACATTAACTGTCCTGACTGCATAATAATAGCTTGGTCAAAAGTATAGATAGCTGTTGCTCCAATAGCTGTAGTTGAACGAGTAGCTGCTGCCATTGATACTTCACCGATTAATCTTGGATTTGCACCACCTGTATCAGTTAAGAATATTCTTAAAATCTTTAAACCTGAAGCTGCTGCTGTAGCTTGTGAATTAATAAATCTTACACCATCAACTCTTGTCCCGTCAGTTGTTGCAGTTACTAATGTAACTAATGTTCCTGAGCCATCGGATGCTGTATTTGCAGCTGCTATTCTCGCAGGTGTAAAGTTTCCTTTATTAATAAAAATTGGTGTTGAATTTGCTGTATTAGTTGCCATTATATTAGTTTATTATTATTTTGATATTCAATTAATTCTTTGTCTGAACTCATAACTATTTCAATAGTCATATTATTATTATCTACTTTTCTTTTGATTTTGATTTGTTGTATACCAATTTCAGTAGCTGCTCCTGTAGTTTCAATAGATGTATAAATTCCATCAACTATTTCTTCACATTTACAATCATAAATTACTACTTCAGGATAAGGTAAAGATTCAATTATATGTCCATCGGGTGCTGTATATATCATCATTTTATATAAAGTTATAATAGTTAAATAAATTAATTGAAGTATTTGCAGTAGTTGAAATAGTCCATGTTCTATCTGCTGTTAAATCATAAGTTACACCATTGATAGTTATAGTTCTTGCATTAGTTACAGGAGTATATCCTAAAGCATTTTGCTTACCATTAAAAGTACTCCAATCAGTTGAACTTAAAGCACCTCTATTGGTAGCTGATGCCGTAGGTAAATTAAATTTATGGTCTACACCCGAATCAACTATAGCAAAATCAGTTCCTGTAGTTCCTGTAGTTAATGTTTGAGCAGCACCTGTAAGACTATTAATAGCAGTCAATCCTGTTCCAGCCATAATACCACTCTGTTGAGTTACAGTTAATATAGTAGATTGAATAGCAGGATGTGCATATGGACTTGTCTGAGCAACTTCAGAATATATAGACATATTTTCATCAGCACTTCCCCAATATAATTCTATTATATCTCCTGCTACTAAACTTAATACATAATTCCAAGCAGGCATCATATATGCAGGAGAAGCTCCTTGTAATGATAAATTACCTGCACTATATGGAATATCAACTCCATTTTTTCTCAACCAAAAGTTTACATTATCAACCCCCGCATCTGACTTATCCATTTGGGAAGAAAACTGTAAATTGTAAATACCTGTATTAGCACATACAATCTGAGAAGTCATTGTTCCTGTGTATGTAGCAGATGCTCTATTTTGAGAAACTGACACTACATAAGTTCCTATACCACCTGTACCACTTGTAAATGCAGATATAAAAGTTCCAGCTGTTATGCTACCACCTGTTAGCACCATCCCCACCTTTAATGTTCCTGATGTAACACCTGTAACATTTAATATAGTTCCTGCACCTGCACCACCATTATTTATAGTTCCTGTAAATACAACAGTTTGTGTTTGTAAAGAAAATCCATTAGCTAAATCAGTGCTATTAAATTTTACTGCTCTTGGTGTATTTGCTGTTGGATTAGTTTGTGTTGTACTATCTGATATTGATAAATAATATCCTGTAGGTGTTGCAGCTGTATTACTTCCCCATTTTAATCCTGTTGTTTGGGTGCTATCAGCTATTAGTATTTGAGTATCTAATCCTACTGGTAGTCTTGCATTGGTTGAATTATATGTAAATAAATCACCTTTAGTTGTAAGGGGAGATACAGTACCAACGGTTGGCTTATTCTTAATATAATCTAATGAAGCATTATTTGTTTGATTCCAGTCCGATTGAATCTGAGCTGCAGGAATACTTGGCTTATTTAATATCTCAGCTACTCCACTTGTTGCGTTCCAATCTGCATTTACTTGTGATGGAATTAAACTCCAAACAGCAGCTCCAGTAGTTGCAACTTCGCAAACATAAACATCGCCATTATCTAATACCCACCTGCTATCAACTTTAAATCTTAAAGTATTATCAAATGTATTATCAGGAATAATGTTAAAACAATTAGAAGATTCTCTAATAAATCCGTTATTATCAAAAACGTGTCTAATCCCCGATTGCCAATTATCTTCATAACCAACTGAGCAAATTTTAGATATACCTTTACTACCTCCAAAATCATAAGTTCCTTCTTTTAATAAAGAACCGTTTTTTAGTTCAATAGCATCTGCTGTTTCTACTAAAATATTAGTTCCGCCTGTTGAATTGTCATAAGATAGTACATAAGCTAAACTAAAATTTAATTTAGTTATAAAAAAATTACAAAGAGTAATTAAACGTAATTTAAAAGAACTCCCTGCAGCATCTTGGCTATTATCTTTTATATCAACAACGTGAATTAAATCATCATCCTCAAGGTTGTTACTAAGTTCTGTTATATCTGTTAATTTTGCCATTATTATTTTTTATTGAAATTCATATATTATACCATCCATAAATTCAAATGTAATACCAGTTTGAAATTGTTTATTATTATTTTGAACGATTATTAATACATTTGGTTTTGTTGCAATATCTATTAAATTTTTACTAAAAAAATTATTTACATAATTTATTTCACTTGTATAATTTAAAATATTTGCATTAAAATTATCAGTTAAAATACTATCAAAATAACTATTATTTTGTATTAAATCATAAACACTTTCAACATTTCCATAATATTGTAAAGTTAAATCAAAAACGCTTTGGTTTTGCTTTATTGTTACAATTTTATTTAACTTATTTGTGTTTTGGATAGCTTCATTTTTGATAATTTCAATAGGAGTATAAACTAAATTTAAGCCTGTTAAATCCATTAAAATATCAGTTATGATACTATTTTCATTAATTAAATTATAAGTCAATGAAGCATCATTATAGCAATATAAAGCTATATCAAAAATAGTTTGCCCGTTTAAAACCTTAACTTCTTTCTGCATCTATTGAATATGTAAAATTTTCGTTTGTGCCTTGTACTAATATATCATTTACTTTATATCCATCCGCAGCTAATTGAATATTTATTGAACGCTTTAAAGCATCTGTTTGAGCGCTTGAAGCAATGTATTTTTCAATTCCAACTCCTAATAATGGAAATTGTTTCCAATGTCCTAAATCGGTTATACATATTAATTGAATATGTTGCATATCTGAATCGGAAATTTTAAAATCTCCGTTATCAATTAATAAATCTAAAGTATCATCTAATGTTATATCTTTAACTGCCATCGCCTTGTTTTACTGTTATATTTTCAATATCTGTTTGCTGTGTTGGTGTTAATGGAGTAACTGAAGTAAAAAATGAAGCTAAAGGAAATGTACCACTTGGTGCTAATGTTACAACTTGACTTTGACAAGCTGTTATTAAATCATTTACCTTATTTTCTAAAGCATTTAACTTATCTGTTAATTCTTGAACTTTTACTAATCCATCAAAATTTTTACCATTTAATTGTATTTCACTAACTTTTGAAACTAAAGATACATAAGCAGAATCATCACTTAAAAATGATACCACAACTATACTTTCAACTTCAGGAACTAATAAAAAACCATTATTAATATTAGCCATTAAACGTACATTAATAATATCAGCATCCCCATTTAAAGGCATACAATAACACGTTAAAGTAGTTAAATCAACACTATCAATAGTGCAAACCTTACTAAAACCATCGTTATTTGGCTTTACTAAACTTCTTAGCGCATCTCTTAATTCTTTGCTCATTATCCTACTTTTGCTCCTAATGTTAATATTTGATGGTTTCCAGCATCAACACTATAAACTCTTTTTACTTTCTTAATTAAAAAAGTACCATCCCTTTCAGGCAATTTAGTACTTGTAATTTTTGCCCTATCGCCATGTCGCATTATTGGTTCTCCAAATGTTTCAACTTCTCCTCTGTATCCTGTATATTTATTTTCTTTAATCCATTGTTGAGCTGCAAATTTTAAAGCATCTGGAGTCATATTATATTTATGTATTGTGATTTGGTTTCCGTCCGGGTCACCAAATACAATTGGTTCGCTTTTAGTATTGTCTGGAAACATTGAAATAGCAACACATTGTATTCTTACATCTTCAGCTCTTTGCCATTCTAAGGTATCACTATTAATTACAACCTGTTCCATTTTAAATTCAGCCTCAAAAGTTTCTGAAGCATCATTTGCAAAACCAACGTGTAAAATCCTTGTAATTTTACCACTTGCATCGGTTTTATTTTTAAAATAAGAGTATAAGCCATACTCAGATTTAAGTTTGTCTAAAGCAGCAGCAGGTGTCGCATTAACCATTCTAAATTGTCCCAAATCAATATTATCTATTATATCATATTCAATATCATGGTCGCTTAAACAGTAATCTAATAATTCATCTAATTTTACATTAAATGGTATTACTTTTGGATGTTTTAATAATTTACCTTTCTTTGATCTTTCTATTAATCCAACTTTTGATGGATAGTTAATTGTCCATTGTTTAAGCAAATACATTTCATCTTCGCACTCTAAAACTGTTGGAGTGTTGCTACCTACATTTTTAATATAACCAGTAAATACAGTTGTTAAATTTGGAACGTAACCTATTTGAACTTCAATACTATCACCTCTTTGAAATATTGGATTTTTACCATTAAATAAATCTTTACCTTCAAATGTTAATTTTTTAGGTATAACAATTTTACAAGTATCGGTTAAATTCTCATAACTTGATTCAATTTCAATAGAATGAACAAAATTAAATTCAATTTTTCTATTTGTATCCTGAGCAGTAATTATTATTTTAGATTGACATTGAAACATTAGAAAAATGATTTTTGAACGTATGGAGGTCGTTCTGTAAATATATCTTTTTGTGATTTACTTGTACTTAATTCAATAGGACTATCCGATAACATATTTATTTCAATATCTATAATATTTCTTGCGCCTTCTCTTTGTCCTAATTTATAAGATTCAATTACAACGCTATTTATTAATAATTCATCTAAAAAATTACATACAACTGGTATTGCCATAGGTGCATTTAAATAAGCAACTAATGAATTTAAAACATTAAAATCTGGTCTTTTATTAGCTGTATCACCTACAATAATTCCTCTTAAATTAATTAAATAATCGCCATTACTCATATACTCTTTTACTGTCCCATTTAATCCTGAAATTGAAGTTTTAACAATATTTTTAGTTTGATTAACTTCAATTAAAGATGTTGAAAATTTAAAAGGAGCAATTATATTAACAATTCCGCCTCCAAAATCTTTAGATGCTGTATATGTTATTTTATTTAATAAAGTAGCATTAAAAGAAAATTCATCAAAAGTTAAAAGCCCAAATTTAGGTGAAAAATTTAATGTTTCAGGAAACTGCTCTTTGGTTACTTCTTTGTAATTTATAAAAGCAGAATGAATAGCCATTTTAGCTGCTGCACCTCCAGCGTTTTTTAAAATTAATTCCGCTTGTCCTTTAATATTTGGTTTATAACTATTCATTATGCCATTGCTGTTAAGTTAATATCATTTACAGTTTCTAATAATGCCTTAGAAACTAATTCTTTCATTCTACCAACTCCTTCTGTTAAATTAGTAGTTTGAATGTTTAACTCATGTACTAATTCATTTATATTTATATTTATTGCTTGAGGTCTTTGTCCTGTTACTTCAGTTCCTGTTCCTAATGATTTTCCGCCTTTGCCACCTGTATCAGCAGTTCCACCTCCAATACTAGAAGCTCCAAGTTTTAAACTTTCTAAAGCTGCACCCCTACCACCTAAATCAGAAAGTACTGATTGATATAGCCTTCTTTCTTCTGGAGTTTTAGCATTTGCTAATTTTGTTTTAGTATCTTCTAAATCAGCTTTTAACATTTTTTGAGAAACTTTTATAGCTTTTTCAGTAGCTTTTTCCTTAGACATTCCTAGCTTTTCATATTTACTAGCTAAAAATTCAACAGCTTTTGCTTCATCGTTAAATCCTTGTTGTGTCGATTTTTGTAAACTTTCGTTGTGTAATTGTTGAACTGTTTTATAGTTCTGTATTAATAAAGCTACAACGGCAACTAATGCGGTAACAGCAACTATAACTGCACCTACTGGATTAGCACTCATAGCAACATTTAAAGCCCATTGAGCAGCAGCAGCAATACCTAATCCTTCAGCCCTTGCCATTTCCCATGCTAAAGATAATTCTGTTGCAATAGTATATGCTTTGGTAGCTATTGTGGCTATAACTACTCTTGATGCCCATAATTTATAAGCTGCTATAACAGGTATTAATACTTTTAATAAATTAGTTATTCCACTTATATTTTCTTTTATAAAAGTCATTAAAGTATTTAATCCTGAAACTAAAGAATCTATTGATGGTTTTGCATTATTAAAAATAGCATCTTGCATAAGTTTAAATGAATCCTTCAAATTACTTATTCTACCAGCGGTAGTATTAGAAGCGTTTTGTAAAGCACCAAAATATGCACCGCCTTTTTGACTAGCTAATTCTAATGCACCTGTTATTTGTTCGTAATTTCCTTGTTGGTCTTTTAGAGATATATTATTTTTTTTGTAATAAATATCTAGTATTTTAAAAATATTAATACCAGCCATACCAAACTGTTTTATATCCTGCGCACTTGCTTTTCCTACATTTTTAATTTGTTGTAAGTTAAAAACCATTCTTTCTAAAGCATCTTCAGTTCCGCCAGTTGCGGCTATTGCATTTGCTAAAGAATTAAAGTCTTTTTTTGCTTGACTAGCTGAAATACCTGTACTAATTAAAGCAGCATTTCCTTTTAATAATGTATCAAATCCAAAAGGACTTGTTGTAGATTCTTTTTGTAAATCTTCAAAAACAGATTTTGCAGCTAACGAACTTTTTAATAAAGTTGTTAATTGAACTTCTGCTAATTCAAATGAACTCCCAACATCAATAACACTTTTAGCAAATGCGGTAATTCCAACACTAGCAGCTAATCCTGCTATTTTAGATTTTAGACCGCTCATTTTGTCATCTAATTTACTTGTACTAGATGCAGCCTCCTGCATTTTCTTACTAAATAAATCTTTAAGACTTAATGTATATTCTAAATTATTATTAGCCATTTTCTTTTTTTATTCTTACGCCATTATACTCTAAACAATAATCTAATTCAGCTACTCTTTTACACCATTCAGAATCACTTAATTTATGTGGATTCTCATGAAAATAAAAGCGGATGAGCGCATTATTTTTTAATATCTCATCCGCTTCTATATTTTCTTTATGGTAACTTAGTTTTTTTTTAAAATAGCTAATCTTTTTTGTAAGAACTCTACGATAGCAATTTCACAACTCATTAATGCCTCTTCATCATTTAATACTGTTAATAAATCATCACCGCCTATATAACAATTTTTTAAACAAGCCTCAACAGCTTTTAATGGATCATTTCCTTGAGCTAATTTACCTACAAGTGCATGAGTAGCCCTGTCTGCTCTTTTTAAAAAAAGTGTCGCAAATTCAGTTCCTTCATCATTTAAAGGAGCTTGAATTGTCGACACGTTTTTGTGAGTTTGTTTTAATTTAACTAATTCTAATTCTAATTCATTTTCTGTTTTCATATTTGTATATTTTTTTA
>CAILKE010000050.1 GCA_903834765.1 uncultured Bacteroidota bacterium
AGCTCGAACGAGTGCATACCACTCGTCGTAAGGATTTATAATGAACTGAACGCCTGCTGCGTTAAATTCTGTATCGCCATTAGTAAAGGCTATCTTAGTGGTTGTATCAGGTACATTACTGATCGGTACTAATATCTTCATGGTAAAAAAATTTTGGTGTGCGAATTTATAAAAAAAAGGGTGTAAATCAACACTTTAACAACCAATATTTTATTTTGTTTATATCATGTAGATTTTGGTCAAATCTCATTTTTTTTTTAATTTATAAGTGTTTTTATATACATTTGGACTTTAAGATAAGACATGAAGACTATAGAATTTAGAGAAGCCCTACGTGAAGCATTAAGCGAAGAAATGCGCAGAGATGAATCCATATTTTTAATGGGTGAAGAAGTAGCGGAATATAACGGTGCTTATAAAGTAAGTAAAGGTATGTTGGCTGAATTTGGTGCTAAACGCGTAATCGACACGCCTATTGCCGAACTTGGTTTTGCAGGAATAGGCGTTGGCGCAGCCGTTAATGGCTTACGCCCAGTTATCGAATTCATGACTTTCAATTTTTCTTTAGTTGCTATTGATCAAGTGATTAATGCGGCCGCTAAGTTTTTAAGTATGAGTGGTGGCCAATATAATTGTCCTATTGTTTTTCGTGGTCCAACAGCCAGTGCTGGTATGTTGAGCTCTCAACACTCGCAAGCTTTTGAAAACTGGTTTGCAAATTGTCCGGGTTTAAAAGTAATTGTGCCAAGTAATGGATATGACGCGAAAGGTCTTTTAAAATCAGCTATTAGAGATAACGATCCTGTTATTTTTATGGAAAGTGAACAAATGTATGGCGATAAATGTGAGATACCTGAAGGAGAATATTTAATTCCGATTGGTGTAGCTGATATTAAACGACCAGGGACGGATGTTACTATTGTGAGTTTTGGTAAAATAATAAAAGTAGCAATGGCTGCTGCTATAGAATTAGAAAAAGAAGGCATAAACGTTGAGATTATTGATTTACGCACCGTTCGTCCTATTGATTATGACTGTGTGATTAACTCTGTAAAGAAAACAAACCGTTTGGTAATAGTTGAAGAAGCTTGGCCATTGGCAAGTATTTCATCTGAAATAGCCTTTAGAGTGCAAAAAGATGCCTTTGATTATTTAGATGCACCTATCCGAAGAATAACAACGGCTGATGTTCCATTGCCTTATGCACCAACGTTAATTGAAGCATCATTACCAAATGTTGCCAAAGTAATTGCAACTGTAAAAGAGGTAATGTATGTAACGAAATAAATTTTGTTAGTTTATAAATACATAAAGGCTTTGCTAGTAGCAAAGTCTTTTGTTTTTCTAGATAGTTGTTATTTTTTTCAATAATAAAATTTAATTAAAGAAACACTTGTACATTTTAAAAATAACTTGTAGGTTTAATTTATTATTAACCTCTAAAAAATAAAATCACATGAAATTAAAAACTGTATTATCGTTAGTATTTTTGTTAGTTGTAAATATTGCAAGCGCATTTACAATTGACTATTACAATAAAGATTCAAAAAAGTACACGATGGAAGTTAAATCTAATGGATCAACCCAACAAGTTGAATTTTCTGCATCTACAACTGGCGCAACCTCTATTCAAACAAGTGCTTCAGAAGTTGAAATCAAAACGGCTTGTGGTTGGGTAAAAGTAAAAAATGGTGCAAAAATCTCAATAAAAGATGGTTGCATTAAAATCGAATAAATACTACCTTCCTAAATAAAAAAAGCTCTGTATTACAGGGCTTTTTTTATTTTCTAGTTTTATTGATGTTATCACCAACAAGCATTCTAGGTTATAAAAATATTATGTTATTCCAAACTCGCTTTGAACACTTTTAATTCCCTTTAATACGTCATCGGCTTCTTTTTCTTTTTCGAACTCTACAAACAAATGGCTATCAACCATTAGCTTAGGATTGATGGCTAATAAAAATTGTTCTTTGTACATCGCCTTCTGGTAAGCCTTCGGAAAACCCTTATCCTTATTCACATTTTTAAGATAGTTGATCAAGTTTGAAATAAAAATAAATGGATACGTGAATAATAAAATAAATAAAGACGTTGTTTTGAGTTTGGTAAACTGTATATGTTTTATTTTAAAACCTGAAAGTTTTGCTAACACTCGCAATTTTTGAATGCCAATTAAAAACACATGTCCGAAATAAATTTGATTGGTTAAATGCTGTTTGCTCATCCATATAGAATCAATTTCGTTAGGAGGCATAATAGAATTAAAACGTTCGCTCTCCGATAAAAAATAAGACATCTTAGCGCGTAAGTTCGAGTAATTTGGTGTAGTTATTATTAACGAACCATGTTGTTTTAACACTCTATTAAACTCTACCATTACTTTAAACTGATCAGTAAAATGCTCGATACCTTCTTGGCAAATCACCACATCTGCCGATTGCTTATCGATGGGTAATTGTTCCATAATATCAGCACGCTTGCATTCGATATCGGTCTCTGTAAAATATTCAGGAAACAAATCAAAGGCCAAAGGAATAGCACCTATGTCTTTCAACAGTCTTGACGTTACACCATTTCCTGCAGGCACATCAACTACTATTTTATTTTTAAATCGTCCTTGATGCGTTAACAAAAAACGCTTCATGTGGTATTTAATACTATTAGGATTGTCTTCGTATTTCTTCTTCATATTGTTGTAATAAAAAATTATGCGTTACTATAAACAGATTTAACATCATCCCGCAAATTATATTTACTCGCCATCACTTCGCCATAGGCACCCGCACTTCTAATAGCAATTAAATCGCCTCGCTTGGTTTCTGGCAATTCTACTGACTTACCAAAGCAATCGCTGCTTTCACAAATGGGACCAACCACATCATTCTTCACCACTTGTGTTGATGCTGAAGTGATGTTTTCAATTTTATGTGTTCCTCCAAGTTTTAAAATTATCATTTTTCTGCTGTTATTATTTTAGTCTTTAAATTAAAATCATCTAAATATATCGTTTAAAAATCGTTCATAAAAAAATCCCATACAAACTTGTATGGGATTTTAAGTTTGCAAAAATGAATCAATGTTATTGTTTAAGTACCTTATAAGTTCTGATTGCATCTTTAGTTTCTAAACGCAAATAATAAATGCCATTTGCTAAATCACTAATATTAATTTTTTGAGTTATTAAGCCACTACCAGTAACCACGTCTTTCAATACTATTCTTCCATCGATACTCATAACACTAATATTTCCTGTGATTTCAGATGATGAATTAATTTCAAATGTAAATTCTCCTGTATTTGGATTAGGATATACATTTAATCCTAAATCACCAGATAATTCATCTATACCAACACAAGCATCTACTATAAGTGTATCTTTAGCTGTGTTGCTGCAACCGTTCGGACCAGTGTAGTTGTAAATAATAATATATGAACCCTGACCCGCTGTATTTGCATTAAATGTACTTCCGCTTACACCTGACCCAATATAAGTTCCTCCTGTTGGATTTCCCTCAGTTAAAGGCCTTCCGGAAACAGTAGGACAAAAATGTGTTTGACCAGTAAATACTAAACTAACAGATGGTTTAGGTTTAGAAACAACATTTACTACATCGGATGATTTACAACCATTAGCATTAGTAACTAAAACAGAGTATGTTCCTGCAGTACCAACAGTTATTGAAGGTGTATTTGCACCAGTATTCCATAATATAGTACTACCTGCATTACCACAATATAAATGAATTGTTGATCCTACACAAAATCCAGTATCAGCTCCTAAAGTAACAATAGGTAAAGAACCTACAGTAACCTTAATTGTATCAGTTAATGAACAACCATTACTATTTGTTCCTTTTACCCAATATTTTCCAGTTGCATTTACTGTATATGTGGATGCGATAGATCCATTATTCCATAAAAAGCTATTAGCTGTTGTGTTAGCATTTAACACTAAAGATGCAGAGCATATCGTTGTATCATTTCCTAAATGAGGATTGGGTGTTGGTTTAACATGTATGTGCACAGTATCATAAGAAGTACAACCTGCTACATTTGCCGAAATAGTATATGTTCTAGATCCACTTAAATTTGCAATAGGATTTGCAATATTAGCAGCAGATAATTCTGTTGCAGGTGTCCAACTATAATTAATAACTGTAGGCTGACCAAAGAACATATTAGGGCGTCTTGTAGATGAACTAGTTATAACAGAACTTGTACAAACAGTTGGATCAGAATCAGCAGAATACCAAACAGATGCAGTAAATGGTAATAAGCTAGAATTGAAAGTTACATTGCTAGAAAAGCTACTTAAATCATTAAAACATGTTTCAACAATAATATTATCAATCCCATTCCAATTAAATACCGTAGAAAAAGTATGTGTATTTATCCCCAAAGTAGGAGTATAAGATACTGTTGAATAACAATTAGTTAATGGAGTCGTCTGGAAAGCAGTTATAGAAGTAATAGTAGTCGTTCCCATCGAAATTTGAAATCCATCTAAAGGTAAAGTTGAATTTAGATTAACAGCATCAAAAGCCAATGAATTAATATTTCCAGCTGTCAATCCAGCTAATTGCAATTCCGCTGCTGTAAATAAAAACTGATGTTTTGCACCTCCATACCAATTACCATAAGGTGCAGGATAGGTTGTGGATGAATTTGTTAATGTGCCAGCCCCAACTTGTTTGGAAGGGTCAAAAGCAGCATTTAATTGCACAGGAACACCTAAACAAACCGTGTCATTTGGAGAAATAATCAAATTGAAGAAAGGGGTTTTAGAACGAGTTACAACCACTGTATCATTTAAAGCAGAACCATCTCCAGTTACAGTTGTGAACGCTTTTAGAGAATACGTACCAATACTTGTCATATTATAAGTGGTTGTCATAGTATAATCCTGAGTAGCTGCTGGAGCTAATGTGCCTGTATTAACAGCTAGTGTATAGGTATTAACTGTTGGTCCTGAAGAATTAACCGTTAAAACAGTAGGCGTCAGAGAAAAATCAGCAATAGCAGATCCATAATTAGTAACTCGAGCTACAATTGTATCAACTATAAAACATTTATTTGTGCTAGAAGGCTTTATAATGCCAGAAACACCTAAATCTAAAGGAGAAGGCGAAATCAATAATACATTATAATCTTCTACTTCACCCCAAGATGGATTAGTACAGGGGCCAGGAGCAATACTCGATTCAGTTTCAACAACACGCATACGAGTAGTTCCTGGTAATGCAGCTAAGGGAATACTAATACCGCCTGGAGCAGATAAAGCAGTTCCTGCGATAGCAAAAGCAGTATAAGCTGACATATATATATTTTCTCCTGGATCAGTAAATAAACCATTATGATTATAATCGATCCAAACTCCAACCCTACCGCTATAACCAAAAGTACCACACATTCCAATTGTCAAAGATAAAGGATAATTACCTCCAATAGTTAAGGCAGGTGCTGGAACAGTAGCAGTATAATTATTATATTCATAAGCTATAGAGCCAGCTCCACCAACAGAACCACAAGCACTTGTATTATTTAAAGATCCAAAGGTTACATTAAAAATCTCATCATCGGCAGTAGATGTTGCTGCTGCTGAACAATATGTTTGAGCATCAACCGAATTCAAGCCTAAAAACCCTAAACCAATAATTGTCATTAATGATTTTAACTTAAACAGTCTTGATAAAGGAGAATAGTTAAAAATATGAGAATAAATTTTTTCCATCTGTTGTTATTTTTTTAAATATCTGATTAAAATAATACGTTCCTACAAAAATATTGTATTTTTCTTGTAATTCCTATGCAAAAAGTTAACAATTATCGTATTTTCAGAGTAATATGATTATAGGTTATAGCATTATTATTTTCAGTTTATCAACTTTCGTTAAAAAACTCAAAACTCATAAAATATATCCCAATTTTAAAACAAGCACTAAATACAAATTAGTATCTTTGCCTGTATGAACAGTCTTTTTTTATTATTCCTTAATTTAGGTGGCGGCGAAGTCGTTGTGGTTTTACTTGTAATTTTACTCCTGTTTGGAGGCAAGGGAGTTCCAAACATTGCGCGTGCCTTAGGGAAAGGGATTAGAGAATTTAAAGATGCCGCTAATGGAATTCAAAAAGACATTCAGCAAAACACAAGCGGTTTATCAAACACCATTCAGGAACATATTCAAGAAGTAAAAAAAGAAGTAGATTCTTTGACTGATTCTAAAAAATAATATGTTAATGAAATATTCTATTTCTATATATTCAAATTTATTCTACTTTTTTATACTGGTTCTTATTATTGGCTGTAACCCTGAATTAAAAAACGAAAAGCCTGTGTTTAACCAAGAAAAGGTCAAACAACAATTTATTAAGGCCAATCAACAAGTAGTTGTTAAAGAAACTGATGAGATGGATTATTACCAAAAATCTCATCAAATGCAGTTTATTAAAACCAGCAGCGGCATCCGTTATTATGTATACAAACAGTCTATAAAAGGGGATTCTATAAAAGACGGTAATATTATTAAAATGAATTATACGGTTTCTTTATTAGATGGCACAGAATGTTACTCATCAAAAATAGATGGTATTAAAGAATTTAAAGTTGGAATGGAAAACATAGAAGATGGTTTACAGAAAGCTGTCTTATTTTTAAAATCCGGAGATAAGGCTTTGATATTAATTCCTTCTCATTTGGCTCATGGCTTAATGGGTGATTCTAAAAAAATTCCACCACAATCCCCTATTTTATATGATGTGGAGATTTTAAGTGTTAAACATATAGATGAAAAAAAATAAGTTATTCAACTATTCTTTATGTTTAGCAATACTATTTATTGCTGTAAGTTGTCAACAGCACACTTCATCTATTGATGGTTACACAAGAAACAATGATGGTTTTTATTTTAAATTACTCGCTTTAGGCGATGGCAATGATCATCCGTTTCCAGACCAAGTATTAGTGGTTGATGCTGTTATGAGAAACCAAGCAGATTCTGTATTTTGGGACACTAAACATGATGCGCAAAATGGTCTTTACATCATATTATCAAAAAACGAATTAGCACGTTCTTGTAATCCCTACTTTTTAAATATGGTTGAAGGCGATAGCGCTTCTTTTTTAATTAACCCTAAAGTATTTTTCCGAAATTATTTCGATACTATTGTTCCAACTTTTTGCGCTAATGATTCATTAATTAAAATGGATATTAAACTAAACCAAATTATCTCTAAAGGCGAATACAATGCTCTCAAAAAAATGATGGAGTATAGAGATTCAGAGGATTTAGAGCTTGAAGAACTGAAAGAAATAGATGCTTACGTATCGAAAAAATATCCATCTGCTGATTTTGATTGTGACGGGATTTATATGCTTCAGAAAGAAAAAACAAACGGTCAACTTATTGCATTGGGTAAACGCATTAAGATAGAATATGAAGGTTTCTTTTTAGATGGAAAACCAATTGACAATATAAAACAAGAACTCGAATTCACTTATGGAACTCCCGACCAATTAATTAAAGGGTTAAATATTGTTATTGGCACATTAAAAAAAGGTGAATTTGTAAAAATAATAGTACCTTCACGCCTCGCTTTTGGAGAAAAAGGGAGCAGTAATGGTTCTATACAACCTTATACTCCATTAGTGTATAACATAAAAATAATTGATATAAAATAACAAACAACATGAACAAAATCACTATGCTATTAGGTTCTGCAATACTTGTAGGACTTGTATCTTGTAACTCATCGAAATTTGAAGGTTACACAAAAGCCGAAAACGGTTTACATTATAAATTCTATACTCACGATGAAGCTGGCGCTAAACCAGTTGAAGGGGATGGCATCGCGTTTAAATACGTATTCAAATTAAAATCAAACGACTCAACATTAGTAAATAGTTCTTTAGTTAGCCAAGATGGATCTGGCGTAACTAAATTTATTTTACCTAAATCTTCTTTCGTTGGAAGTTTAGAAGACGCAATGATGATGATGGCAAAAAATGATAGTGCTTCATTTGTTGTTAGTGCTGATTCCTTTTATATGAAAACTCAAAAAGCTAAAGAATTACCTCCATTTATCAAACCTGGTGATTTCTTGGTAGTTGAAATGAAAATGGTTGATATTAAAACCAAAAAAGAATTAGACGAAAACCAGAAAAAGCAACAAGAGGAAATGGCTAAATTATCTGAAGGTGAAAAACCTATGATGGAAAAATATTTAGCTGATAATAAAATCACAGTTAAACCAACTGCGTCAGGTTTAATATACATTGAAACAGGAAAAGGTAAAGGTGTATTGGCAAAAGTAGGTGATGAAGTAACCGTTCAATACAGAGGGACAACATTAGATGGTAAAGAATTTGATTCATCTTATGGTCGTCCTGAGCCATTTAAATTTATTATTGGCCAACAACAAGTAATTGCTGGTTGGGACGAAGCCCTTCAATTAATGGCTAAAGGAGGTAAAGCTAAATTAGTATTACCTTCAAGTATTGCCTATGGAGCCAGAGGCGCTGGACCAATTCCTCCGTTTTCACCATTAGTATTTGAAGTAGAATTAGTAAACATTGGGGCTCCATCTGCACAACAAATGCCTCCTGCTCAATAGTTCTATATGTTAGTTTAAGTTAAACGTTAATATAACCAAAATGAAAAAAATAATTTTAGCATCTCTGTTTGCCCTAGTATCTATAGGAATGGTAGCAGCGAACCCAGATAAACCTAAAAAAAACAAAAAAGCAAAACTAAGTAAAATGGATAAAGAATTTTTAAGTAAACATCCCGATGGCATGTATGCCAAATTTGAAACAAATAAAGGAAATATTATTTGTGCATTAGAATTTAAAAAAACACCGATGACGGTAGCTAACTTTGTTGGCTTAGCAGAAGGTACAATTAAAAACACAGCAAAAACAGAAGGCGTGCCTTACTACGATGGTTTGAAATTTCACCGTGTGATTCCTAACTTCATGATACAAGGTGGTTGTCCATTAGGAACTGGCACTGGAGATCCTGGTTATAAATTCCCTGATGAATTTGATCCTTCTTTAAAACATGTTGGTCCTGGTATTTTATCAATGGCTAATGCTGGGCCTGGCACAAATGGTAGTCAGTTTTTTATTACTCATGTTAAAACTGATTGGTTAGATGGCAAACACACTGTGTTTGGAAATGTAGTAGAAGGAATGGATGTAGTTAACAAAATAGTAGGGAATGATACATTAAAACATTTAACCATTTTACGTAAAGGTAAAGAAGCGGAAGCATTTGATGCACCAAAAGCATTCGAAACTGCAAAAGCAGGTTTATCAGCTAAGCAAGAAGCTATGGCTGCTGCTGAAAAAGCATTAATGGAAAAAACCTTAAACGAAACTTATGGCAATGCAAAAGCAACAGCCAGTGGATTACGTTATATTGTTGAAAAAGAAGGAACAGGTAAAACACCTTTAGCTACTGATCAAGTAACAGTTCATTACACAGGATACTTATTAAACGGAAGTAAATTTGATAGCTCTGTAGATAGAGGTCAACCAGCAACCTTTGGTTTAAATCAAGTAATACCAGGTTGGACAGAAGGTTTACAATTAATGAAAGAAGGTGGTAAAAATAAATTAATTATTCCTTACCAATTAGGATATGGTGAAAACGGTATGCCTCCTGTAATTCCAGCAAAAGCTTGGTTAGTATTTGATGTTGAATTAATTAAAGTAAATTAGTTAGTAATATCTAAATAACAAAAATAAAAGAGACTGCTCATTTGAGACAGTCTCTTTTATTTTTGTCACATCGAGCGAAGTCGAGATGTTTGATGATAAAGTGTATAAGTTCTTCACGCAATAGCGTGACTCGAACCGACAAGGGAAATTACTTTCGAGGTAGCCTCTTTTTTATTTTAAAAATTGAAAAGCAACTGATTTAACCGATGTTAAAGTAGTATGGTTATTCGTGAAATAATGCAACATCTGCTGAGCTTCAGGTAATTCAAATACTTCTTTTAAATTTCGGATCTTACCAATAGGCACATCATTTTTCAAGCATAAGTTAAATAAATCATCGAAGGTAAACAGACTAATTTTTTCATTTAACAGAGTGTATAATTTTTCACGATTGGCTACACGTTGTTGATTAGATTTAAATTGTTCCTTTTCATATAAATCAATTCCTAAGATTTCACAGAGGTTTTTAAACTGAGAATTACTCCCAATTGCAAATGTTATTTGATGCTGATCTTTTGTCAAAAACAATTCACCATAAGGTGCAATATTAGGATGCAAAGAACCTTGTGCAGTAGGCAAGTGATGCGCAATAAGCCAATTAGTTGCTTGATTAGCAAGTGAAGCTAAAGCACTATCAAATAACGAAACAGAAATATGTGAGCCAGTTGATGTTTTATATTTTTTTAATAACGCAATTAAAATAGCTTCTTTTAATTGATGTCCGGCTAACAAATCAATTAATGCCACTGGCATTTTTAATGACTGACTGTCTTTTTCGCCATTCATATACATGAACCCGCTTTCAGCTTGAAGGATCAAATCGTAAGCAGTACGAGGGTTTTGAGAACCAAAGCCATTGATACTTGCATAAATTAATTGAGAATTAATCTGCTCTAAAGTTTCATAATCAACTTTTAGTTTGATATCATCACCCAACTTATAATTAGAAATTAAAATGTCTGCAGTTTTAATTAACTGATAAAATGTTTCTAAATCTTTTGATAGTGTTAAATCTAAAAAAAGAATATCTTTTCCTGCATTTACACTCCAATAGTAAGCGCTCGAGATATCTTCTTTATTTTCTAAAGGCGATTTCCAACCGCGTGTGACATCTCCATTTGTTTTTGGATTTTCTATTTTAATAACTTTTGCGCCAAGTTCAGCAAAAAATAAACCAACGGATGGACCGGCTAAAACGCCCGCCAACTCAACAATCACTAAATCTGAAAAAGGTTTATTCATATTATATTTATTTTATCGCACCTAAGAATCAAAGAGTTGTTGTAGTTGGGAAAGTTTAAAAATATTACTTCAATTTAAAACTGCGATTGAACAGGTTTATTATCTACGATCACATCTATTTTTTCCATCACTTCGTTTGTTAGTAATGGCAATACTTCCAGGGCTTTTAAGTTTTCTATCAATTGTTCTTTTTTAGAAGCTCCTAAAATTGCCGTGCTCACATGTGGGTTTTTAACCGTCCATGCAATAGATAGCTTAGCAATAGAAGTCCCTAAATCATTAGCTAATTGCGCTAATCGTTTTGTTTTTTCGATACGCGAATGTTCCCCTAATGTTCTTTCTTTTAACCAATCCATTCCTTCAATATGCAAACGATTGTCTTCTGGAACACCATCATTATACTTGCCACTCAAAAGACCTGAAGCTAGAGGGCTCCAGATGGTTGTACCTAAACCAAAATCTCTGAACAACAATAAATAATCTTTTTCTAATTTAGACCGCTCAAATAAATTATATTGTGGTTGCTCCATCGTGGGCCCAATTAAATGATGTCTTTCGGCGAAAACAAAAGCAGCCATTATCTCATCATTTGCCCATTCGCTTGTTCCCCAGTATAATATTTTCCCTTGCTGAATTAAGGTATTCATTGCCCACACTGTTTCTTCAATTGGCGTATTCTTATCAGGACGATGACAATAAAATAAATCAATATAATCTACTTGCAAACGTTTTAAAGCTGCATGACAGCCTTCTATAATATGTTTTCGAGATAATCCAGTTTGATTTGGTTTTCCTTGTTCATAACCAAAATATACTTTACTAGAAACTAAATAAGAACTTCGCTCCCAGTTTTTTTTCTTTAATATGGCACCCATTACCTCTTCTGATTTACCACGTGCGTATATCTCTGCATTATCAAAAAAATTAATCCCATTATCGTATGCAATGGTTAATAATTCATCAGCAGTGCTATCTCCTATTTGTTTACCGAAGGTTATCCATGATCCAAATGATAATGTGCTTACTTGCAAACCTGATTTTCCTAGTCTTCTATATTCCATGGTATCTTGTCTTTTTAATAATTAGTGATGATAAAATTAAGAAATTGTTGCTAGTAATATACCTAACCGTTCTTTTTGTTTATTGCATAAAAAAACCTTGTTGAATATACAACAAGGTTTTAAAAATAAAATCAATAAAACTTATTCAGCAATTACTTCAAAATTGATAGTAGCTGAAATTTCTTTGAATAAACGAACTTTAGCAGAATATGTTCCTAAAGTTTTGATAGCATCTTCGTTCATTTCAATGTTTTTACGCTCTAAATCATAACCAGCTTTTTTCAAAGCATCAGCTAATTGAATGTTAGTAACTGAACCGAAAATCTTTCCAGATTCACCAGCTTTAGCTCCAACTTTTACAGTAACATCAGCAAGTTTAGCTGCAGTAGCTGTTGCTTCGTTACGTAATTTTTGTTCTTTGAATGAGCTTTGTTTAATTTCTTCGGCTTGCATTTTTTTGTTACTATCAGTAGCTAAAACTGCAACTCCTTGAGGAATTAAAAAGTTACGACCGTAACCGTTTTTTACTTTAACGATGTCGTTTTTATATCCTAACCCTTTAAGGTCTTTTTTTAATATAATTTCCATGTTGTGTTTCCTCTTTTTATTATTTTAAACAATCTGCTAAATAAGGCATTAAAGCAATGTGACGAGCACGTTTAACTGCTTGAGATACCTTACGTTGGAATTTTAAAGAAGTTCCTGTTAAACGACGAGGTAATAACTTACCTTGCTCATTCACGAACTTTAATAAAAAATCAGCGTCTTTGTAATCAATATATTTAATACCTAACTTTTTAAAGCGACAGTATTTTTTCTTTTTTGCTTCAACCGATGGTGGGTTTAAAAAGCGTACTTCATTTTTTGCCATTGTTGTAATGTGTTTTTTGGGTTAATAATTAAGCTTCTGCTTTTTTAGTTTTAGCAACTTTAGATTCACCACCTTTTGCTCTGCGCTTATCAGCCCAAGTAGCTCCGTGTTTCTCTAAAGCAATCGTTAAGAAACGTAAAATACGTTCGTCACGTTTGAATTGTAATTCTAATTCAGCGATTTCTGTACCTTTTCCAGAAAAGTCAACTAAGTGGTAAAAACCAGTAGTTTTCTTTTGAATAGGGTAAGCTAATTTTTTTAAGCCCCAGTTTTCACGGTGGTTAATTTTCGCTCCCAAATCCGTTAGGATTTTTTCAAACTTTTTTGCGGCCTCCTTTGCCTGATCATCAGACAAAACGGGAGTTAAAATGAAGACCGTCTCATAGCGTTTTTCCATTGTTTATATTTTTTTAAATTAAGGGTGCAAATATAGAATAATTATTTGTAATAATCTACTCTTTTCTTAGATTTTGCAAAGTAAATTAAATATTAAGTTTCTGAAAATCAATAACTTGATGGTATATGCTCATTATTTTGATTAACTTCATTACTTGCCGAAGTATAAAAATATACTAATTTCATTAGTTTCAGCTAAAAAAGTATAAACTAAATAATTATTGACAACCATATAAAATATATGTCAAAATATATGTAAACATATGTTTATAATAAATTTCTTTAAGAGAATAGTATTAAACATTTAAGTACTTTTAATGTTATTTTAATATATGATTGGTTTTCGATTCTCTAACTTTACTCAACCGCATCAAACGCCCTTTGATAAGTTATTCGATATATTTAAACAATTAATAACGTTTACGAGTGGTGATTTTGACGAAGCAATAAATTGGCTAACAGAGCTTGATAAAGAATATAAATTAACAGAACCTGATTATAGTATCAATGACTTTATTCAAGATTTAAAAGATAAAGGATACATCAAGTACGATGCGCCAAACTCTGGAAATATTATTATTACATCCAAAACCGAACAAGCTATTAGAGAGCAAGCCTTAGAGAAAATATTTGGTAAATTAAAAAAAGGCACAGCAGGAAATCACTCTACAAAATTTACAGGAAGGGGCGATGAAATGACGAATGATACAAGACCTTTTCAGTTTGGTGATTCGTTAGAACAAATATCGATGCTAGAGTCTTTTAAAAATGCGCAAGTTAATAACGGCATTGCTGATTTTAGATTAACCGAAAATGACTTAGCTGTTACTGAAAAAGAACATAAAACTCAAACATCTACCGTGTTAATGATCGATATTTCGCACTCTATGATTTTGTATGGTGAAGATAGAATTACACCAGCCAAAAATGTGGCGATGGCTTTAGCAGAATTAATAAAGCGCAAATACCCAAAAGATACTTTAGATATTATTGTGTTTGGAGACGATGCTTGGCAAATTGAAGTAAAGGATTTGCCTTATTTACAAGTTGGGCCGTTCCACACCAATACGGTAGCAGGGGTAGAATTAGCTATGGATTTATTGCGTAGAAGAAAAAATGCAAACAAACAAATATTTATGATAACGGATGGTAAACCTACTTGCCTAAAAGAACATGGTAGATACTACAAAAATAGTAACGGTTTGGACCCTAAAATTATTAATAAATGCTTAACACTCGCTCAAAGTTGCCGAAGATTAAAAATACCAATTACTACCTTTATGGTTGCAAACGACCCTTATTTACAAGAGTTTGTGCATAATTTCACAGAGGCCAATAATGGTAAAGCATTTTATACTTCCTTACAAGGATTAGGCGATTTTATTTTTGAAGATTTTGAACGTAACAAAAAAAGAAATTTTTAAATAAACTATTTAATAAAAAAAATATGCAACATATAACAACCTTAGGCGACTTAAAAAAATCAGGATACCTCTCTAAATCTATTAAAGACGAGTTGCGCGACAATTTGATTTTAAAAATCAAAAAAAAAGAAAATGTATTTAAAGGCATCGTTGGTTATGAAGATACCGTGATACCTGAAATAGAACGTGCTATCTTATCAAGACATAATATGAATTTATTAGGTTTACGTGGTCAAGCCAAAACCCGCATTGCCCGCCAAATTTTAGAACTATTAGATGAGTATACGCCTTATGTAACAGGTAGTGAGTTAAATGATGATCCTATAAACCCTATCTCTAATTTCGCTAAACAATTAATTGCTGAACAAGGAGACAAAACACCTATATCGTGGCTACATCGTTCAGAGCGTTACGTTGAAAAATTAGCCACGCCAGATGTATCCATTGCTGATTTAATTGGTGATGTAGATCCTATAAAAGCAGCTAATTTAAAATTAAGTTATGCTGATGAACGTGTGATACACTATGGGATTATACCTCGCAGTAACCGTTGCATTTTTGTAATTAACGAATTGCCTGATTTGCAAGCACGCATACAAGTAGCTCTATTTAACATATTACAAGAAGGAGATATACAAATACGTGGTTTTAAATTACGTATCCCACTTGATATTCAATTTATTTTTACAGCTAATCCAGAAGATTATACCAATCGTGGAAGCATTGTAACGCCCTTAAAAGACAGGATTGGCAGCCAAATACTTACACACTATCCAAAAAGCATTGAATTATCTAAACAAATTACTGCACAAGAGGCAAAGTTAAGCACATCACAAAAACAAGATATAGAAGTAACTGATTTATTGGCAACCATTATTGAGCGTATTGCTTTTGAAGCTAGAGAAAGCGAATATGTCGATTCTAAAAGTGGTGTATCGGCTCGTTTAACAATTTCGGCTTACGAAAATTTAGTGAGTACTGCCGAACGAAGAATGTTACTGAATGGCGACAAAAAAACAGTAGCTCGCATTAGCGATTTAATAGGAGTAATACCTGCAGTGAATGGAAAAATAGAATTAGTCTATGAAGGCGAACAAGAAGGCGCTGGTATTGTAGCTCAAAACTTATTAGGCAAAGCCTTACGTAATCAATTTACTGAAATATTTCCTGACCCGAGTAAACTCAAAAAAAGAAAAGAAGCTAGTCCGTATCAATCTATTATCAACTGGTTCGGAGAAGGTAATATAGTAGATGTACTATTATTAGAAAGTGAAAAAGATTACAAAAAAGGCTTAGAAAATATTCCAAGTTTAACAGAATTAGTAGACACCTTCGTTCCAAAACTTTCTAAATCTCAAAAATTAGTAATGATGGAATTTGTATTATTTGGATTAGCAGAACATTCTTTAATTGGTAAAAACACCTTAGAGCAAGGTGTTCAATTTAAAAATATTTTGAGCTCTATGTTTTCAGAAAAAGATTTTTTTGGAGAATCTGATAACTAATCTAGTTACTTATAGCTAAAGAATCGGCATAAATCCTGTAAAATTTATCATTTCGCCAATACACATTTTTAATCAACGTATCAGAAAACTGTTTTTGAATCGTATTAAACGTTGAAGCCTGATACTCATTTAATGCTTTATCCTTAAAATAAAATACATTTTCATTAATGACGTTAAACTCCTTTAAATCCTTTATTGGTATAGTTTTATAAAAAGTTCCATATATATCAAACAACATAATTCCTTCTTTTGGACAATTCAAATATAAATACCCATTATGTTCAATCATAAAATTTGGGTTCATATCAATATCCAAAATACGTTTCAAATTACCTGTTTTCACTAGGGTTTTGGACTCACTATTAAATCTTACTAAACTATTATTTTGTTTATCATACAACCAAAAACTGTTATTAGATGAATTGCAAATTAAACTAGTTTGCTCATAGCCAATGTTCTCAAGTGATATCATATTGCTTGTTGCAGTCAATTGATCATCAAGAAATAAAATTTGTTGAAAATCCTTATAATACACCAGTAATTTCAATGGATTAGAAACATCCACAAAATCTATTTTACCATAACGTTTCACACTGAAAGATTTTTGTAAAATGCCAAGCGAATTATATTTAATTAGTTGCATAGCATTAATAACATATATATTTCCAAAACCATCAATTTTTACTGAGCAATTCTTCTCTGGAAAAGCAATGCTTATAGGCTTATCAGCTGTTTGAAATACAAACGAACAACATACCACAAATACAAATATGACAATTGACTTAAACTTCATTTACAATTATGTTATGCTAAGATACAATAATTAAATTATGGTTAAGAATACAAATACTTAATGCAATAAATTCTATTTTTTTAAATAATAAAATTCTGTAAGATAGATGTAGGGTTCAAATAAATGATGAACAAATACATTTTCTCCATTAAATTTAAACAATGAATCATACTGTGCATTTGGCTGAAGAATAATGGGAATTCCTGCTGGCGCAAAAGCATTACTGCTATTGACTTCAGGTGATTGATATTGTATTAATACTTTTTTTACATATTGATCAACGCGCTTGGTTAAGTATTTTCTGTATTTACGATTTGTTTTTCTAGCCGCTTTTTCTATGTCGTGAACAGCATGATTAACATACCACCGTAAAAACCTACTCTTAACTCGTTTATTAAGCACCGCCTTACGATTTGTATATGGATTAACAGGATGCAGATCATTTATAGACTGAGTGCTAAAAGGAGTTTGAGGTACCCAATCACTCGAATTAACAATGCGATAAGCCCAACCATTTCGTGTGATAAAATCATAATCATAGGCATAAAACATATTACCAGGTTTAGGTGCAGCACAACTATATACTTTATAAGTAATGTCTTTGGGAATAACAGAATCGGGGGCATATTCTAAATAAGAGCGAATTAAATAAGCTAAGGCGGCGCCTTGACTGTGCCCAACAATAATAAATTGCTTCACTCCTTTTTTATGATAGTCGTTAATTATTTTGGTGATTAGGGGAGCTAGATAGCAAGCGCCTATAGCCCATCCATGATGCACCAATGATTTATCATCATTAGAAAATTTATAGTGAAAATTAGTGTTATCATTTAAATGCAAACTACCTGATGCTTTAATCATACCACTATATAAATTTTCTAGCCAGCTAGACCCATCAACTGTGTAGCGAATGCAAATAACACCAATGGAATCATCGCTAAGCCAAAAATCAAACTTATTATTTAATCCAACATTAGGTGAACGATACACTCTTTTGTAATTAGTTGGTAGACTTTTAGGTGCATATTTACTTGTGTCTTGATGAGCCCATTCTAAATGCAATACATCTATAAACTCCTGAGCATCAAAGCCTGGTTTTAAAATTGCTTGTGAAAATGAAGAGAATGAGAAAAAGACAAAAAACAGAACAAAAAAATGTATAATGAATCGCATAGATTAATTTATAAAATTATATCATTTTACCAATCCAATGAGGAAAGTTGGATAATCCATTAATAATAGGTTCACTATCAAATATACCAAATACCGCACTTCCACTGCCACTCATGCAAGCATATAAAGCTCCGCAATTATATAAATCTTGTTTTGTTGTGGAAACGATTGGGTATTTATCAAAAATAGAAATCTCAAAATCATTTACTAAATTAGTCTTCCATGTTTCGATTGGTTGCTGAATCACCTCTAAAACAGAGTGTTTTGGATGTTTTGGCTTTACTAAACTGTAAGCGTCTTTTGTATTACTATGAACGTTTGGGAAAATTAAAGCAATATAATATTTACTCAAATCTAATTCAATAGATTTAAAAATATCTCCTCTTTCATAGGCAAAAACAGGCTTATTATTTATGAAAAAAGCACAATCACTGCCTAGCTTTTTAGCAACTTGTAATTTTTGATTTTCCGATAATTGTAGCTGAAACTGTTCATTTAATAAATTAATAAAAAAAGCAGCGTCAGAACTTCCGCCTCCGAGGCCTGCCCCCATCGGTAATACTTTATGCAAATACACATTAATTTGAGGAACTTTTTTAATTTCTTTAATAAATGAGTATGCTTTGTATAATAAATTATCTTGTAACTCACCGTGAATTGGCAAACCACTTAACTGTAAATTAAATTCACTTGAAGAGCTCGTTGTTTCTATAATTTCTAAGGCATCATTCCATCCCACAGGGTAAAAAATAGTTTCGATATTGTGAAAACCATCAGTGCGTTTTTCAGTAACATGTAATCCTAAATTTATTTTAGCGTTGGGGAAACAAATCATCAAACAAAACTATGCATTTTATTGAATACTTAAATTTCATTTTAAATTATTTTAACTCAAATTAAAATCTATAACCCAAACCAACTGTGTTTCCAGTAAAAGAGATGGTTGCGTTTTTCAAAAAAGGATCTAGGTGTTTTTTTCTGTTACGATTACTGATAAAGGTCATTGTTAAATCAAAAATAAATAATCCAGCTCCTTGAATAATAATCGCATTACCAAAACCTCTTGAGCGCTGCGCTTCATTGATATCCGTTTGATGCTTAGCTTGCTCTAAGTAGTAGGTTCCTCGCATAATATAAGCAAGGTCTAATGCCGCATTTGCTAAAAATAATTTCTCAACGTTGGTTTGTCTTTTTTGAACATCCCAAACAGTGCCAGTTGGCTTTGGTTTACCAAATAGACTGGGTAATGCTAAACTTAAATTTATAACGCCCCAAGCTCCATTCATAATATAAAATTGTTTATCCTCGTAGTTATTAGTCAATGCATATCCTGCGATACTACCTGCAATGTTAGCACCAGCCCAAGATGAAAGTACAATCATACTTTGGTGTGTTTTTCGATTTCTACTATCGTCGAATTGCTTAAGAAGAGAGTCCTTTTGAGCAAAAGTAGATGTAAGTATAATGGCAAATAAAAATGATAATTTGAATTTCATGAGTTAAAGTTTAAATACCAAACATACATAAATAAAAAAGGTTCTCAAATTGAGAACCTTTTTTATTATAAAAAGAAATCTAATTATTCAATAATAATTACTAAGTATTTAGAGCTTGACCAAAAGTCATCAGCGTTAGTAATTTCAATTTTTTCAACTGTTTTTTCGCCAACTAATTTATAAGAACTTGTTGGGTGATTAGTTACTAACTTAGCTTTTTTAGCGCCAATGTTAATTGAAGACGTATTAGATACATCAACTTTAGTGAAATAATCTTTATTGAAATTATCTTTCAATTTTGTTGTTTTACCAATACCAATAAAACCACCTTCTTTTGTAAGAACGCCTTTTTCAATTAATTCTTTTTTAGTACCAAAGGCATAGAAAGCTGTATTTAATTTTTCTGTTTTTATGGAGCTTTCTTTTTCTACATTTTCTAAATTCATAACGATGTTACTTAACTCGATATTTTTAGCTTCTAACGACGCTTTTAAATCTCCAATTTCACCGTCTTTACTATCAATTTGAGCTTGTAAACTTGCGATCATTTGTTCTAAACCAGAAATCTTAGATTTAGAATCTTTTAATTTAGCGCTTAACGAACCGATGCGGTTTTTATTCTTTGCAAGTAAGTCATAAATTGCTTGAATATCTTCTTTTATAGATTCTTCTTTACTTTTTACATCTCCACTTTGATTATGACCTGAAACAATTTTTTCTTTTTCTTTTATAGCATTTAAATTATCTTGAATTTCATTAAATGCAGTTACAAATTCTTGCACAGCAGCCTCTTTTTCGGATAACTTACCTGATAATTCTCCATTTACACCAGATAAACTGTCTGCTAGTGGGTTTGCTTCTTTTTCTGCACTTCCGCAAGAAGTTGTAAATAAACTTGATACAGACAGAACGATTGCGGCTACTATAATTTTTATTGATTTCATGTTGTTTGTTATTTTACTTTATTTTTTTCAGATGGTAAATGTATGTAATAATCCAAATAGTAAGTTAAAGTAACCTATAAATTCACATTTTTTAATAATTTCATTTTTTCAAAAAACACTTAAATTTTCAATTGCATAGTGATAAAGCTCATTATTTATAAAATCCTAAAAGCAAAATCTTGATTTAATAAATACTTATTTTAAGTATAATTTTTAAGATGTTATTTACCCTAAATATTTTAACTACTTACTAACCAGTAAACTAAATATTTTTATATTAAAGATAATTCCTTATTTTTGCAACCCTTATTTAAAAACATAATATGAACGAATCAGTAATTTATTTAGTACCTGCATTAGGAATTGTAGGATTAATAGTAATGGCCATAAAATCTGCTTGGGTTAGTAAGCAAGATGCAGGCGATAAAAACATGCAAGAATTAGCTGGCTACATAGCAGATGGAGCAATGGCATTCTTAAAAGCAGAGTGGAAAGTGTTAAGCATTTTTGTAGTATTTGCAGCAGCTTTATTAGCTTATTCAGGTACAATTCATGAAGTAAATGGCAAAGAAATCCACTCTAGCTGGATTATTTGCATTGCTTTTATTATAGGTGCCGTTTTTTCAGCTACTGCTGGTTATATAGGTATGCGCGTAGCCACTAAAGCTAATGTTCGTACGACACAAGCGGCTCGTACAAGCTTAAAACAAGCCCTAAAAGTATCTTTTACAGGCGGTACTGTAATGGGACTAGGCGTTGCTGGTTTAGCAGTGCTTGGTTTAGGTGGTTTATTTATAGCATTCTTATCTTATTTTAATGACTTAGGAGAAAACACTGTAAAAACAGCAATCGAAGTATTAACCGGTTTCTCTTTAGGAGCTGAGTCTATCGCCTTATTTGCACGTGTTGGTGGTGGTATATATACCAAAGCTGCCGACGTTGGTGCTGATTTAGTTGGTAAAGTTGAAGCAGGTATTCCTGAAGATGATGTTCGTAATCCAGCAACTATAGCTGATAACGTAGGAGATAATGTAGGAGACGTTGCTGGTATGGGTGCCGATTTATTTGGTTCTTACGTGGCTACTATTCTTGCTACTATGGTATTAGGTCAAGAAATTAAAGTTGCTGATAATTTTGGTGGCATGTCTCCAATCTTATTGCCAATGGTAATTTGTGGCTTAGGCATTCTTTTCTCTATAGTTGGTACTTGGTTTGTTCGTATTAAAGATGAAAAATCGAATGTACAAACTGCTTTAAACATGGGTAATTGGTCATCAATGATTCTTACCGTTATAGCCTCTTATTTTGTTGTAAATTGGATGTTACCTGCTGGCGACATTGAATTAAGAGGATTAGTATTTACAAAAACAGGTGTATTTGGTGCTATCTTAGTAGGTACAGCTGTAGGTGCTATCATGAGTATTGTAACCGAGTATTATACAGCAATGGGTAAAGGCCCTGTTAATTCAATTATTCAACAATCATCTACAGGGCACGCTACTAATATTATTGGTGGTTTATCGGTTGGTATGAAATCTACTGTTATTCCTATTTTAACGTTAGCAGCCGGTATAGTAGGTTCTTATGTTTGCGCAGGATTATATGGTGTGGCTATAGCTGCTGCAGGTATGATGGCAACAACAGCAATGCAATTAGCTATTGATGCATTCGGACCAATAGCTGATAATGCAGGTGGTATTGCAGAAATGAGTCAATTACCTCCTGAAGTTCGTGAGCGTACTGATAATTTAGATGCAGTTGGTAATACTACAGCAGCTACAGGAAAAGGATTCGCTATTGCTTCTGCTGCATTAACTTCATTAGCTTTATTTGCAGCCTTTGTTGGTGTTGCAGGCATTGATGCCATAAACATATATAAAGCTCCGGTTCTTGCTGCATTATTTGTTGGCGGCATGATTCCTTTTATATTCTCAGCATTATGTATTCAAGCGGTTGGTAAAGCAGCAATGGACATGGTACAAGAAGTTCGTCGTCAGTTTCGCGAAATTCCAGGCATTATGGAATATAAAGCAAAACCTGAATACGAAAAATGTGTAGCAATTTCAACCAAAGCTTCTATTCGCGAAATGATGTTGCCAGGTGCAATTGCATTACTTACTCCTCTTATTGTTGGGTTTGGTTTTAAAGGCATGTTTGCCGATGCGAGTTCTGCCGAAATGTTAGGAGGCTTATTAGCTGGTGTTACTGTATCAGGGGTATTAATGGGTATTTTCCAATCTAATGCTGGTGGTGCTTGGGATAACGCTAAAAAATCTTTTGAAAAAGGTGTTATGATTAACGGTGAAATGTTCTATAAAAAATCTGAGCCACACAAAGCTTCTGTAACAGGAGATACAGTTGGAGATCCTTTTAAAGATACTTCAGGTCCGTCAATGAATATCTTAATTAAATTAATGTCAATTGTTTCTTTAGTAATTGCTCCATACATTGCTGTAGTTGGTGGTGGAGAAGAAACTTGCTGCATAAAACAAGAAATCTTAAAATGCAACATTAACGGTAAAGAATATACTTGCACGAGCAAAGCACAATGCGATAGCATTATGACTGCTAACCAAAAAGATATTGCTGAGTTAAAAGGTTTATATAATGTTGATGGAGCGCATAGTTCATTAGGATTTAGCATTGAGCATACAATAGTTGATACTAAAGGTTCAATAACAATTGATAGTGGCTTTGTAAATATAGATGCAGCAACTGGATCAAAAGTATTTATTCAGTTAGATATGACTTCGTTGAATACTCAAAACAGTATGCGTGATGGACATTTAAAAGATAAAGAAAATTATTTTAATGTTGCTAAATTTAAAACAGCAACTTTTGAAGCAACTGAAATAGTTAAAAATACAGAGGCTGGTGAGTATGCTTACACAGCTAAAGGTAAATTAACGATTAAAGGAGTAGCTAAAGATGTAGATTTAATGTTCAACTATGCTGGTAAAAAAGAAGCAACTGAATATGATGCTGCTGGTGGTGAAGTTAAAATTAGCGTTTCTGGATTTGAAGGAGAGTTTAATGTAGTTTGTAAAGACTATGGTATTGATATGGACGGAACTGCTGAAGTTGAATTTACAATTGAAGCTTCTCAAATTAAAAAATAATTATCAAACTAAGTTAAGTTTAAGTCAACAAATATAGAAAGCCTGTTTGCGAAAGTAGACAGGCTTTTTTAATGATTTTAAATTTAAGAAATTCAACTTTCTATTTTTAATTTGTTTTGCCAAGTAAAATCGGCAAATTTACAGCATCTTATACTTATAATAATTTACTATTTTATGATTAAAATAGCGTAAGCAAATTATTTAACCGATCCTACACTTTAACAAGTAATGCGTTTATTTTTTGTATGTTTCAATAATTATTTTAATTCTGATATAAAAAAGATTAACATAAATTAAAGTGGCGACTACGTAAAACACTAAATGAAAAAAATTTACATTATAATAACTATTACCATTTTAAGGTTAAATATTACAGCCCAAGTAGATATGGGTATTGAAAATTGGGTTAATTCTTACAATTCATTTGGTGGTGCATTTCAAGACCCTCAGGGCTGGACAAGTTTTAATTATCTAATAAATGCTGGACCTTTCTCAATGGCAAAAACTGTTTTTGAAGAAACAACCGCGCCTTATTCAGGTTTTGCATCCGCAAAAATTGTTACAGAAGTAGTACCTTCACTATCTCCTTTTCCTAACCCCTACCAAGGAAATCAGAATTATGATACAATTGGGATGTTGGCAATGGGTTCAATTGAACTAAGAATTTTAAAGATAAATTATATGTTAAAACTAAAATCGAATTTAATAATTCAATAAATCATCGATCGCTTTTTCTACCTTCTCCGCATTAGGCAACATTGTTTTTTCTAAAATAGAATTTAAAGGAATAGCAGGTAAATTTTCAGAACCTATAACTCTTACTGGCGCATCTAATTTCCGAAAACAGTTTTCAGAAATACGAGCCGCTATACTTTGAGCGAAACCATTAAATACAGGCTCTTCTGTTAACACCATGCATTTTCCATGCTTACTGGCACTTGCAAAAATTAACGATTCATCAACAGGCGCAATCGTTCTTAAATCAATAATCTCTATTTGCCCTTCAAATTTTTTAGCAGCACTCTTCGCCCAATATACACCCATACCATATGTAATCACCGTTAAGGATTTACCTTTTGCTATATTTTCATCAGTTGCTTCTTGCACTATTCTACCCTTACCAAACGGAATTACATAATCCTCATCGGGCTCTATTGTTTTTGCATCTTCAGTGCCTTTTATTTTACTCCAATATAAACCTTTATGTTCTAACATCACAACTGGATTTGGATCATAAAATGCCGATTTCATCAAGCCTTTTAAATCAGCACCAGTACTTGGATACGCAATTTTAATTCCTTTGATATTTGCTAATACACTTTCTACAGAACTTGAATGATAAGGTCCGCCGCTTCCGTATGCACCAATTGGCACTCGAATTATACAACTCACAGGCCACTTGCCATTACTTAAATAACACGAACGACTTACCTCTGTGAATAATTGATTTAAACCCGGCCATATATAATCGGCAAACTGAACCTCAACAATTGGTTTTAAACCAACAGCACTCATGCCAACCGTACTGCCTATAATAAATGCTTCTTGTATGGGTGTATTAAATACTCTGTTATCTCCAAAGGTTTGTGCCAATGTAGCAGCTTCTCTAAACACACCGCCTAAGCGCTTTCCAACGTCTTGTCCGTATAATAAAGCATGCGGATGTTTTTCCATAATTTCACGGATAGCAAATAACGCGCTATCCACCATAACAGTTTTGTCCTTACCACTTGGTGTTCTATTCCCTTTTTCTTCAGTAATAGGTGTTGGAGCAAAATCATGTAATAATAAATCTTCAGGATGCGGATCTTCTTCTAATATAGCTTTTTGATATTCTGACTCAACAAATATGACAGCTTCTTCTTCCATTTTTTTAATTTCAGAAGCATCAATACCAGCAATAATTAATTGATTACGCAAACGTGGCAATGGATCTCTTTTTGCAGACTCTTCTAAATCATCTCTATACCACTCTTTACGAACACCTGATGTGTGATGGTTTAACAAAGGCACCTTTGCATGCACTAACATTGGTCGGCGTTCTTTACGAATGATTTCTAAACACTCATTGATGGTGTTATAAGACGTAATAAAATCAGTTCCATCAATCGTACGCGTCTCTAACCCTTTAAAGCCTTTTGCATAATCTGTAGCATCTTGAGAACGAATTTCGCGAGCATGCGCCGAAATATCCCACTCATTATCTTGGACTAAATATAAAATTGGTAACTTCTTCAAAGTCGCCATTTGAAAAGCTTCAGATACTTCGCCTTCAGTAATACATGCATCACCTAAAGAACAAACCGCTACAGGATTTTTCCCATTAAAATCTTTTTGTAAATTATTTAATTCTAAATACTGTAATCCCATAGCAATCCCAGTTGTAGGAATAGCTTGCATTCCTGTAGCACTTGATTGGTGAGGAATTTTTGGCATATCATCTCTGCGTAAACTAGGGTGCGCATAATACGTTCTGCCTCCAGAAAATGGATCTTTCCGTTTTGCTAATAATTGCAACATCAATTCAAATGGAGTGATACCAATACCTAACAACATGCAATCGTCGCGGTAATAAGGACTAACAAAATCTTGTGGCAATAATTGTAAACTTAATGCTAACTGAATTGCTTCATGTCCGCGGGAAGTAGCATGCACATATTTTGCTGTTACCTCTTTATTAGCCTCATATAGCTCTGCCATAGATTTTGCATTACACATTAATGTGTATGCTTTTTTTAGCGTTTCAATAGGTATTTTTTCTTTCACTGAAGTCGATTCTAGAATTGTAGTGGCCATTTAGAAATGTATAAACTTAAAGTACTAAATATATAAAAATTACTCTATTCTACATAATAAACATCCCTGAAAATGGGATGTTTATCTAATTTTTTAAATTTCTTTTTACCTAATTACAACTCCAATCCAACATTTAAGGCTTCACTTAATATGGAAAAGCCCTCAACTCCAATTGATAAACGCACTAAAGAATTTGTTATACCACGAACACATCGGTCAGCTTCAGGTATTACAGAATGAGTCATACTTGCTGGATGCTCGATATAACTGATTACGGAACCTAAACTTACCGCTAATTCCATTGGTGTATCTGGGCGAGCAAAATAATTCATCAATTTGATACCAGCTTCAAAACCGCCTTTCACTTCGAAGGAAATCATTCCACCACCGTTACGCATTTGTTTTTTACAAAGTGCATAATGTGGATGACTCGGTAATCCTGGATACCATACCTTTTCAATTTTAGGATGCTTTTCTAAAAACTCAGCCACTTGCAGCGCTGTTTTACATTGGTGCTCCATACGAACACCCATTTCTTGAATGGTTAAACTATTTAACCAACTATCAAATGGAGAAGGTGTTGGTCCGAAATCTTTATATACAGGATACACTTCCTTACTAAAAAATTCATAAGGCCCCATCGCAGCGCCAGCTATTGAAGTAGAATGACCACTCACATATTTTGTTAGTGAATGAATTACTACATCTGCTCCTAAACGAAAAGGCTGCTGCAAATAGGGTGAACAGAATGTGTTATCAACTATTAACATTGCTTCATGCGCTTCAGTGTATTTTGATATAGCTTCAATATCACATAATTGTAATGTAGGGTTATCAGGCGTTTCAATTAATACTGCGCAAATATGAGGATGTGCATTTAAAGTATCTCTTATATTATCAGGATTAGTAGCATCAACAAAGTAGATATCTATACCAAATCGTTTTTGTAAAAAACGCATCAATGAATCTGTGCAACCATATACATTGCCAACTATAATGCCATCGCCCGGTTGAACAAAGCCCATTATTACAGTGGATATAGCTGCCATACCAGATGCAAATACTAATGAAGCAATGGTTGGCGTTTTTTCATCTGATTGTAAAGCATTATCAATTATATGTTGACATTCTAATTGAAATAATACTTTTTCTAAATACTCCGTATTTGGATTACCTAATCGTGTATAGATACGAGCAAATGGTTTTTCGCCTGAGGGAGAATTTCCAATAAAACGCGAAGCACCATCAGCTACATCTTTAAATTTAAATGTTGATTTTTGATGAATATTAGGTAAACCTGTACCTGCGCAAATAGCATTAAACTTATCTGCATTTAATTGTTTTTCGGAAGCAATTGCGTATTTATGTTTACGATCCATCCACTCATTCCACCAGTAAAATCTACCTTTCATATTATGTTGTATTTATTAAACCTAAATTACAAATGTACGTTATATCCTTAAATCGAAAGCGATTTTTATTACCAATTGATAAATAGCTTATGCGCTTTATCTAATAATTACAAAAAAGCTACTTAATTAAAATTAAGTAGCTTTTCAATCAAATAATAATCGCTTATCTAAATAAATTCACCGTACCATTTTGCTCAATGACCTTATCATCATAACCAGTTGCTTTTAAAAAAAAGAAATAGATTCCGTCTGAAGCATTAGCGCCATTACTAATAATTCCATCCCATGCAGCTTTTGGTCCAGTAAAGTCATATAATTTTAATCCCCATCGATTAAAAATACTTAAGGTAATTTCTTTTACACCTTTGGCATTTATTGAAAACACATCGTTAATTCCATCTCCATTAGGAGTAAATACATTTGGAATAACTAAACTTAAACCATCCTCTACTACGATTGTAGTTGAATAGCTGGCAGAACAACTTCCTGAACTTGCCGATAATTCAATTGTATAAGTGCCTTCTGAAACATAAACAGTATTAGGATTTGTAACCGAAGACGTGCTTCCATTTCCTAAATTCCAAGAATATGACGTAGCTCCAACAGATTGATTAGTAAAATTAACTGATAACGGTGAAATTCCAGAAATTGGATCTGCAGTAAATAAAGCAGTAATACTAGTTTGTATTATTGAAATTGTATTACTGTTTGTGCAACCAGTTGCTGGATCTGTAACAGTAACTATATAATTACCTGCCATATCAATAGTTGGTGTACTCGTAGCACTTCCTGTTATCACTGCTCCGTTAGGGCCGGACCATGAATACGTCACATTTGTATTTGTAGACGAGGCTGTAACTGTTGTACTAATCGATCCGCAAGGGAAATTACCTGTTGCGTTGCTTATTAAACTTGGTGTAATTGTGTTACCGGTTACGGTAAATTGCGTAATAGTAGAGCAATTACTTACAGCATCAGTAACCACAACATTATATACTCCTGCCGTAGTTGCAGTAAATGATGATGAAACGCCACCACCTGGGCTCCAACTATAAGTTACCAGTGTTCCTGAAGCTGTTGCATTTGCTGAATAAGTAACAGTTGAATTTGAACCGCAACCAATAGTTGAATTAGTTGATATGGGAACTAATGTAACTGTTGGTGTATTAGTATTTGATATCACTGTGAATGAAGTTGGAGTTGCTATTGAAGATGCACATCCTGTTAATGTATTTGTTACAGACAATGTGTAAATTCCAGCAGCTGTAAATGTTGCAGATGCTTGATTTATGGATGTTGCTAATCCTGTTCCTGGAGACCAAGTATAGGTTAAATCACTACTAGGCGTTACTGTTGGATTTACAATCACAGAAGTAGATGAACAGTTTATTACACCTGAATTTACTGAACTTGACAATGATATTACTGGCTCAGTAGTATTTGAAACAACCGTCACAACATTACCACTATTGCTAGTAGCACAATTATTTACAGTATTGGTTACGACCAAACTATAACTGCCTGCTAAACTAAATGTTGGGTTTGCAGTTGTTTGTGTGCCTGAAACTATACCTGTAGTTGGGCTCCAATTATAAGATACAACTGAAGTGCTCGTGCTAACTGAAATGCTTGGTGTAGGATTAGAACAAGTTATTGATGCTGTATTGGATGTTAATGTCACAGTAGGAATTGAAGCGTCAGGTATTACCTGAACAGTAGCTTGAGATAAAGCTGTACTGCAACCATTTACTGTATTTGTAACATTAACAGTGAAAATACCACTACCACTGGCAACTGGGTTAGCTATTGTTAAATTATCTAAGGCGCCTGATGAAGGTGCTGTCCAACTATATGTTAATGATGATGATGATGCATTAGTAGTTAATACAACCGTAGGATTTGCACAAGTAGTTGTATAAGAACTAGGATTAATTGTAATTGTTGGGGCTGTATTATTTTGAGGAACGTTTACAGTATTTGTTCCTGAACAACCTGTTATTGTATTAGTAATAATTACTATATAATTTCCACCTAAATTTACTTCTGGGTTTGCAGTTAAAGATCCAGATATAATAGAGCCACCTGTCCAATTATATGCATATTGGCTTCCTGTTGGAGAAGCACTCAGCGTTTGAGTTGTTGATATGCAAGTTATAGAAGCAGCTGGAGCTATCGAAGCGGATACAGCCGTTGTATTTGTAGGAACAAAGGATGTAATAATAGATGCGCAACCATTAGATGTATTCGTAACAACACACGTATATGTTCCACCTGAATTTATATTTGTAGTTGCAGAGGATGCACTTGTTATTATTCCTGGACCTGACCAACTATAAGTGACTGGGCTTGCTGTTGTAGTTGCAGCAACTTGAACAGAAGTGTTTGAGCAGGTAATGGATCCTGAATTAGATGCCACAACTGAAGGTAATCCATTACTCGATACTACAACTACGGAACCCGTATTTGAACATCCATTAACAGGATTAGTAACTGTTAATACAAAAGTTCCTGTAGCACAAGCCGTAGTTGTGAAAGTTGTGTTAGACCCACAAACACCAGCCCAACTTGGCGTGCATGTGCTAGGGTTTGAAGCTCCTGAAATTGAGACCGAAGGACTTGCACACGTAATTGTTTGTGTTGGAGATACCGTTAGTGTAGGCGTCACTGTATTTTGAGTGACCGATGCTGTTACTGTTCCTACGCAACCATTAGCTGTATTAGTAGCTGTCAACACATAACTTCCAGGTAAATTAACACTCACATTTGCTAAATTAACAGGAGCAATTATTCCAGGGCCTGACCAGCCATATAACACGCCACTTGTAGGAGAGCCATTTAAGGTAACTGTTGTTGAAGCGCAAGTCAATTCAGGAGTTGAAGCTATAGCAGGCGTAATAGTTGTTGTATTTATAACTGGCGAAACCGTAGCTGTTTTCAAACAATTATTTGAATTATCAGTAACAGTAACCGTATAAACTCCTGCTCCTTGTGCACTAACCGTAGCGGCGTTAATACTTGACAAAATAGAGCTTCCTCCTGGAGCATTCCACGTATAAGTAACACCAGATATTGGTGATGAATTTAATAAAATGGTATTATTAGTGCACGTGATAACACTTGCCGTTGTAGCATTTGCATTTGGCAAAACTGTATTTTGAGTAACAGCTACACTACCCGATGTTATACATCCATTGGAGTTACTAGTAACTGTGTAGTTGTATGTTCCAGGTTGATTAACAGTTGCAGAAGCAGTTGATGCGCCAGCTGTTACACTCGGCCCTGTCCATGTATAAGATACCGGCGTCGTAGTTGTTGTTGCTATCGCTTGAACAGTAGTTGTTGTGCAGTTTAAACTTCCACTAGGAGTAGATGAAACTAATGGAGTAGCAATATTCTGTGTTACATTTTGAGACCCTGTTGCAATGCAACCATTAGATGTATTAGTAACCGTGTAATTAAATGTACCTGGCTGATTAACTGCTGCTGATGACGATGAGGATCCAGCGGTAATGCCTGTCCCTGACCAAGCATACGAAACAGGTGTGGTTGTAGTTGTTGCGCTTACATTTACCGATGTTAATATACAATTCAATACTGCTGAAACTGTTGGTGTAACCGTTGGAGCCACTGTATTTTGAGTAACAGAAACGTTACCTAATGTAACACAACCATTAGAAGTATTAGTAACTGTGTAATTGTATGTGCCTGGTTGATTTACTGAAATTGTACTAATACTGGTTGAAGATGTAATTCCAAGTCCACTCCAATTATAAGTTACTGGTGTTGTAGTTGAAGAAGCGCTTGCATTCACAGAAGTTAATGTGCAATTCAACGCTGCTGAAACATTTGAAGAAACCGTTGGTGAAATTGTATTTTGAGTTACAGTAACATTCCCAGTAGTTTTACATCCATTGGATGTGTTAGTTAAGGTATAACTATATGTTCCAGGCTGATTAACTGTAGCTGAGGCAGAAGATATACCTGCTGTAATACCTGGTCCTGACCAACTATAGGAAACTGGCGACGTTGTTGTTGAAGCAATTGTTTGAACGGAAGTGGTAGAACAAGTTAATGAAGATGTTACAGAGCCAACAACAGAAGGTAAACCACTGCTTTGGGTTACAGCTTGTGAACCTGTTGCAATACAACCATTAGATGTATTAGTAACCGTGTAATTAAATGTACCAGGTTGATTAACAGTTGCTACCGAGGATGACGACCCAGCCGTAATACCTGTACCCGCCCAATTATAAGAAACTGGCGTAGTTGTGGTTGTTGCACTTACATTTACAGACGCTAATGTACAATTCAACACTGCTGAAACAGTTGAAGTTACTATTGGGGCTAAAGTATTTTGAGTTACTGAAACACTACCCGATGAATTACAGCCATTTCCTGAATTTGTAACCGTATAATTATATGTCCCGGGTTGATTAATTGTTATTGTACTTATATTAGTAGCTGACGTTATTCCTGCCCCGCTCCAATTATAAGCCACTGGCGTTGAAGTTGTCGTTGCACTCGCATTCACAGAAGTTAATGTGCAATTCAACACTGCCGAAACATTAGAGGCAACTATTGGCGCAACAGTGTTTTGGGTAACCGCTACACTACCAGATGTTTTACAACCATTAGCGGTATTTGTTACAGTATAATTATAGGTTCCAGGCTGATTGACAGTTGCTGTCCCAGATGTTGCACCTGACGTTATACTTGGTCCGGTCCATGCGTATGTAACAGGCGTGGCCGATGTTGTAGCACTTGCATTAACTGAAGAAAGGGTACAATTTAAAACGGCAGAAACTGCCGAAGAAACCGCTGGTGTAGTCGTATTTTGAGAAATTACTACCGTAGAAATTGTTGAAGTACATCCGGAAGTAGATGTTACAATTAAACTATACGTTCCAGGTAAAGTTACTGAAGGTGTTGCTGATGTTGCTCCTGAAGAAATACCAGAGCTTGGTCCAGTCCAAGAATAAGTTCCTCCACCAGATCCTGCTAACGTAGTAGTTGTGTTAGCACATGTAATTGTGCCTGAAGCTCCTGCATTCGCAATGGGTTTTGGATTAATGGTAATAGTAAAGTTTTTAGGCGTTCCTATACAACCAGATTGAGTTGGAGTAACCGTAAAATTACCTATAGTTGGAACTGCAACATTTGGAGCAGTATAAGATGCAATATTGACAGTTCCATTAGCAGCAACTCCAATAGATGTATTACTATTAATCCATGTGTATGCACAACCAGCAGGTGTTGTTGTAAAATTACTTGCATTAACAGTAGCTCCAGAACACACCGTTTGACTTGCAATGGCACTTACAACAGGTACAGCCGGAACAGAAAAAGTATAAGTACCATGAACAGGAGTACAACCTGATGGACCTACAAAAGTATAAGTGACCGTGTATGTTTGTCCACCTGGCAAAAACGAAGGATCAACATATAATAAGCCCCAATTTAAATCAACAATTCCAACAGACCCTGTTGCTGGTGAAATGGCAAACGAACCAGTACCAACACTAGTATTTGCTGGAGATGTTAAAGTAAAACAATTAGCTGCAGACCCAGTCCAAACTGTAGGACCTGCAATTACTGCATTACTCCAACAATTTTTTAAGGTAACAGTTGATGTTCCTATAGCTCCTGAACCATTACAAAATGAAAAATCATGCTGTTGTGCTGGGTCAACTTGGCAATAATAAGTAGAAAAATTATTTCCTGGGGTAGCAAAAGTGCCACCAACAGATGCAGCACATGTTGGACAATTAGTTGCCCATGCCTGAACTCCTCCTTCATATGCCTTAACAGTACCGTTCGTATTTAGATTCGATGTAAATGGTTCATAAGTAACTTTAATGCAAGGAGTTAAAATGTCGTGATTAGGATCGTTTAAAGGCAAATTAGGTGGCTGAATAACAAATGGATTAGTACATGAAACAGTTGATCCATTTGGAATGTTTACACCTGTTGCATCGACCGTCCCAACTAACGTAAAATTATCAAGTGGGCAAGTAATTGAACAATCTGTAGATGGTCCACTAGTTTGGGTAATAGCAATATACCCAGCAGTTCCTGGGGGAAAGGTAACACCCGTATAATTTGTAATCATAATGATATAATACAACCCAGCACCAGGCGAATTTATAGATAGTGTTTCAGTAGATGCCGCACTAAAACTACAACCTACAGTGTTTGTGCCCAAGCTGCCACAATTTCCAGTTTGTGAGACAAAAGGCCCCCATGCAATATAATCCACATCTAAACCACCACCAGTGCCATTGGCATTAACCGTTTGACTTAAACTAAATGTCATCACGCCTGGTGCGGAAGTTTTTAAATAAAACCACGAAGGATCTGGCTCTGAGCCTAAACAACCGTAATTTGGACCTGTTTGGGCAACACTTCCATTATGAACATTTGGGTAAACAAATGGAGTTCCAACTCCAGTACAAAATGGAGTAGCCTGAAGACAAGTATTGCCTTGAGCACATAATTGATAATTATTTATTAGAACAGAAACAAATAAAATAATTTTAAATAGTTGTTTAATCATTTTTTAATTTTTTAGAAAGTTATAGTTTTTTAAAATTTAGATTTATAAACATCTTTTAAAATATGTTTATGTTCTTTAAAATATTTTTCTACTCGTCCATCATATTCAACAAAATCGAAACCTTTTTGATAGTGAGGAAAATCAGATGGTAGAGAATCTAATATTATCATATTCAAAAACTCTTGACCTTTACCCATATACTTATCATTCTCATTTAACTGACCAACATAAGTAGGAGAAATAGAGACAATAGATTCAGAAAATTTACTTTTATCTTGCTGCCTTTTTTGATTTGCTTTTAGCGCAGCCTCCTTTAATAATGGGTTATTGCCTGCAGGAGCAGAGTTTGTTTGTGAAAAACTATTGAAATTAATCAATAACATTACAATAGCAATGCAAAAAATACGTGCTTTCATATATAATAGATTAGGTTTATTAGACGATAAAAGTAGAAATTTTACGATATAATTTACTTATTTAACAGAAAAATAGTTTAATAAAAGCTTATAAATACGATAATTAAACTATTACTTATTACTAAATTAAGTAAGTTTGCTTTTGTACAAAAAAACTACAATATCACTCAACGTTCCAGTTGTCGATTTTAAGTTTATCAAAAAAAGTTTCTTCTTCAATTTCTTTTACTTTGCCAGGTTGTAAATCTTCAATTTCTAAATCTTCGATAGAAATTCTAATTAATCGTTTGCAATGATGATGAACTGCGGAAACCATTTTTCGAATTTGATGATATTTTCCTTCTGTTAAAGTAATGGCAAGCCACGTGTGGGGTAAGTCCTCTCTGAACTCATGATTGCGTTTGTATAGATCTTTTGGTTTTTCAACTATTTCTACTTCACAAGGAGTAGTAATATAATCGCCTCCTCCTTTTACTCTAATTTTTATGCCAGTTCTAAGTTGATTAAGTCGTTCTTCATTTACCACTTTTTCAACTTGAACTAAATATTTTCTTTTATGTGGCTTTTCGCTTTGAAATAATAAAACTGTTACTTTTTTATTAGTAGTTAAGATCAATAACCCTTCCGAATTATTGTCTAATCTGCCAACGGCGTGTGTTCCTTCAGGAAAATCGAATTCTAAATCTCCCAATAATCTTACATTATCTGGGCTAACAAATTGCGAAACCATCTTATATGGCTTATTAATAATGAAGTAACGATTAGGATTGTTTGTCATAAGTACTGTTTTTATAGCCAACTAATTTGAGTACAATTAATGTAATTAAAAACCCAACAACTCCAGCTATTAAAGACAATACAGTGGCTCCAACATAATATACCATTACATTTTTTGTTATTTCTTGCAATGATATTGACTTACTGAAAATTAAATCTACTTTTTCTCCGATTACAACTTCTCCCATTTTAATACTAGCAAATAATATAAATGGGATTAAAGGCGGAAAGCTTATTTGAGCCGACAATCCTACAATAACTTTATTTAATTTAAAATATACGGCTGTTAAAATGGCTAGTGCAAATTGAAATCCCCAAATAGGAACAATACCAAAAAATAAACCAACTCCGACGGAAATGGCTTTATTTACGGCACTCTCATGGGAAGCAATAACTTCTTCTTTCCAAACCTTTTTATAATCAGTTACACTTAACTTTCGAATAAGCATGACTGGCCACCAAAAGAAAATAGCTAAGGTTACTAAATACGTATTTAAAAAACTAATACGGGTGCTATCACTACGCGGTTTAAAATGAGAGACGCGCTCGTCTGGCGGCGCATAATAAACGCTTACAGGCACAGATATTATAGGAACTCCACGCCATGCTGCTTTTACAATAACCTCTATTTCAAATTCAAACTTAGTTGTGAAAAACCAAATATGTTGTAATTGCTTTACCGGATATAATCTAAACCCACTTTGGGTATCATCAAGAGAAATGCCTGTTTCTATCTTATACCAAAAATTACTGATTCTGTTTCCTACATTACTTTTATTTGGGACATTTTCAACAGCCATATTTCTGGCACCAATGATCAAACTACCTGGATGATCTTCTATTTTATTTAAAAATGCACTAAAATCTTTAGGGAAATGCTGTCCATCACTATCGATGCTAATTACATATTCAAATCCTTTTTCTACCGCAACTGTAAAGCCGCTTCTTAATGCCTTTCCTTTACCAATATTTACAGCATGTTTAACAGTAATTAATTGGGGGTATTTAGCAATTATTTCTTGCGTAGAATCAGTGCAACCATCATCAATTACAATCACTTCATCACAATACTCTAATGTAGATTGAATAACAGAATCAAGTGTTTTAAAATTATTAAATGTGGGTATAATAACACAACAATTTAATTTCTTAAACTGTTTTTTTATTAATTCACTCTCTGTTTGAAGTTCCTGCATTTTCAGAGGTTAAATTTAAGTAATAATTGTCGGTATTAAATACTTTAAAAAAAATAGATTCAAAAAAAAGCCCGTTCAATTATGTTGAACGGGATTTGAAATACATTATAAAAATTATTATTTCTTATCAAACTCAGAAACTTGATTATCAAAGCATAAATAATATTTTCCTTTAGGTAAATTTTCGATATTTGTTTCATTACCAAATCCTTTCTTCACAATAGTTCCAAAAGCATCGTATACTTCAAATGAAGTTTCAAAAGAATATTGAATAGCCTTTTTATTTTTACTAAACATAAAAGTTGGCTTATCTGTCATTGAATTTAATGCTACTGAGTTTGAATATTTGGCGGCTACTCCCAATCCAGTTTGTTTTACTCTAAATTTATTTTCGCCACTATGAGTTAACACTTGAAATGAATAATCATGATTTTCTGAAGTACCAATCCCTTGAACTTCACCTACAATAACCCACTTATTCCATTTGAATTGTTCAATAATATATGGTAAGGGGCCGCTCTCATTTTTTGAAGTCCACTTTAAAATACCTGAAGAATTTATATTCATACTTACTACTTCATATGTAGGGCGAGGCTTTAAAACTTCAGGATTTAATACCACTGGCACGCAATCATTTTTATGAATGATTTCGATAGTTACTTTTTGGCCTGTTTTAATATTCATTGACGCTAAATCAATTTCAAAAGCACTTGAATTAATTTCATCAGTAGTGATTTTTCCATTTACCTTAATTTCAGTAGTGCAAAACCCAACACCATTTGATCCAAAAGCGTTTTGAATATAGATGTTTTTGTTTTGAAATTTACCTTCAACCACTAATACATTTGATTTTGAAATCATTGTAATTAGCGAAAAGATAAAAAGTAGAATTAAGTTTTTCATATGTTTAAATTATTGTTTTTTTTGTCATATGGTATAGCCTGTTTATTAATTGGTGTTTGTGTTTCTATAAACATGGCTATTTCATATTATACTTATGACAAAATTGATATTAGGTGCTAAGCTATGAAAAAAGCATGAAAAATCAATGCAAATGGCGCATTTTAACAAATAAAAACAATAGAATTAATAAAATTATTATACCCAAAAGGGTTTTAGAAGCTCCTTTAAAGTGTAATCTGTTCAAAAATGCATCTTTTCTATATGACCAAATCATTCCTACTATAAAAACAACTAAAAAAAATAATGTAAATATAAGCTGGCCTTTTGTGAACATCTTTTAGAAGGTTAAGTAAGAATTTTGTGATCTATGTATATTTTTACGCAAAATTATCATTTTTAATGAAGATACTAAGTTTCATAATTTTATTTTGTATAAGCACCTCTATTTTTTCAAATAAAATCAGTGATGGCTATAAAGCGCTTACTATTTTTGATTATTTTAAAGCTAAACACTTATTTCAAAAAAGTATTTCAAATTTTCCTGCAGAAGCTAGTTTTGGATTAGCGACAATTTATTCACGAACAGATAATCCATTTTCGAATATAGACAGTGCTGCAAAATATATTAATATTAGCCTACTATTTTTTAAGGACACAATCACGCTTTCATCTTATCACATTAACGCGAACGCTATTTCATTGTTAGCAAACATAATTAGTATTAAAGGATTTGAAAAATATTACACATTCAATTCAGTTATTGCATATCACACATTTTTAACTCAATATCAATTTGCTTCAGACAGTTTGAAAAACAGATGTTACAATTTACGTGATTCAATTAGCTATAGTAATTATTACTTTTATGAATCAAGTGATAGCATTAAAATATTTTTATTACGCTACCCACAAACACACTTTTATTACAAAGCTACAATAGACTTTTACGATATGCAATATCGAGAACAAGTGCCTGTTGCTGATGCTATTTATTTAAAAATATTTTTAAATAAATATCCTCATAATCCTCATAAAAATGATGCAGAAATAGATTTATTTAATATTACCAAGCAACTTCATCAACCAGATAGTTTATATAACTTTATTAATAGATACAGTACAATCCTATCTAAAGAGGAAGCTTGGAAAACATTATATAGTATCTCTGTAAAAAACTATACAAGAGATGAACTTGCTCGTTTTATAAATAAATACCCTGATTATCCTTATAATGAGAGCATTGTGAAAGAAATTTTTTTAGCCAAAAAATTATTAATCCCCATAAAAAACAATGATGATAAATTTGGATATATAGATACAACTGGATCTTGGGTAATTAAGCCAGAATTAGATGATGCTGATTTTTTTTCTGAAGGATTTGCATCTGTTTGCAAAAATGATAGCTGTTATTACATCAATAAAGAAGGACAAAGAACATCCGAATATTATTTTGAAGAAACCAATAATTACCACAATGGAGTTGCTATAGTAAAAAAAGGAAATGAATATTTTATCATTAATCGTTCAGGGCAATTAATTTCGAGAGGATATGAAGATATTAATGAAGCATCAGATAATTTATTTGTATGTAAATTAAAAAATAATTACGGAGCTATTAATGCTAAAGGCGAACAAATTATACCATTTATGTATGCTAAATTAGGTGATTTTAAAAATGGCTTTGCATATTATTTATCTTCAAAATATGGATTGGTAAATACAATCAATCATACTTTAAAAGCAGAATGGGAATGGATTTCAGACGTTGATACTAACCAAGTCGTAATTGTAAAAAAAGAAAATAAGTTCGGATTAATGCACAGTAATGAAACAATCATTCTATCTCCAAACTTCGATTATGTAGCGCCTTGTCAAAACGGTATTTATTTAATAGTAAAAAACGGCAAGTACGGTTTTTACAATCTTAATGAATTATGTTTTGCTACTGCTTTAGATTATGATTACAATCCTGCTTATGAAACAAATTATTATACAAATGGCAAATTTTTTAAATTACTTAGAGACAATGAAGTTGCATTAATCGACGCTAATGGCCGATATAGCATTAACTTTGGCATCTACAGTAATTTATTTTTTGCGAAATGTGATGTAATACGTATTCAGAAAAACAATAAATATGGTTATGTAGATCGAAAATTAAAAGCTATTACTACTGTAGATTTTGATCAAGCCACAGATTTCGAAAATGATGCTGCTATTGTCATGAAATCTGGAAAAACAAACTTAATAAATACAGTCGGCAAGTCAATCTTTAGTGCTAAAGACACAGAAATTGAAAAGTTAGATAATGCAATCTATCAAACTAAAATGAATGATTTACTTGGATTAATTAATGAAAAGGGAGTAGAATTATTACCTACTAATTATATATCCATCGAAAAAGTATATACTCATTTATTTAGATGCAAAAAAGAGGATGGCAGTTTATACTCATTTAATGCAGATACTAAATTATTAAAGAAATTATAATATTAAATTTCTTCCGGAAACACTAATGTAAATGTAGTGCCTTGATTTAAATTGGTTTCAAAATTTATACTTCCATTAAACATCTCCACAGAATTTTTAACCATAGCCAAACCTAAACCAGTTCCTGTGGTTTTCGTAGTAAAATTTGGAATAAATAATTTATCTTTCACTGATTCTTCTATTCCGCTACCATTATCTTCAACACTAACAACAATATTTTTTTCTAAAATAAATGCATTTATTTTAATAAGTCCTTTTCTATCAGTCGGGATTGCTTGCTCCGCATTCTTTAACAAATTAGTAAATATTCGAATACATTGATCTCTGTCGGCTAAAACAAATAGTTTGGCAGAAGCTGTTAATGTGATTTGACAATCTGTATTTTGCTGAAATAAATTAGTGACATTTTCCAATACTTCGAATAAATTAATTTTTTCGGAGTGAGCAATGGGTAGTTTAGCAAAACTTGAAAACTCAGTAGCTATATGAGATAAGGTATCAATTTGTTCGATGAGCATCTGTGCAACCTTATTAACTCTTTCATTTATGTCTTCAGGATGAGTAGCAACAACTCGCTGTAAATGCTGGATGTTAAGCTTCATAGGAGTGAGTGGATTTTTGATTTCATGAGCAACTTGCTTAGCCATTTCTCGCCACGCACTTTCTCTTTCTGATTGCGCTAACAATCTAGAACTTTTTTCTAGTTTAATAAGCATTGTGTTATATTCCTTTACTAAATCACCAATTTCATCTTTTGATTTCCATTCCAAAGACTCGTTATGAGTTCCAAATTTTATATTAGAGATTTGTTGTTTAATAATACGCAAAGGTTTCGTTAATAAATTAGACATTAGTAATGCAACTAATGTGGTGATTGCAAATAATATGGTATAAATGTTTATAAGGGTTGTTAAATAAGCTGTTATTTCTTCTTCTAAATCTTTTTGACGAGAGAAATAAGGAAGATTAATAAAACCTATTAATTTATCATTCTTGTTATAAAATGGAATATAAGCCGAAAGATAATTTAGTGAGCCAATTGTTTCTCTTTGCGAATAGCTGGCCTTTGAGTCTTTCATAAAGCTTGCATAAGCAACTGGATTCATGAATTTAGAAATCAGTCCTTGATCGTAAATTGCTGGTTGTGACGATGAAAATAAAATACCTTTTTCATTAAAAAGAGAAATATCACTTCCGAATAAATGTGCTAATTTTTTTAAGGTAATTGTTGTATTGTTTTTATAAGCCGGATCAAGCCGAGATGGTTTTCCTATAGTTTGTTCTAGTTCTTTTAAAACCAATTGAGATTTGTTTATTAATTCCTTTTTATTCTTGATTTCAAATTGGGATTCAACCACCCAAATAGTTCCAAAAACAACACCTGTTAAAGACAAAAACACTATTGAAACTAAAATAAATTGAATACGATAATTAAGGGAATTAAAATCATTTCGACGTTTAATAACAATTGAATTAAACACGAAACTGCAAAAAACGATGATTGCAAAAAATATAAATAAATAAGACATTGATGTTAAACGTTGCCATAAGCCTGATTTCAATTCACTTATAATAACTTTTGTATTTTTTTTATTTTCATAAAAATAATGTTTATATCCATCATCATTACCCGTAAAAAAAATTTGATTTAAATATAAAGGATACTGATAGTCACCAAAAAATCTTTCGAGTTTGTAATTTTCATATATAGCGTAGGATATTTTTTTTGTTTCAAGTTTGCTTTCTAATGATTTGTCTAATAATAAATCGGGGAATGCACCCAAATTACTCGTGTTTTTAGGTTCCATCTGAACATATAGATTATACTTATCTTCAGAGTTATTGGTAGCACTTTCGATTTCGATTTTAGCTACGTATCTAATCGGTTTTTTTTCCTGATCAATAAAATACAAGTCATCACTTATAGTTTGTGATCCGATTTTTATTTGTTTTTCAAAATACTCCTCATTTAAATACTGGGGAAACGCCTGATTAAATAAAGTCGCTCCATCATTTTTAAATAACGCCAATGTAATATCATAACGCTCAAAATAACCACTAAATTCAACTTGCCTAATATTTTGTTCTATTTGCTCACTGCTTAATGGTAATAACGATAATAAGTTTTTTAATTTACTATCCGTTTTTATAGTAGAAATTACTTTTGTGAATTCGTTTTCAGCAATAATATCCTGTCTGTCTGTTAAACTAAACCACAAGGCATCGTAGGTGTGTTGTTTGTTTTTTTGCTCATATGAATTAAACAAATTAGATGTAATGATAGTAGCAACTAAAACTATTAAACCAATATTTATAAAATTATACGATGCTTTATACTTTCTCAAAACAAAAGAAACGATAGCTAATGGCAATGGCCACAAATAATCATAAATGCTAACATCCACAAAAAAATATATAACAAACCAAAGACTCAATGAATAGGTTATTAAACCTAATTTATAACTTAATTGAGAAAGAATAATAATGACTAATTGTTCACATAAAATATAAAATGAATACAACATAAAACCTACAGATACTAATCCAATCAAGCTATAACCTGTGAAATGAAAGAGTTCATTGATGTTATAATTAATTGTCGAATTATTAACCAAACTATAAATTAAATTTCTAATACTGATTGAATAATAAGTAAGTGCCGTAGTAGCAATAGTTACAATTAATAGTAATATGAATTTAGATTTGATGTGCTTAATAAAATTTGTTTTATAACAAACAACAGCAACTACTAATATTAAAAAACTATTAATTAAAACATCACCCAAAAAGGAAAAATAAAAAGAATCACCATCGGCAAAAACACTGGCATCAAATAAACGGGTTTCATAAAAAACAGATGGCCATTTAAAATAAATCATACATGTTCTTAATAATAAACAAACTAATGCAAATAGCATTAAGCGTATAACCCTATCTCTAATCAGTCTTTTAGTTTCATAAAAAATAATCAATAACATTAATAATAGTGCTAGTAAAGCAAAAAAACCTGAATAGCCTGACGCTATTTTACTTTTATACACCCCATTACTTCTAGAGATTTCGAATAACGTATTACCCCATTTTGATTTAATAGCTGGATTTAAATAATTAAAATCAGTTTTAAGTTGAGTATTATAAGGTAAATCAAGCCAATCACTAAAATCATTTTGAATATACTTGTTCTCCAAATCATATTCGTTTTTTATTGCTATTAATGCTATTCCTTTATACGTTGGATCAATGCTGTCCTTCTGCGAAATGCACTCAAACCATCCGTTTCTAATTTTTATAAGTTCAGATTTTGAAGACACAGCATAAGAGTATAAATCGATAGCAGGTTCATTATCACTCCAAAAACAAAGACTATCATTTTCGTAAACATAAATAGCAATACCTTCTTTTTTAAAGAGTTCAGCTATATCTGCTTGATACTTTGCAAATAATTTTTTAGGCTTTGTTGTTTTTAAAAATTTAGTTAATTGAGCTAATTTTTCTTGAGCTAAAGTTTCCTTTTGCTGTAATTTATTTTGAGCTGCTATAGCTAATTCTTTGGTAGTTGTTTTGTTAAGATACGAAATCAAAAACGACAAAAGAGTACAGATTGTAACTAATACAATCAATATCTTACGTCTTATATTCCATTTAGTCTGCATTTATAGGGCAATTTACAGATTTTTAACTAATTTTTTAATCATAAAAATCATTTTTTTGAAGTTTTAAGTATATTTGTGTTATTACACCTAATTTTATATGGCAAAAGAAACAACAAACGTTAAGCAACCTAAATTTGAAGAGTTAAAAAATACATTTCGATTTTTTCCTTTCAAAAGTCAAAAAGCACCTTTTATTGTAATTATTTTATTGGGGCTAATCTTTAACCTCACTTCTTTAAATAATGAGTATGCTCTTGATGACGGGATTATTATTCATCAAAATGACCATGTAATTAAAGGAATTGCTGGTATTAAAGGTATACTAACTAAAGATGCCTACGAAAGCTTTTATCGTAAAATGAATGCGACCGATCAATTAGCAGGTGGCCGTTACAGACCATTATCTGTTGTGAGTTTTGCTATCGAACAGCAATTTATTGGCGCTTATCCTAAAGACGGAAATTATCCTGCTGCCTGTTGGCGAAGCGATACAGCTAATTTCAAAATCACTCACGTAGATGATCCTAAAGATGATATTAATAATGACGGTGTATTTAATGAAGTAGATTGTCAGGTAAAAGGTGCGTCTATTAGACATTTCGTTAATATTATTTCTTTCATCCTAGGTATCATGTTATTATTCCTGTTTTTTAGAAATTATATTTTTAAAGATAATCATGACTTAGCATTCTTAGCAGCTATTTTATTCTTAATGCACCCACTCCACTCAGAGGCCATAGCCAATGTAAAAAGTAGAGATGAGATTTTCTCCTTGATATTTATTTCATTAACATTCTTTTATTCGTTTAGATTTGTAGATTACGCTAATTACATTAAAGAAGAAGGTTTATTGAGTAAAGCATCTGTATCTATTAAGCAACTAAGCTTTGCTATCATATCAATTATCGTAATAGGCTTTGCCTATTTATTTCTGGCAAATACAAAAGATATTGGAATATTAATTAACCTGCCAACTATCGGCATTGGTGGACTAATTGTTTACTCTTGTTACATGACACTCATCAAAGGAGAAAAACTACCAAAAAACATCATGTTAGCATGGGCTGTTATTTGTTTCTTATTAGCTTTATTAGCAAAAGAATATGCTGTTGTTTTAATCGCACTAATGCCCGTAGCATTTTATGTTTTTGGTAAAATAGAGTTTGATTATAAAACGTTTACTAAGTCAACTGACTTTATGCAAACGGTCTTTGTGTTTGGTTCTTTTGTTATTGCAGCCTTATTTATGTTATTTGTAAAACGTAACTCTGACATGCATATTCAACCTGGACAAAAAGCTACCTTGGCATTTTGGTTATTTCCATTTTTATATTTAGTAATAGGCGTGTTTTTATTAGGCTCTAAAACAAAAACTAATTTTGGAAAATTAATGACATGGCAATTCTTCATCATGCTATTTTATTTAGGAATGCGTTTAGTAGCGGTAAAATTAAAGCCAGGCGTGCCAGATACTGAAATCTTAAATAACCCTTATTTATTAGCTAATGGAGAAGAACGCTTTATGACAAAAGCTTTTGTATTATTAAAATACATTGGGCTTTGTTGGTTCCCACATCCATTAACATCCGATTATTCATTTAATACGATTCAATATCGCCATTTCACTAGTTGGGATTCCATTTTATCAATTGTATTACATATTAGTTTAGCTTACTATGGCGTAAAACTAGTCATCCGTAAACACATCATGGGCTTTGCCATTGCAGTGTATTTCGCCTTCTTATTAATGATAGGTAACATCTTGATGGATATTGGTGCGACAATGGGTGAACGTTTACTATTCCACTCAACCATTGGTTTCTGTATTGCATTAGCATGGCTTATTTTAAAAGGATTTGATTCAATCCCAAATATTGCTTTTAAAGCTAAGCAAGTCGTTTTCTTTTTAGTATTAGGAACTATGACTTTTTTATATGGTTGTAAAACATGGGAACGTAATTGGGATTGGAAAAACGATATCACGTTATTTTTAAAAGATGTAGAGATTATTCCAAACTCAGTGCTTGTATTAGGTAATGCCGGCGCACGTTACATTGATTTGGCAGATACTAAAACATTTGTTGAAAATCCTGCCGATACGAGTTTAGTTCAATTACAAGAATTAAATCCACATCCTGTAGAACCAAATTATGGAACGATTGAGAAATTAGGACAAAAAGTAAAACCAAAGATTGGATCAATCGAAGTATACCATGTGGATTCAGTTGATAAAGTGGCTTTCAACAGAAAACGTACTGCTTTCTTAGAAAAAGGATTAAAATATTTAAAACATGCCGTTGAGTTACATCCCCGATACGTGAATGGATATTTAAATTTAGGATTAGGTAGTTACAAATTAGGTCGCGATCGTGATGCCCTATATTATTGGAAACATGCAGAACACCTGTATCCTAACAATCCGTATTTGAAAAATTATTACATCGTATTCTATAATGATTTATTGCAACGTGGCTATAAAAAAGCGCAACGAGGTCAATTGGATAGTGCTATATATGAATTAAATAAAACCATCATATTAGACAAATTAAACCCTGAAGGTTTTTATAATATAGGTGGTGCATATTATCAAAAAGGAAATTATGCAAAAGCAAAATACTATTGGGAACAATGTGTAAAAATAAACCCAAATTATACGCAAGCAGTAAATGGTTTAAAAACCATTGTAACCGTTACGGTTCCAGCTCAACCTATTGCATCCCAACCTGTTTCAATTAAGTAATAAACGGCTGAATTATTATCTCAAAAAGGCTTCTTACTATTATAAGAAGCCTTTTGTTTTTTGGGTAAATTTTTAATCCTCTAATTTACAATCACATAACATACAGTTAATGGTTTAATCATTCTATGGCACTATGTTTGAACTTTACTAAAAAAAAGAGGAACTATGAATACAATACAAGCAATGATAATTTTAAATAATGGTATCAGAAAATACGGAACTATTATTAATGGCGTATCTGAAGGCCGCATCAAATTTATACCAACTGCAGATATATTAGCATTAGAGGAAAGTCAAGTCAATAATTTAATAGAACATATTTCGATTGATAATATATTTTCGATTGATACGTTTCTAAAATAAAATTTAATTTAGGCCACATAAAACCTAATTTTCATATGAAAATTAGGTTTTATTATTTAATTTTAAATCTAAGGCCAATGTATAACATTCGCCCGTATATTGGCCCCCAAACCATACTGGCATCAAAGTATTTACTAAAGGGTACATCACTAGCCACTATAGGATTTTGTTGTTTATAGTCTAACGCATTCTCTAAACCGACGTATATATTAAAATCAGCTTTTTTAATTTTTGTAACGTATGTTATTTGAGCAAGTACATTATAAAAATCTGGTGAGTAGTTTGCTCGCTGGTAATCCGATGGATTAGAAGTTGTTTGCGGCAATCTTTTTTTTCCGTTGTATTGAAGAGTAGCGTCAAATAACCAATGCTTATTTTTTGTTTCGTAACTTATATTAACAAATGCCCTATGCATTGATACAAGCGCCTTTTGAAGCAAGCCTATTTTATAGGTCATTTTAGTATCTACATACCGATAGGCTGTTTTTATATTTAAGCGTTTACGAATTTCCCAACCAAATTCTAATTGAGCTGTATTGGAAAACGACACTCCTTTTAAATTATAAATAGAAACCTGTTGAGTTTGATTATCTAAATCAACGACTACTTGCTGGGTAAAATCAGTGCGATAAGCGTCAACAGTAATATAAGCTTCTCGGTAATTTAAAGTAAGTTTTTGCGTGAAGTTTAAACCATAGTTCCAGCCTGTTTCAGGCTTTAAACCATAAGGCATCACTAAATCACTTGGTTCAATAATCCAGGCGCGTGACGTTGCCATGAGAGCTGTATTTTCAGCAAAAATATTAGCGGTCTTTAAAGCCCTACCTCCACTAACTCTAAAAACTGTTTTATTTTTATGAAGTGCATAACGAGCATGTACACGTGGTGTAAAAAATAAACCATAATAGTTATGATAATCTGCTCTTAAGCCTGCCACTATATTAAATTTTTCGCCTGAGTTATGAGCGACCTCAACAAAAGCACCGCCTACTTTTTCATCACGATTGTATTTAAATAATTTAAAAGCTTCATCAACTTTATCATTCATAAAACTGGCGCCAACTTTATAGGTATTATCTGTTGTTTTAAGATAGCTTTGAAATATATAATTAGCATAAAACGTTTGTTGTAATCCATTGTAATTAGTTAATCCGTAAAAATTATGCTGATCGTGATTTAAATAAGACAACTGTAAACCCATGCTAGTAGCTTGTTTTCGTTTAAATACAAAACCAGTTTTACTATACAGCTCCCATTTTTTATTATTAATTCCGATTTGATACAAGGATAATGAATCATTTTTTACAGTAGCTGTAAATTGACCTCCGGTTCGTTCATCTGTTAAATAACCTCCACCAAATTGTGCTTCAAATCCTTTTTTCGTATGAATGCTATATTTATTAATCACGTTATATTGTTTACCAATAGGGATGTCAGCAAAACCATCATGATTCATGTCTTGCACTAACGGATTGAAGCTTGCGTGTGATAATAATCCAACAGAAAACGTTTCATTAAAACGATGCTTCATGTTCAAATTATATTCATTACGCCCATTTTGATTTGCATAGGTATTAAAATTTAATTTATCAGACGTTTCTGGACTTTGCAACTCTGTATTTATCTGTCCCGTAAAGCTCTCATAGCCATTAATTACAGAGCCTGCTCCTTTACTTAATTGTATGGATTGAATCCATGTTCCTGGGATAAAACTTAAGCCGTAACCATTTGCTAAACCTCTTAAATAAGGCATATTTTCTTTGGTGATTTGCGCATACTGCCCTGATAAACCTAGCATTTGTATTTGTTTAGTTCCTGTAACTGCATCGGCAAAATTTACATCTACACTTGGATTTGTTTCAAAGCTCTCTGATAAATTACAACAAGCGGCTTTCATTAAAGAGCGCTCATTCAACGTTTCCGTTTTCATAGGATTTAAATACGAAAGTTCTGTGCCTGTAGATTCATATACAACATCTACTTGATTTAATTCTACACCATTTTTTAAAATCAAGGTGATAAACTTAGTTGTATCATTAACTATTATCGAATCGGATTGATAGCCCGTTGCCTTTATTAATAAGGTTTTTGTAGAATTTAAATTTTTAATATTAAAAAAACCATTTTCATTGGTGGTTGTATTAATAGAAGAATGGCTCCACAATAAAATTACTCCGGGCACAGAAATAGTATCGTTGTTAGAAGATATTTCTAACACGCGTCCTTTTAATTGCGAAAAACCTTTAAAGGCACAACTCAACCCAATAAGAACAAATGCTACTTTTTTTCGCATAGAAATTATTTCTTCTTGCAATCGGTTGATTTATATTTACAACAATCGGGCAATGTATTATATGCCTTGTCATCTACTTTTTGTGTAGATGTTTCGTGTCCAGCTTTAGCAATTGCTTTTTCGATGAGTTCAAGCGTTGTTTTTTTTGTATCAAAAACTAGTGTTGCCACTTTTGTTTTCTCATTCCAAACACAGGTTTTCACACCTTTGATGTCTGCCGCATTTTCAATACGTTCCTTGCATTGATCACAATTTCCTTTTACTGAAAAAGTAGCTGTTTTAATAGTTGTTTGCGCTTGGCCATTTATTGAAAATACAAAAGCGATAATGATTAATAATATTTTCATTTGTCGATAGTATTGTTTTTTAGTTGTCTCATGGAATATGCCATATATATTCATTTGCTGTTGTGCGATGCGACATATGGCTATTTCAGAGTATTATTATAAGTAATTAAAATTATTTTCTATCATATTGGCAACAATCAGCAAGCTCGCTATAAGCTTTGTCGTCCCCTTTATATTTCTCATTATCATAACCAACAGAGGCTACATTTTTTTGAATTTGATCAAGTGAAATTTTTGCCGCATCAAATTCAACGGCTAATGTTTTAGTATCAACATTCCAATCTGCTTTAGCAATGCCATCCTTTTTCAAGGAACCCTCTATCGTCTCTTTGCACATCTCGCAATTACCCCATACTTTAAAAGTAGAAGTTGTCATGCCAGCAGCTGTAAAAGTAGATGCTTCTTTATTTTCTGTTGTTGATTTGTTTCCGCAAGATGTTATTGCTAATGCAGCACAAGCAATGACTATATATTTCTTTAATTTCATTTTAGTTTACGATTAGTTTTTTATTTATTAATTGATATTTTTATTAACGAATGATACTGAGTTTTTGTTGCAACATGCGTCCGTCCGTGTTTATACGAAAGATATAATTACCATTATCTAAATTTGATACGTTAACAGTTCTAGTAAAACTACCAATTGATATTTTTTCGTTTAATACTGTTTTTACAATTCTGCCTGCGATGTCCATAATTTCAATAACCGTGTGGGCATTTTCGGTTAGGTTAAAACTAATTTTAACTTCATTGGCAGAAGGATTTGGATAAATATTTAATTCGCTCAAATTAGATTTCAGTTCGTTTATTCCTGTTGTAGAGGCAAAGAAATTGCGAATATCTGTAGCCATTAACGTTGTGTCACTTGTTGTAAAACCAATATATGGCGAACCTAATAATTTATGATTAGCGCCTCCGATGATAACAATAGTTGGCATTCCCATTCCTCCATAATAAGCAACTTGAGCGGCACCACTATCAGAGGGTACCGAAGAGAACCCATTTGTAGTAACCCAATTATTTACTGTTGCACAAGAATAAGTGTTATTAAATCCAAAGGCGTATGATTTTACTTTACCTGGATACTGCATCAATAATTTTGTTTTCATGTTTTCTAATTTAGATCCTGCCGCAGGACATGACGAACAGCTTGTCATAAAAAATTCAATAATGACTACCTTTCCAGAATTAAGATCCGAAAATAAATTATGAGTTGAAGGTGTTGAGCTACAATCCACCATTGTAAAATCCATAGCTGTCATTTGTGCGTTTACTTTTTGTAATGTGAACATGGATGTTACAGATATAGCAAGAGTAATGATTGTTGATTTCATATTGTTTGTTTTTATAATTTAAAAGTTTGAGAAACTAATTTATACTTGGTATATCATAATGATATAAAGCACTAAAACCCAATAACTATATCAATAGTTGAGTAAATAAAATCAAATTAATAATACCTGATATTTCAGGTATAAGGGATTGTCGTATAAGACGGGAGGAGCGTGGTAATTGAAAACAGTAACATTTGTACAAACAATGTAATCATCAAACTTAAAAACAGGTAAAACTACCGGAGTGATTTTAGACGTAGGATTAATAATCTTAGAAGATTGATTGGATTGCTGATCATCTTTAATTTTGAAATAAGATACTTTGTCCTTACAACATTTCTTACTCATTTTTTTCTTTCCGCAACAACATTTCTCACTGCTATTAAACAAAGTAATATGCTTTATTTTACCACCACAATAGTGGATGTTCAAAGAAATTCCACTTGTAGAAGTTAAATAAAAAATAGAAAAAAATATGACCAAGAATTTTTTCACTAAAACAAATTTATGAAATAAACCAATTAGAAATACAACTATTATAAAACCTGTTAATTTATACTTATAAATTAACAATGAAATGTGACTCAAAAACAACAAATTTGTGATTGATATTCAATTAAAATATGACTCCTAACGAAGCGAACCATAAAATCGATCAACTTTCTTCAGAAATTGAACAACATAACTATAACTATTATGTGTTAGATAAACCTACAATCAGTGATTTTGATTTTGATAAACTACTCGAACAATTAATTTCGTTAGAAAAAAAGTTTCCTGAATTTTTTTCACCAAATTCTCCGAGTCAACGTGTTGGCGGCGGAATAACTAAAAACTTTAAATCAGTTAAACATCAATATGCGATGCTGTCTCTTAGCAACAGCTATAATCAAGAAGACTTACTGGACTTTGATAGGCGCGTTCGAGAAGGATTAGGAATCACCTCCGTTGGTCAATTTGATGGAGCAATTGACTACGTCTGTGAATTAAAATTTGACGGTTTATCCATTAGTTTAATTTATGAAGATGGTAAATTAACACAAGCCATTACGCGCGGTGATGGCGTTCAAGGGGATGATGTAACAACAAATGCAAAAACGATTAAATCCATTCCTTTACATTTGAAAGGAAAGTATCCAGATAAATTTGAAATACGTGGTGAAGTATATATGCCTCGACCTGTATTTGATTCTCTTAATAAAGAACGTGAAGAAATTGGTGATGCTCTAATGGCAAATCCTCGTAATGCAGCATCTGGTTCAATGAAAATGCAAGACTCTGCTCAAGTTGCCAAACGTAAATTAGATTGTTTTTTATATTATGTGTTGGGAGAAAAATTACCTCATCAATCACATATCGAAAATATGCATGCGGCAAAAACATGGGGATTTAAAATTTCTGAAGACGCTAAATTATGTCATGGCATTGATGACGTATTAGATTTTATTAATTACTGGGATAAAAAACGATTTGATCTGCCATATGATATTGATGGGATTGTCATCAAAGTAAATGATTACAATCAACAACAGAACCTTGGATTCACCGCTAAATCGCCACGTTGGGCCATTGCCTATAAATTTAAAGCGGAGCAAGTTAGTACCGAATTACTAGAAATAACCTATCAAGTTGGTCGTACAGGAGCTATTACGCCTGTTGCCAATTTAAAACCTGTTGCTTTAGGAGGTACCACTGTAAAACGCGCATCATTGCATAATGCTGATATCATTGAGAAATTAGACGTTCGTGTTGGTGATTATGTATTTGTAGAGAAAGGTGGTGAAATTATACCTAAAATTATAGGAGTTGATTTATCAAAACGGAAAGCGCATACACCGCCTACCAAATATATTACTCACTGTCCCGAATGCCACACTGAACTTAAACGCGACGAAGGCGAGGCCAATCATTTTTGTCCTAATGAAAACGAATGTCCTCCACAAGTGATTGGCCGTATCGAACATTTCGTTTCACGTAAGGCAATGAATATTGATAGTTTAGGTGGAGAAACTATTGTACAATTATTTAATGCCGGCTTAGTAAAAACGATTGCGGACCTCTATGATCTAAAAAAAGAACAGATTTTACCACTGGAACGTATGGCTGAAAAATCAGCTAATAATTTAATTGACGGCATAGAAGCCTCTAAATCTGTAACATTTGAAAGAGTACTATATGCAATAGGCATTCGACATGTAGGAGAAACGACTGCAAAAAAAATTGCCAAAAAAGTAAAATCACTGAATGTGTTAATGCATTCAACTAAAGAAGAGTTATTAGAAATAGACGAAGTAGGAGAAATTATTGCGATTAGTATAGCTGATTTTTTTAGCAACGAAAAAAATAAAGAAATCATAAGAAAACTTAAACACGCTGGTTTACAATTTGAATTAAGTGAAGAACAACAGCAAGGTGGAAGCGAGAAATTAAAAGACTTAACATTTGTAATCAGCGGTGTATTTGCCAAGCACAGCCGTGATGATTACAAAGAGATGATAGAATTAAATGGTGGCAAAAACTCCAGTTCAATTTCTAAAAAAACAAGTTACATATTAGCTGGTGATAATATGGGGCCTGAAAAATTAAAAAAAGCAGAATCACTTGCTGTACCTATCATTGATGAGGATACATTTTTGAAAATGATTAAATAAATTTACTGTTCTGCAATTGGAACTATTATAAAAGGTAAATCAACTATGCCTTTAAAGTTTTTTCCAGCGGCTAAAATATCTTCGTCATTCTCTTCATGCAACCAATTTACAGTCACATTGCCTCTTTCTTTATTTAGTTTTTCAAATTTTTTGAATACACTTAATAAACAGGCAGAGGAACTACTATTATAATATTCTAACTGAATATTGATATTCGTTTTATCATTTGGCTCACGCAAATAACTATCTAGGGCAGAAAATAAAGGATTATAAAATTCAATCGAATTTTCAGGAATTGATCTTCCTGATATTTCTAACAAGCCTTTTTTTAAATCGAATTCTATGACTGGAGTATTTTGCGTAGCTTGAATATAAAATTTTTCCATAGTTTATAATTTTATAAATTGAATTATGATGAAACAAAATTCAATAATTACTTATCAAATTTAAAAAAATTCGGACAGTTAAAAAACAAAATCGACTAAGATTAAGTAAATAAATTAGTTCAATTTATTAAAACATTAAAATGAAGAGTAAAGGTATAATATATAATAGCAGATTATTAATTTAAATGAGTAAACAGCTTTTAATGAAATATTCAGATGTAAATTATATGATTATTTATTTTCGATTAAACCAAAAATCGTAATCATTACACATTATTATGTTACTACTTTCTATTCTATTTCAAGCTTATTAGTCTTTCACTCTACTAAAACGCAATGCTTTTAAAATAAAATTTGGTAAAGCTTTTTTAGGATCACGCTTTCGCAAATCTAAATACCAACCAATTTTTTTGACTACTGGTAATTTTTTAGTCTCCACAAATTCAATGAGTGTACCGTCAGCATCCTCAATATACGTAAAATGTCCTGCCGCTTCTCCCATTTCAAAACCTGATCCTCCATCTACCGTAAATGGCTGTCCAGCTTTATTACAAGCCTCTTGTAAGGCATTCATATTTTTTATATCAAAACATAAATGTATAAATCCGCAATCTCCCCATAAACGATTTTCGAAAATCTTTCGAGGAGTATAATCGAAAGCTTGAATTAATTCTATCTCATTATCTCCTAACAATGGTCCAAAGCTTCCTTCTCGTGGTTTTGAATTACGTAATACTACACGCCTGAATTTTTTCGCAGCTCCTTCTACCCCACTCCAATCAGCAAACACATCTGTTGTATCACTGATAACTTTATCAAAACCCAATACCATTTTATAAAGCGTGATAGATTTATCAATGTCTTTAACGCCAATAACTGCTCCTAATACACCACCAGTACTAAAATCTTTTTGCTGATACCAAGAGGTTTTTTCTTCGATTACTTCATATACATTTTCCCACAAATCATGAATATAAAAATGTTTTCTACCACAAGGAGTTTGAGTAATTTCTGTTAAAAACTTGGCACCGAATTTCTTTAAATGATTATAAGATTCTAGAATATTATACGATTTTATTTTTCCTGCAAAAATACCTATATCGCCTAATTGTATAGTAAAATCAGCCTTTTTAGCAACACGACTGGTATATTGCCAAATTTCAAATCCACCACCGCCATTCATGCTAATAGCTAAAATAGCGTGTCGAGCATGAGGTTTATTAGCCGTATAAGGTAACATTAATTCAGCCATCGCTGCTTCTTCAAATATTTTAATATCTGTACCAAAAGCTTTACGATACCATGTAAATGTTTCTTGAACGCTAGTATTGCCAACGCCTAACTGCTGTATGCCGGATATAATATAACTCATAATTGAAATTAAGGAAAACGAAATTAAGGAATTATTTAAATGAAAGATTATTCCTTTATCCCTAACTTATTAGAATACTTTTTATGCAACTCATTTTGAAAATTATTCAAGTTGATTTGTCTTCCATTGATGTAGGCTAAAATAACTGAATTTGTTTTCATATCTAACAAATCACCTTCAGAAACTACAAGCGAGGCTAACTTACCTACTTCAATGCTTCCAATCAAATGGCCTACACCTAATATTTTTGCACTATTTAATGTAATGCTTTGTAATGCTTGTTCTTTCGTTAAACCATAAGCAACAGCCGTTCCGGCTAAAAACGCCAAATTACGAGCATTCATCGCTTCCATATCTCCCTGATTTTGCAAACAAAACAACACCGAATCTTTTTGTAATAGGTAAGGTAATTTAAACATCAAATCGGTTTCAGCTTCTGCTAATTCTGGCAAATCATGTAATCGATTGAGCATAACTGAAATGTTATTTTCTTTTAATAAAGATGTTACTTTATAACAATCTTTAGCTCCTACTAATACTACTTTTTTCAAATTAAATTGTTTGATAAAATTAATAGCACCAATAATATCCTTTACATAATCTGCATGAATATATAAATTTTTAGTTCCATCAAAAATACCTTTCATAGCCTCATATCGAAGGTTTTTATCAGTAACGGTTAATTGCTTATTATACGCCGAAGCATTTTGAAAAAATGTAATTAACTCATTTACTTGCTCTGTGTATTTATTATTTTTATCACTGGGTTGTGGTTCTGCCCACCAACCATGTCGTTGTATCGAATGCGGATAATTCAAATGCACACCATCGTCTGCTTTCACAACAGCATCCTCCCAATTCCATCCATCAGATGCTAATACAGACGACATGCCGCTAATCACCCCATCACGAGGCGTAGATTGAACATATAATACACCATTTGTTTTTACTGTTTCTAAAATCTTACTTTCAACATTAAAGGCTATTAAACTTCTAATATGTGGATTATAATCTCCTACTTCAGCATAATCGCTGGTTTGCCTTACAGCTTCAGCTTCTTGCAATCCTAATATACAATTTGGTGCTATTAATCCAGGATATATATGTTTACCATATAAATTAATAGTAGTGTCAAATTTAGAAATATCAATTCTAGTAAGACGTGCATCTGCCACTAAATCTATTTTTCCATCAGAAAATGCAATGAGACTATTTTCTAACACTAAACCATTACCCAAATGAGCGACCCCATTCATTAATAATACACGTTTCTTGTTTTGTGCAATTAGAGTGGAAGAAATAATTATTAGAATTATAAAAAATTTATACATACTCTTGTTTTTTGTTTAAGGGTAAATATAAGAATTAAACTAAATTATAGTAACAATATGATAGGTAGTATTTTAAAAAATATCAATGTATCTCATTAATACATATCTTTGACTAGTGTCATTAAGTAATAGCATACAACTAGGCAAAAAATTAAGCTTTAAAAAGCTTACAAACGCTTTTAAAGTATGGTCAAGTTATCATCTTTCTAAGCGAACCGAACATGCTGTCAATTATGGTTTTCCTATTAGTATTGCTATTGAACCCACCACCAGTTGTAATTTACGTTGCCCCGAATGTCCCAGTGGATTAAGGGAATTTACAAGGCCAATTGGGATGTTAGAACCGACTTTTTTCAAATCCACTATTGATTCTGTTTATAAAGACTTAATTTACCTCACGTTTTATTTTCAAGGCGAACCCTATCTAAATCCAAATTTTTTAGAGATGGTAAAATATGCTTCTGATAAAAAAATTTATACATCAACCTCAACCAATGCGCATTACTTAACAACTGAACAGGCTACTAAAACTGTAGAAAGCAACCTAGATCGTTTGATTATTTCTATTGACGGCACAACTCAGGAAACCTATGAGCAATATCGTATTGGAGGAAACTTGCAAAAAGTAATTGACGGCACTAAAAACATCATTGCTGCTAAAAAAAAATTAAAAAGTAAAACGCCACAAATCGTTTTCCAATTCTTAGTGGTAAAACCAAACGAACATCAATTAAATGATTTAAAACAATTAGCTAATGAATTAGGTGTAGATAAAGTGGTTTTTAAAACGGCACAAATATATGACTTCGAAAACGGTAATTCACTAATTCCATCAAATCACACCTATAGTCGATATAAACAACAGGCTGATGGAACCTATATAATAAAAAATGAATTATTAAATCAGTGTTGGCGAATGTGGAGTAGCTGCGTGGTTACATGGGACGGAATAGTTGTGCCATGTTGCTTTGATAAAGATGCAAAGCACCAGCTAGGCGATTTAAAATCACAGTCCTTCAAAGAATTATGGCATTCATCAAAATATCAAAGTTTCAGACAATCTATTTTAAAATCAAGACAAGAAATAGACATTTGCAAAAATTGTAGCGAAGGCACTAAAGTATGGACTTAATTAATACTTAATGTAATAATGCGTTAATAACTTTTTGCAGTATTTACGCTTATCAGATTATATTTGCTCTAATAAATTCCAAAAAAATGACAACAGCAATGGCTTTAGAAAACATTCTTACTGAAATAAAAAACGATGTATTGGTAATAACCATTAATCGCCCCGATAAATTAAATGCCCTAAACAAACAAACTATTGAAGAACTTCATGATACATTAGTAGATGCCGAAAACAATAAATCTATTCGTGCACTAATTATTACTGGATCAGGTCAAAAAGCATTTGTGGCTGGTGCGGATATTGCCGAGTTTGCAAATTTTTCATTAGAAGAAGGTCGTCAATTAAGCGCCATCGGACATTTTAAAATATTTAATTTTATTGAAAATTATTCAAAGCCGGTAATTGCTGCTGTTAATGGATTTGCGCTTGGTGGCGGTTTAGAATTAGCAATGGCTTGTCATGTTCGTATAGCAAGTTCGAATGCTAAAATGGGTTTACCTGAAGTAAGTTTAGGAGTTATACCTGGCTACGGCGGCACTCAGCGTTTAGCTCAACTAGTAGGTAAAGGTAAAGCAATGGAAATGATTGTAACGGCTGATATGATTAATGCTGAAGACGCTTACAAATGGGGCTTAGTCAATTACGTTACAACTCAAGAAGAATTATTAGCGAAATGTTTTGAAATGACATCTAAAATCATTTCCAAATCACCAACTGCTATCAGAACAGCTATTAAAGTAATTAATGCGGGATATAATAATAAATTAAATGGCTATGAAGTAGAAATTGAAGAATTCGGAAAAAGCTTTAACAGTGGAGATTTTAAAGAAGGAGTATCTGCTTTTTTAGAAAAAAGGAAAGCTCTTTTTCCTGGCAATTAATAATTAGTTTTTAAACATACCTCTATGAGTATCACAGTACCTTTCAATTTTAAAAAATGGATTGACGAAAACAGAGATCTATTAAAACCACCTGTTAACAATAAGGTCGTATACAAAGACGCTGAATTTATCGTTATGGTTGTAGGAGGGCCAAACTCTCGAAAAGACTATCATTTTAATGAAAGTGAAGAATTTTTTTATCAATTAGAGGGAGATATAAAAGTTAAACTTCAAATTGATGGAAAAGCACAAGAATTTGATATTAAAGAAGGAGATATTTTTTTATTACCTCCTCGTATTCCTCACAATCCTATTCGATTTAAAAACACCATAGGGCTAGTTATGGAGCGTCGACGCCGAGAAGGTGAAAAAGATGGATTGATGTGGTTTTGCGAAAACTGTAATCATCTTTTATATGAAGAAAAATTTGAGCTAAAAGACATCGCTTCTCAATTTCAGGGTGTTTTTAAAAAGTTTTATAATTCTAATGAATTAACAACCTGTAAATCCTGTGGACATAAAATGGAGCCACCTCCTGTGATTTCGTAGAAGTCCATTAATAATGAGTAAATAGTTACGTTTTAATTTCAATTTATAGTATTTTTGATACTGTATTGAAATTTAACAACATGAAAAAATATCTATCGGTTTTATTTTTACTAATATCTCTTTGTTCCTTTGCATCTCATATTGCTGGCGGACAAATTACCTATAAGTGTCTCGGAAATAACTTATTTGAAGTAAAGCTTACCTATTTTTGGGATTGCGCAGGTGGATTTAATCCTGGAACTTCACAAATTATAAACGTTGATGGTTGTGGGCAGGCCTTAAGTTTAACAGTTAACCAAAGCTCATTAACTCCTGGAGATGGTATCATGGCCGCTGGTTTATGCCCAACAGCTTCTACCTTAGTTACTTGCAAGAAAAGAATTGAATATTTAGGTACGATTACACTTCCATCTGCCTGCAATAGCTGGTCATTTTCAATAGGTAGCTGTTGTCGAAGTTCAAATATTATCAATCAAACTCCTATTTCTCAAAATTATTACCATCAAGCAACTCTAAATAATGTATCAGCTCCATGCAATAATTCAGCAGATATTTCTATAGAGGACTTACCAAATTTTTGTGTTAACCAGCCTGCTTGTTTTAATTTAGGTGCTACTGAAATTGATGGCCACACATTAACTTATTCATTAGTAAGTTCATTCGATAGTAATGGTATTCCAAATACCTACGCAGCGCCTTATACTGGGGCTGTGCCTATAGTCGGGATCACTATTAATTCCACAACAGGTCAAGTGAATTTTACACCAGTAACTCAGGGTGATTTTGTAATTAATGTTTTAATTATAGAAACTGATGCATTAGGCAACATAGTTGGAACAATAATGAGGGATTTTCAAGCCATTGTAACAAATTGCAGTAATCAAACTGTAAGTTGTGGACAAGGAAATATTACAAATGTAACTTCAGGAACCGTTCCTGGGGGCTCAGCTAATACACTTCAAATTTGTGAAAATGTACCGTTTTGTTTTGATGTTACATTTACAGATCCTGATTTAACAGATTCGATTAAAATTACTTCTCCGAATATGTCAACAACTTTGCCTGGGTCTTCCATGGTATTGACTTATACACCAGGAATTACAAATAAAGTGAAGGCCCATATTTGCTGGACTCCTCCAGCTGGAAGCTCTGGTTTAAATACTAGCTTTGTGTTAATTGTTAAAGATAATGCTTGTCCTGTGCCAGGTACTCAAGTATTAAATTATTTTATAGATGTATTACCTGCGACCTCTGCTGGACCCGATAGAACTATATGTGGAACTCAAGCAGCGTCTATAACTGCAACTGGTTCTTCTACTGTTTTTGCTTGGACAAATTTAACGGGGGCTACAATTCCTACTGGCCCTGCCTTCAGTTGTAACCCTTGCAATAATCCTGTTATAAAGCCAGCAGTAACATCAACATACGTCGTTACTAATATTGGAGGTGGAGCTAATTGTAAAAACAAAGACACTTTAGTAATTTATGTTGCACCTGATTTTACTTTATCCGCCAGCGTATTAGCCTCTAGTGGATGTTTAAATTCTGCTGTGCAATTTACCAGCAATGTAATTCCCTCAGGAGGATATACATATACTTGGAGTCCTTCAGTACCATTGACTACTACAAATACTGCAAATACAAGTGCTACTTATTCCACGGCAGGAACTTATAATTATACGTTAACAGCTATGAGTTCGATGGGCTGCACGAAGCAAAATACCAATATTACCTTTGTAGCCAATCCTGTTGTAACACCAATTTTTACGGTTGTTCCTACAAATACAACTATTTGTAGTAATTCAAATATACCTCTAACTGTAAATTTTGGTGCTGGGAATCCAACTTCCTGCGGATTAGCAACAAGTGGGTGCACATCTGCCAATGTTATCACAATTGGGAATGGGGTTTCAATTAATAGCAATACTAGTTATCCTGCCATTTATGGCAATTGGTATAGAAATACTCGACATCAAATTCTATATACTGCTGCTGAATTGCAAGCTGCAGGTGTTGTTCCTGGTAAAATTTCCAGCATTGCATTTAATATTTCCGCTATTAGTGGGACTACTACTTACCCTGATTTCTCAATAAAAATGAAATGCACAACTGCTACAGATTTGAGTTCTTTACCCTTCGATCAAATTGGTCTAAATCAAGTTTTTTATGCAGCTTCAATTAACGTTAATGTTGGTTGGAACACCTATCTATTTCCTACTGCATATGAATGGGATGGCTCTTCAAATATATTAATCGATGTGTGTAATTCTCAAACGACTGCATACAGTAATAATTCTCAATCTCCATATACAATAACTCCTTTTGTTTCTGTTCGATATTATAATAGCGACCCAACTGTTGCTTGCCCAATAGCCTCAGCTATTAGTTCTTCGTCAAATCGACCAAATATACAGTTCGGTAACTGTACATCTACAGCTAATCCAAATTCATTTTCTTATAGTTGGTTACCAACTACAGGCTTAAATAATCCTTCCATACAAAGCCCAACAGCAAACTTAAATTCATCTATAATGTATACAGTTGTAGTTACACCAACAGCTGCTGCAACCTGTTCTAATGTAGGAACAACGAGCTTAACTGTTACTCCTCCAACAATTCCAACAATTACTGCAGTATCTGCCCTTTGTTCTAATGCATCAGCTGTTTCTTTAACAGCCTTACCTTCGGAGGAACTTGGAGTTTAACGACAGCTACATCTTCCTTTGGTGTATTTACACCATCATTAGCAAGTATAGGAAATAACACCGTTACTTATACTTACGGTGGAATTGGATGTTCGCAAACAACTACTGCAATTATTCCAGTCGAACAATATGTGCCATCAACTATTACAGGTGTTATTAATCCTTTGTGTATAACGAATTCAACTGTAAATTTAGCAACCGCTCTCACGACTTCTACCTTAGGTATTGGAGTATGGGCTGGAAATGGGGTTACAGGAACAACCTTTAATCCAGCAATTGCGGGCGTTGGAACACATACTTTAACTTATAGTACTAACTCCTTACCAACTATTGGGCTTTGCCCTTCTACAAGTAGCTTGGCTGTTTCTATAAGCTCAGTAACGCCGCCTATTATTTCTGCAGCAGGTCCTTATTGCGATAATTTCGCCATACAATCCATGACTGTTACACCAATAGTATCGTCAGGCGCCACATGGTCATCAACAAGTTCTCCAACGGCTATTTCTTCTTCAGGTCAATTTAACCCTGCATTAGCAACTTTAGGTAATTCAACAATTACATATTCAGTTGTAAATGGACCTTGCACCGCATCTACATCTATTAACATCAGTGTTGTGCATTTTATACCGGCAACAATTACTGGTACTCTAGGACCTTATTGTATTTACAACCCATTAGTGAATTTACAAGCAACAGCTCAATACACAGGTGGAGTTTGGTCTGGTAGTGGTGTTAGTGGCTCTGATTTTACCCCTGCTTTAGCCGGTGCAGGTACTCATGACGTAACCTATAAAACTGATCCAACTCCAAGTGGATTATGTCCTGACTCTATGAAATTATCAATTTTGGTAAATGCTAAACCACAAGCTAATGCGTTATCAAATATTTTACAAGGTTGTAATCCCTTGATAGTAAATTTATATTCAAGTACCGTTAATACAGGTAACGCTAATTGGGATTTTGGTGATGGAAGTCCATTAGTTAGCGGTTTAGCAGTATCACATACTTACTCTGTGCCAGGCGTATACTCGGCATCGATTTCATATACAGATGCAATTGGTTGCGTAAATGATTCAGCAGTAGCTAATTCATTTACTGTATTTGCTAATCCTATAGCATCTTTTGAACCATCACTTTTTCAGACTACAGTAGTAGACGGTCAAATAGATTTTACAAATCAATCCACAATATTAACTAATAATACCTATTCATGGGATATTGGTGGCTTAGCAACGAGCACAGAAATAAATACATCATATTTATTCTCTAATTCTGGGCATTATGTAATTACATTAACTGCAACAAATTCTAACAACTGTGTGGATGATACTTCGATAGTGATTATTGTTAATCCAGATGTTGTATTGTATGTTCCTAATGCATTTACACCTGGCGATGGTAATGGATTGAATGATTTGTTTCAAATATTTTTACCGCCTACTGGGGTTGATTACTCAACTTTTAACTTACAAATTTTTGATAGATGGGGAGAGATGATTTATTCAACCAATGATGTTACTAAATATTGGAATGGAGCAAAAAATAATGTTGGACCTTTGGTAAAACAAGACACTTATGTATGGAAAATATCATTTTTAGATGAAAAGAAAAAAGAATATAATAAATTAGGCCATGTTACTATACTAAGTAAATAGTAGAAACCTAAATTTACATATTGATTAAAAGCTACAAACTCTGCAAGTAATTTTGCAGAGTTTTTTATTTATAATATTTGAATAAAAGTTAAATTGCAGAAAGTTCGCATTAATTTTAATCCAACTCTTAGATATTCATTATCTTTACCTAGAGCGTAGATCGCTTAATTATTTTATATGGCGAAATCAAAAAAACAACCCAAACGTTATTTATTCGAAGAAGTATTAACGTTTTTAAAACATAATTCGGAAAAATCTTTTAATTACAAGCAACTTGGCTCTGCCATGGAAATTGACAATGAAGGTGATCGATTTGCATTGCTCGAGACGTTAGAAGAATTAAAACACCAAGGCTTTGTCGTTGAAACAGAGATCGGTAAATACCAAGCGAAAGATGTAAAAACCTATCAATCTGGCACCATTGATTTCACAACAAATGGATCATCCTATGTTATTATTTCACCTGAAGTACCTGATGTTTTTATTCCATTCGGAAAAAGTAAAGATGCCTTTCATGGCGATTTAGTAAAAATAAATATTTTCAATCGCAGAGGTAATAGTAAGCCTGAAGGCGAAGTGATAGAAGTGATTAAACGAGCTAAAACGCGCTTCGTTGGTACCATTCAGATCACCCCAAAATTTGCTTTTGTTGTTCCTGATTTTATGAAATTACATGTTGATTTTTTTGTAAAATCGGAAGATACACTTGGTGCAAAAAATGGACAAAAGGTATTAATTGAATTTGAAAAATGGGAAAAAGGAACCGGTAATCCCAATGCAAAAGTGATTGAGGTATTAGGAAATGCAGGCGAGCATGAAACCGAAATGCATGCCATCATGGCTCAGTTTGGTTTACCAATGGTGTTTGCACCAGAAGTAGAAGCGGCTGCAAAAAAATTAGCAACTGAAATTACTCCTGAAGAAATTGCGAAACGTAGAGATTTTAGAAGTATCACAACCTTTACCATTGACCCCGTTGATGCAAAAGATTTTGATGACGCGCTTTCTATCCAAAAATTAGAAAATGGGAACTGGGAAATTGGTGTTCACATTGCAGATGTAACGCATTACTTAAAACCAAATACTATTTTAGATAAAGAGGCGGTGAACCGCGCGACATCAGTCTACTTAGTAGACCGTTGTGTGCCAATGTTACCAGAAGTGTTAAGTAATTTTGCTTGCTCTTTACGTCCACACGAAGAAAAATATTGCTTCAGTGCTGTGTTTGAAATGGACAATGACGCACAAATACAAAATCAATGGTTTGGCAAAACAGTTATTTATAGTGATAGACGTTTTAGTTACGAAGAGGTACAATTAATTATTGAAACTGAACAAGGTGATTACGTAAAAGAAATATTAACCTTAGATCGTTTAGCTAAAGTATTAAGGAAAGAACGAACTTCTAAAGGATCGATCTTCTTTGATAAAGCGGAAGTGAAATTTACCTTGGATGATGCAGGTGCTCCAACTGGTGTGTATTTTAAAACTCAAAAAGATGCACATAAACTGATTGAAGATTTCATGTTACTAGCCAACCGAAAGGTAGCAGAGTTTTTAGGAAAACCTAAACGCGACGAATCTCAACAAGGACAAGGTAAAAAGAAAGAGTCTGGTAAAGCAGAGAATGCAGTTGTATACCGTGTGCATGATGTACCGAAGGACGATAAATTAATGGAGTTAAATAATTTTGTGGCTCGTTTTGGATATTCAGTTGCAGTTGGTAATAAACAAAAGACCGCGCAATCAATTAATAAATTATTAATTGATGTCAAAGACAAAAAAGAACAAAGCATGATTGAGTTGTTAGCAGTGCGAAGTATGCCTAAAGCAATTTACACAACTAAAAATTCAGGACATTATGGTTTAGGGTTTGATTATTACACACACTTTACCTCTCCTATCCGTCGTTACCCCGACGTGATGGTGCATCGTTTATTAGAAGCGAAATTAGAACACCACCTATATTTAAAAGCAGACGAGTTAGAACAACTATGTAAGCACTCGTCTGATATGGAAAAATTAGCTGCTGAAGCAGAACGCGCCTCCATCAAATACAAACAAGTAGAATACTTGACTGATAAAATCGGACAAGAATTTAAAGGGGTTATTAGTGGTGTTACCGAATACGGTTTGTTTGTAGAAATTATCGAAAACAAATGTGAAGGCATGATTCGCGTTCGCGATATGAAAGATGACAGTTATAGTTTTGATGCTGATAACTATCGCATGGTAGGGCGCAGAACTGGTCGTATCTATTCCTTAGGAGATAATGTCAACATTATTGTACGCCGAGCTGATCTAGTTAAAAAACAATTGGATTTTGAATTTGTGAATGCCACTCCTGTGAAGCAAGAGCTTATCAGAAATGAAAAGCGTTATAAGAAGAGGAAGTAATTGATTACTATTTTTTTAAATAATTATATTGAAAATATTTTCTTAAAGAGTAGATGGGGTTTTCAATGGCGTAATAAGAGATGGTTGCTAGGAGCAGTAAAACCAAGGCATTGATGGCATATAGGATTGGTGATATCTGCATTGTGATTTCTAATTTTTCAAACATATAGGTTGTAAGATCCGGGATCAAATTATGGTACACATATAAGCCATAACCTATTTTACCTATGTAAAGGCACACTTTATTTTCAAGAAATAACTTTGTAATGCCTCCTATACCATTAGAAGCAAAATAAATCAAAGCCATGCTAAATAAAGCGGCAGAAGGTATGGCAACTTTTAAAAATGTTTTACCCGTAAAATACATAAACGTTGGTAAGGGTAAAAACACATATAACACCAATCCTACTAAACCTATAAGATGCATGTAGGAAATTGTTTGGTAGTTAAGTTTTAAATAGGCTAATAATACACCCATAGCCAATGCATCAAAACTCGATAACGTAAAAATGTGATAATACTCGTGATGCGCTAAATACAGTCCTGTTCGGCAGAGGATGCCAGTAATGCCCATGCCTATAATAGCGTGTAATACAAAGCGTTTGGGAATAAAAAAGATGAGCAAGGGAAAGATCACAATAAAATGTTCTTCCACCGCTAAGGACCAAAAGTGTGTGATGGGCCAAATCCATCCATGAAAAAAGATGTACAGGTTACTGGCATGAAAAAACAACCAGGGAAATACTTGATTGATGCACAAGGGAAAACCAATGATCAACAATACAAAAATAGTGAGGTAATAAATAGGAAAGATTCTCAACATTCTTCTTACATAAAATACTTTTAATACAGGCAATATAGTCTTGAGCGTTTTGTCTTTTAAATATTCGTTTTCTTTTAAAACAATGTTTCCAATTAAAAACCCGCTGAGTACATAAAAAAAAGTAATGCCCCACACACCTGCCCATCTAATCCAGTATTCATAAGCGTTTCCGTCTACTTGCCAATGCGCAATGATCACAAACAGAATAGCATACGCTCTCATTCCTTCGAGTTGAGGAAGAAAGGCAGAGGGTTTATGAAGCGGTGAATTTTGTTTCATTTTTATATGATACTAATAAAATATATTAGCATTCGTAAAAGCATTTAAGTATAAGGTAGGCTTTTTGATGACCTGTCCTTTTTTATATAAATATTGATGACCAGTCGTGTCAATCATAGGTATATGATAGTTGTTTTTGAACAAAGTATGAGCCACTTTATTTTGAAAAACATTTCTCAATTGTTCAGAATCAATACCTGCATTAGCTTGTAAATACTGACCATATTCGTTAGAAAGTTTTATTTGCGCACTTAATAAACCATGTGAATAATTTGCATAAACACCACCTTCTGTATTGATATAGCCTTTATAAGGAAACAAGTTATCGTTCGTTACCGCTCTGCCGAGTTGCCCTGTCCAAAGCGTGGCATTCACCGCGTATTGTATGTGTTTATCTTGATACTGAAGCAATATAGCTCCCGTTCTAAATCTATCTAATATACGTTTTGCTAATAAATCATTCTCGCTGATGACGGAAAAGTGATGAAACTGTAAGGCAATGATACCAGTTACCTGAGAGGTTTTCACTTTATTATACCAAACGTTATAACTATAAGCAATTGAATTCGTATATCCGGTTTGATTTCCTATAGAGCTTACAAACTGATTGGTTTCCCTATTCTTTTTTCCATAACCTATACATACCCCAAGTGCTGCATTAATTTCTGCATACTCACCTTTAGGGCCTAAATTTTTAAAATTATCATAAAGCCTCACACTCGCATTGACTTGCGCAAAGTGATAGACGTAGTAACCTTGAACGACGACACCGAACTTCTGAAAATGCGTGCCAAAGGCACTGACGAAGCCTACATTAAAACCATAATGTGCTGTTTGTTCTAATTGGGCATAGTTTTTTAAACTTATCCCAATTAAAAAAATAAAGATGATTTTTTTTAAAGTCATGTTCATAAATTGAAGGCTATCCTAAATAGGTAATAAGCTTTTTTTCTTTCTTTCTTTTTCCATAGATGAAAAAGAAACTAAAAATCTAGTCAAAAATATGCTCCATGCTCCTCTCGGAATTCTACGATTTTCACGCTCCGCTATCGCTACACTAAAATCTTGAATTCTCGATTCACCCCAACTCTGCTCGCATTTTTGACAGGCCTACGCTCTTATTCTATTCAGCATTTCCTATGGGTATCATCTGTTTCGTTTATTAGAACGTTTTAAACAGTAAAAAAATTTAGATGTTTTTATTAATCTTTATTGATGTTATGCTTTAGGAGTAACAATTTCTAATATAGACTTCTTCATCTCATCCACTTCATATAAATTACCGTCAACAGAGATCGTTGATTGGTTATAATATACTTCGCGTTTCGCTAACAAGTCTTTGATGTATACATATAATTCATCGGTTTCTTTATTAGCAACTAAAGGTCGTTTAGCAGTTTCTTTAAACAAGCGTTTATATAAATCATCCGCCGACATTTTTAAGTAAACGACAGTCCCACTGTTTTTTAATAACTCGATGTTATGATTAAAACAGGGCGTTCCTCCACCTAAAGCGATGACCGTTTTCATATTATCCGTGATGCATTCGGTTAAGGAAGTTGTTTCTATTTTTCTGAATTCATCTTCTCCAAATTCTTGAAAGATATCGGTGATATCTTTATCATATTTGTTGGCTGTATATTCATCCAAATCAATAAAATGATAGCCTAATGCTTTAGCTAATTTCTTTCCCTGTGTTGTTTTTCCGCAGCCCATGAAGCCACACAAAAATATTAGTTTTTTATCTTCCATATTTTTTACTTTATTATTTGTTTATGCCCATTAATCGTATAACCTTTTCAATATCTTCTGGTGTGTCTATACAATGGCTATCAAACGAGGTAACGGCGCATTTTACTTTATAGCCATTTTCGAGCCAACGCAATTGCTCTAAGGATTCTGTGTTTTCTAAAGAAGAAGGTTCTAATTTAGTAACGGCTTCTAAAATATCTTTTCTATACGCATACATTCCCACATGTCTGAAATAGGCATGATGCTTATGCCATTCAGCTTCGGGCTTACCTTTGATATAAGGAATCACCATTCTGCTAAAATATAAGGCTTCGTTGTTTTTATTAAGTGTAATTTTTACTTCACCCATATCAAACAAAACTTCGTGTGAGTCAACAGGAATCATCAACGTGGCGAGTTCCGTTTTACCATCGCACACATCACATAATAAATCAATTTGAGTAGGATCAATAAAGGGCTCATCACCTTGTATATTGATCACATAATCAAAATCGCCTTTTACTTGTTTCAGAGCCTCAAAGCAACGATCGGTTCCACTAGGATGTTCGGCTTTTGTATAAACCGCTTTTCCACCGAAGGATTCCACATGCTTATAAATTCGCTCATCATCGGTGGCAACAACCACATCCGTTAGTCTGGTTGATTTCTTCGCTTGTTCGTATACGCGCTGTATCATGCTCTTTCCTAAAATATCAATTAAGGGTTTGCCGGGAAATCGGCTAGATGCATAACGAGCGGGAATAATTCCTAAAATGGTAGACATATATTTTACTATTTAATGCTTAAAAGAATACACTGTGTCAGATAAGAAAAAATCAAGTTCGAGGCTTGCGATACCGCTACAGCGTTATAAATAATGGGAGTTTGCTGCTTGTACTGAGCGAAGTCGAAGTATAGCAAATGACCATTTTTAAGGCAAGCATAACAATGAAATTGAAGTTTTATTACTGACACACTAAAAGTACAAAAAGTTGTTTGCATTTGCAGGGTTAAATTCTATCTTTAAAAAATAATGATGACTCGGTTTTTTATACTATTTGCGCTAATTGCAGAAAATCTTTGTTCTCAAATTTCAAAAGAACATTTAAAGGATTTTAAGGTCATTTCTGACATGATGGATTCTGCTAAAAAAATAACGTCTCTTCGTTATAAAATGAAATCCATGGAACGAATTGAAAATGGCTGGAACATTGCCAATACACAAATAAAATTACAAATAAACCCTCGTAAATCTTATTTACTAAATACAGAAAATAAAATTGAAGTATTATATAATTCTACCGAATCAGTCACCAAATGCTTGGTAAAATCAAATACCTTCCCGTATGTTTCTCTCAACTTAGACCCTCGCGGTAATTTGATTCGAAAAAACCAACACTTCACCATATTAGAATTAGGCTATGATTTTACCGTAAGAACCATAGCGGTTGCGCTTAGTAAAGAAAAGGATCAAATCATCAAACACCTCACATTGTTAGGGAAAGTAGAAAAAAACAACGCACACTGCATCATGCTTATCTACGAAAATTTAAATTTCACCTATCACGATTACGTGGTGCAACCTAAGGAAACCGTTACCAGTATTGCCTCTAAATTTGTTGTAAATGATTATATGGTGCGCACTAAAAATAAATTGTACAACGAATACGGATATTTAAAAGTTGGCTCTGTTATCAAAATCCCTTCGTTTTATTGCAAGAAAGGTATTTTTTATATTGACGAAAAAACGATGCTACCTATTAGCGTTAGTATTTTTGATGAAGTTGGTTTATTTGAAAGCTATGATTATTATGAAGTTGAATTAAATAAAAACATTCCAGATAAAGAGTTTAAAAAAGATTTTAAGGATTATAAGTTTTAATAGTCTTTCAGTATTTTCTAAAGAATGAAGTTAAATAAACTAACGCATACATTGGTAAGGGCATTTGCTGTCTCAAATAAGCACTGCTTATTTCCCCTGCATCTTTTGGTCAAGCAAAAGATGATAAAAAATCAACTAGTTTTTTAGAGAAAATTTTTAATAACTCATTCCTAAATTAAAAAACACAAAACTCCACATATCGGCAAATTCATTTATTTGTTTATCCGTTGGCTTTCCTGAGCCATGTCCTGCATTGACATCTACTCTAATTAGTGTTGGATTAAGCCCTACATTGTTTTTTTGAAGCGTCGAGATAAATTTAAATGAATGCGCAGGAACGACTCTGTCATCATGATCACCCGTTAATACAAGAGTAGACGGATAAGAAACCTTTTTTATGTTATGCAAAGGAGAGTATTTTATTAAACAATCAAATTCTGCTTTGTTCTCACTACAGCCATAATCCACTGTCCAAGCCCTACCGATAGTAAATAAATGAAAGCGTAACATATCTAATACACCAACTGTTGGAATAGCCACTTTTGCAATATCGGAACGCTGTGTTATAACAGCACCAATTAATAATCCGCCATTACTTCGGCCGTGTATGGCTAATTTTTGGTGTGACGTATATTTTTCTTTAACCAAGTAATCACATGCCGCTATGAAATCATCAAACACATGTTGCTTTTTACATTTAGTTCCATTCAAATGCCATTCTTCTCCATACTCACCACCACCGCGCAAATTAGGTACACAATAAATACCCCCGGCTTCTAGAAACACCGCGCGATCTATTCTGAATTCGGGTGTATACGAAATATTAAAACCTCCATAACCAAATACAAAACAAGGATTATTGCCATTTAATTGTATGTCTTTTTTATGTGTGATAAACATGGAAATAACGGTTCCATCCTTACTCGGATAAAACACTTGTTTTGTTTCGTAATCATTGGAATTAAAAACACAATTCGGTTTAAATATGCGGCGGCTTGTAAATACCTTAGAATCGAAATAGTAAACCTCTTCCGGACTCACATAAGACACGGTGGAATATAAGGCGAAATCATCTTCTCGAGAAGAGTTAACACCATTTACTTTACAAATTCCAGGCAAGGCAATTTCTTTTTCTACTTTACCATTAAGTGCGTGTAAAAATAATTTAGAAGATGCTTTTTGTAAATAATTAGAAATTAATTTATTACCACAAAATGCAACGCCCTCTAGTAAATCTTCTTTTTGAGCCAACACATCTTCGCTGCTGTTTAACGAGGGGTTACTTAAACCTAATTTTATTAATCTATAGTTTGGCGCTTTATAATTTGTATAAATATAAAACTGACTTCCAATATTATCTATAACGACATATTCATTTTCGAAATTAGTAACGATAGGAATAAACTGAGAGTCTACATTTATAAGATCTTTTATCATCAGACTTTGCCCACTGGTTGTTTCGCTGCCATAGATAATTAAATAATTTTCATCATGAGTAACTTGAGCAGAAAAATTTCTATTCGGATGTTTATCATCGCTATAAATTAAAACATCTTCAGCTTGAGGTTTACCAAGAGTATGATAATATAATTTATGAAATTCATTTTTTTGGGTGAAGGCTTTTTCATTGCTTGGTTCATTATAACGGCTATAATAAAATCCATTTCCTTTCCACGCAATATTAGAAAACTTGACCCACTTAATCACATCAGTCAGCTCTTTGTTTTCAGTAATATTCTTTACATGTATGTCTACCCAATCACTTCCTGCCTTAGATATACCATAGGCTAAATAAGTTCCGTCTTTAGAAATGGAAATTTCTCCAAGAGCTGTTGTTCCATCATTAGATAAAGTGTTTGGATCTAGCACAACTTTAAATTCATCTTGCAATGATTGTTGCGAACAAAATACGGCTTGGTTTTTTAATCCATCATTACGAAATGAAAAAAACAGTTTTCCTTTCTTAAATGGCGTGCTCATTTTTTCAAAATTCCAAAGCGCCGTTAAACGATCTTTCAATTTATTTCTAAATTGAATTTGAGATAAATATTGAGTAGTCGTTTTATTTTGTTTTTCAACCCAAACCTTTGTTTCCAAAGAATTATCATCTTCTAACCAACGATAAGGATCATCTATTATTGTCCCATGATAATCGTCTGTTTGCTTAACCGTTTTGGTTTCTGGATAAGTGATTTGACTATACATATTTAAACATAAACTTGTGAATAGAACATTATACAAACTTGTATTTACAACCTTCATAATAATTAATTTTATAGGAAATGAACTTATATAAAAGCAAATATACCAAAGAAGTAGAAAATACACTAACACAGCAATCAATCAATATTGATAAGCAGAAAACCGAAAAACTAAAAAAATATATTGGGACACAGTACCACGTTCATGGCTTAACCTCAGCTATACAACTAGATGTTTATAAAAGTGGTTTTAGTTTTACAAAAAATAGTATTGAAGAAGATTTCGAACTATTCAATATGATTTATCATCAAAGTCCTTCGTTTGAAGGTAAAAATTTAGCCTTTATTTTTTTAGATAAACATCATAAGCAAATTCCTGTAACCACTCAATTACAAATTTTACCGTTATGGGTTGAGAAAGTTGATAACTGGGCACATTCAGACTCTTTATCTAAATATTTAACTCGTTTGTTAGAGCATAAAACGTCACACAAAGAATTACTTATCATTTTAAAAATATGGAGTTCTTCGTCGAATTTATGGGAACGTCGGCAATCATTAATATCTTTGTATTATTATGCACGTACTAAAAAAGAATTTATTAAATATGAAATTTCAGAAAAACTAATTTCAAATTTATTGTTAGATAAAGAGTATTATGTTCAAAAAGCAGTTGGCTGGGCTTTGCGCGAATCCTTTAATGCTTATCCAAAGCAAACGTTTGCATTTATAGAAGATAACATTAAGTCTATTTCTGCCATAGCTTTTACTACTTGTATAGAAAAGATGAATGATGTACAAAAATTAACTTTAAAAACGAAACGAAAAAAATGAAACAGGTACTGATCGTTTTTATACTTCTCACTGATTTTATTTATGGGCAACCCACACTTACACCCGAAGATTATATTGCCTCATTTAAAGATGATGCTATTAAGGAAATGTATTTACATAAAGTTCCTGCGTGCATCACATTAGCGCAAGGCATGCTTGAAAGTGGCTGCGGAAACAGTCCTTTGTGTCGCAATGCCAATAATCATTTTGGTATTAAATGCCATAAAGAATGGGGTGGTGATTCATACATTATGAATGATGATGAAGAAAATGAATGTTTTCGTAAATATGAAAAAGCTCTAGATTCATACAGCGATCACAGCCTCTTTTTATTTTCACGATCTCGTTACGCTTCATTATTTGAATTATCAATTAATGATTATAAAGGATGGTGTTATGGCTTGAAACAAGCAGGCTATGCAACAGACCCTAAATACCCCGAAAGATTAATAGAATTAATTGAACGTTATAATTTACAAGAATTAAATTCAATTGAAACTACTCCTAAACAAACATTGCCTATTGCTTCAACTATTAAGTCGGAAATGACAATAAGAGAAGTGTATCGCTTTAACCATGTCAGATTTGTTATTGCAAAAGAAAATGATTCATATTATAAAATTTCACATGATTTTAATATTGAATTAGATCAATTACTCAATTTTAATGATTTTTCAAAAACGGATAAAATACAATATGGCCAAAAGATTTACATACAAAAAAAACGTAGAAGAGCTCTAGAGCCCTATCATGTTGTGCAAAAAAACGAAACGCTTAAATCAATTTCTCAATTGCACGGCATCAGATTAAATATGCTTTGTAAAAAAAATAAATTAAAGCCAGAAGATAAATTAAAAATAGGAGACGTATTATTTTTACGTCAAAGAAAACCTACTACTCAGAAATAATTTTCTCAATAGCCTTTGGAAGGTATTCCAATTCTAATTTTCTAATTTTCAGTTGTAATGATTCAGCTGTTTCGCTTTCATCTAATGAGCATTTCTGTTGTAATATAAATGCACCGTTATCGTATTCTTCGTTAACATAATGAATAGTAATTCCGCTTTCGTTTTCTTTATTTTCAACAACAGCCTTATGCACATGAGCTCCAAACATTCCTTTTCCCCCATATTTAGGCAATAAAGAAGGGTGTATATTGATAATTTGATTTGGAAATGCCTTTATGAAATCAGCTGGAATTTTTAATAAAAAACCTGCTAAAACTATTAAATTAATATTTTCTGCTTTTAAAAATTCAATAATTTGAGCCGAATATTCATTTAACGATGTTTTACTAATTAGTTGAACCGTTTTTTTATGAGCTTCAGCTTTCGCAATAACTCCAGCTGTATCACTATTAGTAACAACTAATTTGATTTTAATTCGAGTATCATTTTTAAAATAGTTAAATAAATTTTCGGCATTTGTTCCTTCACCTGAGGCAAATATAGCAACGTTAGTCATGCTGCAAAAATACATTAATTTATAAGGGAATTTCTAAAAATTCATTTTTTGAAGCGAACAAATTTTTGAAAACGCAGAATACATAGGTATTTGAGGCTTTCAAAAATGTAATACAACGATGAAAAGGGATTAAGTAGAAATTCCCATAAAACAAAATCGCCCCCAATATGTATTGGAGGCGATTAAATAAATAACTGATAAATTGACTTATTGATTTTCTCTTAAAACAGTTACGTGCCCAACAAATGGATGTTTATTGCCTTGTAAATCAACCACTTGTAACTTATAAACATATACACCTTGTGGAGCAACTTTAGTGCTTCCCTTTACAGTGCCATCCCATCCTTTACGGAAGTTATTACTAGTAAAAACATTTTCGCCCCATCGATCAAAAATATCCATACGATAATTCTCTTCGTCTATTCCCACACCTAAAGGCTGAAACATATCATTTTTCCCATTAGCATCTGGCGTAAAACAATTTGGAATAAATAAGGCAAAGTCTGGAGTTATTTCTATTGGATGAGAAACAACAGCGGTGCAACCATGTATTGATGTAGCTAATAAACTTACATTGTAAGTTCCCGCAAAACCATATGTGTGACTTGGATTTTCAAATGTTGAATTATTTCCTCCACCCAACGCTGCAGGATCGCCAAAATTCCAAATATAACTAACAGCTCCTTTTGTTGTATTAGTAAAACTAATTGTTGGATCTATAATGCTTGCAGTTGGAGGCACTGCATAAAAATCAGCAACCGGTTGAGGATAGATTATAATATAATTTGGCCTAGTAATAACAGATTGGCAGCCTGTTAATGCATCCGTAATTACTAAATCTATCGAAAAAGTATCTGCATTTAAAAAATTATACGAAACTGGATTTGTAGTTCCTATCATATCTTTCAAATCAACATACCAGTTATAAGTATCTGATGCACTTCCTGTAGTTGCCGAAAAAGTAATAGTAGATGGAGCGCATGCCGTTGTTGTAATAGCTGCAAATGTTCCTGTAGGTATAGGATTCGCATTTACCGTAAACACACCACTAGCAATAGGAATAGTACAACCATCTCCAACAGTTACTGTATATATATTTGGAGTAGTTAAAAAATTTGCATTCACAGTAATAGAATTTGTTGTGGCTCCGTTACTCCATGAGTAATTATATTGAGGAACTCCACCGTTACCTGGGCTTGTAAATATAGGACTTAAAGTAACTGCAGCACCACTACATTTTGTCACAGCGAAACCTGTAACTGATAAAGATGGGGTTACATTTACTGTAATTATAACTGGCGAAGTTGTACAGCCATTAACATCACTCATCGCTACTGTATAAAACGAATTTACAGTTGGACTTACCGTTATGGGGCCTCCTCCCACTCCTATAGCTGGTGTCCATGTATATGTATAAGGAGAACTTGTAACTCCTCCAAAACCTGCCGCATAAATTTGTGCGCTTTGCCCAAAACAAATTGTTTGAATGGTAGATGAATTTATTCCTAAAAATTGGGCTGCATTTACAGTTGCAAAACCTGAAGTATTGCAACCATAAGAATCAGTAACTGTTGCTGTATATACGCCAGAACCAACACCCGTTAATGTTTGCGATAATCCACTTGTTGTTTGAACTTGAGATATTGAATTAGACCAAGCAACTGAATAACTCGGTGTTCCAGACGTGTAATTTATTACTATAGATCCATTCTGCTGCCCAAAACAAATTGGTTGAGTAGTGGTAAAACCAGTAATAATTGGACTTGGAGCGTTAGCCACATTAACTGTTTGAGTTAAAGAACATCCCTTGTTGTCTATAATAATACAATTCCAGTTTCCTGGCGACATACTATTTGCAACTGAGCCTATTTGGGCTGGTGCCGTATTCCAAGTATAACTATATCCACCATTACCTCCGGTGGCAGTTGTTGTAGCAGAACCATTAGATAAACCACACTTAGCCGGCAAAGTATTTGCTGAAGCTATTAATGCTGATGGCTCTATTACTGTAAAGTTTGCATTAACCGAACAGCTATTTACATCTGTGACTACTAAACTATAAGAACCTTGAACTAAACCTCCAATAACGCCACTGTTGGTTTGTGTTGGCGTCCATGAATATGTTAATCCTGGTGTACCGCCAGATACATTCGTTATTATCTGGCCATTATTGCCTCCAAAACAAGATACATTAGTCACAGAAGAACTTGTAATTACCAATGGACTTGGCTGAGAAATCGTCACCACCTGAGAAGTTGTACATAAATTTGCATCTGTTACATTACAAGTATATGTGCTTGCCCCTACATTAATCAATACCGAAGATGTTTGAGCACTAGGCGTCCACACATAATTATAATTTGGAGTCCCTCCGTTTACTAAAATAGTTGCTTGTCCATTTGTAAAACCTGCGCAACTTACATTTGAGTAACTACCTATTGCACTAACTAATGCTGGTGGTTCAGTAATTGTTACTCCTGCTGTTCCCACGCAACCAGCAGCATCAGTAACTGTTATATTATGCAAACCAGCATTGAAATTAGTAACGTTTTGGACTGTCGATGAATTAGCAGACCAATTAATATTGTATGGAGTTACGCCACCTGTAATTGTTGTATTTGCAGTTCCATTACTTTGTCCAAAACATTTAACTGCTGTTGTACTTGTTACAACAACTGATGGTCCAGCTATATCATTAATTAATCCACTTGCTGCCAAGGTACATAAGTTAGCGTCGGTTACTGTAAAAGTATATGCTCCTGAAACAATATTATTAATACATAAAGTTGTTGGTCCATTATTCCATTGGTATGAAAGTGGTGCAGTACCTCCACCCACTGTAACACAAGCTTTACCATTTGCTTGACTACAATTTGAATTAGTAGTAGAAATTACGGCTGATAATGGAGCAGGCTGAGTTAATGTAAAAGTTAAAACAGTTGGACAAACTCCGTTTGATGTAATGGTAACTGTTTGACTGCCTATACCTAAATTATTTACTGAATTGCCTGATTGCAAACCTGGTTGCCATAAGAAAGTGGTTGATCCAGACCCTCCTGCAAAAGCGACATTACCAGTACCATCAGAAGCGCCATTACACTTTACATTTGTAGTAGTCAAAGTTGTTGCTAGTGGAGATGGCTGTAAAATAGTAATACTAGCCGTTGCAGCGCAAAGATTAATATCTTTCACAGTAACTACATAATTACCCGCAATTAAAGTATTTGCCGTTGCTCCATTTCCTCCGCTAGGAGACCATGTAAAGCTATATGCGCCTGTTCCGCCACCGGGTGTTAACGATGCAAATCCATTATTTCCACCATTACAAGTTACACTTCCGCTTGATGTGATATTGGCTGTTATTTGAGTTGGTTGAGTAATTGTTACAATACTACTGCCTGTACAGTTGTTCTGGTCTGTAGCCAACATTGTATAAGTTCCAGCACATAAACCAGTTGCTGTTTGAGCAGTAATAGGGCTCGCTCCTCCTGTCCAATAATAACTAACAGCTCCTACTCCATTTGTTGATGTAGCAGCCGCTATACCATTGCATGCATTAAAACATGTAACATTAGTTGATGAAATACTAGCTGACATTGCTAGTGGATTAGATAAAACCATTGAAGATGTTACAACACAACCTTTAGAATCTGTTACACTAATACCATAATTACCCGCACCTAAAAGATTACTCGTTGCAGCGTTCCCACCACCTCCAGTCCATGCATAAGAATAACCAGGGCTACCACCTATTGCGGCTGCTATACCATAACCAGTAGATTCACCAAAGCATTTTGGGTTAGTAGGACTTACAGTAACCGTTAAAACAGATGGCTGTGTAATATTAACACTAGTAGAGGCAATGCAACCATTATTATCAGTAACTGATACAGTATATATTTGGGCACATAAATTAGTTCCGGATCCTGTAACTTGTCCATTACTCCAGGAATAGACGTATGGTGTTGCTCCGCCGCTTACGCTTGTTGTTGCTGCACCATTACAAGTTCCAAAGCAACTCACATTGGTCTGACTAACAACACTTATAGCTGGCCCTGATTGATTAGGAATCGTTACCGCTAATGTTTGGGTACAATTATTTGCATCTTTTACATTGATCGTATAAGTACCAGCAAAAACCGAACCTTGGGCTGTTGTTGTTGATCCTGCACTCCATGTTTGAGTATAAGCAGGTGAACCGCCTGCAATTGAAATAGTAGCAGAACCATTTGCTTGATTACAAATAGCTGACGTTACTGTTGATGTTAATGTTATTGAACTTGGTTGTGTAACAGCTATTGTTTGAGTAATGGAACAATTATTTGCATCTGTTGTAGTACATGAATAAATTCCTATTGCCACATTATTAACAGTTGACAACGTGCTTGCTAATGTTGGCCACAAATAAGTATATGGCGCAGTACCTCCTGAGCCCGTAACTGAAATTGTACCAGTAGATGTACCGAAACATTTAACATTCTGAGAGTTCATTATCGGTGATAATACCGAAGGCTGTGTTACCGTTCCAAATGCAGTAGATTTACACCCATAAAAATCTGTAATAGTACATGAATAAGTATTTGGAGCTAAATTAGAAGCTGTTGACGAGGTTTGTCCACCTGGTGACCACGAATATGTGAATGGAGAAGCGCCTCCAGTAATTCCAGCTGTCATTATTCCATTATTAAAGCCATTACACGTAATATTAGTAGACGCTGTAATTGAAGCACTTCCTCCAAGAGTTATTCCAATAGTTACAGGACTACTAATTACACATCCATTGGCATCAGTTGCTGTTACCGTGTAATTACCTCCTATTAAACCGTTACTTGTAGAAGCTGCTCCACCAGTGCCTGTCCAGGTATAAGTATATATTGGCGAACCTCCTGTTACACTAACCGAACCTATTCCATTTGCTGCGGTACAATTTGCGTTTTGCGATGATACACTAATAGCTAATGCCGTTGGTTGAGTTATGGTTACCGTTTGAGTAGAAAGACACAAATTAGCATCTTTTATACCCACAATATAAGTTCCTGCATTTTGATTTGCAAAAATAGCTGACGATTGATAAGTTCCCCCATTTAAATTATAAGTATAAGCCGGGGTTCCACCAGAACCAACAACATTAATCGTTCCAGTAGCAGTACCAAAACATTTAACAGGTATTGAACTAGGAGTAACAGCAACCTGTGAAGGTTGATTAATAGTAAGTGAGGTTGTTGCAATACAACCACCCACATCTTTTACTGTTATATTATATACTCCCACAGATAATCCTGTAAAAGTGCCAATACCATTAGACGATACAGGTGAAGTAGAAATTGAATATGTATAAGGCCCTCCGGCGCCACCAGTAGGAATGGCAATAGTACAAGAGCCATTAGCGCCTCCAAAACAACTTACATTGGAAAAACTAGTAATAGATGTGGTAGGGCTTCCTAAACTAACAACTGTATACAACACAGATAATGTGCAGGTATTTACGTCTTTAATAACGACTGTATGATTTCCTGCTGCTAACCCAGTTGTATTTGAACTGCCAACAAAACCAGCTCCATCATACGAATAACTGTATGCAGGAGTTCCACCTGTTACTAATGAAACAGTTGCCGTACCATTTGTGGCACCACAGCTAACAGATGATGCATTAACGGTAGCTGAAGAAATACCAGCTGTTAAACCAATACTAAAAGTAGATGGAAAAGTACATCCATTAGCATCTTTTACCGAAATAGAATGAGTCCCTGCTGATAATCCCCCAAAAGTAGAGTTAGTTACATAGGCTCCTCCATCTATTGAATAACTATATGTGGGAGTTCCACCTGTTACTCCAGTTACTGTATAAGTTCCTGTAGCACCTGCGCAACTCGCTGGCCCTGGAGTTCCTGCAATTGCAGTAGGTCCGGAACTGCTTCCAATTATTACAGTTTGTACATAAATACATCCATTTACATCTCTTACTGTTAAAGAATATGTTCCCGATGCTAAACCTGTAATTGGGGACACAGCAGTAAAAGGACCAGCATTTAAAGCATAGGTATACGGTGCCGTACCTCCAACTGGAGATGCAAATGTAAAGCTTCCGTTATTTTGTCCACAAGAAGCATTTGTAGGGCTTAATGTTATACTACTTGGACCTGGAGACGAAGTTAATGCAGCAGAAACTGTGAAAGTACAACCGAAATTATTCGTTAAAGTAATAATTGGCGTAACAGCACCTAAACCAGTTACAGTTTGGCCAGACACAGAGCCTAAACTACTTGCTATTGGCAAATTAAGAGTTTGACCACCACTTGAAGTATTATTTATAACAACAATACCATTTGAAGCGCCACACGAAGGATTAGTGAAAGTAAGCGTTGCGGAAGGGTTTGGTCGTATTGTAACTGTAACAACGGCAGTGGCCGCAGGGCAACTTCCAGATGCAGGAACAGTATAAGTATAGTTATATGTTCCAGCAGTATAAGATGCAGGGTTAATTGTACCTAAATAACCGCCTGTAAGTGCCGGCGCAGGGCCGGTCCAAGTACCAGTTGTTGCAACTCCACTTCCTAATAGTGAATATAAATTTGAACTTGCTGCTGAGCTACAAACCCCTAATGTATTACTAACACCCGCGTAAGGCCCTGGTGTTACTGTTACACATCTAACAGTTGTATAACTGCATCCAAAATTATCAACTGCTGTTAACGTGTAACAATAGGTACCAGTTGCGGTAGGTGTAATTACAGCATTATTGCCTGATGTAGAAGTTATATTTGGCCCACTCCATGTCTGAGTAACAATGGTTGGAGTAAAAGATTGAGATGCAGGAACTGCTGTATTAAAATTGATATCCCAATTAAAAATATAGCCATTATCTGCACCTAAGTTATCAGTCACCTTAATCGTCCACGAACCATTTAAAGGACAACCAATTAAACTATTAAAATTCCCTGTAGGTGCATATGTGCCCGCAGCTATTGAAGTATTTGGTGGCGTTCCTTGCCCAGCAATCGTAGGTCCATTGCATAATAAAACAGTTCCAGACATAGAAAAACAATAATATGCACCAACACCTGGCCCAACTGCTGGGTCATCTAATGGCGCTCCTAAATAATTATAAGCTCCGCCTGGATAATCTTTTAAATTACATACTTGTCCATTTGGACAAAGAATTTGTATAGATAAATCACCCTGATAAGAATGCTCCATGTTTAAACAAATATTAGCAATATCAGCTGCAGATGTAACCGTTTGTGATGAACCATAACAATCTACAACTATAGAAGTACTGTAAGACAAACCAGAACCATCTGGCAAAAATGTTGTTCCGGAAATTGGTGGCGTACAGTTAGCTACATAGGGAGTTGGTGATACAGAACCAATTAATGTAGCCGATTGGCCCAAACAAATACTCGTTGTTGATGTTGTTGTGGCTGAAAAAGATGGTGTGGTTGAAACTTGAACTATTTGATTAATTTTATTGTAATTAACACATCCTGCTTTATTTATATTTAAGTTTACTACATAAACTCCTGGATTAGGATAGGTTGTTGTTGCATTTGGCGAAGCAGATGCCGGAGAACTTGTACCATTATCAAAAGCCCATGAGTAGGTTGCACCGGTGCTACTACCAGATGAGAAAGTTCCACCTCCATTAAAAGTCACTGATCCTCCTTGACATACTCGAATGATACTACCTGCTCCTGGTGCTGGAGTTGAACTTACAAATGTAGAATTGATCGTTTCACAAGGCACAACGCATGAAATAGTTGCAGCCCAACCTGCATTATTAATACTGGCATCTGATGTAAAAACAAAAGTTAAACAACCTGTTGTGTTTGTACCGGTTGCTTGAACTGTTCCTGGACCTAGTAGGCCTGTATAGGTTCCTAGCGATGGAGAAGACGTATTTGGACCATTATAAACGGTTAAAAAATCGTAACTATTCTCAAGATCAAAAGATGTAAATATCATTTGTAACTTATTTCCAGCAATGGAAGGACAAAAAGTCTTAGTAAATGTTTGACTAGTTCCATATGTAGCAGCACTTCCGCCTGAATCATAAAAAGTTCCTGCACAAGTATTTACTGAAACATTGCTCATGTTATACGTTTGAGCAACCGAGGCAAGTGAAATTAAAGCTAAAAATAATGTGATTAATTGTTTCATATTGAAGTAAATAATAGTTAGTTAAGGGCTAATGTATTTCAGAAAAAAAGAAGAAAATATTAATTAATTTTTTGTGGCTCTATAATGATAATGTAATTTGTATTATCTACCCTATATACCATATTTGAATTTGTATAAAAATTAAAATTATATTTAATGGGATTAAAGTTATCAGGATTAAACACCTCATCATAAGTCAATGCAGGGTTATACTTATTTAGTAATGGAATACTAGATAATTTAGGAAATTTATTGTTAGTAGAAGAAGGAGATTCTACTATTTTAACTCTATTAACAATGATATCTGTTAAATAGCTGAGACGAGTCGGATTATTATATACTTCTTGTTGCGCAAAAGTACCATAAACCTCTTGAATTTTTTCATTTATTTGCTGTGCATTAACTTGCAATGATAATAAAGTAAAAAATGCAAAAGCAACAATAATAGGTTTCATGTAAAATAGTTTTTAGTTTGAGCTAAAGATAAACAATTCATTAAAAAAAATGACAACATTAACTAAGTCATTTAATCAATTCACTCATTAATATAAGATTTAATGTAATAAATAATCAAAATTTAAATTAATTGATATTTAATCTAAATTATAACAAATCGATTAACGAACGACTGTTCTCCCTAAAATTTTATTAACACGTTTTTTTTGATTTTCCAAAGAAATTAAAAAACGGAACACATCTTCATTCTCAAATGGATCGGCAGTTTTTAATAATTCTTTAGTTGAGGATATTATTGTTGATAAGCGTTTTTCTTTTAATGAAAATAATTGATGTTCAACACCTCGTTTTATCGCATGTATTTCTTTTGGAATCGCAACTCCCAATGTTTCCCATTTAGGCGAAACAACATCTGAAAAAGAAGCGACATCAATGGCCACTTGGGAAATTGCAGGATTTTGATGATGTGTAAACGTTTGAAGTACGGGGATAATTCCTTTTTCTAATTCATGCTGAAATTCATCCAACACTAACTGATAAATAGGATTGATAAATTGTATCTGATCTCGCCATAATTCAAAAATTACAAACTCACAAACCGTTAATTGTATATTAATTTCCTTGCTGTCTGTATCTTCAGCTTCTAGATCAACTAATACATTTCCATATTGCATCATCATCCGCAACAACTCCTTTTCTTCGTGATCTAAAATGGCATCAACTACTTTTTCTTCTTCGCTGTATTCTTCTGGAGGAGCCTCATTAAAATTATTTGAACTATTTGACGCATTATTAGAATTATCTTTTGGTAAATGTTTTCCTGTTTTTTTACGAATGAGTTTATTAATTTCTATTTGTAAAATTTGCTCGTGAATGTCCATTATTTTAGAACATTCTTTGACATATACACTTCTGTTAATCGCATCCGGAATAACAGCAATGCTCTCAACAATATCCTTAATTAATTCAGCACGCTTAATGGGGTCGTTCTCTACTTCCTTATATAATAAGCTTGTTTTGAAGGAAATAAAATCTTTGCTGTTATGTTTAATGAATTCTTTAAACTCTTCGTTCGACACTTTTTTACTATATGAGTCCGGGTCGTCTCCATCAGGAAATAATAAGACACGCACATTCATTCCTTCTTCTAAAATCAAATCAATGCCTCGAAAACTAGCTTTAATTCCTGCAAAATCACCATCGTATAAAATAGTAATGTTTTTAGTAAAGCGATGTATGAGTTTAATTTGTTCAACTGTTAGCGATGTACCAGAAGAAGCCACTACATTTTCGATACCTGATTGATGCATCGAAATCACATCCGTATAACCTTCTACTAAATAACAATTATCGTCTTGGATAATATTCTTCTTAGCTTGAAATAAGCCATATAGAGTTTTACTTTTATCGTAAATGTCTGTTTGTGGCGAATTAATATACTTTGCTAATTTTTTATCGGATGTTAAAATTCGTCCACCAAATCCTATAACACGCCCAGTTATATTATGTATAGGAAACATCACACGACCTGTGTATCTATCAAAAATATCTTTTTCGGTAATCGGACTTCCTTCCACATGATTGTTAGAAAGAATAGACATCCCGGTCTTTACAAGGTATTCGGGCTTATAACCATTTTTAACGGCTGTTTCTGAGAATTTTCGCCGTTCTTCCGAACTATAACCTAATTGAAATTTCTCAATAATATCTTGTCGGAAACCTCGCTCTATAAAATAGCCTAAGCCTATAGAGCGACCCATATCATCATTTAACAATAAATCATGAAAGTACTTTTGTGCATATTGCATCACAATGTAAAGACTTTCTTTTTCGTTTTGTATTAACTTTTCTTCAACCGTAATTTCTTTTTCTACGACTTCAATACCATATTTATTGGCTAAATATTTCAATGCTTCCGGATACGATAAACTCTCGTGATCCATAATGAAATTAACAGCTGTACCTGATTTGCCACAACCAAAACATTTGTAAATTCCCTTGGCAGGCGAAACCGTAAAGGATGGTGATTTTTCTCCATGAAAAGGACATAATCCTAATAAATTAGCGCCTCGTTTTTTTAGGGTAATAAAATCACCAATAACGTCCTCTACGCGAGCCGTATCAATAATTTTATCTATGGTGAGTTTTGGTATCAAAAAAAAGTATTTTTGGACTATAAATATACTCCAAAATAATGATGTCTTTTAAAAATATTATCCTCGTTGCTATTTTAGTTTTCAGTTTTTTTTCGAATTTAAAAAGTCAGAAAGCTATTCAACAATCGCAAGCTATTTTTGATAATTTAAAAACTAATCGTCTTGAAAAAATAGATGCGCAATTTGATTCACTTGGCATGGGAAAGCTTGTTAAAGCTATGCAAACAGAAGCGTACAAAAAAGAATTAGCCGTATTAGGGAAACCAAAAAAATTACTAGCTATATATGATGAAGATGCTGGCTGCAAAAAAAGAACTGCCTTAGCTATTGAGTTTAAAAAAGAAAAAAAACTACTAACGATATTATTTAATCAACAACATCGTATAGAAAATTTAAAATTGATGCCTTACAGCGAAACCCCATTTCATATCTTAAAGGGTTATAAAGGGTTTAGCGAAGTTACCGATTTGACCACTGAAGTTAAAACACGAGATGGCTTAACATTAGGGGCTAATATTGCCTTTGGCGACACATCCAAACAAAAATCGCCTATAGTAATTTTTGTTCAAGGCTCAGGACCAAGCGATAGAGATGAAACCCTTGGGCCTAATAAAATTTTCAGAGATCTAGCTCAAGGCTTAGCACAACAAGGTGTTGTGAGTTTGCGTTACGATAAACGTACTTATGCTTATTCTAATAATTTGACTGTATTAAATGACAGCTTAACCTTATATGAAGAAACTATTAATGATGCTATAGACGCTGTTAATATTGCACAACAATTTACATTTATTGACACGACTCAAATTTATATTATTGGTCATAGCCAAGGAGCAATGTGTGCTCCAAAGATGGCAGAGTTATGCCCTAAATTAAAAGGTATTATTATGATGGCGGCACCGTCCAAAAATTTGGTAGATATTATTCCAGAACAAATAGAGTATATGGCCAATATAGATGATAGCATTTCTAATAAAGAACAAATGCAAATCAATAGCATTAAATGGATGGTAGAAAAAATTAAATCGCCAACACTCAGCAATAAGACTCCAAAAACGATGCTGATGGGTGCTAGCGCAAAGTATTGGAAAAGTGTATTGAATTACAACCAAGTTGAAACAGCTAAAAAATTAACACTACCCATTTTTATTTTAAATGGAGAAAGAGATTATCAGGTAAGAATGATTGAATTTGAAAACTGGCATAATGAATTGAACAAACAAAAAAATGTTACGTATCAATATTACCAAAAATTAAATCATTTGTTTTTAGAAGGTGAAGGTGCGCCAAACCCAAAAGAATATGACATTCCAGGACATATTCCTCAATATGTGATTGATGATTTGGTGAAATTTATTTTAAAGAAATAATGGAATTAATTCCCTAACTGATAATTTAAACGCTGATTACTTTGCTTACGATATCTCAGCATATTGACATATTGCAGGGCTAATTTATTATTATAATTTTCATAAGCCTTTTGAGCCCACTCCATTGCTTTATCAATATCTCCATTGATCTCACTTAGTATAGCCATGTTATAACATGCTCGTCCAGCAATTTTTCGTTTAGAACTTTTCGTTTCCTGTAACCATAATTCGCCAGCGCCATCCCAATTTCGTGTTCTAGCTTTTCTGGTAGCTATTTTAAAATTATAATTTCCTTTCACATAATACTCTCTTCTTAATGTTACCCAATAAGGAATAATACGGTTTGAATAATCTCGTCCCATTCTATTGGAACTTTGTTTAATGGCTTCTTTTCTGCCAAGCAAAGCCTCCGTCGTATTTAATATCGTTGCTGCATTCGCAGTAATAGATAAATTATCTACCATAGGATATTCATCTAATATGTATTTATTTTTTGGATCATAAATACGCCAACTAGTTTTAACAGTAGTAGTAATATTTACTTGCGCTTGTGCAACTGTATTAATAACATCCATGACGTTATTTATTTTTGGTGTATTTGTAAAAGGAACAACTTTTAATTGAGTATCAAATATTTCTAAACTAAATAAAATATCTACGCCGTATTTATTGCAAATACTCTCCACATCATTCCACATTAAATGAGACGGGAACGTTCCTATTACTGGTGTTTTAACGTCTACTGCATTTAATAATTTAATGGTGTCAAAACGTTTATTTTGCGCTAAAGCATCATTCAATCCTTTCAAGCATTCAGTACTGGCGTCTTTAATCAATTGCAAGGTTTCGCCTGAAGCATTTTGGTGGATGGTATTAAGTGTTTTATTATCGTCGGATGGAATGGCTCTGTTAATAATCCCTACATTTTTTGTTGAAGACGGAATAGTAACTGGAGAAGGATTTGTGGTGTTAATATACACCATATTAGTTTTACAAGAAGGAAAACCAATTAAAGTAACTATGATAAAAAAAAGAAGATTTTTCAAAGTATAAATGAATTAACTTTCATTATAAAATTATTTTCCTATGCGATACTCTTCAAACGTCATACCTTTCATAAATTCAGGTGAATAAATATATTGATAAATTAAATCTGCCCAAGCTTGATGAGTTTTACTATCATCTAAAATAGTGCTATCAAAAGGCTTACTGAAATGTACTCTGATGGTTCCTTTTTTTGCCCTAAACATTTCATCCGGCAAATACATCATCTCTATATTTGGTTTAATGCCAATACGTTTACGCCACATAGCAAAATTATAAAAGAACTTAGAGTTTTGCCCTTCCATAAAAACAGGTTGTATCATGCGTTTGTGATCAATGGCTTGCGTAACAAAACTTTTTTTCCATTTTAAATCCCTTACTAATCCTTGTTGTTTTCGAGAGACTAAACCCGCAGGAAAAAACAATAAAGCGCAATCAGTTCTAAACACTTCTTCCATCACTCGCAATGATTTGGCTGATGAAGATCCCAGTTTATTTACCGCAACAAATATATCACCGAAGTTTTTAATATTCTTTAAAACATCATTTACGAAAAAACGCACATCAGTTCTAACATCCCCAACCGTTTTAATTAAAGCCATACCGTCTAAGCCACCTAAAGGGTGATTGGCTGCAATGACTATCGAGCCCGTTTTAGGAATTAAATGTGAATTTACGGCTTCAACATTTGCGCCCATATAAGCGAGGACTTTGGTATTAAAAACTAATCCTTCTTCATCCTTCAATTGAAGCATGCAAGCATTAATATCATTTTCGTGTAATGTTCTTTTCAGCCAATTAATAACAAAACGAGGTAGCCATTTATAAACTTTCGTTGCTTTTTCTTGCAATACCTTATCTATATCAATAAACTTTTTGTGTTCCATAAGTGCGATTCCAAATATATAAAACAATTGTTAATATCTCTCAAATTCCAAATTGAATAATCTGAAATAAATTATGAAACGCAAACAACTGTCATTATCAATGAAATCAACAAAAAGTAATCTAAAATCCTTATTTCACATACGTAAAAAATGATTACCAGCAATTAACAATATTTATTTTTTTCAACAAAAGTGGTAAAAAATGGCATAAAGTGGTAGAAAGTGGGAAAATTATAATTATTTTTGACCATATTAATATTTAAAAGCTCTAAAAACCACTAATGATAAGCCTTATAGGAGAATACGATTGCAAGGTTGATGCGAAAGGGCGTTTCATGTTTCCTGTTAACCTCAGGAAGCAACTAGAAGAGGTGTTTGAAAAGGGCTTCGTGATAAACCGAAATCTTCATCAAAAATGTTTAGTGCTTTATCCTATTAACGAATGGAATAAACTCAACAAAAAATTAAGTAAGCTCAATCGATTAATAAAAGCAAACGATGTGTTTGTTAGAAAATTTACTGGAGGAGCAACAACGGCAGATGCCGATACGACAGGTCGAGTATTATTACCAAAACCTTTAGTTGAATACGCCAGCATTACAACCGATATCAAGGTATTAGGCAGTAATAATGTGATAGAAATTTGGGATAAGAAATTATACGATGCTTTCTTAACGCAAGATATGGATATTGAAAAATTGGCGGAAGATGTGTTAGGTAATTTAAATTTTAATGATGGAGATGATGAGTAATCATTATCACATTCCCGTTCTTTTAAAACCTTGTATTGATGGCTTAGCTATAAATCCTGATGGTGTATACGTTGATTTAACCTTTGGTGGTGGTGGACATTCTAAAGAAATTTTAAAACATCTATCACCCAAAGGAAAATTATTTTCTTTTGATCAAGATGAAGATGCTAAGGCTAATATTCCTGAAGGAGAAACAAGATTAACGTTTATACCTCATAATTTCAGATACATTAAAAATTATTTGAAACTATATGGCATCACTCAAGTGGATGGTATATTGGGAGATCTTGGTGTTTCTTCTCATCAGTTTGATAAGGGTGATCGTGGTTTCTCTATTCGCTTTGAAGCTGAGTTAGATATGCGAATGAATCAGAAAAGTGAACTCACTGCTAAAAAAGTGATCAACACTTATGAGTTACAAAAGCTAACGAATATGTTCAGGGAATATGGTGAAGTTGATAACGCTTACAAATTAGCGCACTTAATTGTTGAGGCTAGATTAAATGGAAGTATTAATACTACTGAGCAATTTAAAGAAGCGATTAAAAATTGTACGCCAAAATTTGAAGAGAGTAGATACTTAGCAAAAGTATACCAAGCAATCCGCATTGAAGTAAATCAAGAAATGGAAGCGTTGAAGGAATGCTTAACACAATGTGTGGATTTATTAAAGCCGAACGCACATTTGGTTATTATGAGTTACCATAGTTTAGAAGATAGACTTGTGAAAAACCTTATTAAAACAGGCAATATAGAAGGAAAAGAAGAGAAAGACATCGTATTTGGAAGTGTGACTAAATATTTTAAATCACTCACAAATAAACCAATTGTGCCTGATGAAAAAGAGATAGCAATCAATTCAAGAGCACGAAGTGCGAAGTTGAGAATAGCTCAAAGAGTTTTAAGTTAAAAGTTTCAGGTTTTGCGTTGACAAACTAGAAACACCAAACCAGAAATAAATAATTAATAAGTGGCAAACAAATTTAGAGACATACCAAAACAAGAAGAACTAGAAGAGTTAGAAGAACTTGTTGAGCTAGAAGAGCATAAGGGAGAAGAGAAGGCCGCTAAGCCTAGCAAAAAAGGTGTATTAGCAAAAGGGTTGTCAAAAATATTTGGAGGTAGCTTTTTAAGTGATGACAGAGCAGTACAACACGTTCCTTTTGTTTTGTTTTTAGGATTAATAGCCATTTTATATATCGCTAATGGATATTATGCAGATGATAAAATTAGAGAAGAGAACAAAACAAAAAATGAAATTAAAGAATTAAGAACACAATACATTTCATCTAAATCAGATTTAATGTTTGAGAGTAAACAAAGTCAGGTAGCTAAAGCGGTATTGCCTTTAGGCCTAAAAGAGCCCTTAGTAGCACCAATGATTATAGAACAAGATAGTGTAAAATAATTGGAAAATAAAAAAGACATATTATCAAAATCGTATTTAGTATACATACTTCTATGTGTGTTTGCTATTGCTATTTTATATAAAATGTGCATCATCCAATTTAAAGAAGGCGATGTTTGGAAAGCTAAAGCAGAAGCCTTTAACACTAAGGTTTTTGAAATAGAGGCAGTAAGAGGAAATATTTTTGACGTTAATGGAAATTTATTAGCAACGTCTCTGCCCTACTACGAAGTAGCTGTGGATATTAATGCGCCATCTATCGATAAAAAATTATTTGAAAACAAAGTAGATTCTTTAGGGATGATGTTTGCTAATTTATTTCAGGATAAATCGGCAAAGCAATACACGAAGATATTACGTAAAGCCCGCAATAATGGTGATAGATACGTAGTATTGCATCGCAACGTTTCTTACAAAGATCTACAAACTATTAAAAGCTTCCCGATTTTTAAAAGAGGAAAGCGTGGTGGGTTAGTTACTCTCCAAACTAACAAACGCGAACGTCCTTTTCAAAATTTAGCAGCGCGTACCATTGGTATGTCAAGAACAGGCATAAAACCTGTTGGTTTAGAGGGGGCTTACGACACTATATTAATGGGCATTAGCGGACAGCGTTTGATGCAAAAAATTGCTGGTGATGTGTGGCGCCCTATTAATGATGAAAATGAAATTGAACCAAAAGACGGTAGTGATCTATATACAACGATTGATATTAATATACAAGACGTTGCTGAAAACGCACTATACAATACACTTGTCAAAAACAATGCATCACATGGTTGTGCAATTTTAATGGAAGTAAAAACAGGCGAAATTAAAGCAATTGCTAATTTAACACGTAACGGTAAGGATTCGAGCTCCTACACAGAAAACTTAAACTACGCTGTATTAAACGCTACTGAACCAGGTTCTACATTTAAACTTCCTTCTTTATTAGCAGCTATTGATGAGTACAATTTAAGTTTAGATGAAAAAGTAAATGTTGGCAATGGTGAAGTAACGTTTTATAACAAAACTATAAAAGATTCTCATGCACCAGAATCCTCTGTATTAAGTATTCAGCGTGTATTTGAAACATCTTCCAATGTTGGAGTAAGTAAAATTATCACAAAATATTATTCTAAAAATCCTCAACAGTTCGTTAATAAAATAAACTCATTTCATTTGAATAAAAAATTAGGGTTATCTATTCCAGGTGAAGCGCAGCCTTTAATCAAACAAACAAAAGACAAAGATTGGTCTGGAGTTACCTTACCTCAAATGAGCTATGGGTACGAAACCTTATTGACGCCTTTGCAAACATTGGCTTTTTACAATGCGATTGCGAATGATGGCAAAATGGTAAAGCCTCGTTTTGAAAAAGAAATTAAACGTAATGGTGTAAGTGTAAAAACATTTACAACGGAAGTGCTGGTTGAGCAAGTAGTTTCTAAAGAAACTATTAAAAAAGCAAAACAAATGCTAGAAGGCGTGGTAAAAAACGGAACTGGAAAAGGATTAAACATCACAGCATTTAGTGTGGGTGGTAAAACAGGAACTGCTCAAATTGCTAAAACAGGCTTTAAAAAAGGAGATGGAAAAACAGCTTATGGAGATGTTGGAAATCGCTCATACCAAGCTTCATTCATAGGATATTTTCCAGCAGATAAGCCTTTATACACCTGTATGGTTATCGTGTATAATCCAAGTAAAGGTACATACTATGGCGGATTAATTGCTGGACCTGTTTTTAAAGAAATTGCCGAAAAGGTATACTCAAGTAGTTTGAATTTTATGCAGCCTATTAATAACAAACAAACCTTATTAACGAAAGCCCCAGAAAGTATTAAATCAAAAAACAATGAATTATTAATTGCTTCCAAAGCATTGAATTTAAAAGCGAAATCTTCTACTAGCGAAGATGTGTTCACAACAAGAAATGCAAGTGACACACTATCTATTTCATTATCCGAATCAAATTTAAAGAGTCAATTAGATAAAGGAATTGTTCCAAACCTAAATGGTTTATCTGCTAAAGATGCATTGTATTTATTAGAGAATAAAGGTATTCACGTTAAACTTCTTGGGATGGGATCAGTAAAAAAACAATCCATAGAAGCTGGACAAAAATTTATTAAAGGTGATAAAATAACATTGATACTAAGTTAAAAAGTTTTTAGAGAGAAGTTTTTAGTTGTTAGAAATCAAACAACAAAAACCAATCTCAAACAACACTATATATGAAATTATTAAGCGATATATTATATAAAACAAGGCTCGATGAAATAGTTGGTTCTACGCATTTAGCAATATCTTCTGTTACGTTCGATTCACGTCAAATAAAAAAAGATTCATTGTTTATTGCCACCAGAGGCACAACCACCGATGGCCACCAATATATAGATAAAGCTATTGAAAATGGTGCTGTAGCTATTGTTTGCGAAGAATTACCAATCCAGCAAAAAGAAAACATTACGTATATTAAAGTAATAGATTCATCTGAAGCTTTAGGTTATATAGCCTGTAACTTTTTTGACAATCCCTCTGAAAAAATAAAATTAGTAGGCATTACCGGAACAAACGGAAAAACAACAACAGTTACCTTATTATTTAATTTATTTAGAGGTTTAGGATATAACGTTGGTTTACTTTCAACAGTTGAAAATAAAATCAACAACACCATTATACCTTCTTCCCACACAACGCCAGATGCATTAACACTAAACGAGCTTTTAGCTCAAATGGTTGAGAAAGGCTGTCAGTATGCTTTCATGGAAGTAAGTTCTCATGCTATTGTTCAACACCGTATTGCGGGTATTAAATTTACTGGTGCTGCTTTTTCAAATATCACGCACGATCATTTGGATTATCATAAAACCTTTGACGAATACATCAAAGCTAAAAAACGTTTTTTTGATGACTTACAAGACGATGCCTTCGCTTTAACTAATAAAGACGATAGACATGGCTTAGTCATGTTACAAAATACTAAAGCTAAAAAATACACTTACGGATTAAAATCCATTGCCGATTATAAATGCAAAGTGATGGAAAATCATTTGAATGGATTGTTACTCAATATTGATAATCAAGAAGTATGGGTGAAATTAATTGGGTCATTTAATGCATATAACGTTTTGGTTACTTATGCGGTTGCGATATTACTAAAGCAAGATCGGGTACAAGTACTTACTACACTCAGTAATTTAAATTCTGTTGAAGGTCGTTTTCAATATGTGAAATCTAAAAGTGGCATCATTGCAATTGTAGATTATGCGCATACACCTGATGCTTTAAAGAATGTTTTAGAAACGATTAAAGATATCAGAACAGGAAACGAACAAGTGATTTCATTAGTAGGATGCGGTGGAGACAGAGATGCAAGTAAACGACCGATTATGGCTCAAATTGCATGTGAGTATAGTAATAAGGTGATTCTAACAAGTGACAACCCTCGCAGCGAAAATCCTGAAGATATTTTAAACCAAATGCAGGTAGGTATCAGTCCTGTCGATGCAAAAAAAACATTACGTATCAGCGACAGAAAAGAAGCTATTAAAACAGCTTGCTCTTTTGCAAAAGATGGAGATATCGTTTTAATTGCTGGTAAAGGACATGAAAAGTATCAGGAAATAAAAGGTGTGAAACATCACTTCGATGATTTTGAAATTGTAAAAGAAGTATTTGAATTATTAACAAACTAAAAAACTAAAACTCCACTAAAACTGACAATATTGTCATTTCAAGCGAAGTTGAAAAACAAAAAAAGAAATACAAAACTATGTTTTACTATCTATTCCACTACTTAGATCAACACTTCAACTTCCCTGGAGCTGGCGTTTTTCAGTATATTTCTTTTAGAGCAGCTTTAGCATTAATGAGTTCATTGATCATTACAATGTTATTTGGAAAACGTATCATTAGTTATATTCAGAAAAAACAAATTGGAGAAACCATAAGAGAACTAGGATTAGAAGGGCAAACAGCTAAAGCAGGGACGCCAACTATGGGTGGACTTATTATTTTAGCAGCAATCATCATCCCAACATTACTATTTGCAAAAGTTCATAACATTTATATTGTATTGATGCTAATATCAACAGTATGGCTTGGAAGTATTGGATTTATTGATGATTATATTAAAGTATTCAAAAAAAACAAAGAAGGGTTACAAGGTAAATTTAAAATAGTCGGGCAAATAGGTATAGGGTTATTAGTTGGTGCTGTATTTTATTTTCATCCTGATGTGGTAATAAAAGAACGAGTATCATCAAGTGGGCAAGCAGCTTATTCTTTTGATTCAGCTATTAGTAGCAATAAAGATTTGACTATGCCTAAATATGCTGCCACACAAATTAAAACAATCAAAACAACTATTCCTTTTTTAAAAAATAATGAATTTGATTATACAAGCCTGATTTCATTTATGGGAGAAAAGACACAACAATACGGTTGGTTAATTTTTATCCCCATCGTTATTTTAATTGTAACCGCAGTTTCTAATGGTGCCAATATCACAGATGGCATTGATGGATTAGCCGCCGGGACAAGCGCTATCATCGGCGCAACTTTAGGCATCTTAGCTTATGTAAGTGGTAACACTATTTTCGCAGATTACTTAAATATCATGTATATACCAAACACAGGTGAACTCGTGGTATTTATGGCGGCCTTTGTTGGAGCCTGCGTTGGATTTTTATGGTACAATGCGTATCCGGCTCAAGTGTTTATGGGCGATACAGGTAGCTTGGCAATAGGCGGTATTATTGCCGTATTTGCGATCGCTATTCGTAAAGAATTATTAATTCCAATTTTATGCGGTGTGTTTGTAGTAGAGAATCTATCGGTGATCTTACAAGTGTATTATTTTAAATACCAAAAGAGAAAACACGGCATCGAATTCGCTAAAGCTAATCGCTTATTTAAAATGGCGCCTTTACACCATCATTATCAAAAATTAGGTTTTCATGAATCAAAAATCGTGATGCGTTTTTTTATCATCGGAATCATGTTAGCAGCATTAACAATCGTAACACTTAAATTAAGATAACAACATTGAATAATCGAATCGTGATATTAGGAAGCGGCGAAAGCGGTATTGGCAGTGCAATTTTAGCACAAGCCAAAGGCTTTAGCGTGTTCGTATCAGACAAAGGTTTGATAAAAGAAAAATACAAAATACAGTTACTAGAAAACAACATTGCTTTTGAAGAAGGGATGCATACAGAAGAATTAATCTTAAATGCAAATGAAATTATAAAAAGTCCTGGCATTCCTGATAAAGCAGACCTAGTGGTAAAAGCACGTGCCAAAAATATTCCTGTTATTTCTGAAATTGAATTTGCAGGAAGATATACTTCTGCTAAAACTATTTGTATTACAGGCAGTAACGGGAAAACAACCACTACCCTACTCACTTACCATATCCTAAAAAAAGCGGGATACAATGTAGGCTTAGGTGGTAACGTTGGCAAAAGTTTCGCATACCAAGTTGCAAAAGAAAACTTCGAATACTATGTGTTAGAACTAAGCAGTTTTCAATTAGATGGCATGTATGATTTCAGAGCAGATATCGCTGTGTTATTAAACATCACTCCTGATCATTTAGACAGATACGATTACAAATTTGAAAATTACGTTGCTTCAAAATTTCGTATCGCACAAAACCAAACAACTGACGATGCTTTTATTTATTGCGCTGACGATGCAGTCATGCAAGAGTATATGAAGTACCACACGTTTAATGCACAATTAATTCCTTTCAGTATTAAAAAAACGATAGAAGGAAACGGTGCGTATTTACAAGAACATGAAATAACCCTTAATTATAATAATAACCCTAAACCCTTAACCATGACAATTGAACAATTAGCCTTAGCAGGCAAACACAATGTTTACAATTCGATGGCGGCTTCTTTAGCAGCGCGTATTGTAGATATTCGCAAAGAAATCATCCGCGAAAGCTTAGAAGATTTTGAAAACGCAGAACACCGACTTGAATTTGTTGCTTCTATTAATAGCATCGAATTTATTAACGATTCAAAAGCAACTAATGTAAACTCTACATGGTATGCACTTGAAAGCATGCAGAAGCCAACTGTATTAATTCTTGGTGGACAAGACAAAGGAAACAACTACGAGGAGTTAATTGACTTAGTAAAAGAAAAAGTAAAAGCGATTGTTTGTTTAGGTGTTGATAATAAAAAAATAATTAAAGCTTTTAAAGGATCGGTTGAAACGATTGTTGAAGCAAGTTCTGCAGGTGAAGCCGTAGCTATGTCATATAAATTAGCTAGTAAAGGTGATGCTGTATTATTATCTCCTGCTTGTGCAAGTTTTGATATGTTTCAAAATTATGAAGATAGAGGTGCTCAATTTAAAGCAGCAGTAAGAGGATTATAAAATAAATTTAGACTGAAAGATGAAGACTGAAATTAAATCGAAAACGTTTGCTATTGATCGTGATACGGATCATAGTTTTGAATTTGTAGCCAATATCAATGATATCACGTTTATTAATGACTCTAAAGCTACTAACGCGAAACAAACCGTTGAAAGTATTAATTCTATTGATGCTGAAATCATATTGATATTAGGAGGAGATGATTTAAAAACAGACTATTCGTGGTTTACAAACGTAAATTACTACAACATCAAAACCGTTATTTATTATGGACGTCGTTTTCCTGAAATCAAAAACATATTTAATAAACATGTGATGATTGTGCTATTAGATAATTTGGAAACGTCAGTGAAATTCTCAAAAGACAGAGCAATAAAAAATCAAGTGGTGCTGTTTTCGCCTGCTTGCCCAAGTTATGATACTTTTGATAATTATAAAAATCGCGGGGATAAGTTTAAAGAACTTGTTTTAAAAGGGACCTGAAAGACTAAAGAGAAATAAGAAACTTGAGAGATTAAAAATACTTTGCTTTCTCAACGCAAAAATTCTCTGCGAACTTTGCGGTTAATTAAAAAAATAACAATGAAACTATTCACATATTTAAAAGGAGATAGAGTAATCTGGACAATTGTATTTCTGTTGTCTCTATTATCTATTTTAGTCGTGTATAGTTCTGTTGTAACATTAGCGCATAAATACAAGCAAGGTAATACAGAGTCGTATTTGATAAAACATGCGATCACTATTTGTGGTGGTATTTTAATTATGTATGTTATTCATAAATTAAAGTATACAATCTTCTCAAGAGTAGCACAAATAGGAATAATCTTAGTTATTCCTTTATTATTATTTACCTTACTAAAAGGTGTGAGTGCTGGCGAAGCCAGCAGATGGGTTGAAATTCCAGGGTTAGGGTTAACATTTCAATCGTCTGATGTGGCTAAAATTATTTTACTAATTTTTGTAGCGCGAACACTCACGGTAAGACAAGGACAAATAGAAGATTTCAAATCCTTATTCAAATATTTGTTATTACCTATTGGTGTTATTTGTCTATTGATATTTCCGGCGAATTTTTCTACAGCAGCCTTGTTGTTTTTAAACTGTTTATTCTTAATGTTTGTTGGACAAATAAAAGTAAAATTTATTGCCTATATCTTAGGAGCTTGCATGGCCTTCGCTTTATTATTAGGGATTGTCATTTATCAATTTCCAGATGTAATTCCACGTGGCAGAACTTGGAAAGCACGAATAGAAAATTTCTCTGAAGGAGATGCAAAAAATAATTACCAAAGCGAACAAGCAAAAATAGCGATTGCTACCGGTGGCATTATTGGTAAGGGGCCTGGAAACAGCACGCAACGGGCTTTTTTACCACAAGCATCTTCCGATTTTATTTACGCAATCATTATTGAAGAATACGGCTTATTCACTGGGTTTGCGATGATCTTTCTTTACATGATCTTATTATTTAGAGGCATTCGTATTTTAAGAGATTCTGAAAAACCATTTGGAGGATTGATGGCAATCGGTTTAAGTTTTAGCTTGGTGTTTCAAGCATTAATCAATATGGCTGTTGCAGTCAATCTATTTCCTGTAACAGGGCAACCATTACCATTAGTAAGTATGGGAGGAACCTCAATATGGTTTACCTGTATAGCAATTGGGATTATTTTAAGTGTGAGCAAATCAAACGAAGACAAAGAAGTAATACCTGCATAACTATTAGTCACCCTGAACTCGTTTCAGGGTCTCATGAGATGCTGAAACAAGTTCAGCATGACAAAACAAGAAAGAGTAACAACAAAATGAAACCTTTGAAAGTCATATTAAGTGGTGGTGGCACAGGCGGGCATATATTCCCAGCTGTAGCGATTGCTAATGAAATAAAAAAACTAGTACCTGATGCTGAAATTCTATTTGTTGGTGCCTTAGGAAAAATGGAAATGGAAAAAGTTCCTGCTGCCGGATATAAAATCATTGGCGTTCCTATTGCCGGTTTACAGCGTAAATTCACTTTATCAAATTTAAAATTACCCTTCCTTATTATACAAAGTCTTTTAAAAACACGAAAGATCGTTAACGAATTTAAACCTGACGTTGTCGTTGGCACTGGTGGCTATGCTTCCGGTCCATTATTAAAAGCAGCAACTTCCAAGGGTATTCCCGCTTTATTACAAGAACAAAATTCTTATGCAGGAATAACTAATAAAATACTTTCCAAAAAAGCCAGTAAAATTTGTGTGGCTTATGAAGGAATGGAATCCTTTTTCTCTAAAGAAAAAATTATCCTAACAGGTAATCCCGTGCGACAAGATATTACAAACATTGCCGCTAAACGCGATGAAGCTTTTGATTTTTTTAAATTAGATAAAACAAAAAAAACTATTTTAGTCGTTGGCGGAAGCCTTGGCGCAAAAGGCATTAACGAGGCTATGAGTGAAGGATTACAATCTTTAGCCGACCAGAACATTCAGTTGATTTGGCAAACAGGTAAAACTTATTTTGAAATAGCTAAACAACAAACAGCACCATTCGAATCAAAAAATATCAGAGCGGTTGATTTCATCACTCGTATGGATTTAGCTTATGCATTTGCAGATGTCGTTATTTCAAGGGCTGGCGCTGGCGCTATTTCTGAATTATGCATTGTTTCAAAACCTTCTATTTTAGTTCCTTTACCAACTGCTGCCGAAGATCATCAAACAAAAAATGCGATGTCTTTAGTTAATAAAAAGGCAGCGTTATTAGTAAAAGACATAGAAGCAAAAACTACTTTGATAACACAAGCAATTGCCTTAATCAACAATGAAGCTCTTCGGCAAGAATTAAGTAAAAACTGTGGAGCTCTAGCCTTACCGAATTCGACTAGTATCATCGCACACGAAGTTTTAAAATTAGCTAACTACGTCTTATAATATGAATATTCTAAATTACAAATTATATTATTTCCTAGGCGTTGGTGGCATCGGCATGAGTGCTTTAGCTCGCTATTTCAATCATTACGGCAAAACAGTATTTGGGTATGATAAAACAGAAACAACATTAACCAAACAATTACATCAAGAAGGTATTCAAATTCATTACCACGAAAACGAAACGTTTGTATCCGACTTATTTTCTAAATATAACAAAGAAGAAATATTAGTCATCTATACACCTGCTTTGCCAAAGGATTTCAAAGAATTAATATATGCACAAAAACATCAGTATAATTTACAAAAACGTGCTTGGGTTTTAGGAGAAATCACTAAACAATTTAAAACAATTGCTATTGCTGGGACACATGGAAAAACAACGACCACAGCCCTTGTCACTCATATATTAAAATCGGGTGGAATAAATTGTTTTGCCTTTTTAGGTGGCATCTCTCAAAACTATCATACCAATTTATTATTAGGAGACGCGTCCAATAAAGATGCTTATGTGGTAGTTGAAGCAGATGAATATGATCGTTCATTTTTAACCTTACATCCTTACATCACAGTTATTACAAGCGTTGACGCGGATCATTTAGATATTTATGATAATGCCAATGCGATGTTAGAAACCTATACACAATTTGCTTCACAGGTAAAAGAAAATGGATTTTTGATTGTTAAAAAAACTGTTGATAACGATTTGAATCTCAGCAATAAACGGTTAATCTACAGCTTAAATTTAGATACTGAATATTCTGCAAACTCTATTCATATTATTGATGGTCAATTTTGTTACAACATCAATAGTCCGATAGAGCCTGTATACCAAGTGGCTATTGGGTTACCGGGTTTGCATAATGTAGAAAATTCTATAGCTGCAGTTGCTGTAGCACAACAATTAGGCATTAAGGGCGATGATATTAACAAAGCCTTACGTTCTTTTAAAGGAGTAAAACGAAGATTTGATTACCGCGTAAAATCAAGCTCTGTGGTATATATAGATGATTATGCTCATCATCCGGAAGAATTAAAGGCTGCTATTACAGCTGCTAAACAATTATTTCCTGATAAAAAAATAATGGGCATTTTTCAACCACATCTATTTTCACGCACACGCGATTTTGCTGATGGTTTTGCTGAAAGCCTTGATTTATTAGATGTTTGCGTGCTATTGGAAATTTATCCGGCTCGAGAAAACCCAATTGAAGGTATTAATTCTCAAATGCTATTAGATAAAATGAAAAGCAAGCATAAGATTTTAGTGAAAAAAGAAAACGTGATCGAATTTTTAAAAACACAGTCTGTTGAAGTAGTAATGACATTAGGAGCAGGAGATATAGACACCTTAATTGAACCGATAGAGACATTGTTGAGCGAAGGGAAGTAAGGGACTAAAGAGACAGAAGAGATAACGAGAATTAAATAAAAAGTTTTGTCAGTTCGAGCGAAGTCGAGAACAAAAAACTTTCTCAACGAACTCTAAAACTCTTTTACTCTGTGTTGAAAAAATGAAAAAGTAAAATGAAAAAAATAAGTACAAAAAAAATACTAACACTCGTTCTTTGGATTATTGGATTATCAGGCTTAATAGCAACTTTAGCATTTGCCACTAATAAAGAAAAAACTATTCTTTCAGAACATTTAAGCGTAGCAATTAGTAATACAAATGACAATGCGTTTATTGATGAGGAAGATGTTAAATTATTTTTCAAAGAGCGAAGAGATTCTATCCTTCATGCTGAAATAAAAAATATACATGTCACGCAATTAGAAAAAGCATTGAACGCTCACCCTGCTATTGAAAATGCAGAAGTTTCAGTTGATGTGAATGGCGATGTGAATGTAAATGTGACGCAACGCACACCCGTTGTTCGTATTATCAATTTGGACGGCGAAAGTTATTATATCGATTCACAATCGAAATTGATGCCATTGAATGAAAACTATACGGCACGCGTCATCATCGCTACTGGAAATATTTTTGAACCATATGCACAACGCTATAGCATTTCAGTAAATGACATTGCCAAAAACGAATTATTTAGCAAAGTCTCTGTGTTAGATGATATTTATGCGGTGACGCAATACATCAATAAAGACAGTGTTTTAACAAGCCTGATACATCAAATTAACATTACTAATGATAAAGAAATAGAATTATTTCCATCCATTGGTAATCATAAAATCATATTCGGAGATGCTCAAAACATCGAAGAAAAATTTAATAAGTTAAAATTATTTTACATCGAAGGACTTAATAAAACCGACGGTTGGAATAAATATTCAATCGTTAATATAAAATATAAAAACCAAGTGGTTTGCACTAAAAAATAAGTTTATGGAAAATAAACCAACAGATCAAAAAGAAGTATTTAATCAAGAACTAGTTGTTGGACTAGATATTGGTACAACTAAAATTGCAGCCATTGTTGGTTTCAAAAACCAATTTGGTAAAATTGAAATTTTAAGTGTCGGTAAATCCGAATCGCTTGGTGTTCACCGCGGAGTGGTTGCAAACATAGAGCAAACCATCGAGTCCATTAAAGCTGCCATTCGTATCGCATCTGATAAAGCAAATATCGATATCGAAGAAGTGATTGTTGGTATCGCTGGACAGCATATTAAAAGTATGCAACACCGCGGCATGATCACTCGTAAATCATTAGAAGAAGAAGTAAGTCAAGCAGATGTTGATCAATTAATTGATAACATGCACCGTTTGAAAACTCCTGACGGCGAAGAGATTATTCATGTGATTCCTCAGGAATATATTATTGATAACGAAAGTGGTATACGCTTTCCAATAGGGCATTCGGGAATGCGTTTAGAAGGTCATTTCCATATCATCACTGGTCAGGTATCTGCCGTAAAAAATATCATCAAATGTGTAGACCGTGCAAAATTAGTAACGGTTGATTTACACCTTGAACCTTTAGCAAGTGCTGACGCAGTATTAAGCGACGAAGAAAAAGAAGCAGGTGTTGTATTAGTTGACATAGGTGGTGGAACAACCGACGTTGCTATTTTCTATGATGGCATTATCCGTCATACCGCTGTTATTCCATTTGGAGGAAATATCATTACAGATGATATCAAAGAAGGTTGTGGTATCATTAAAACTCAAGCAGAACAATTGAAAATGCGTTTCGGTTCGGCGTTAGCACAAGAAAATCAATTGAACGAAGTAATATCAATACCAGGTTTAAGAGGACGTCCGCACAAAGAAATTTCAGTGAATACCTTAGCGCAAATTATTCAAGCGCGTATGGAAGAAATTTTAGAGTTCGTTTTATTTGAAATAAAATCTTCAGGCTTTGAACGCAAATTAGCTGGAGGAATTGTAATTACAGGCGGTGGCGCTCAATTGAAACACTTACAACAATTAGTGATGTTAACTACTGGTATGGATTGCCGTATTGGCACACCTAACGAACACTTAGCTGGTGCTGATGATGAATTGAAAAACCCAATGTATGCAACAGGTATTGGTTTGGTAATGAAAGGTATTGAAAAATATGAGCGTGATGCAAAACGTGGCGCTAATCTCTCTAAACCATTCGAAGAAAAACCAGCACAAAAAATACCTGAAACTATTAAGAAAGAAAAAACAAGCGTCACTGGACATTCTAAACAAAAAGCAGGAGACTTCTTTGGATCTTTGATTAGCAAGGCAAAAGATTGGATGAGTGATGACGTAGAGTAAAAGACACAAAAGATTGAAGAGACAAAAGGGACTAAAGAGATAAATAAAAACAGCGTAGTCACTTCGTCCGGAGAAATCGAGAAGTAAAAAAATAAAATAAATAAAAATTAAAACATTAAAACAATATACCATGATGCAATTTGAATTACCTCAAGAAGAAAGCTCAATTATTAAAGTGATTGGCGTAGGTGGTGGCGGAAGTAACGCTGTAAACCACATGTTCCGTTTAGGAATTAAAGGTGTCGATTTCATAATATGTAATACCGATAAACAAGCACTAACCAAAAGCCCTGTGCCTCATAAAATACAATTAGGTAATTCTTTAACAAGAGGATTAGGTGCTGGTGCTAAGCCGGAAATTGGTCGCGACTCTGCTTTGGAAAGCATTGATGAAATCAAAAATTTATTGAAAGATAATACCGAAATGGTATTCATCACTGCTGGTTTAGGCGGTGGTACCGGAACTGGTGCTGCTCCCGTAATTGCTTCTATTGCTAAAGAATTGGGCATCTTAACAGTTGGTATCGTCACTATTCCTTTTTCGTTTGAAGGAAAAAAACGTAGAGAGCAAGCTGAAAAAGGATTAGAGGAAATGAAAAAATATGTAGATACATTAATCGTTATTGGTAACGATAAATTACGCGACATATATGGTAGTTTAAAAATGACCGAAGCATTTGCTCATGCTGATAATGTATTAACAAGCGCTGCTAAATCTATTGCAGAAATAATCAGTCTACACATGCACATGAATGTGGATTTTAATGATGTGAAAACAGTGATGCAAGATAGCGGTGTAGCTATTATGGGTTCTGCTATTGCAAGTGGCGAGAAACGTGCGTTACGTGCTGTTGAAAATGCTTTGATTTCTCCTTTATTAAATGATAACGATATTTCCGGTGCTCGTCACGTCTTATTAAATATCATGAGCGGAAGTGATGATATTGAAATGGATGAGTTTGGTGAGATTACTGATTTTATTCAGGAAGCTGCCGGTGGCACTGCTGAATTAATTACAGGTTACGGTACAGATCCATCATTAGGTGATAACGTATCTGTAACAATTATTGCAACAGGTTTCAATTCAAAAATAAATTCAGGTTACGAAGCACCAATGGTGCAAGAACGTAAAGTGGTAAAATTAGACGAGCCAATGGCGACTAAAATTGAGCCTGTTCAAACATCCATCATTGACGAAATACAAAGCGTAGAACCTTTTATTTTTACAAAAGAGGTGACTGATGAAGTAAAAAATTCAGATACATCAGAAGAAATTTCTTCACCAGTAAATGAAATAGAAGAACCTAAAACTCCTGAAATAAAAGTATACTCTTTTGATGAAGAAATTACGACATCTTTCGAACTAACGCCTGAAGCGATAGAAACACCAAACATCATAAACGAAACACCAAAACAAGAATTCGTAATCAATGATGTAACTAATGTGTCAGAAGTAAACTCTAAACAACAAGTAGAAGCAAATAGCCGCGAAGAGCAAATTCGTTTGGCACAAGAGCGTATTAAAAAATTAAAAGAGTTAACGCTTAAAATGAAAACGCCGGAAGGCTTAGCGCACTTAGAAAAAGAATCAGCATGGCAACGTAAACAAATCAGCATCGAAAACAACGCAACGCCATCAACTGAATCTCAAGTATCTCGTTACACCTTAGGTAAAGACGAAAACAATAATACAGAGATTCGTCCAAACAATTCGTTCTTACACGATAACGTTGATTAATAAGATATCGCACTAAATATAAAACCCTTGCATAACAGCGAGGGTTTTTTGTTTAAACTCATAAAATGCAATAAATGTGCGATATTAAAAATGCTTAAAGACTTGTCCAAGTAGTTAAACCTTGTTGAGTAAATTTAAAGGATTGTACTCTGCCTCCCAAATTTTCAATAGCTCTTGCTACTTTTATTTTAGTAACAGCAGGACAATAAAAAAACATAAAGCCTCCACCACCTGCTCCCGATATTTTTCCACCGGTTGCGCCTGTTTTAATAGCCGTTTGGTAAACGTTATCAATGAGCTCATTACTGATCGAATGTGCCATTTGTTTTTTGTTGGTCCATCCAAAATGCAAAATCTCTCCAATGGTAGCTAAATCGCCCCGCAACAAACTATCTTTCATTTGTAAGGCCTGATCTTTCAAATTATGCATCGCATCAATAGATTTTTCATTTTTATCTTTTACATTTTTTACCTGCTCATTAATAATGGTAGCTGATAACCGTTGTGTGGCTGTAAAGTATAATAACAAATTGCATTCTAATTCATACAACACCTCATCCTTTAATTGCAAAGGATTTACAATGACTTTATCATCCGCTAAAAATTCCATGAAATTAATGCCGCCAAACGTAGCAGCATATTGATCTTGCTTGCCTCCACTCATATTCAAATCTTTTCGTTCTATTTCATATGCTAAACGCGCAATGTCGTATTTACCTAACGGTAATTTCAACCACTCTACAAAAGCGCCTAATAACGAAACAACAATCGTAGATGATGTTCCAAGACCTGAACCCTGAGGAGCTTCAATATATGAAGTCAAACGAAATGATAAAGGCTTTAATTTAAATTCTTTAATAATACGGTTATACACACCTATAAATAATTCAAAGCCTTCTACTATTTTTAGTTGTTCTTCTGACTTTACGGATAAAGTTTTATCTGTGCCATCAATACAAAACTCAATCATTGCGTTATCAAACGGTTCGAGACTTGCATAAGCATATAAATCAATGGTAGTATTTAAAATGGCGCCACCATAAATATCACTGTACGGCGAAACGTCCGTACCTCCGCCCGCTAAACCAATTCTTAATGGTGCTTTACTTCGAATGATCATCTTATAATAAACTAAATTAAGGTATTGCGAATTATATTTTAAAAGGTATAACTCATGCACTAAAGATAAATAAATACTTTGGTTTTAATAATTATAGATTTCTATTCTTTCAGTTTAATAGTTCCAAGTATAAAAACAAATAGTTCATTTTATTTTTTGTCACATCGAGCGAAGTCGAGATGTAATAATTAGTTCTTCACGCACAATGCGTGACTCGAACTAACATTGCCTTATTTGATATTTTATAAAAAATCACTAGTCAAAAAAAATCCCTTTAACTTTCATTAAAGGGATTTTAGATTTATAACTTATTAAAAATTATTTTCCAGGTGTTTTTGGTGTAGTTTTAGTTCCGCCTTGAGGCTTTACTGATCCTTGAGCGCCAGGGATTACTGCTGCAGGCATTGATTCTAATTTTTTCTTTACTAATTGTAAAATATCTTCAGCTGCTTCAGAATATAATACATTACCTGTACTTGTATCTAATACATATTTGTAACCATTTTCTTTAGCAACTAAATCAATTCCTTTTTTAGCTTTATCATAAATTGGTTTCGACATTTCGCCATATTTACGCTGGTAATCTTGTTGAGCAGATGCTTTGAAATCTTCGATTCGTTTATTTAAATCTTGTAATTCTTTTTCTTTAGCTTGTTTTACTAAGTCAGGTTGATTTTGACCATTAGCCATATAATCTTGATACTTAGTTTGCAATTCTGTTTCCATAGTTGCTACTTGTTTTTCTAAATCCTTTAAATAGCTTTGAGCTAATTCTTGAGCTACTTTACTTTCAGGCATCATAGTTATTAATGAATCTAACTGAATATGTGCAATTTTTTGAGCTTGAGCCATAACTACTGAACCAACTGTTAATGCTACTATGGCAACTGATTTTACTAACTTTTTCATTGTTTTGTTTATGTTTTTTTGATTTATTGATTTCTATGTTTGATTTAATTATTTTTTATTGTAACCCATAAATGTAATGACGTCTTCGCTTTTATCATATTTACTGTTAGAGTATAATAATGCTACTTGACCTGCTTTATCGAAAATGAATGCTAATCCTGCTTTTTCAGCCACTTGTTTTACAGCACTATATACTTTATCTTGAATTGGTTTCACAAGTTCCATACGTTTTTTAAATAACTCACCATCTACACCAAAACGCGCTTTTTGCAATTCTTTAACTTCCTTTTCTTTATTGATGATTTCATTTTCACGTTTCTTTCTCATATCATCTGTCAATAAAACAGACTCTGCTTGGTATATTTTATAAAGCTTATCTATTTCGCCATACTTTGCTTCTATTTCTTTTTGCCAATCAACTGATGTTTTATCAATTTCGGTTTGTGCCGCTTTATACTCAGGTATTTTACCTAAAATATAATCGGTGTCTACATATCCCATTTTTTGCGCAAATGATACACTTGCTGTGGTAAGGACTACTAGTGCTACTAAAATTACTTTTTTCATGATCTTAAATTTATTGTTTTATGAATTCTCCAACTCTAAATCATAACGTGTGCCAAGGTACTATTATTTTACGAATTAACATTTTTTTGGGTTTATAACTCTCCTAAGGCTGCTCCTAATGTAAAGTGGAATTGACCTTTTCCATTACCCGAGTTTGGATTCCCCGGAATATTATCAAAGCCCCAACCATAATCTAAACCTAATAATCCAAACATTGGTAAATACACTCGCAAACCAAAACCAGCACTCCGTTTTACTTGGAAAGGATTAAAGTCTTTATACTTAGCCCAGGTATTTCCTCCTTCAGCAAAAGCTAAAACAAAAATAGTTGCTTGAGGATTTAAAGAGATTGGATACCGTAACTCCATCGTGTAACGTGCACATAAAGGATCACCACTTGAACTAGAAACAGAATTATCTGTGTAACCACGCAACCCAATGATTTCACGAGCCACAAAGTTTTGATAGCCACTTAAACCGCTACCACCCATATAATAACGTTCGAATGGAGAAACGCCAACACTCTTATTATAGTATCCTAAAATACCATAACCAATTTTTGTACGTAATACTAAATTACGAGCCTCTTTACCTTCGCCAGCTTTTTTATTAGTTAACTGTGTATACCACTCAGCGGTGAATTTGTATTTTTGATATTCAATAAAATGATAACGATCGGCTGGTTCAGAAGTAACATAATCTTTTCCATTAAATAAAGAATATGGCGGCGTGTACTGCGCTAAGAAAGAGAAGTTTGAGCCATTTTTTGGAAAAATGGCTTGATCAAGGCTATTACGAGTTATATGAATTTTCACATTTAAATCATTCGAATAACCATTTGCAAAAATGAAAGAGTAATAATTAAATAATTCATAATAGTTGTAACTCACATCAGTATATAATGAGAAAAAGTCATCCGGTTTTTTTAATCGTTTACCAAAACCAACTGAACCGCCTGTAATAAACATTCCACTGAATAAAGGGTTTAATACAGTATTTCCCGCATCATCTTTTTTTGTTCTACTAACATCTGAATTACGGAAACGAGAGTGAAATGCAGACACGCTTAAGGAATTAGGCTTTTTACCACCTAACCAAGGCTCTGTAAATGAAATATTATACGATTGATAATATACACCATTTGTTTGCGCACGAATACTAAATTTTTGTCCATCTCCTGTTGGTAAAGGGCTCCATGATTTGGGTTTAAAAATATTGCGCATCGAGAAATTATTGAACGATAAACCCAACGTTCCAACAACACGGCCTCCGCCCCAACCACCAGATAACTCAACCTGATCAGAAGGTTTTTCTTGTACCTTGTATTCAATATCTACTGTTCCGTTTGCGGGATTTGGTGTAGGTGTAACGCCCATTTTTTCAGGATCGAAATAACCTAACTGACTTAACTCACGTTGTGTACGTATTATGTCTGAACGACGGAATAACTGACCTGGTCTTGTTCTAATTTCACGATAGATAACATGATCGTTTGTTTTAGCATTACCCAATACTGTTACTTTATTGATAGTGGCTTGCTTTCCTTCATACATATTGATTTGCAAATCAATAGTATCGTTGTGCACATTAACTTCTTGAGGAGTCACGTTAAAAAACAAATAACCATCATCCATGTACAAAGATGAAATATCATAACCATTAGGATTCATAAATAATTTTTGATCCAATTCGGTTTGATCAAAGATATCTCCTTTTTTAATATTTAAAATAGTGTCTAATTGGCCACTACGGTATTTTGCATTTCCTTGCCATTTGATATCACCAAAATAGTATTTATGTCCTTCATCTACAGTAATATCAATATCCACTCTGTTTTTCTTTACAAAATACACAGTATCTTTTGCGATACGCGCATCTCTATAACCTTTACCATTATATTTTGCAACAATCGTTGGTAAATCTTTTTCCAAGTTATCTTCTAAGTATTTACCAGAATTCCAAAACGTATATAACTTAAAAGGTTTACTATCCTTCATTTTACGACGAAGTTTACCACTTGATATAATCGTATTACCATAAATATTTAAACTATGAATACGAACACGTTTGCCTTTAACCACATCAATGTTTAGAATGACATGTGGCGTTTTAGCTGTTTTATCAACGTTTTGGGTGATATTAACTTGCGTGTGATAAAATCCTTTATTCACATAAAAATCGCGTACGATATTTTTGATGTAACCAATTGTAAAATCTGTAATTACTTTTCCTGGCACTAATCTTAGTTTTCCACGAATATCATCCGCATCATTTTTCTTAACATTATTACTAAATCCGAACTTAGTAAGGCGAGGTTTTTCAACAACCACAATGTTTATGAAAGCTTCTTTTTCAATTGTTTTTAATAAATAAATCTGTACATCTTCAAATAGTCCCTGTTTCCATAGTGATTTAATCGCCTCAGCTATTTTATCTCCTGGTAATTGAATCTTATCTCCTTCCTGTAAGCCTGATAATAAACGTACAACACTTTTATCTGTAAAGTCGGAACAAGTAACACTTACCGAAGCAATGCTAAATTCTTTTGGTTTGGCATAATCGAGTGACGGCATGGATGTCGAATCGCCTGAAATTTGGGCCATACCAGCTAAACTAACAGCAAACAAAAATAAAAAAAGTGTATGTTTTAAAAATATCATTCAGATGGTTGCGTTAGTTGCTCACTCGTTTTTCCAAAACGGCGTTCGCGATTCTGATAATTAAGTATGGCGGTAAATAAATCTTCTTTTCTAAAATCTGGCCACAATGTTTCTGTGAAATAAAACTCGGCATAGGCCAACTGCCATAATAAAAAATTACTGATGCGATGCTCTCCACTTGTGCGAATCATTAATTCAGGGTCAGGAATATCTTTAGTGCATAAATAGTGATCTATATTTTCTTCTGAAATATCTTCGCTCTCTATTTTTCCATTTTTTACATCAACTGCTATTTGCTTTATGGCATTAATGATTTCCCATTTAGAGGAATAGCTTAACGCTAGCACTAAAGTAAGACCTGTATTTTTTGAAGTTAAATCTATAGACTCGTTTAACTCAGCTAAGCAAGCGGGAGGTAAAGAATTCAAATTTCCTATAGCTTGTAAGCGCACATTTTTTTTATGGAGTTTCTCCGTTTCCATACTGATAGTAGAAACGAGTAATTCCATTAATGCATCTACTTCTTCTTTGGGGCGGTTCCAATTTTCGGTGCTAAAAGCATAAAGAGTAATAAATTTAACTCCAGACTGACCAGCTCCTTCTACTACATCACGAACAGAATTAACCCCTTCGTAATGCCCATATATACGGTTTTCACCTTGTTGCTTAGCCCAACGCCCATTACCATCCATGATGATAGCAATGTGTTGTGGAACTTTTGTTTTATCTATTTGATCTATTAAGCTCATCAAAATTTATGAACGACGAATTTACACTTTTAGCCGAAATACGGCAACTTTTAAGCATTTTTAGTCTTAAAATGTGTTAATTAAATCCTATAATAAAAAATGAGATAATTTCTGATTGAAATAATGCCAAAATTCCGAAATTATTTTTTTCCTTTAGTCTTTTCCTTGTTCCAGGTTTTGTATTCGTTTTGTTGTTCGGGGCGGAAAGCTGGCGCACGGCGCAATGGCTCACAGGGTTTTAAGGTCGCGTAACAATCGGCAGGTAATTGTTGGTAAAGCGCAGTACCTTTGGTTTTCCAAGCAATCATATCATCACTCACCTCTTTCACTACTTTTCCAGGATTACCAACTACTACTTTTCGATCTTCGATAATGGTATCAGCTGGCACAAAACATAACGCGCCAATGATGCAATTATCGCCAATCACACAATTATCCATCACTACAGCGTTCATCCCCACCAATACATTTTTACCAATGGTACCGCCATGAATGATAGCACCATGACCAATATGAGCAGCTTCTTTTAACAAAACCGTTGTTCCGGGAAACATGTGTATAGTACAGTTTTCCTGAACGTTACAACCATCTTCGATAATAATTTGTCCCCAATCGCCACGAATGGCTGCACCCGGGCCAACATAAACATCTTTACCAATAATTACATTACCAGTAACAGTAGCATTGGGATGAATAAATGCTGTTTTATGTATAACAGGCTTATAGCCGTTGAATTCAAAAATATTTGCCATAGGATTTTATTATTAAATTATTGAACGCTGATGATGCTGGTGATTATGAATAGATAAGATTTTTTTAATCATATTGAATCTGTGCTATCTGCCTTACATTTATATTAAAACTCACTCTTTAAATGAAACTTAATGTCTGGAAATTTTTCCTGAGCCATCTGTAATAACCATGCAGACTCAGCTAAGAATACCAATCTGTTTTCTTTATCGTAGGCAATGTGATTGGCCTTATCTATTAAAAATTCTTCTAGTTTCTTTTTATCACTGCATTCTATCCAAAGAGCTTTGTATAAATTGATGCTATCATAACCACAAGATGCATTATACTCCGATTTTAAACGATGCTGAATAACTTCGAACTGTAAAGCTCCAACGGTACCAACCACTTTTCGGCCATCTGTTTTTTTGGTAAATAATTGCGCTACTCCTTCATCTGTCAATTGCTCTAATCCTTTTTGCAGTTGTTTTGTTTTCATTGGATCGAGGTTAGTCACATATTTAAATAACTCTGGTGAGAAACTTGGTATTCCTTTGAAATTATACTTGGCACCTTCTGTTAAGGTATCACCAATTTTAAAATTACCAGCATCATACAACCCAATCACATCACCAGGATATGATTCATCAATCACTGATTTTTGCTGAGCCATAAAAGCGGTAGGATTACTAAAGCGCATGTCTTTTTTTTCACGTACATTATAGTAATATTTATTACGTTCAAATTTCCCTGATACAATTCGTAAAAATGCAATTCGATCGCGGTGTTTGGGATCTAAGTTGGCGTGAATTTTAAAAATAAAACCACTGAACTTTGCTGAGTCCGGTTCGATATGTCCTACAACATCTGTATCTCTGCCTTGAGGCGTGGGGGCAATCTCTACGAAGCAATCCAATAATTCTTTGATGCCAAAATTATTAACGGCACTACCAAAAAACACAGGACTTACATTTGCTTTTAAATATTCTCGTTTATCAAAATCGTCATAAACCCCATCAATCAAAGTAATATCATCACGCAATTGATTGGCAAAATCTTCACTAATATATTTTTCGATTTCACTATCATTGACATTATCTAATGTTACACTTTCTTCTACCGTTGTTTTACTATCGCCTTGAAAAAGTGATAATTTTTTTTCGTATAAATTGTAAACTCCCTTGAATGATTTACCAATGCCTATAGGCCAAGTAAGAGGGCGCACTCTGATTTTTAATTCCTTTTCAATTTCATCTAATAAATCAAAAGGACTTTGTCCCTCACGATCCATTTTATTAACGAATACAATAACCGGCGTATTTCGCATACGACAAACCTCTAACAACTTACGTGTTTGAGGCTCTACCCCTTTCACACAGTCAATCACCATAATTACACTATCCACTGCTGATAGAGTGCGGTATGTGTCTTCCGCAAAATCTTCGTGACCAGGTGTATCTAAAATATTAACTTTAAAATCACGGTAATCAAATGCCATTACGGATGTAGAAACCGAAATCCCACGTTGCTTTTCAATTTCCATAAAATCGGAAGTCGTAGCTTTTTTTATTTTATTTGACTTTACGGCACCTGCGGTTTGAATGGCACCACCAAATAATAATAATTTTTCGGTAAGGGTTGTTTTACCTGCATCGGGATGGGCAATAATGGCAAAGGTTTTACGCTTATGTAATTCGTCTAAAAAACTCATGTTGTGTTAAAAATTAAGATGGTAAATATAGTAAAAAACAAGGAAGGGCATGAGTTACAAATCATCTCATAAAAAAAGCTTTTCTTGCGAAAAGCTTTTTTAAATTTAAGATTTACTATTGTCCGCCGTGGCAGTTTTTATATTTTTTTCCGCTACCACAAAAACAAGGGTCGTTACGGCCTAAAGTTGCTTCTACGCGAATAGGCTTTTGTTTAGGCTTTTGAGGCTCTTGTTGCTGTCCTTTTGCTTCTTCTTCGCTTCGACTTTCCACTAATTTTTCTTTAGGTTTTTGTTGCACTTGCTCTTGTGTAAAACGCGCTTGAGGTAATTTAGGTTTAGCGGTGTTTTCTTCTACTGGCAAACCACCTTTCATTAAAAATGAAATAATGTCTTTACTCGTTTTAGCAATCATTTCTCTGAATAAATTAAATGATTCTAATTTATAAACTACCAATGGATCTTTTTGTTCTAACGCAGCATTTTGAACAGATTGTTTTAAATCGTCCATTTCACGTAAATGCTCTTTCCAAGAATCATCAATCATCGCTAGGATAATAGTCTTCTCGAAAATTGCCACTAATTCGCGTCCTTGAGAATCATACGCTTTTTTCAAGTTAGCCATTACCTGTATTGAACGAATGCCATCTGTAAATGGCGTAACAATGTTCTCGAAATTATTATTCGGATTTGTGTAAACATCTTTTACAACAGGGAAAACAGTTTCAGCAATTTGTGCTGTTTTAAAATGGTAATGTTTTTCGCCTGCTTCAAATAAACGTTGCACTAAATCATTTTCTTTTCCGCTTAAAAATTCTTTTTCAGTGAATGGAGATTCGATACCGAAATTTTTGATACATTCAAATGTAAAGCCTTCAAAATCCCTGACAGCATGGTATTCCATAACGATACTATCAGCTACTTCGTAAACCATATTAGCAATATCAATACTTATTCTATCACCATAAAGTGCATTACGACGACGTTTATACACCACATCACGTTGTGCATTCATCACATCATCGTATTCAATTAAACGTTTACGAGTACCGAAATGATTTTCTTCTACTTTCTTTTGTGCACGTTCAATAGATTTAGAAATCATTGAGTGTTGAATCACCTCACCTTCTTCTAAGCCCATTCTATCCATTAACGAGGCTATACGCTCGCTTCCAAATAAACGCATTAAATTATCTTCCAAAGACACAAAGAATTGAGAGGAACCTGGATCTCCTTGGCGACCAGCACGACCACGTAACTGTCTATCAACGCGTCGAGACTCGTGACGCTCTGTACCTATGATTGCTAAACCACCTGCTTCTTTTACACCTGCACCTAATTTAATATCAGTACCACGACCCGCCATGTTAGTAGCAATAGTAACCGTTCCAGCTTGTCCTGCTTCAGCAACAATATCAGCTTCTTTAGCGTGTAACTTGGCATTTAATACATTGTGCTTAATACCTCTTAATTTAAGCATCCGGCTTAATAATTCAGAAATCTCAACACTAGTTGTACCTACCAATACAGGACGACCTTCAGCAACTAACTTCGCTGTTTGTTCAATCACAGCATTGTATTTTTCGCGTTTTGTTTTGTATACCAAATCTTGGTCATCTTTACGAGAAATAGGGCGATTAGTAGGAATAACAACCACATCTAATTTATAAATATCCCAAAATTCGTTTGCTTCCGTTTCGGCAGTACCAGTCATACCAGCCAATTTATTATACATACGGAAATAGTTTTGTAAGGTAACAGTTGCGTACGTTTGAGTAGCGGCTTCAATCTTTACATTTTCTTTAGCTTCTAACGCTTGGTGCAATCCATCGCTATAACGACGGCCTTCCATGATACGTCCAGTTTGCTCATCTACAATTTTAATTTGTCCATCAGAAATAACATATTCTTGATCAATTTCAAATAAAGAATATGCTTTTAATAATTGATTTACGGTATGAATACGTTCGCTTTTCACACTAAAATCACGCATCAACAATTCTTTTCGAGCAATTTTTTCTTTTGGATCAGCAAAGATTTGTTTTTCTAAATCAGCAATTTCTCCACCTACATTAGGGATGATAAAGAAATGCGGATCATCTGAACTAGCGGTCATTAAATCAATACCCTTCTCCGTTAAATCAACGGTATTGTTTTTTTCATCAATCACAAAAAATAATTCTACATCAATTTTATGCATTTCCTTTTGTTGGTCTTGCATATAATAATTCTCAGTTTTTTGTAATAATGCTTTTACTCCTGGCTCACTTAAAAACTTAATTAATGCACCATTTTTGGGCAAACCACGGTACGCGCGTAATAATGGGATTCCAGCTTCTTTCTCGTTATTTTCAGAAAATAATCGTTTAGCATCTGTTAAGCAAGATTGAACCATTGCTTTTTGGGCGGCTAATAATTTTTCAACGCGAGGTTTAAATTCCATAAACTCATGCTTATCACCTGTAGGCGTTGGGCCCGAAATAATTAATGGAGTACGAGCATCATCAATTAACACACTATCCACCTCATCCACAATCGCAAAATTATGTTTACGTTGAACTAATTCATCTACTTCACGCGTCATATTATCACGTAAGTAATCAAAACCAAATTCGTTATTTGTTCCATAAGTAATATCCGCTAAATAAGCCTTACGACGATAATCGGTGTTAGGCTCATGTTTATCGATACAATCAACGCTTAGACCATGAAATTGAAATAATGGAGCATTCCACTCGCTATCTCGTTTTGCTAAATAATTATTTACTGTTACAACATGAACACCGCGACCTGATAAGGCATTTAAAAACACAGGTAAGGTAGATACGAGGGTTTTACCTTCACCAGTGGCCATTTCAGCTATTTTACCTTGATGTAAAACAGAACCACCAATTAACTGCACATCGTAATGAACCATATTCCAAAACACTTCGGTACCTGCAGCTATCCATTTGTTTTTCCAAGCCGCTTGTTCTGAACGTATTTCAATGTTTTTGTGAGTTCTTGCTAATTCTCTATCATAGTCATTAGCTGTTACAATAATTTCTTCATTTTCAGAAAAACGACGAGAAGTGTCTTTTAAAATAGCATAAGCTTCGGGTAATATCTCTGTTAAAGTCTCTTCAATAGTCTTAGTAATTTCTTTTTCAATGCCGTCAATTTCTTTATATAAATCTTCTTTAGCATCAATGTCCAAATCATCCATTTTTTCAATACGGACTTTAAGATCACTTACCTTATTTTGATCAGGTCTGATTGCGTCTTGTATCTTCTCCTTTAAAGCATCAACTTTTGCGCGCAATTGATCGTTTGATAAACTGGCAAGTGTAGGATAAATTTCTAAAATTTGATCAACTTGTGGTTGAATGGATTTAATATCTTTTTCGGATTTTGTGCCGAAGAATTTTTTCAGGAACGTTAGCATAGTGTGATTTAAATTTAAGCTAACGAAAATAAGCATTTTTAAGATGCCAAAATCATATTTTTCGTAAAAAAATCTGCTCGAAGCAAAGAAATAATAACTACATCTCTATCCCAGATTCTTCTAACCAAAAATGGTTGATGAATGAAATAAATTTAACCACTTATTGCCTAATCTCAACCACTTACAAAATAATAAACTCAACCTAATTATTATTTGTAATTTAGTAATGATGATTTCTTGCTTATCTATATCTAAAATTGTTTTAAAGCGCTCAGCTCTTACGTTGCTTTTATTAATTCAAACGGCTGCTTTTGCGCAACAATATAATTTTAAAGGATATTCAGTAGAAAACGGTTTACCCTATATCCAAATCTTCACTATTTTTCAAGATAGCCACGGTTATCTATGGAGTGGCGGCTATGGTGGCTTAAGTAAATTTAATGGTAAAACCTTTCAAAATTTTTCGCCAAAAAATGGATTGGCAAATCATTATGTAAACGCTATTACTGAAGATAAAAACCATCATATCATTGTTGGTACCATTGATGGATTATCAGTGCTAAACAACAATAAATTCAAAAACTACCATGTAAAAGATGGGCTTCCTTCTAAAAACGTATCAGCGGTTTGTACAGATTTTTCAGGAAAAATATGGGTTGGGACAACAAAGGGATTATGCACCTATGAAAACGGACATATCCAATTATACGACGCATTAAAAAATCAAACCATTAACTGTTTATATCCAACTAGTCAAAATGGGTTATGGATTGGTACTAATAACGGACTATATAACATCAATAACGGAACAGTAACTCTGTATTCAACCATTAATGGCTTAGTTGACAATTCGATTAATTGCATTAGTCAAAAAACTACCACTAAAGAATTATTTATCGGTACTAAAAATGGATTAAGTATCCTTAATATTTCTTCTCAACATTGCACTAATTATCATGTGATTAATGGTTTATTAGATGAGGATATTACTGTTATTACTAATACTCCGGAAGGCTTGGTATGGATAGGGTCCAAAAGCGGATTGGTTAATTTTGACGGTAAATTATTTTCCTATTTTTCTATTCGACAAGATAATAATACCAACCACATCCGTTCGCTCATTATTGATTATGAAAATAATTTATGGATTGGCACACACAATGGCTTATACAAATTTAGAGACAAAGGATTTACAAGCTATTCTAAACAAGAAGGTTTAGGAGGCGCATTCATATACCAGGTGTTAGAAGATAAAGAAAATAATCTTTGGATTACCACTGAAAATAATGGAATTTATAAGTATGCGAATGGTTATTTTAAAAATTATTCTACGAAAGAAGGATTACTCAGTAGTAATGTAACCTCAGCATTACTTGATAAATCAGGTCAGTTATGGTTTGGCACAAATAGAGGAATTTCAAAATTTACGAATCAAAAAATTGAAAACATAAGTTATGGTGCTGATTTTAAATTGGAAGCGCCTATTAGTTGCTTGTTTCAAGATTCCAAACAACGCATTTGGATCGGTGGACAAAATGGATTATGCTGTATGGAAAAATACAATCACGTTTACTTAACAACCTATTATAAATTACCAACACCCATTAAAGATTATAATATATGGGCTATTAATGAAGATCCTGAAGGAAACATATGGTTAGGTACTTATTTGGCAGGGATTTTTAAATTAGAAAACAAGCAGTTCATTAATCAGCAATCTCATTTTAAAACAGGCATAGAATCAGCACTCGAAATAGAATTTGATTCTACAGGTGTTATGTATGCAGCTACATTCAATGGTATATTGATATATAATACCAAAACACAGGATACTAAATTCATTTCTGAAAAAGATGGCTTAGCTTCCGAGCTAGTATATAGCTTAAAGATGAGTAAAAATAAAAAATACTTATGGGCTGGCACTAATCAGGGGATTAGTAAAATAAATATATCGAAATTAAAACATGATATTATTGAAATTACTTCCTACAATAAAGCCGAAGGTTTTGAAGGCGTTGAATGTAATACGCATGGCATCTTTGAAGATCATGCTGGTGATGTTTGGTTTGGAACTGTAAATGGACTTATCAAATATTCCCAAAATGAATTTAAACCTAACGATAATTTATCAAAAACCACCATCAGTAAAATTCAACTTGCATACGAAGATACACTATTAGCAGATAGTTCGAAGCTTGCTTACGATTTAAATAACATTACATTTTATGTGGACGGCATCAGTTTAACCAATCCTAACAAAGTAATGTACATGTATAAGCTTGAAGGCTTTGATAAAAGTTATAGTCCATATACGGATGTTAACTTTGCTAAATATGATAATTTACCTGCAGGAAAATATACATTTAAAGTAAAGAGTTGCAACAGCGAAGGCATTTGGAATATAGAGCCTACTACTTTTTCGTTTGAAATAAAAGCAGCGTTTTATAAAACCTGGTGGTTTACCGTTGCCTTATTGGCATTGGTAACAGGCCTAATATATGCGATTTTTAAAATACGATTACATCAAATACAACTTAAGCAAAAAGAAGAGTTTGATAAGCAAGTAGAAGTTTCGAAAGCAGAATTGAAAGCATTACGCGCTCAAATGAATCCTCACTTTGTATTTAATTCTTTAAATTCCATTCAGCATTATATCCTCAATAGTAAAGGCGAAGAAGCGGCTCGTTACTTAAATAAATTTGCCAAATTAATTCGTATAATTTTAAATAACTCCGAAAAGCCCACTGTTACTATTAATGAAGACATTGAGGCCTTGACTCTTTATTTAGAATTAGAAAAAATGCGCTTTGAAAATAAATTTAATTACTCAATTCAAGTGAGTGACTCTATTGATGGCGACTATGATGAAATTCCACCGATGCTAATTCAACCTTATTTAGAAAACGCGATTTTACATGGGATTAATCCTAAAGAAGGACAAGGGCACATTAATGTAGAAATAAGTTTGATTAATGCTTTTATTAAAATTTCCATTATTGATGACGGTATTGGAAGAGATAAATCAAAAGCAATACAAAGCCTGCAACCAGCTGCTAGACACAAATCTCTGGGCATGAAAATAACAAAGGATCGGGTAAGAATATTAAACACCATTCATCAGTCCAATTTAAACGTAAATATTATAGATTTGTATAACGGCAATAAAGAACCCATAGGAACACAAGTAGATTTATATATACCGTACATTAAATAATTTTGAATGTTAAATGATGAATGTTAAATTTCTAAAATAACAAAATCGTACATTCTATTAATAAGAAAAAAACATGAAAACATTAATCATAGAAGACGAACAAAAAAGTCGCGATATGCTGGCTACATTGATCAAAAAGAACTTCCCACAATTAACCATTGTTGGCTTAGCTAAAAATGTGTCGGAAGGTGTAGAATTTATCAAAACACTTAGTCCTGACTTAGTGTTTTTAGATATCAGTATGCCTGATGGTACTGGCTTTGACGTGCTTGAAAAAACAGAGGGATTAAAGTTCGATATTATTTTTACAACCGCTACAGATAAGCATGCTTTAAAAGCCATTAAATACAGTGCTTGCGACTACTTATTAAAACCCATAGACGTTGAAGAACTTAAACCAACTGTTGATAAACTCATTGTAAAGCATACTAATAAAACATCTACCATGCCGAGCATGGAGAATTTACAATTTTTAATCCAAAATTTAAAACGTGCGGATGATAACTACAGTAAAATAACATTACCTAGCGGTAATGCTTATGAAATAGTAAATATTAAAGACATTATTCGTTGTGAGGCTGATGGAAGTTACACGAATTTTATTTTAATAGGTGGCAAAAAGCTTATGGTATCTGCTAGTATGAAACACTATGAAGATTTATTACCTGCTAACGATTTCATTCGTATTCATCATCATCACCTCATCAATATCAATCATGTGGTGCGTTTTTTAAAGGTTGACGGCGGTTATGCCATTATGAGCGACAATTCACAATTAGAAATTAGTCGCCGTAAAAAAGATGCGTTTTTAGAGAGATTGAATGCATTATAGTTTTTTATGTTTTAACCGCAGAGGCGCGAACCTATTTCTGTCGCTTCGAGTTCATTTGCCTGCCTCTTGCAAATGAGTATCGAGAAGCTGTTCTCGATATGAAAAATGAAAGAGGCACATTTTTCTACTCGAACTGACAACAAATTATTTTATATCTATAACTAAAATAATTTCTTTTTCTAATCTCTGTAAACTCATCAACCTCTTAAACTTTGTGTTAAAAAATCACCGCAGAGTCACAGAGAAGGAAAACATTATCGAAAGCCCTCAAAAGCTCCTAAACCAAATAAGGAAAAATCATACTTAATGGGATCCTTGCTATCAAAGGATTTTAGAACAGTGGTAATTTCTTCTACTGCTTGCCAATCGTTTTGTGTGCGTGTTAGTAATCCTAATTTCCGACTAACATTTCCTGTGTGTAAATCCAAAGGCAAACATAATTGATGCGGCTTAATGCTTTTCCAAATTCCGAAATCAACACCAAATTTATCCTGACGAACCATCCATCTCAAAAACATACAAAGCCTCTTAGCACTAGATTTTACAGCCGGATTAGACACATGCTTTTCTACACGATGTAAATGAGTCGGTTCTAAAAACAAGGTTCTGAAATTAATAATTGCTTGTTTGACATTGGGTTCATTCTGTGAAAAGGCCTTTGAAAATGCTCCTTCTAAACCATTGTGCTTGGTATAAAGATGTTTGAGCGATTGTAAAAAGAACACACAATCACCTGCGTTAAACGTACGGTGAACAAAATCAGAAAAACGCAACGCATCTTTTTTCGTGAAGTTTAAAATAAAATCATGAGGTTCATCATTCATTAAACGCATGAGGCTGTTTCCATTCTTAATAATAGAGAAACGCTGTCCCCAAGCAATAGTAGAAACTAACAAAGAAGCTATTTCTATATCTTCTTTTTTGGAGAATTGGTGTGGAATAGAAATTGGATCCGTTTGAATGAAATCTGTATTATTAAACTGAAGGTATTTTTCATCCAATAATTCTTTTATGTCTTTCAAGTGCTTCACCATTCAAAGGTAATTAATAAGGTCGTACTAAAAATTTCGTAGTAATATTTTCTTTTTATTCTTTTCGCTTAATCAAAAAGATACGATCTATTTATTGTTAGAAAAGTTAATAGAATTTTGTTCTTTAAACTAATGCATACGTTGGTAATGGTGCGGTTAGTTTTGCCAAAACGGTGCGAAATCCTAGTTTTTCTGGAGAAGCTGAAGCGTGGAATGTGCGAAGAAAAACGGATTTGGCGTTTTGGCTTGTCACGCCAAGGCGTGATTGTTACTTTTTTTCGTCAAGGAAAAAAATGTAAAAGAGGATGAATTTTTTAGATGACTCTGTTAATAGATCAACGCCATTTTACTCGTCATTGCTAAGCACGAAGCAATCTCAAACAATGCTATGCTTGAGATTGCTTCGTAAAGGAACAACGCAATGACGAAGGTTGCATTCATAATAATATATCACTTATATTCTAACTTATAAAATGTCTATTATATTTATTAGATTTGAAATAAAAAAACATATATGACAACATCAACAACAGCATTTAAAAAACCGTTTCGTTGGGCTGTGCTTATGGCTTATTTTGGCGTAGCTGCTATGTGCCAGTTTCTATGGTTGAACTTAGCTCCTTTAGTTTCTTTTCTTCAACTTAAATACCAAGTCAGTGAATTAGCAGTAAGCTCCTTATTACTCTCCTTTCCTTTATTATATGTATTGCTATCCATACACTCAGGAACATTAATTGATAAAAAAGGATACCGTTATGTCATCATGCTAGGAAGCATGATTAGTGCGGTGTTTGCCTGCGTTCGCGTGTTTGATGATAATTTTTACATCTTAGTGATTGGACAAACTGGCATTGCGATTGGTCAGCCATACATCATCAATGGTATTTCCAAATTGGTTTCCGATTGGTTTGACAAAGAAGAAGTAGCTATGGCAACCGGTATTGGCACAGCAGGCATGCTCATCGGAATGGCTATTGGTATGGGCTTAACGCCTGCACTCAACGAAAGTTTGGGGTTTCAAAAAACGATGTTGGTGTTTGCTATCTTATCAATTGCTTTAACAGCCGTCTTCTTTTTTTTAGGAAAAGAAAATAATATTGTAAAATCAAAAGCGATTGCTTTGAGTGCTATTGGCGAAATTAAAGCCTTACTCGCTAGTAAAAATTTGGTGATCCTTTGTACCATTACGTTTTTTGCCTTAGGTGTATTTAATGGACTCACCACTTGGTTAGAACCAATTTTAAAACCCAATAACGTGAATGCTGAAGAAGCAGGCTTAGTGGGCGCTTTCCTAATTATAGGAGGCATCGTTGGTTCATTAATTATCCCAACTATTTCCGATAAATTAAAAGTACGTAAACCTTTTTTAGCTATCTGTTGTTTAACAGCCTTGTTTATTATTTATCCGCTTTGCACCATGGGTTCGTTAACCATGTTATATGTATTAGGTGGCTTATTAGGATTCTTTTTTCTTCCGGGTTATGCCTTGTTGCTTTCTATGTGCGAAGAAATTGCAGGCAATGAAAAAGCAGGCGCTGCTACAGGTTTATTAATGATGTCCGGAAATGCAGGCGCTGTGGTTGTTATAGCTGCTATGCCATTAATTAATGGCGAAGGTTCTGTGTGGATAAACTCCATTTACCTCATGCTCGCTTTAATGGTTGTAGCATTTGTTTTGGTGGTTGGCTTTTTAAAAGAAACCTTTGGGAAATAAAAATAACGTATTTGATTTGTAAACAAAAACACCTGTAAGGTTTTTTATTAGTAAAGGTGTTTTATTTTAATCTTCTTTAAAACTTTATTTTTTAAAGGCTTGTCGCATTGATGCAGTTTACCTTTTCTTTTCTTTTAATAATTTAATAACTTCCTTTTGAGAATCAACAAGATCTTTTAAAATGGTATTTTCTTTTTGATAATTAATTATTTATTCTTTTAGTTTTCGAAATTCATATATAAAAAGCTTGTAAAATTAATTAAGTGAATTTAATTTAAAAGTCTTTCAATCATTTTTTTTAAATGAGCATTCTCTTCTTTTAACAAATCTATTTGATTTTCGTATAATTTTTTTTCAGATTCAGAAATTGATTGTTGGTTGATGTGGCTAAAAACATTCCCTCCATTTGGATTATTACTGATATTAAAAACCATTTGATCATTAAATGAAATAACATCTTCGGGTTTTAAACCCAATATGGAAGATATTTTTTCTAATCTCGAATAAGAAACCTCAGATTCACCAAGTTCAATTTTACTATAAGCTCCTTGCGATAAACCTAATTCATTGGCTATGTGCGCCTGAGTTAGATTTTTTAACTCTCGCAATTTTTTAATTTTTTGACCAATATGCATTGTTTGTAAATCCATGTGAAATCTTTTTTGTTATTAAAAGTACACAAAATAAAAGTATTGGCAAAAAGAAAATAGTTGTGATTACTGGCACTTCTTCTGGTCTTGGAAAACATACAACATTGCAGCGACTACGTGATGGCGGCTTCCACGTGATTGGCGCTGTC